>JAFXHU010000015.1 GCA_017533565.1 Clostridia bacterium
ATCGAAAGAGGTCAGGTTCTCTGCAAGCCCGGCTCCATCAAGCCCCACACCAAGTTCGTTGGTCAGGTTTACGTTCTTACCGAGAAGGAAGGCGGCCGTTCCAAGCCCTTCTTCACCGGTTACAGACCTCAGTTCTACTTCAGAACCACCGACGTTACCGGTATCATCAACCTTCCTGCTGACGTTGAGATGTGCCGTCCCGGCGATAACGTTAACATGAACGTTGAGCTTATCACTCCTATCGCTTGCGAGAAGGGTCTTCGTTTCGCTATCCGTGAGGGTGGCCGTACCGTTGGCTCGGGCGTCGTAGCTGAGATTATGGAGTAATCCTTTAAGTTAAATTTTTAGCTTAAATAAATTATCCCGACACCCATTCGGGTGTCGGGATATAAAATAATAAAGAGCCCGTCGGGTATCCTTTATAAAGCCTTTTGGGCATTGGCGATATACCGCGGCAAAAAAAGCAGCAAAAAAATCGAATATCACGATTTCTTTGGGGAATGGTGAAAATCCATATCGGCAGTGAACGCAGGGGTTACCTTGCGAAGTCTGCGAAGAGCGAAAGCTCCCGACGGGGTGAAAATCCTCGACCGACGGTGTTGGTGGTGACCCGTGTTAAATTTAACGCGAAAAACCGCTTCAGTCCGGATGAAAAAAGAGAGTCGAAGATAGTACTATGCCAACGTGTGGCGTAAATAACTATTTACAATATTTTCTCTTTTCCTCATAGATGCGGTGCGCACTGTGAGTTTTTTTATTTGTCTTGAAAGGAAAAGAGTATGAGCAAAAAAACTAAATTTTCAACCCGTATGCTTGCGGGTGTCGGCATATTTTCCGCGCTTGCCGCGGTTGTAAGCTTTCTTACCTCCTTTTTAAAGGTAGGCTTTCTCTCGCTTGATGCGGGGGACATCGTAATCGTAATCGCATCCTTTATCTACGGACCCGTAAGCGGAGCTATCGTTTCGCTTATCTCCGCGCTGGCAAGCTTTCTTTATTCGGGTACGGGATTTTGGGGCTTCCTTATGGATTTTGCCTCCTCCGCCGCCTTCGTTTTCGTGGCGTCCTTTATCTACTCGCGAAAAAGGAATTTTAAATCGGCAATAATCGGTATCGGCGTTTCGGTTATAACAACCACCGCAATAATGATGCCGCTTAACATACTTATTACACCCATATATACGGGCGCATCCACGGGCTACGTAATATCGCTTATTCCCGTTTTGCTCCTGCCGTTTAATTTTGCAAAAACGCTTTTTAACGGCGCCGTGTCGCTTATAATTTATAAGCCGCTTGTCCGCGCCATGCGTGCGGCAAGGCTTGCGCCTCCGTCAAAAGCCAAGGACTCCGACCCGCAAAAGCCAAAGGACCGCCGTCCCACCGTTATGGCTCTCGTCCTCGGAGCGCTTGCCATCGCGGTTGCAGTTACCGTGCTTATCCTTATTAACACGCTCACCGACTATCACTTTAAGGTGGAGGAGCTGACCGCGCTTTGCCCCGCATACCTCGTATAAACGGCAAATAAATTCTATGGAATACTTGATTTGCAAAAATTCACAGGGCGAGCTTCTTTGCTTTGCTCCCGTATCGGATAACCCGAAAATCCCCGAAGCGGCCGACCCGTGTCGAGTTTTTACCGCCGAGGTGCTTGCTTCAACCACGCTTAACGCCGACGCGCGCGAGGTGTATTGGCTTTACGAGGTCTGCTTTTCGGATTTTTCAAGCGCCTTCGTCACCGCCTTCGATTTTTCGGACGCGCTCGTTACCGCCCTCCTTCACGGAGGCGGGGGTCTTATCCCGTTTTATATATACGAATACGACCTTTTCGAGCTTCGGGAAAGCGGGAAAAACGGTGTCACCTCCTACGAATTTGATACGAAGCCCTCCGCCCTCCTTTCGGTGCTTAACGAAAAAAACCGCGACCTTGTCGCCCATGCGATAGCCTTTGCTAACGGCAATACCGAAGGGGGACTTCTCAAAGCCGAAAGAGAATATATTGAAAAAATTCTCGGCGCTGCGGATAAAACGGGGCTGGAGCTTACCGCCGATGAAATTCTTTCGGTCTGCTCCTACGTGTGGAATAACTATATTCTTTTTGAGTCAACCGACGCCTCCGAGGAGGTGCGCCGCCTTCACGCCCGCCACTCTGCCGAGGCTGACCCCGTTGCCCTTTTGATGTGGACCTTCGTTTTCGAGCAATGGGCGCACTACGACTGTCACCTGCCTTATACGCTTTACCGTCTGCTGCTTAACGGCGGCTTTGACGGCTGTATCGACGGGCTTTGTGCCGAAAGAGAAATTTTGATGTAAATGCGTTGCGGTTTTTGGCGTAAACATTGACTTTTTCGGGCAACTGTGCTACAATAAACTCGGTAAACTGATTAAGTAAAGCTTTTAAAGGAGAAACATTATGGCAGCAACGGTTTATGCAATTGACGTCGTTATGACAAACGGCAATCGCGGCTATGTAAAATTTTACGGCGACGGCACTTGGGACTGGCATCTCGTCAGCAACGTTGACGAGGCTACTTTATACAGAACACAGCAGGAGGCGGTTGACGACTTTTATAAGTACGTGAAAGATGCCGTAAGCGAATACGGAGCAAGAGTTGACAGAAGCAGATGCACCATCGCCGAATGCTACGCGCCTTGGGCATAATTTGCAAAAGGGTGAGCATTTGCCGCTTTCCCGAAAGGGATTTTATCTATTCTACGCAAAAGGAAAACGACCGCCGCGGCGGTCGTTTTTGTTTTATATTCTTTTATGCAAGATGCTCTTTTCTTGCCCTCTCCATTCGTCTTACGACCGTGTTGGTGTAAATAATCGAGAGGATTGAGAAGGCTATGCCAATAACGCATACAACCTGCTGTGCATATACGTTCTCGAGAAAGAGGAATTCGTTGCCCTGTGCCTGTATGTAATTGACGAGCGGGCGCACCGCAAGCGTTGTGAGAAAGCCCGAAACTCCGCCGAGAGAATAAAGAACGGCGAGAGAGTTGGGACGCTTTTCCTCGGCAACGTTGTTGAAAATCAAGATGATAAGCGCGGAATTTGTGCAAGCCATAACAACCGCGTAGAGCATTTGATATATTACGTAGGACGCCCTTCCTCCGAGCATTATAACCACGAGCGATACTGCAAATGCAAAAATACCGATTGTGAGATTTCCGACGAAGCCGCGACGGTCGCCGAGAGCGCCGAAGGGGCGCGAAATTACCGCGCGAAGAAGAGCGTATGCGGCGGAGATTACCGATATTACGGTCATCGAAAAGCCAAGCTCGTTAATTGCGTAGGTGCTGAAAAACGGGGTAGTGGAATAAATCGCAATATTCCAAAGGACGTAAAGGGGAATGAGCAAGAGCGTTGCCCTGTCCGAAAACGCGCTCTTTATACGCAAAAGCGGCTTTTCCTCCACGCGCTTTGGCAGAGGCTTTTGCTTTGAAACGAGAAGGCAAACCGTGCAGCACGCCGAAAGAAGAAAGATTACCGCGCCGATAATTCCAAAGGCGAGCATAAGGCGGTTTTGCGCCTCCAAAGCGTCGATAATCGCGCCCATCGCAAAGGAAAAGAGCATTCCCGAAACAAGCGAAACAATCTCGTTAAGCGCGGAATACCTGCCGAGGTGACCCTCCCTTACAAGTCCGCGCGACCAGGCGGTTTTCCTCGGCGCGACTATGTTGAGAAGAATATTACCCGCAAGAATAAGACCGATGAAAATCCAAATGCGCGTGCCGCTTGGGAGCCGTATAAACGGAACGAGGTATAAAAGAAGAAAGCACAGCTGGTTAAAAGCGGTAAAGAGGATGATATTCCTCTTTTTGTTCATCATATCGCCGAGGAATATCGAAACGAGCTGAAAGGAGCAGCCGAGCGCAAGAAACGAGGTTACAAGACCGATTGTTCCGTCGTCAAGTCCGACCGCCGAGCCAAGCTTTGCAAGGTAGGTTGTGCCTACGAGAATGGAGATAAAATATTCAAGAGCCGCGAATGCAATCTGAAAGCCGCGGCTTACCTTATAAATATCCTTTTCTTGGTTTAAGGTGTTGTTCATAGCTCACGTACCGTTTGAAATTTGTTCGCAAATTTCCTTTGCGCCAAGGCAAGTGTAGCACAGTTAACCCGCCTTGTCAATAGAAAAACGAAAAATAAAAAAACACTTTTTCGGTTTTCAAAAAAGGCACAAAAAGTGGGACATTCGCACCCCCGCAAATGTCCCGTGAAAGCATTATTCTATTATCAAAAGCGTGTGAAGCGAAAAGGGCGGAAGCGTTATTCGGAGCATATCTCCAACCGTATCGAACGGTATTTTTTCACCGGTTACGGGGAGGGTTACGCTACTTACACGCCTACCGACTCGGAGGCTTACGCTAACGCCGTGGAGCGTCGGAAAGTCGGGCAAAATACAAACGTTGCCGCGATTGATGGGCGGAGCGTAGAGCAGATGCACCGCGATAAAGCCGTCGCCCTCGCGTGTGCGAAGCTTTGCCGCGGAGGGGAAATTTTTAACCGCCGCATACGGTTCGTAAACCGATAGAATACCCTTTTTTATATATTCCTCCAGAACGTAGCTGCCCGATTTGTTGTATGCCGAAAAGACGGGATGCGCGAAATATGCGACGCCTCCGTTTTTCACAAGTGCGGGATATTCCGCGGCATCAAGCCTGTACGGTGTGTTCTTGTGACCGCAGAAATGACCCTCGCGGCGGTTGAAATACGGCTCGTAAACCCTTGCAAGAGTCTCGCCCTCGCACTCGGTGATATAAGCGGAGGAGTAGGACAAAAACGGAGTGTTAAAGCCGTCAAGCTCGCACTCTATATAGTCAAGGTCGAAGGGGGACGGTGAGAGCTTTTTTATTCCGATTTCCCGAAATCCGCTTTCGTAGGATGCCACAATGCTGCCACCCCGTGTCACAAAATCGCGCAATTTTGCCTTATCCTGTGCCAAAAGGCATACAGCATCGGGAAGAATTACGAGCCTGTGCCCCGAAAGCTCGTCGGCGCTCTCTATAACGTCGAAATCAAGCTGCATAAGCTGTAAAAGCTTTGATGCTCCGACGTCGGAATCGCTGTTGTGGCTCATAAAAAGGGCGACGTCGGTGTATGCCCTCGTGCCATAGGAATACGGCTCCAGCCTTGCCGCGTAGTCGAATGCGTGACCGATAAGGCGGTAGGTAGCCTCGTCAAGCCTTCCCGATGGGTGAAGATGGTCGCCGACCGAAATCTCCGCGCCTACGCTGAGCATATCCGCACATTCATAACGAAGCGCCTCGGGATGCTTAAAGCCGCCAAACTCGCCCCAGGCATGGTGGAACTTTCCCGTCATACCGAGATACGGCTTTCCGTATCTTTCAAAGAACTTTGCACGAATGGGCATAAGGTCGTAGCCGCCCCACGCTGTGGGCAGGTCCTCAAGCTCGTAGTGCGTCTGATATGGGTGATACTCGGTGCGGTTCATATCCGCGCCGCCATTGTAAAATACGGTGGCATTCGGAGCGTATTCGTGTACCACTGCGGTAAGACGGCGCATCATTTCAATGTGCTTTTGCTTGTAATATTTCTTGGCGTCGTCCTCGCTTTCGGGATTAAGCCCGAGAGCCTTCATACCGCATATACAGTCGGGACAGCCGCAGGATTCCTTTACAAAGCAAATGTCGTAAAAGATACCGTCCGAAACGTCAAACTGCTCGCAAACGTCGCGCGTGACACGCTCCACCTCGTCAAGGTAGCCGCCCACGGGGCAAAGCGCCGCCCAGGAGCAATCCTCAATGTGTGCCTCGGGGTCGCCCGTCGGTGCGGAGCCAAAGTAGATTGGCTCGCCCGTTTTTATATTCCGCATCAGCCATTCGGGGTGCGCGTCGGCATCCAGCTTTGACCAGCCGATGGGGATGTAAATCGGTGCCTTTGCCCCCGCGTCGTGGATAGCCTCTATCTGCTCCTTTAAAAGGTTGAATTTAAGGTGTGGGTGCATTTTTCCCACCCGCGTCGGGTAGTAGCAGTAGCCGTGATGGCACTTTGCAAACACGGTCATAAGGTCAACCCTCGCCGCCTTTATCGTAGCCGTAAACTCCTCTTTGTTAAAGCTCTCGCCGATGCCCTCTATGTCGGGACTTGTGTGAAAATCAAGATGGACTCTTTTCATATGTCCTCCAAAAAAGTTGTTCTTTCCTTTATTATATAGTAAACAATTAGAAAAGTAAAGAGAAAAAGCACCCGTAGGTGCTTTTTTTAAATAAGCTCGTCAAGCGAAACGGCAAAAACGGTTGCGAGTGCCTTTAGCTCAATATCCGTAACAAAGCGTTTTCCGCTCTCAATTCTTTGAATGGCGTTTTTGTCCACGTCTATTCCCAAGAGCTGAAGCTTGTCGGCAAGTGCTCTTTGCGACATTTTGGTGGGATAGGATAAGCGAAGCTCGCGTACGCGCTCGCCGCAAAGATTGTTTCGCCCCGCATTTTTGTTTTTAAACATAGCTTACCTCTTTTGACATTCAGTGATTGACAAATATATTATATTGTGTTACAATTGTTAAAATGACACGCAGTGAATGTCAAATAATGAAACATTATGTTTTTGTGAGGTAATATCCGTGGAAAAATGCGTTGGAATTGTGAAGGAAATAGACAAGCTTGGCAGAATTGTAATACCAAAGGATTTCAGAGATAGACTGAAGCTTGGAAAAGAGGTAGAGGTCGTATTGACAAAAGCGGGGATTTTGATAAGAAGCGTAGAATATGAGCTTACGAAAAAAGAAAATAAATAACAAACCCGCCTATGCAAAACATAGGCGGGTTTGTTCACACCCCAGCTGTGAGCTTTATGAGCAGGTCGGTGTCGTCGGGCTGGATTTTTGCCTCGTGGGCGGATTTGTTGCGGACGGTTGCTCCGCAACGGTCGCAGCGGTGTATGATTACGTAGCCCTTTTTGGGGTCAGGCTCCGCCTTTATCGGGCGGAGTATCCCGCCGCAGGCGTTTGCCCTGTCCCCTGGATTTATATCCACGTGAAGCGAGCAAAGGCAAAACGGACAGTGATTGCGAGAGGTGTAGCCGAGCGGCAAAACCTCCTTGCCGCAGTTTTTACATATAAAGCCCGCGTCGTTTTTTGAAAATCTCTTGTTTTCCACTTTTTCTCCGTATGTTTACCCCTACCCGTGTCAAAAATAAGAGTGTAAAATCGGTATTGAAGCCGTATTTCGGCATCAAAGCCACGGGAGGGGAATTTATGAAAAGAATTATCGGTATTTTGCTTTGTCTGCTTCTCGCAATAGCTCTCGGCGCATCTGCCCGCGGCTTTCGCGAGGCGGGAGTTTCAATGGCGGAGAGCAGGGGGGAGTATGCGGTATAGCCTACTTCCCGACGCAGAAGCGGGAAAAAATATCTCCGACAACGCTTTCGGAAACGCTCCTGCCGTCAAGCTCTCCGATTGCCCCAAGGGCAAGCTCTATATCGGAGGATGCAGCATCGGCGGGCATACCGACCGAATATGCCGTAATGGCAGCGTCTATAAACTCCCTCGCCCTCAAAAGCGAAGAATGCTGGCGAGCAGAGGATACGACGGCGTCGGTGGAGGTAGATATCTTCTCGTCCGTGAAAAGTCGGTCAACCACCTCGGTTAAATGGCGCAGAGCCTCATCCCCGCCGTCCCTTGCCGAGGTGCGGATTGTTGCGTCAAAATCGCAATTAAGCCTACCCGTGTCAAGCTTTTCGGCACCGTCCGCCTTGTTGAGGATACATATTTTCGCCCCGCGCGCCTCCTTTAGCAGAAGGAGCAAATCCTCGTCCTCCCGATCAAGCTCGCGCGAAAGGTCGAATACCGCGATTATAAGCTCCGCGGCGGCTATTTTTTCCCTTGAGCGCTCTATGCCGATTTTTTCAACCGTGTCCGCGCCCTCGCTTCTTATTCCCGCCGTGTCGGTAAGCCGAAGCAAAACCCGCCCAAGCGGAACTGTTTTTTCAAGAAGGTCGCGCGTAGTGCCGGGAATGCTCGTTACTATTGCCGCCTCCTCGTCGAGAATGAGGTTGTATATAGTTGATTTTCCAACGTTGGGCTTTCCGCAAATTACCGCGGATATTCCCTCGGTTATCGCGCGCCCCGTTTTGTAGGAGTCGATAAGCCGGTTAAGCAGCTCGCGAATTTTGACAAGCTCCGCGAGCGTTTGCTCCTCGGTAAAATCGCCGAGGTCCTCGTCGGGATAATCAATTCTCGCGTAAATAGAGCCGAGAAGCGTGGTGATTGCCGTGCGGATTTCCCCGATTTTCGTGCGAAGCCTCGTGCGTGCAGGCTCTGCACCGAGGCGCATTTCCTCGCGGGATTTTGCATCTAAAAGGCTGCCTATTGCCTCCGCATCGGTAAGCGAAAGCCGCCCGTTGATAAATGCCCGACGGGTAAATTCGCCGCTTTCTGCAGGCACAGCTCCCGCCGCGAAAACAGCCTCCAGCACGGTCGCACTGACCAGGCTGCCGCCGTGACAGGAAATCTCGCACACGTCCTCCCCCGTGTATGAATGGGGCGCGGGGAAAACGGTTGCAAGCCCGTCGTCGATTCTTTCATTATTATATATAATATATCCGTAAACCTGCGTCCTTGCGGGATAGTCGGAAAGCCGCCTTCCCGATGCGGGACGGAAAACCCTTTCGGTTATTTCGCACACGTCCGCGCCGCTTATACGGATAATCGCAACCCCACCCTTTCCGGGTGGGGTGGAAATTGCTGCAATTGTATTGAACATTACTTGATTCCGTCGTCGTCCTCGTCGATGACAAGCTCCTCTGCCTCGTCGGGAACGGTGGTTTCAACGGTAACGGTTTCGTCGTCGCTTTCGTCAACCGAAACGCTTACGTCAACTGCGCCGACGCTTGCGCTTACGTCGTCTGCCTCGGGTGCAAACTCGTCGCGAAGCGAGGTGGAGGCTTCAACCTCCGCATCCTCCTCAAAAATGCCCTCGGGCTTCTTGTCGGTGAGGAAGATTACGATTTTGCGGTTGTTTTCCGAGCCGATGGAGTTGGTGGAAACACCCTCGATGCCCTGAATTTCGGAGTGAATAATTCTTCTCTCGTACGCACTCATAGGCTCGAGCATAACGCTGCGCTTGTTGCGGAGTGCCTTCTGTGCCATTCTTCTTGCAAGCGCACGGAGGGTAGCCTCTCTCTTTGCGCGGTAGCCCTCGATGTCGATTGTAACGCGGCTCTTGTCGCGCTCGCCCTTCGAGTTCTTTCTCGCGGAGGCGAGGTTTGCAAGATACTGAAGCGCGTCGAGAGTGTCGCCGTGATGACCGATAAGAGTGGAGGCGTCCGAGCCGATGATGTTGATTCTTCTCGTTCCGTCCTCGCAGGAATACAGCTCTGCGGTAGCCTCAAGACCGATATCCGAAAGGAGGGTGTTGATAAAGTCGAAGGACATATCCTCTCCCGCCTCTACCTCGCGGCGCTCCATCTTAAGCTCGTTTTCGGGAATTACGGGAGCCTGCGGCTTGCTTGCGGAGCCTTCTGCACCCGTCTTTTTCTTGTGCTTCTTTTTCTTCTTATTGCTCTGGGCGGGAGCTGCCTCCTCACCCTCCTTTACCTCGGGCTTCTTTTCCTCTCTTGGCTTTGCCTCGGTTTTTCTTTCGGGCTTCGGTCCTTTTTTCTTGTCCCCTCTGCGTCTTTCCTCACGCTCGGGAATTTCAATCGATGCCTTAACCTGTGCGGGCTTTACGCCGATAATGCCGAAGATGCCTTTCGAGCCCATATGAACTATTTCAAACTTAATATCTACGTCGTCAAGCGCGGAAACGCCAAGCGCCGCGCGGGCATTTTCCTTTGCCTCTGCAACGTCCTTACCTGTTGCAAGTACTTCCTTAATCATATCTTAACCTTTCTTTAACTGTTTAAAAGATGTCCTCTGACAGCCTATACCTGTCAGTCCTTGATTTCGGGGATATCTCCGCCGAATTTTTTGTTTCCGCCCTCGGTCTTTTTGTCCTCGGGAATCGGGGGAAGCTCCTCGTAATCGTCGTCGTCGATATAGTGGAGCGAGCGGTACTTCGGTCCCTGCTTTGCCGCAGCGCGTGCCGCCTTTTCGATTTCCTTTTCCTGACGGCGAAGCTCCTTTATCTCCTCCTCGCTAAACTTTGGAATTGGCATAAGCTTTGCAAGGATAAGCGAGTTGATAAGTCCGAGTATCGACTGGTAAATCCAGTAAAGACCGAGCATTCCCGAGAAGCTGAACGCAATAAAGAGCGTCATACCGGGCATAACGAGGTCCATAATCTTCATCGAGGCTGCGGTTTGCGCGTCCTGACCCGCGGTGGCGGGGGAGGGGTTAATCTTTCTCATTATCCACATCGTAAACCACTGTGCAAGCGCCGCAAGCACGGGAATGATGCAAAGGATAGAGAAGTTCTTAAGACTCGGCGTGTGAGCGAGGTTTACGCCCCAAAGCATAAAGTTCGGGATGCTATCGTACTCGATACCGTAGTCTTCTATGAGTGTCATTCTGTCTTCCGCGTCGGTTGACTTCTTAATAGCTTCTGCGTTTTGAATGATTGCGAGCTGGTTGGCGTTAAGCTCCTCCTCGCCGTCCTTCTTTGCGAGAAGCTCGCTGTTTGCGGTATAGCCGTTTTCAACGAAATCGCGGATATTGCCGACGAGGGCAATTTCCTTCGTCTTAAGAGTCTTTTTGAGGTTCTTGTACGCCTTGTTCTCTCCCTTCTTCTCCTTCGTTTCAAGGAAATCCGAAAGAATCTTTTCCTTCGTTTCCGCATTGTCCGAGGAGTAGTCGAGATAAAGGCGAAGGGAAATATCGGTCCTTGAAAAATCCTCGTCGCTAATCTCGCTTATGCCGTTTACGGCAAGAAGGCTTGCGTCATAGCTGTCGATAGGCTTTGCGATGTAGGAAAGAGGACCCTGAATAACGGTGTAGAGCAGAATGATTATGGGCATCTGGATAAGAAGGGGAAGACAGCCCGACATCGGGTTATAGCCCTCCTTTTGCTGCAGCTCCATAATTTCCTGCTGCTGTTTTTGCATTGTGGGTTGGTCTGTTCTGCCCTTGTACTTTGCCTTGATAAGCTCGATTTTTGGGGTCAGCTTTGCCATTTTTATCTGGTTTTTCTGCTGCTTAATCGTAAAGGGCAAAAAGACGATTTTGAATACCAGCGCGTAAAAGAGAAGTGCGAGTGCGTAGGAGCCGGAAATCGTATTGAAGAATCGCATCATCGCACCGAGCGCGGTGTAAATCCAATCTAACATTTTTAAATTCCTTTTAAATATTTTTGTTCTCGGTTATATCCTTCGCAGTGTCTGCCGGACGCGGGTTACGAAATCCTTTTTCGGGTACGGGGTCGTATCCACCCTTGCAAAACGGGTTGCAACGGAGAATGCGCCATACGGTAAGGATAAGTCCCACGAAAAAGCCCCGTTTCTTAAAAGCCTCGATAGCATAGCTTGAGCAGGTGGGCGTAAATCTGCAGCAGGGCGGTTTTAGGGGGGATATAAATTTTTGGTAAAGGCGTATAAGCCATATCATCAGGTGCTTCATTTTCCCTGATACATTCCGAGCTTTGCCAATGCCGACTCAAGCTGTACCTTTATTTCGGTGCTTTTCATATTGACGGCGGCGTGCCGTGCGGCAATGACGATGAGAAATCCGACCTTAAGCGGCCGTTCCTTTTCAATGAGGCGTAGCGCCTCGCGCATTATACGGCGACAGCGGCTTCTCACTACCGCCTTGCCAAGCGTCTTCGAGGTTGTAAGACCGATGCGGTTAACAACCCTTTTTTCGGGATGCGACCTTGCGAGTCGCTTTGCTGCATAATCGGGCAGAACGTAAACCGCAAGAGCCGATGTCACTGCTCTTTTGCCCTTTGAATACGCTTTTGAATACAAATGATTTTCACAAATCGCCTTGAATTTCATAAAGGCCTCCATTCAAGCAAAAACCCCGATAAAGTGCCGTGGTAAATCGGTCGTTTATCGGAGGTTTTGTTGTTGTCACTCTGGTGACTGTCACGTTGTGACCGACTGCTTCGCCGTCAATTAGTAGGTGAGTCTTGCTCTTCCCTTGGCGCGTCTTCTCTTAAGAACCTTTCTTCCGTTAGCGGTTGCCATTCTCTTTCTGAAACCGTGTTCCTTTTTTCTCTGTCTCTTCTTGGGCTGGTAAGTTCTTTTCACGATTGCACCTCCTTCGTCAAAAATTAACATCTTTTATGCGTATTCATATTAACGCAAGGTATATTATAACGCATCAACCACCGTTTGTCAAGCAATTTTTTAAAATATTTATTTTTTATATTGTATATACAGCTTTCCGTATTGTAATTGTAAAGAAATTGTGCTATAATTTTCCTCAGAAAGATGCAATGGTTTCTGCAAAAACCAAAAAGGGGTAAAAATGATTTTTGATTCAAAGTGGATAACGTACAAAACGGGCGAAAACAATTCCCCCGACGATAAATACGGAAACCCCTCTCCCTATTTCAGACGGGGGTTTTCTGTCGCCTCCGACGTAAAGCGCGCCACCCTTTACGTAAGTGCGCTTGGAGTTTTCAAGGCGTTTCTTAACGGCGCGCCCGTGTCAAATGATTACCTTTCCCCGGGTTGGGTTGACTACCATAAAAGACTCCCCTACGTCACCTACGACATAACCGATATGCTTCGTAAAAGGAATGCGGTCGGTGTTGTGCTTGGCGACGGCTGGGCTGTGGGGCATCTCGGCTCCACCTATGCGTTTAAAAGATGCGGCTACTCGGAAAGGGTGGAGTTCACAGCGCTTTTGAGAATTGAATACTCCGACGGACATACCGACGAAATCTCTACCGACTCCACCTGGCGCGCAAGCTCGGGTGCAATACGCAGATCGGATATATATATGGGCGAATACGTTGACGGGCGGCTTGCCCTCGGTGATTTTTCTTCCGCCGACTATGACGACGGCGCGTGGGAGTATGCGGAGGAATGTGTTTTTAAATTCTCCCGAAACCTCTTTCTTGACCCCGTGAAAATTCCCCCGATTGTCGTTAAGCATCGGCTTACACCCCACCCCGTGTCAAAAAACGGCAATAAAACTTTATATAACGTTGGGCAAAACATAGCTGGCGTTGTTTCCCTTTCGGTAAGGGGAGAGCGCGGTGCGAAAATCACCGTCCGCCACGGAGAGCTGCTCTCGGACGGTGCGCTTTATACCGAAAACCTCAGAAAGGCGGAGGCAACCGATACCTATATCCTTGCGGGTGGGGGCGTTGAAAAATTCCGTCCGCTTTTCACCTATCACGGCTTTCAGTATTTTGAAATTGAGATTGACGGAAATGCGGAAATTCTCGATGCGGCTGCGGAGGCAATGTACACCGACCTTTCGGTCGCGGGCGAATTTTCCTGCTCTGATGAAATTGTAAACAAAATATATTCCAACGCACTCTGGGGACAACGGGATAATTTTCTCGGTCTGCCAACCGACTGTCCGCAGCGTGACGAAAGACTCGGATGGACGGCGGATGCTCAAATATTCGCGCGAAGTGCAATGTGGAATATGGATTGTCGCGCCTTTTACGACAAATACCTCTCGGATATAAGGGATGCGCAGCTCGGTAACGGTGTAATCCCCGCGGTCGCTCCCGTCCCTCCTGTTGGAAGCCGCTTCTATACGGGGCGTGACTGTGCCGCAGGCTGGGCGGAGGCTATCGCGGAGCTGCCCTACGACCATTTTATAATGTACGGCGATACGAAAATCCTTCGCGACAATCTGCCCGCGGCAAAAAGACTTCTTGACTATTACGCCGAGGAAAGTCCAAACGGCATACGAAACGGGGGCGGTGCATACGGCGACTGGCTCTCTCTCGGCACACCGTCCGACCTTTCGGCGATTTCAACGCTTTACTACACCCGTCTTTCGGGAATGGTTGCGTTTATGTGCCGCGTTATTGGAGATACGGAGGCCGAAAGGTACGAGGCACTCTTTGAAAGACAGAAAAGGGTTTTCAGCGATAATTTTGTTTCGGAGGACGGAAAAATTCTCTCCGATACGCAATCCCTTTACGCCATTGCATACAAATCGGGCATTATTACAAGGGAGGAGGCAAAGCGTCATCTTGAGAGAAAGCTTAACGAAAGCTGCGGAAAGCTCACAACCGGATTTCTCGGCATAAAATTCCTGCTTCCGACCCTTTGCGATATAGGGCGTGCCGACCTTGCCTACGGTATACTTACAAGCACCGAATTTCCGGGGTGGGGCTACTCGATAATGAACGGCGCAACAACGGTGTGGGAGCATTGGGACAGCTTTACCGCAGAAAACGGAATACGTGCAGGGATGAATTCCTTTAACCACTATTCCTTTGGCTCTTGTGTGGAGTGGATGTTTGAATATTGCCTCGGAATACGACCGACGGCATCGGGTGGGTTTAAATCCGTCATCCTTGCTCCCACGTTTGACCCGACGGGCAAAATCACCTCTGCAAAGGGAAGATATGCCACCCCGTGTGGAGAAATTGAGGTCTTGTGGGAGAAAACGGGCGATAAAATCACCTATACCGCCACAGTCCCGAATGCCGTAAATGTAAATCTTGATTTACATAATTATGAGGTTGTCGACTCGGAGCACGACGGCAACAAATATACCGTTACCGTTTTGGCTCCGTAATGCCGTACCCCACGCGCCCCTTAAATATTTAATAAATTTTGTAATCGGTTCTACTATGCTTGACAAAGCGTGTGTTTTATGCTAAAATAACCGCATAGTTAGAATGAGAAGTATTGGCTTTAGTCAATTTTCGGCTTTTGGAGGCTTTATGAGAAAGGATATTGCAAAAATCCTCGTAACAGAGGAGGAAATCGATAGAATTACCACCCGAATTGCGGCGCAAATCGACCGCGACTACGCGGGTGAGGATAAAAATCTCATTCTCGTTTGCGTGCTGAAGGGCTCGATTGTGTTTATGGGCGACCTTATGAAAAAAATCACCGTCCCCGTAGAGATTGACTGTATAAAGGCGTCAAGCTACGGCGCGGGTACGGTTACAACAGGCACTGTCAACATTCATCTTGACCTTGTGCGCCCCGACCTTGACAAATGTGACCTCCTTGTTATTGAGGATATTATCGACAGCGGCGTGACCCTCTCTTATCTTACAAAGTACCTGAAGGGAAAGGGCGCGCGAAGCGTTAAAACCTGCACCCTTCTTGACAAGCCCTCCCGCCGCCGCGTGGAGTTTGTGCCCGATTACTGCGGTACCGAAATCCCCGACGAGTTCGTTGTCGGCTACGGTCTTGATTACAACGAGCGCTACCGCGCGCTCCCCTATATCGGCGTGCTTGACCCGTCGGTTTACTCGGGTGAGTGATGCCGAGCGTAGCCGTCTATACCCTCGGCTGCAAGGTATCGCAATACGAAACGGAGGCACTCGCCGAGGAGCTTGTGCGACGCGGATTTACACTCGTGGAATTTGACACGCCTGCCGACGTTTACGTTATTAACACCTGCACCGTAACTGCCGAAAGCGATAGAAAATCGCGGCAGTACATACGCCGTGCCGTATCGCAAAACCCCCGCGCCGTGGTTGCCGTTATGGGCTGCTACAGTCAAAGAAGCGCGAGCGAGGTTGCCGCAATAGACGGCGTGAAAATCGTCGTCGGCACTGCCGACAAAATGAAGGTTGCCGACCTTGTAAGCGAGTATTTAAGCGGGAAAAGGGAGGGACGGTATATTTCCGCCCCGCCGCTTGACAATGAAAAATTTGAACCGATGCGCGTTGAAAAAGCGCCGCGCACCCGTGCCTACGTGAAAATTGAGGACGGCTGTGAATCGCGCTGCTCCTATTGTGCAATCCGCCACGCCCGCGGACCCGTCCGCTCAAAGGCTCCCGCCGACGTTATCTCGGAGGTAGAGGGGCTTTACAAAAGCGGCACTCGCGAGGTGGTGCTGACGGGAATTGAAACAGGCTCCTACGGGCGCGACCTTGACGGAGGGTGCGACCTTGCCGAATTGATTCTCACGCTCGACGGGCGTAAAAGCTGCGAAAGGCTGCGGCTCGGCTCGCTTGCTCCCGAGCTTGTCGGAGAAAAATTTATTCTAAGGGTAAAGGATGCAAAAATCCTTGCACCGCATTTTCACCTTTCGATGCAGTCGGGGTCGGATACGGTGCTTCGCCTGATGCGCCGCCGCTATTCCCGCGCCTACGCGCTTGAAACCGTTGAGCTTTTCAGAAGGCATATCGCGGGGGTACAGTTTACCACCGACCTTATGGTTGGCTTCCCCGGGGAAACCGAGGAATGCTTCCTTGAAACGGTTGATTTCGTGCGACGGGCAAAATTCCTCGACGCTCACGTTTTCGCCTATTCCGAAAGGGAGGGCACGGATGCCGTTTCTCTGCCAAGCCCCGTGCCGAAAAGCGAAAGACAACGCCGCTCGCGAGAGCTTATTCGCGTTGTGCGCGAGGTGCGCGACGAAATCCTTGACGGTATAGTTTCGTCGAAAAAGCCGCTTTGCTGTATTCTCGAAACGGGTGATGGAGGGTATTTTACCGCCCACTCCGACGAGTTTGCCGAGGTAAGCGTTTACGCTCCCGAAAACAAGCAGGGGGATAGGGTAAACGTCATACCCGTGTCACATAATAACGGCGTTATATGCGGTAAGCTTGCCGATTAACAGTATTAAAATTTGCAAATAATTATTTACATTTGGAGATAAAAATGGAAAACACAAAAAAGACAATGGACAAAATCGTGGCTCTTTGCAAAACTCGCGGCTTTATCTTTCCCGGCTCGGAAATTTACGGCGGTCTTTCCAACTCCTGGGACTACGGTCCTCTCGGTGTTGAGTTTAAGAACAACGTAAAGCGCGCTTGGTGGCAAAAGTTTGTGCAGGAGTCGCGCTACAACGTCGGACTTGACTCCGCGATTATTATGAATCCCCAGGCTTGGGTGGCTTCGGGACACGTCGGCGGCTTCTCCGATCCGCTTATGGACTGCAAGGGCTGTAAGGCAAGGCACAGGGCGGACAAGCTTATCGAGGATTACGCATTCGCAAACGGGCTTAACGACAATCCCGCGGGCTGGAGCTTTGACGAGATGGCGGCGTACATCAAGGAAAAGGGCATCGTTTGCCCCGATTGCGGCGGAAATGATTTTGCCGACATCAAAAAGTTTAACCTTATGTTCAAAACCTTTATCGGCGTTACGGAGGACAGCCTTAATACCGTTTATCTCCGTCCCGAAACTGCGCAGGGAATTTTCGTAAACTTCCCCGCGGTACAGCGCTCTATGAGAAAGAAGCTTCCCTTCGGCGTTTGCCAAATCGGAAAGTCCTTCCGTAACGAGATTACCCCCGGTAACTTCGTTTTCCGTACCCGCGAGTTTGAGCAGATGGAGCTTGAATTCTTCTGCAAGCCCGGCACCGACCTCGAGTGGTTTGCATACTGGAAGGATTTCTGCCACAAGTGGCTTCTTAACCTTGGTATGAGGGAGGAAAATCTCCGCCTTCGCGACCACGACCCCGACGAGCTTTGCTTCTATTCAAAGGCGACCACCGACTTTGAATTTTTGTTCCCGTTTGGCTGGGGAGAGCTTTGGGGCATCGCGGACAGAACCGACTACGACCTCGGTCAGCATCAGACCCACTCGGGCAAGGATATGACCTACTTCGACCAGGAAAAGAACGAGCATTACGTTCCCTACGTAATCGAGCCTTCGCTCGGCGCGGACAGAGTTGCGCTCGCCTTCCTCGTTGACGCTTATGACGAGGAGGAGCTTGACGGCGGCGACGTAAGAGTTGTGCTTCACCTCCACCCCGCACTTGCTCCCGTGAAGGCTGCGGTGCTTCCCCTTTCAAAGAAGCTTTCCGAAAAGGCGCTCGAGCTTTACGACGAGCTTGCAAAGGAATTCCCCGTTGACTTTGACGAAACAGGCTCTATCGGCAAGAGATACCGCAGAGAGGACGAAATCGGAACGCCCTTCTGCATCACCTACGATTTTGAAACCGAAAACGACAGCTGCGTAACCGTGCGCGACCGCGATACTATGGAGCAGGTGCGTATCCCCGTATCCGAGGTAAAGGCGTATATCAAGGAGCGCCTTAAGTTCTGATTTGAAGCTTTATTGCCGCTTTAACGAGGCAAAATTCAGCAAGTCCCCGACCAACCGTCGGGGGTAATTTAAAGGAAGATATATGAAAGACTTAAAGCGAATTGCGTCCTTTAGCGTTGACCACGATAAAATAACGGAGGGTATCTACGTTTCGCGTATCGACGGCGACGTTACCACCTACGATTTGCGTACGAGAGTGCCAAACGCGGGCGACTATATGGACAATATCACTATGCACACGGTCGAGCATCTTTTTGCAACCTACGTCCGTTCCTCCTCTATCGGGGATAATGTGCTTTATTTCGGCCCTATGGGCTGTCAAACGGGGTTTTACCTTCTCGTCCGAAATGCCGAAAACGGCACGGTTCTTGCGGTTGTAAAGGACGTGCTTTCTAAAATTCTTGCACACACGGGCGACGTGCCCGGGGCATCCCGCGTTGAGTGCGGAAACTATAAAAATCTCGACCTTGCCTCGGCAAAGCGGGAGTGCGAGCGTTATCTTGCCTGCCTTGAGTCGCGGGAGAATGATTTTACCTATCCCGCGTAATTTAACACGGGGTGCGGGATAAAACGCAAAATGCAAATAAATATTTACAAAAGGTGCTTATATGGACTGTAAATTTGACATCGGTATAATCGGAGCTATGGACCCCGAGGTTAACGAGCTTGTCGCACGTCTTTCGGGGTTGAAAAGCGAAACAGTTGGCTCTGTTACCTTCCACTCGGGAGAGCTTCTCGGAAAGCGCGTCGTAATTGCCAAATGCGGAATCGGAAAGGTATTTGCCGCAATTGCCACCGAGGCTATGATTTTGAAATATTCCCCCCGCCTTATCGTAAATACGGGCGTAGGCGGTGCGGCAAGCGCGGGACTTTCGCCGCTTGACGTTGTTATAGCCGACAGGCTTTGCCAGCACGATATGGACACCTCGGCAATCGGTGACCCGAAGGGACTTGTTTCGGGCATAAACCTTATCTATTTTGAAGCCGACTCACGTGCGGTTGAAATACTCACCGCGGCGGCAGAAAAAATGGGCGTAGGGTATAGCGTCGGTGCTATCGCAACGGGTGATAAATTCGTTTCATCGCTTGAGGAAAAGACTCGCATCAACACCGATTTCGGTGCGGTTGCCTGCGAGATGGAGGGCTGCGCCGTGGCACAGGTTGCCCTTGTAAACGGTGTAAAATTTGCCGTTGTCCGCGCAATCTCCGACAGTGCCGACGGAAGCGCGTCTATGGAATATTCCAAATTCCTTCCCGAGGCGGCACGCATTTCCACCGCGCTTACACTCTCTTTGGTTGAAAAATATTGATAACTCGGTGGGGAAAATCCGTTTCCCGCCAAGCAATGAAAAAGACGGCATAAAGTGAACCCAAAAAGCTCACAAAAGCCGTCCTTTTTCTTTTTTAACCTTATTTTATATAGAAAGCCGCTACAAATCCGTTTGCGAAGCAGCCGCGGAGCTTAAAAACGTTTTTAGAGCAACCGTAGAGCTTCCAAATGACTTTTGGGAAGCAGCCGCGGAGCAAAAAAAACAACGTTTGGAAAGCTCCTGCGTAGCTTGCGGATACCGTTTTGAAATAACGGTGGGGTCGGTCGTTGCGATTATTTTTTATCCTCGTCAACTCGTTTCCAAAAGGCTTCGGTGCGCGCCTTCAATTCCTTTGCATCCCCGACGTATTTCATTCCCCGCCAAAGTGAGGGAATGCTTTTTTTGTATATGGGGTCGCGGAAGCGGTCGTCAATTAAAAGGATAACACCGCGGTCGTCCTCCGTCCTTATGACTCTGCCCGCCGCCTGAAAGACCTTATTCATTCCGGGGTAAAGGTAGGCGTATTCCGTGCCCGCCTCGTATTTATCGTTGAAATAGTCGCGCATTGACTCTCTTTCGTAGGAAAGGGTCGGCATACCTATACCGACGATAGCCGCGCCGATAAGACTGTCGCCCGTGAGGTCAACGCCCTCCGAATATATTCCGCCAAGCACGCAAAAGGCAATAAGATACTTGCCGTCGCAGTTTTTAAACTCGTCAAGGAATGCACGCTTTTCCTCGGCAGTCATATCCCGCTTTTGGATAACGGTGTGGAGCTTCGGGTACTTTTCGGTAAAGACTCCCGCCAAAAGCTCAAGGTATTCAAAGGAGGGGCAAAATATCATATAATGTCCGCGCCTTGCGCTTATCATAGCGGCAATTGCACGGCAAACGGCAGGGGCTGTGCGCTCTCTTTCGGAGTACCTTGTCGAAACCGAATCCACTATCGAAACCGAAAGCTGTGACGGGTCAAAGGGCGAGCCTGCGGTAAGGCTGTCGGTTGTGCCGTCCGCGCCGAGAAGCGAGCGATAATACACAAGCGGCTCAAGCGTTGCGGAGAAGAAAACGGCGGCATTTCCCGTCCTTACTCTGTCGGATATTACACCGCCCGTGTCAATGCAAAACAGGCGAAAATTTAACACGCCCCCCTCGTAAAATAGGAAAAGACGGTATTTCTCGTCAAATTTTTCAAGCGATGTGCCAAGCTTTTTGAGCCTGTAATAAAGCTCCCGCAAAAGCAGCGTGCGCTCTGTTGCCTCTCCGTCCTTATCGCGAAGGGAGGCTCGGTATGCCGCCTCCGCATCGGCGAGAAAGGTGTAAACAATTGTGTACAAATCGGACGGCGGATTGTGAAGGCATACCGCCCCGACCTTCTCCCCTCTTTCTCTCTCGTGAAGCTCGTCGCGAAGGTAGGGGAAGAACAAGCCTTCTATGCTATCCCTTGCAGTCTTGATTGCCTCCCTGATTGCGGAGTGCTGCGGCAAAAGAGGATTTGAAAGCAGCTCGTCAAGCTCCCTTGTCGAAAGCTCGGAGGAATACATTTCTCTCGCCCTTTCGGGGAGGTTGTGCGCCTCGTCGATAAGATAAACGTATCTTCCGCCCTCGGTAAAATACCGCTTAAGATAAATTTGCGGGTCAAAAAGGTAGTTAAAATCACAAATTACAACGTCGCAAAGCTCGGAGTAGCAGAGCGCAAGCTCGTGCGGACAAATGCCGTATTCCTTGCCGACTCTTTCGAAATCCGCGCGAAGCACGACCGCCTTGTTTAAATTGTAAAGTGAAAGAACTGCATCGGGTATCGACGAAAGGCTTGAAAGTCGGCAGCCGCCGTTTGGTCTGCGACAGGTAAGCCCCTCGGAGCAAAGCGTCTCCTTCGAATAGAGGATACACGCCTTTACCGTCACCCCCTGCGACGCAAAAAGCTCAAGGCATTCGCTTGCCGCACGTGCCGCCGTATGCTTTGGCGTGAGGTAAAATATTTTGTCGCACCTTCCCTCGCCGAGTGCGCGGAGGGCGGGGTACAAAACCGATACCGTCTTTCCCGTGCCGGTCGGGAGTGAAGCACAAAGCTGTGTGCCGTGTGCGATTGTGCGATGCACCGCGTGGATAAAATCCGACTGCCCCTCTCTTATCGCGGGATAGGGAAATTTCAACGCCCTGTATGCGGGAAGCCTTTCGCTTACACGCTCGATTTCGGGAGTGGCGTATTTTTCGCAAACACCGATGCATTTGCTGAAAAACCTTTTAAGCGCCTCTGCCTTCGGCTGCTCCCTTTCCTCACAAATCAGCTCTCCGTCCGCATTGTAGTAACGCGTGCAAAGCTCGGCTTCTTTTTCCGCCCCGTACAAATAAAGCAGCAAAAAGCCCTCTGCGCGCGTTCTTTCTCTGTCCTCCCTCGGAAGCCTTTTTCCGAGCGTGTCAACCTTTCTTTCGAGGGTGATGACACCGTCCGAGATTTCCTCTGCGAGGCCGAAAATCTCCGCGGAGTATCCGAGGATAACCGTATTTCCCGAAAGCCTTATTTTTTTCGCCTCGGGATAAAGCTCGCGGGAATATTTTTTCGCCTCGTCCTCTCTTTCGGGCGCGGAAATGCCGCGGTGAGCAAGATTGACAAGCTCCTTGATATTAACCGAAAGCGTTTTGCTTTCCACGTCGTATCTCATACGGCACCTCCTTCTTTTTTTCTATATTTTACACCAAAGCGAAGTCTGTTGTCAATACCCTTGCGCTCCACACGCTCTTTACCTTCGATAATTCCGTTTTCTGACCCGTTTGACAAAAAAAGCAAAGAGAATGCCGTACAAAGCCTCCGCCGCGTTTTTCTTTACCGAGTAGCGGCGGCTTATTCGCCCGCCGTATGCCGTGATTGCTCATTGCGCTCTGCCGCGTTTGTAATTACTTGCGGTTAGTGCCACCCCGTGTTAAATTTAAAAACAAAACCCCGCGGGAATTTCCCGCGGGGAAAGCCGTACGGCTTTTTTAAAAAGTAAACTATGCGTTACATTGTGTACGCATAAACGCCTCTAAAAGCCGACATTTTACCTTCATCCATTCTATCTCTCTTTCGCATACGTAGCTATATCCTTGCGAATAGCCGCGAAGCGCAAATGCGGGCAAGGGGCAAAGCCTTAACAGCCCCTCTATGACCTCCGCCGCGCCAAGACCGTCCTTCACGCCAAGCACCACCGACGCGGTAAATACCGTGCAAACCGTCGTTGGAATAAGCCTCACGCACAACCCGATGAGCTTCGGGCCTCGCGGGTTTTTAAGCTCGGCGCTGCTTCCTTTCTTGGTCGAGAGCAGTGTGCCTACTCCGAGTCTTACCGCCGAAAGCCGCCCTACGCGCCGAAAAAGTCTTTTATCCTTTTTCGTTACCGACCCACCCGAAAGATACCCTTCGTAATCCGAAAGAGTTTTGCCGTTAAGCGAAAGCAGAGCCTCTTTTCTGTGCCGTAATTCCTCGTTTACGTATTTCTCGATAAATTTTTGCAAATCGCCAATCATCTCCGCCTTTACTCCGTCGCAAAGCAGGGTAAGGCGCTCCGCCACCGCAATATATTCCTTGCTCTCTCTGCCGAGCGCCTCTCCCGCATCCTCGAGAGAAAAATAAATCACGTAGGACGCAACGAGTATCAGCAAAAGATTTGCGGTAAGCTCCTTTGCCCCGATTTCGTAAAAGCCGATTTCGGTAAAGGTTACGAGAATTACGATAAGTGCGGTAAGCGCCGCAACCATCTTTCCGCAGTTTTTTATAAGTGCGGAGTAGCCGCGCTTTACCGTATCGACGCCGCTTAAAAGCGCATGCTCAAAATCGGTATCGGGGTTATTCTTCATTTCTTCCGTATCTCCTTGCAAGTCTAAAAAGGACTGCGCCGATAACGTTGCCGACAAATCCTATAAAGGAAATTGTAAGCATCTCTGTCGCAATTCGGGAGGCAAGAAGGAAGATGAGAAAAATCGCAAGCCAGACGGAATAGCCCGACGGCGATTTAAACAACTGTCGCACGAGCTTGAAAAGCGGCAGGAAGGCGACGAGCAGTAATAGCACCGCAATTCCGGATAAAAGGTATTCGCCTCCCTTGCTTACCCAAATCGGAAAATAGAGCAGCACGGAAGCTGCGGGCGGAATTACCGAAAAGGCAAGACCGAGCGCGTTAAGCAGTACGTAGCCTCTCGTGTTATTCGTTTTCATACGCGAGGAGAGCCTCCCTCATTTCGGCGATTTTTGCACCTACCTCGTTCTTTTGATATTGCGGAAGCGAGGAGGTCATAAATATACCGTAAAGCATATCTATCTGCGCCGCAAGAATAACCTTAAGCTTTTGTCTTTCCTCCGCTTCCGAGCTTAACGCGGCAAGCCTTTCGGAAAGATTATCAACCGCGTCCTCGATTCCGCCGAGGCAGTCCTCCGCCTGTGCAAGCCTTTCGCATACCGCCCGCGACAGCTCGTCGGTCTTTAGCTCGCCGCGCTCTGCCGCCTCCTTTATGCCGGATACTGCGGAGGAAATTGCGCCAATCCCCTTTTTGACAATAGGCAAAAGTCCGCTTTTATACGCATAAGCGAGAATGAGCGAGCCGACAAAGGAGAGCAGGCAGAAAATCTCGGTTGCATATTCCTTGACGGTGTTGAAAAGCAGCTCGAAGGGATTTGTGCCTGCATTGCCCTCGGGCAAGTCGGACTCACCGCTTTCCTTTGCGGCGCCTTCGTTATCCTCCGCCGCGGTTGCGTAGGTTGGGTCATCGGTGACGTCCTCGGAATTTGAAAAATCCGAGAGATGGGAGGTCGTTCCGCCCTCAAAGGCTTCGGCATATACCGTACCCCGTGTTAAATTTTTGGGGCTGTAATCGGCAAATGCAGTTACCCCGCCGAGCAGAACGGCAAGAATTGCCACCACCGTAAAAATGTAAATAATTCTTTTCATTATCCAAACAGAGCGTTACCCTTTATTAGGGCGTAAAGCTCATTCGTCCTTTCTTTGATTTCTTTTATTTCGCCTTCAAGCGCCCTTATTCTCGAAAGGCTTATTCTGTGGATTTTATCCACCGTGGGGGCGGGTGTAATTCTCTCTCCCGTGATAATAAGCGGCTCAAGCAGAAGCTCGCCTCTTTCGGTAATAAGATACGGCGTGTAATGTCCGTCCCCCATTCCCTTCGTGCTAAAGCTTCCTCTGCCGTTTTGAATTTCCACCCGTCTTGGGCCTATCATAACAATGCCGCACGTGCCCTCGCCAAGCACAAGCTCTACGGCACTGCCCCTGCCCGAGATGCTTTTCCATTCGCCGTATGCGGGAGTTAAAATATATTCAACCGTAATCATGATTCAAGCTCCAATTTCTCAAGGCATCTGTCGATATCCTTGCGCAGGTTCGCAAGAAAATAAGCGAGATTTCCGTCCCCCACGGGAATATAGGCGAGTATTTTTCCGCTTCCGAACCAGTCGATAAAATCGCGAAGGCTGACCTCCTCGCCGAGTCCGACCTTTATGGCGTGTGCAACGGAGTCAGCGCCCTCCGCCGAAATATCGTCGATAAGCTCGTTGAACCTTTGCATAAGGTAAAGCGGAAGTCTGTCGAATGCCTCCTTCATCTCCCTTGCGCTAAAGCCGCTGCCGCCGTATTCCTCGGGCGCTGTGGGGCGGTTGGGAAGTGATGCAACCTTAAGAAGCTCAATTTCCTCGTCGGTTATTGTTTTTGCTTTCATAATATTCCTTTCTTACGTGTGCTTAATCCGTCCTTTTATTTTGTATCTAAAGGATATGCCGTGAAGCGAAATCGGAGAGGACGGTGCCTCCGAATAAATTGCAATATCCTTTTCAATCCAATCCTTTTCCTTTTCGGCAACCGCAACGGTTTGGTCCATTTCGGGATTGAGCGAAAGGCGGGCAAAATCTATGTCCAAGAAGCAAAGAGCGCGTCCGCCAATACTAACGAATTCGGAGTATTTTCCCTTGTCGGTCGTGGCTTTGCAGGTGGGAAGCGCAACGGTTGCGCGTCCGAGCTTTACGGTGAGCGAGGATTTTACCGTGCTTTTGGTAAGATGCGGCACGCCGCAGTCGGTTTTTACCGTTTTGATGACGTAACGCGGAGCTATCCCGTCGAAGCTGTATAGGGAGGGGTGAAGCCTTCTGCCGTAAATCTCGCGGTATTCCGCCTCGGTTATTCCCATTCGGATAAGATAGTCCTCCGAGAGGGGGACGGAGCGCATGTCGTTATTGAAAACGAAAACCGTCCCGTTTGCCGTAAAGTAGAGCCTTCCGTCAACGGCAAGGTATTTTTCCGCCGCCATAAAGTCGGTATAGCCGTATTCCTCGGTCGGGTAAACGGCGTATCGCGTTTCGCCCCCGTAGGTGAAGTAAAAGGTTTTTCCGTCCTTCGCGTAGGAGTAAACGGTAGTATCTACGGGCAAATCTGCGTATTCGGGAGAGAGCGAAAGCTCCGGGTCGGTAACGTAGGAGCAGTAGCGGTAAACCTGCTTTTTGCCGAGATACGCACCTACTCCGTTGATTATGAACCACTCGTATTCGGTGCCGTTGTTTCTTCCCGTAAAGGTCGCGCGTGTGTCGGCAAGATAAATTCGCGAGTGGGAGCATACGGCAATATATCCCATCCAGTCGAAAAGCTGTGCCTCCGAAAGCCTCTCTCCGAGAAGGCGGGAGGTCACGTTTGAGGAGCGAAGGCAGATATCTCTTTCAAGATTTGTCGCCTGCTTTTCTATTGCACAAAGTCCGCGCGGCGAGATAAAAAGCGGTGCATCCGCCGCGGCAACCGCCGCCCCGTGACAGCTTTCGCCCGAAAACGCATCGTAAACCGGATATATTCGCGGGAGAACGTCAATCCCCGTGTCCTCTCCCTTATGGAAAAAGATGCTGCCCATCGGGTCGTTTTCCTTTTTGAAAACGTAAAGCCCGTCACCTACCGAAAGAAGCGCGCTTACCGCTACGCCCTTTGAGCCGTCGTTAAAGTAGTTATGCTCGCCGAAATAAAGCGCAGAGGCTTCGCCAAAGCGGGTGCGCGAGCAATAAAATACCGTACCGGGGAGCTTCGGATTGCCCGCAAGGAAGACTCGCCCGTCGTAAAGGGCGGCTACCGTACAGCCCTCGATAAGCCCGCGACCGCTTATATCGCCGCCCTCGTCGCTGCCGTTAAAGCTCGAAAAAAGCTCGGGCAGACGTCCGCTTACGCAAAGGCGGGAGCCGTTGTACTGCCAATGCTTTTCAAGACGGAGGGTTATTCCGCAGGGCGCGCCCTCCTTGATTTTTACCTCGAAATCAACCGAAGCACCGTCAACAGTGACAAGCTCCACCGCATCGAATTTAGCGTTGAGAGGGAGATAAAGAGAGAGGGACTCGTCAACCGTGCCGTAAAGCTTTTCCGCCGCACCGATTGCCTCCACGCCCTCGATTTTTGAAAGCTCCTCCGCCGTTCCCTCGTAATAAACCCGATTGAGGCTTAAGGAGGCGGCAAAGGCGGCAGCACCTATTCGGTAAAGCCCGCCTCGCAGGTACACCTCGCTTAAGGACGGACAGCTGTTAAACGCCGTATCGTCTATGACGTTGAGCGTGGATGGAGTGGACACCGTGCGTATTCCGTCACAGCCGAAAAAGGACATTTTGCCGATTCTTCGCACACCCTCGCCGATTTTAACGGAGGTGATTTCGGTGTTGCCCCTAAACGCGCTGTCGGCAATTTCGTCAACTCGGTAAAGCACTCCGCCGATGCGCTTTCTTCCGGGAATAAAAACCTCCCCCGAAAGTCCCGCATCCGCACCGCTTACCGCACAGGTAAACGCCTCTGCATCGGTAATGCTGTAGCGAAGCTTGTCGCTTTCAGGCTCTAACTCGCGCCCATCGACAACGTCAAATTCCTCGGTTGTCGAGTCGGTAAGCAGGTTTCGCGCCTCAAGCCTCTCGCCGTTTAAATACAGCGTCGGAACGTAGGGCGGAGGCTCGGCATCGAGAACGGTATCCGCATCAAGCCTTTTGTAAAGCCTTCTTACCCTCTCGCCGTCGAGAATATAGGTGTGGTCCTCAAACGGAAAGCTGCAAAGCAGTTTTTGCGGAAGGCTTCCGCGGCTTTTGGGAGTGCCGCCCTCGCCGTCAAGGCTGTAAAGTGAGCCTCCCGACTGAACCAAAATGTCCCCGAAATGTGAAAGCATAGCCTCCACACTTGAGCCGAAAGCGGCGAGCCTCCTGTAGCCGGGCACACTTACTATCGCGGAGGGCGTGTCGCTTTCGTAGTCGCGAAACACGTTCTCGCAGTAGGCAAGACGGCTTTTAACCGAGCTGTTTCCCTCGGGTGCGATTCCGCGAAAGCCCGAGAAGCTTTCGGTATATTCGGCGGTTGATTTGATGATGTTTCTCATTTTAGCCATATCACGCCCACCCGTTCGTTTTGTATTGCCTGTCGCGGGACGGAGGCTCTATGCGCTTCAGCCTGTTGATTCCGTCGCGGTAGAGTGCCATATAGTACTGCGCCTTTCCCTCGTCGTCGTCAAGCCATACGAAGGAGGCGACGAGCAGGGGGAAAAGCTGCTCCGTACCCGCGGGAAGGTCGAGTGCCTCCGCGTTCTTTTGAGGTGCGGCGGGAGTCCTGCAGTATTCTATTTCAATCTCTCCGTCGAGCGTGAAGGGAAGGTAAAGCCTTCCGCCCCGCGCCGTAAGCTCAAGCCCCGACATATTACCGCTTACGCAAATCGGCGTGCTTGAAAGATGGCTGAAATTTCCGATAAGGAGGGAAAGGTCAACTGCTCTTTTCTCCGAATACTCGGGAACGTCGCGAAGCGATGCGAAGCCGCCATCAAAGGATGCGAGCGCGGTTATCTCGTAGTCAACCGCACCGCTAAAGCGGATAATTCCCCGACCGCTTGGGAGTGCGCCGCTTACAACTCCGCTTGCACGGCTGAAGGCTTGAAGCTCCTCCGTTTCTCCGCCGATTACGGTGTATTCGCCCTCACCGCTCGGGCGAAAGGAAAAGGCACTGCCGTAAAGCTCGTATTCCTCCGTCCTGCCTCCCGTGTGGCATACGTTTTTGTAAAGCCGAGTCATTCGCGGTGCGCGAACGTAAATCCTTTTGATATCGGTTTGCGGAGCGTCGAGGTTAATTATGGCAAGCGCGCGCTCGGTGGCGCGAAAAAACGCATCGTCGTCGGAAACCGTTCTCTCAAAGCCAAGTCCCGCGACCTGTGCCTTTAATTCATTGTAGGTCATATTTCTCCTTTCTTCAAAAAGATTTAGAATAACGGGCGCCAAGCTAAATGGCGCCCGAAGAGAATTAGTCCGCGAGAGCCGTTGCCGTTTCGAGAGCCTCCTCGTCTGCGGTAACCTTAAGAATATGCTTATAGCTACCGAAGCCAAGGCTGAAGCGGCATCTTCCCGTCCAGTTGTAATTGCCCGTGTGATGGTCAATCCAAGAGCTTACCGTAAGGGGAACACGCTCGAAGAACAGGTTGCCGCCGAGAGCCTTGTTTGCCTCGGAGGACATAATAATCATTTCGTCGCAATCCGCGTTCCAGGTGGGAATCACGATGATATTCCAATTGCCGTAATGAATATTTACGTCGTTATTTGCGGTGCCTACCGCGTTTTCGGAGCCGCAAATCTGCTTTATCATCTTCTCAAGCTTCGGCTGGTTGCCGGGGAGGATAATGGTGTCTGCCACGTATCCCGTGGGGTCGCCGTTTTCGTCCTTCATATTTCGGAGCGCTGCCGCAAGGCTGTAAAGAGAGTTCTCCGCCTTTTCGATGGAGTAGCTTCCGTTTGCTCTTGCAAAATCGCCGTAGAAGTAGTTGGACTGGTTACCGCTTGCCTCTTCGTAGCCCCAGTAATGATTGCGGTGGAAAAGCGGCATACCGTCGGGGGAGGTGGTTGAGATGCGTGCGCCCGCAAAGTTAATAAAGGCGGAATTTGCACAGGAAATCGCGCTGGCGCAAGCCTTGTTGATTGTTTGGTAATAGCTTCTTACGAAGTTCTGGATTCGTCTTTTCGCTTCTGCGGCAATACCGAAGTTTGCGTCCTCCATCATCTCCGCGGTGATGGTAAACTCCTTCATAAACTGAAGATGCTCGATGCTCATTGTGAAGGTTTCTGCAACGCAGTCGTTGACGGCTGCACCGCCCTCGGGCACGTAGTCGAAGCAGTTAAAGCCCTTTTGAACGATGACGGTTTCGGCAAAATGATTGCTCTTTTCCTTGTTGAAAAGCCAATCGCAAATGCCGCCCTTCTTTTTCATAAGGTCGCTTTCATGCTCGATAAGCATCTTAATCGGCGTGTCGAGTCTGCCTATCGCGCCGTCGCCCATATACTGTGATTTAGAATAAATAATCATTTTTTTCTCCTTTTTTTAATTTGTTACTCTTTTATAAAGGTTGTAAATTTGTGAATCGGAAAGTCCCGAAAGGATTTCCCTTGCAACCGAAAGCTCCGCACGCGACATTGCTCCGCGGGGAGCGCCCGCGGTCTGCGAAACCGCACTCGAAAGGTGCGCGCGTCCGTCCCTTTTCTTCGCTCTGTGCGAGGTGGCGAGGTAAGCCTCGATTGCGGTAAGCCCGAGGTCGCGCAGGGCGGCGTAGCGCATAGCACCCGAAAGCTCGGATATGTCACGAAGCTCCGAAAGCTCGGGAAAATTCGCCCGAAGCACCTCAAGGTCCTCTCTCATTATTCTCTCGTAATCCACCTCGGCTGCGGGAGTGGAGTCCGTGTCCTCCGCATCGCTCAAGCTTGACTCTGCGGCGTAGCCGTCGGTCATATCAGCCGTCCCTGCCTCTGCCTCGGGTGCGGAGCCGCTTGCACCGTCGGACTGTCCGACGTCCTCGGTATTCTCTTGGCTTATCGGCTGTACCTTTGCCTCTGTGTCCGAATTCAACTCGGGCGAAACCGTATCTATGCCGTATCCTGCGCTGTTATCCATTACTTCTTACCCGTGCGAAGGTCGCCCTTTCCGACGATTTTTTCTCCCTTGGGGGAGTTATTTGACTTGCTTGGCGCCTTTACCATTCCGTAGCCAAGCTCGCGGTAAGCGTTTTTGCTTTCTGCGTTCTTTTTCATTGTTTTATCCTTTCTTGCTTGTTTTATTTTGTGTTTGCAATGCCTTTAAGCTCGTCTGTATAGCCTGCGCTTTTTCCCTTGTCGAGAAAGCGTCCCGTCTGCCACACAAGCTCGTTAATATCCTCCTCGAGAAGACCCATTCTCGCCGCGTAGCTTCGTATTGCCGCCTCGTCCATATAGGAGGACTGCGCCGCGATTATGCACTTGTCGAATACGCTGTCGCGCAGGGCGCGGTAAACGTTTGCGCTGACGGTTGCGGCATCCTCGGGCGAAAGCCCCTTGTCTATGCCTATTGCGTAGGTTTCGTCAAGCCGCATTATTCCAAAGCCTACGAGCTGTGACTCAAGGCTTTTCATTTTGCTGTCCCGGGTGCTTCTGTATTTTTGAAGATAGTCCTCGTATCCCGCCTGTGCGGTTATATATTGATTTTCCATTCTCTCGCCCGCCGCGCTTACGCTTGCGAGCTGCTTTGCGCGTGCCGCCTCCTCAAGATACTCCGCGTAGCCTCCGCCCGAAAGTCCGCTTCGCGCCAAAAGCTCCGCCTGCGTGCCGTAATTTGCCGAGTCGGAAAGCTGTGCGTTGATTGCGCTCCTAACCGCGGCGGAGTAATCCGAAATCGGATTGATGCCCTTTGCGCTCATATATTCGGAGAGGGATTTTGCACTCGCGGAGCTTTTGAGTCCGCGCCGCTGCTTAAGAAATTCCTCGAGCGATTTCGCTTCCTTCATAGACCGCGTTCTCCTTTCTTAAAGCGTCGGTGAAATATTCGACGTTCTCTCTTGCGTGCGGATAGTGCGCTCGCTCCTGACTTTGCCAATAGCGAAGAAGGGTAACCGTGCTGCTCGGGTCGCCGAGAGTCCCCGCCTTCAGGTTTTCGAGGTTTCTTTGCCAAAGCGCCTCTCTTTGATAATCCGCGCCCTCGTTTCTGTCCGCGGAGAATAGGTAGGCATCGTCGTAGTAATACTCGCCGCGTATTCGGTCGTATTCAATAAAATCGTAGCGGTTGAATTCCGCGGAGTGTATTCTGCCGTATGCGTCCTTGTAGGAAAGGCGTCGCGGCTCGTCCGCGAAGGCGAGATAAAGCGTGAAAATGATTTTATCAAGCTCTGCGTAAGCCGCCTCCTTCATTCTTCGCTTGGATTCAAGCCTGCCCGTAGCCTGCGAAATTCGCAGCTGCTTTGCAACACCCGACTCGGTTACCGCGGTGTCTATGCCCTGGTAGGCGTCGGAAATGCCGATAACCCTCTTTGCGTGGTCGTAAAGCCTCTCCGCCTCCGCAATATCCTGGCTTATATCGGGGGTGGTATCCACCTTTCCGTATTGAGCCGCGCTCTCTCCGGGCTTCATTCTTATAACCTGACCGAATACCGAATTATTGAGCGAAACCGTGGCGTCCTCGGGAACTATGGGTGTAATTCCCGCGCGTATGAGCTTTTCGAGAATACGGCTCTCGATTTTGTTGATTGCCTGCTGCTCGGGGCGTATGTACTCGCAGTCCGAGCCGCCGAAAAGCGATGCCTCGCGAGAGGTGTTCTTTCTTACAACGACGGGAAAATGCTTTGGAACGTAGTAGGGAAGGGAGGTTCGCTTTTTCTGAACCTCGCCGTTTTTGATTACGGGCGCGCCGCCCTCCGTAATCGGAGTGCTGGCTCGCAGGACGCTACCGCCCGCGGAAAATACGTCGTCGGAAAGAAGCTCGTAAAGGAGGTTACCCTCCGCCGCCTTAACTCCGCATTCGCATTCGCCCTCCGCCGCACCGCATTTCGGGCAAATCCGCCCCTTGCGGTAATAGTATTTCGGAAGGTGCGAAAGCTCCACGTCGCCCGTGAAAAGGTATCTGCAAACGTCGCCGTCGTCGTCCTTGTAAAAGCAGACGATAAGATTTACGGCGTCCCCCTCGGGCACGCCCGTGTCGTATTCGTAGCAAAGCTCCGCCGCGTCAAGCTCCTCCGCGCTCTTGCCGTAGCTTCTCGAAAGCTCGCCCTTCGTGGTGGTGAACTTGAGGAAAAGGTATTCCATATCCTCTATTTTGAAGATGCCGGGCTGCGGAATTATGTCCTTCGGCGAAAGGCAATGCACCTTCACCGTGCCAACCTCACCGAGATATTCGGAGCTGTTATCCCATTCCACGTACCACACGCTACCGCCGTAAATATAGGTATAACGCTCGTCGATGTCGTTAAGCTCGTCGAACGGAAGCCGCATTCTCACCGCACGGCAAAGCCTTTCGATGGACGCGGCGTTACGCTCTCTTGACTCGCTGTACGAGCTTGCGTCCGCCTTTGGCATAGGAATGTCGGAGGAAACCTGGCTTTCCACGATTTCGTATGTGATGTTTCTCACCGTGAGCGCTGCCTCGGTTGAGCCGTCGATTGCCGTGTCACCCATATACTGGCGCATATTCCTCTCGCATTCGGAAAAGGTTTCCTGTGCGGCGGTTAAGGCTCTTTCGTAAAGCGTGCTGAAAAAATCGAGGCGCAGCTCTTTTGTACTGTTTTCAATTTTCAAAGTGGTTCTCCGTATTTTGATTTTAGATATTTTCTGCCCGCCTCGTTTGCCGTGGCGTAGTCCTCCCACATATCCTGCGACCACCTCGTGCGCCTGACGCTTTTGCTCTCGCTCGGCGGGCGGGTGTGAAAGATTGCAAAGCCGCGAAGTGCATCGGGTGCGTGGGTTATGGCGTGCGGCTCGGTGGAGCAGTCGGTCGGACGCACCCTGTCAACCGAGAGGGCGGGCAGACAGCGTATTATCTCGGTGCAGTTGTTGAAGATTTTGAGCCGCGGTCCGTCCTCCCCGTCGCGGAGCAGCTCCTTCACGGCAAGCCAGCCGCATTCCCTGTCGTTGGAGGTTTTCGTGAAATGAACCCCGAACTCGGCGAAAAGTCCCGACTTGGTTTTACCCGTTTCCTGGCTTCTCGAAAAGAGGTCGGGAGGTGCAAGGGTGGCGTAGATATCCTCGCCCGCGGGCGTCCTCTCGGTTATCGCCCTCGCCGCCGCGCTTATCGGGAGGTTGCTCTCGCAATATTCGCGGTAAAGGTAAACCCTGCCGTCGGGCGCAATCGCAAGCCAAAGCACCGCAAGGCGGTCAAGTCCGTAGTCAACCGTTCTGTATCTGCGCCATTCCGACGGAATTTCAAAGGGTGCAACCGTGTGCTTTGCCACCGAAAACTCCGAAAAGTACTGTCCGTCGAAGATGTTCCAATCTCCGAGAAGAAGCGCGCGTCTTTCCCTTTCGGGGAGGTTTTTAAGGCGCTCCTTATACGCGGGGTCGCTTTGCATAAGGAATTTGTTGTCCTCGACGAAGGAGGGAATGAATATTCGCTTCATTCCGCCCTCTCCCTCGAAGGTCTTGCCCGCGGGTGCGGCATCGACGAACCTTTCCTTTACCCAGGTATGACCTACGCCGCCGGGGTTTGTGGAGGACTTAATCTGCTTTGGATAGGAGTTCGCTCCCCTCACTCGCGATATGAGGTAAACGTACTGCATTTCGGTGAAGTGGGTTAATTCGTCAAAGCGTATTACGTCGTATTCCGCGCTTTGATACTGGTACACGTCGTTTTCTCCCGCACAGTAGCCGAAATCGATAACCGACCCGTTTTTGAATTTCCCCGTATGTGTTGACGAGTTAAGCGTGAATATCTCCCGCGGATAAAGCGAAAGGGCACAGCGGATAAGCGATTTTTCAAGCTCCGCATAAGTCCTTCGCAATATGAGCTGTCTTGAGCGCGGGTATTTGAGAGCGAAAAGGAGTGCGTCAACCATTTGTCCGTAGGACTTTCCGCCGCCCGCCGCCCCGCCGAAAAGCACCTCGCTCTCGGTCGCGTCGATAAACCGCTTCTGCTTTTTCGTTACCGATATATTAAGCCTCCTCACCGACTACCTCCACCGTAACGGTAAGCGGCTCCGTGCCGAGCGATTCTCTTTCCTCGCCCATACCGTATTCCGCGGAAAGGATGAATTTCGTCATAGAGGCGTCCTGCTTCTTGCCAAGCGCGCTGTCAATAAGATAATCTCTTCGGATTTCGCTGCATTCCTCACAGGCACGTCTGAATTCCTTTTTCTGCTCCTTAAAGCACAATACGTCGGCGAGTGTAAGACCCGCTTCTCTTGCAAATTTCGAAAGGCTTGGCGCACCCATTCCCCCAAAATTGAGAAAGTAGGTGTAAAGCCTTCTCGGTAAATCCTTCGTGTACCTTGCCTTTTTCATTAAGTCCTCCTACACGGGGAAATCTCGAGCTTTCCCTCGTGTGAGTCCATTTTACACGCCCAATTTCCGTTTGTAAGTATCAGAGCATTCCAAAATTCACCTCATTTTTCACTCCTTTCGTTGTAAGGACTGCACAAAAACCGAGGCAGGCTAACCCGAAAAAGCCCGAAAATAGCTCCGAAATTTGACACCTTTGGGGCACTTTTTTGACCCCCGAAAATTGAACGAAATCCCTTACGGTGCAAGGGTTTTCGGCGCGTTTTAGCAAAAAACGAAAATGCGAATTTGACACTTTTGAGAGCCAATTTTTGGTAAAAACGCACTTTTTTCAAAAAAATCGCAAAAAAAAATCCCCTTTCTTGCAAAAAGGGGGCGGCAAATCAAAATAAGAAGTCGGGGTAAAGCAAATGGCGGTTACGGCGGTAAAGCAAAATGAGAGTCCGAGGCAAGGTGAGGTGACGAACGGGGGTAATGCAGACAAAAGGAGGTGATGTCGGCAAATTTATGTAATGGCGGCAAAGGGAAAAAAGCGGTTAAAGCCTTTGCCCGTGCGCTTGATTTCGGCTTTGGGGCAAAAAAAGAAGGGCAAACGGAAAATCCGTCTGCCCGGCTCTGTAAATATTGCGCTTTTATATTTCAATTACGTTTCTTCCGACCGAAAGTGGGATTGCTTCCTCTCCGTTTTTAAACACGCCCGAGATGCCCGCGGGGAGCGTTACTGTGACGGAGGTCCTTTCCTCGGTAAGGATTTCGACCTTGATTTTTTCGCCGTTGCCCGCCGTTATATAACCGCTTGCGTTTTTAACAGTGCCGATTGCGCGCGGCTCGATTATCACACGCCCGTAGCCGACGGAGTCCTCCGCCTGCCGTATTCCGAGAATGTAATCGAAAAGGAATGCCGCCACAGCACCGAGCATCGGGTGGCAAAGCGAGCGCGAGGCGTCGCCCCAATATTCGGGAAGGGTAGTGCGCCCCTCCTTCATAAATCTGCCGAAGCCGTGGGGTGTGTCCGCGGTCATAAGCCTTACCGCTATGTCGCCCCTGCCGTTTTCGAACATAAGCCGAGTTACAAGCTCCGTGCCGAAAATTCCCGTATCGTAATATCCAAGCTCGTCATACCTTTCGATAAGCCTATTGAGCGTTCTTTCGTCACCGATGCCCATATCGACGGCAAATGCGTTTGCACCCTGTATTCCTCCGATAAAATTGCCGTCCCACGGATTCATATACGCGACGGTTGTTGCGCGTCTGCGGTACGCAATCCTTCTTTCAAGCTCGGGAATGTCCGCCTCCTTGCCGAGAAGCCGTGCGATTTCTATCATTTTTTGACAGGACTTTACGTAAAAGTAATTGTTTACGTAGGGTGCGGGAAGCGCAACGGGGTCGGGTGTTACCCAATCGCCGAGACACCATTCACCCTCTCTGTCGCTTACGACAAGACCGTTTTCGGAATGGTCGTCAAGGTAGCGGAGATACTCCCACATCTGCGGATACATTTCCGCAACGGGCGAAATATCGCCAAAGCGGTTGTAAAACTCATATGGAACGGACACCATTGCCGAGCCCCAGCCGCCGGGACCTCCGCCCGCGTGCGTGTAGGGCGCGGTGTATTGCACGTGACCCGAAATCCTGTCCTGACAGTCGGAAATGTCGGTAAGCCACTTGCGGTAAAATCTCTCCGAATCCACCGTCAGCATTGCCGCGTGCGCGCAAAGCTGTCCGTCACCCGTATATCCGCGACGCTCTATCTGCGGACAGTCGGAGGGCATTCCCGAGTGCATATTTATAAGCTGGGTGTGCATAAACAGCCTGTAAACATAGTTAAGCACCGTATTATCCGAGGTAAAGTCGGCGTTTTCGGCTACCTCCGAATAAACCTCGTCAAAGCGGATTATCTCCGCATTTCCCTTTACCCTTGCGTATCTTGCGCAAATCCAACCAAACTCGGGGCGGACGGTGCGACCCTCTCCGTCCGAGATAATATTGAACTTCTGCTCGTGCGCGTGGGTTTCGTCAATGTCGGTGCCGTCCTTTAGCACGTCCTCGGAGAAAAGGATTTCCACTCTCTCGCCGCACTCGGCATCAACCCTTACGAGCGGATAACACGTTGTGTTTATGCCGAAATCGTATATTTTGTATTCCTCGCACTCGTACGAAACGGTGGGGGAAAGACTGCGGTGTATTATATCGCGCGGACAGTCGGTGGTACAGTATTCGCTCTCGCGAAGGTCTGCCTCCAAAACGACAGGTCTGCCCTCTCCACCAAAAGAGGGAAGCCGTGCCGATTTGTCGTCAATGCGAAGGTCCTGGCACTCTCCCTTGTTGTAATGGTTGTCGGTTACGTGGGAGGGAATCCATCTCGCCTCCTCGGAGGACACAACCTCTCGCCCGTCGGCGAATTTAATGCGAAAGGCAACCTTTTTGTTTCCGTCGCCAAAGCTCTCCTCCCATATCGGCTTGTTGTACCAGCCGTTGCCGAGAAGCACCGATACCACGTTTTCACCCTCCGAAAGAAGGTGGGATATATTGAATTTTTCAACGTATACACGGTGGTGCAGTATTTCGCCCGACGGAAAGTCGTTTGCCTCGAAATCCGACGCGAGGGGAAGACACTCGCTCTCGTGAACGCGCACCCCGTTAATATAAAGGATAAAAACTCCGAAGCCGAGGACGGCTATCTCCGCATCCTCTCCCGCCCTTGCATTAAAGCTTTGATAAACGAGAGGGATGTCAAGGTCGTTGCCCGTTCCTATCCATTTTGCCTTGCCGAAAAAATCCGAAAAATTCATAATATGCTCCATTCTGCCGCCGCGGCGGCTTTTTTTGCTTTAATTTTCCAAGCCTGTTTTGTTGTCTTTTAAGCTATTGCCGTTTTTGTCTGTGCTTTTACCTATGGTCTTTTTGTCTGTGCTTTTACCTATGGTCTTTTTGCCTGTATTTTTCAAATATTGCCGTTTTATGCCTGTGCTTTAATCCATTACCGTTTCGTAAAGAAGGAGAAGCTCCTCCTCTATCTCGCTCTTGCGCCTGTCTATCTCCGCTGCGCGAAGGTAATCGGTTGCCGCGGGACCGAAAAGCTCTCGGTCAAGAGCCTCAAGCTCCGCCTCAAGCTCCGCGATTTTCTTTTCCGCGCGCTCACGCTTTTTCTCGTCGCTTCGGCGCTTTGCCGCCTCGCGCTTCTTTTCCTCGTATTCCGCCTTGGAGTAGGTTGCCCTTTTCTCCGCGATAACGGGTGCTACGCTCCTGTGCGCTCCGCGCTTTTCCATATATTCCGCGAAGGCATCGTCGTCGCTTTCGAGAATATAATCGCGCATACCCCTTTCCATCGCGGGGTCAAGCTCAATTATTCTCGTTGCAACTCTGTTTATAAAATATCTGTCGTGCGAAACCGCGATTACCGTGCCCGGGAAGGCAATGAGCGCATCCTCGAGAGCCTCGCGCGAGCCGATGTCGAGGTGGTTGGTCGGCTCGTCCATCACGAGAAGGTTTACCTTCTTTAATATAAGCTTCGCAAGCGTAAGCCTCGCGCGCTCTCCGCCCGAAAGCTCCGATACCGATTTATCCATATCCTCCGCACCGAAAAGAAACAGGGCAAGCGTGCCGCGAAGCTCCGCGTCGGGTAGCGAGGGGTATTCGTCGCGCATCTCGGAAAACACGGTTTTTCCGTCGTGAAGTCCGCGGTTTTCCTGGTCGTAATAGCCTATTTTGATATTATATCCGAGCGTGATTTTGCCCGCGGTCGGAACGAGCATAAAATTTATAAGACGCATAAGCGTTGACTTTCCGCAGCCGTTTGGACCGAGAATCATTACGCGCTCGCCGCGCCTTACGAGAAAGGAAAGATTTGAAATAAGCGGACGCTGTCCGTATGAAAAGCAAAGCTCTTTTACCTCGCAAACGTCGCCCGCGCTTTCCTCCTTCGCCATAAAGCTCATACGGATATCCTTCGGTGCCTTTGGCGCAAGCTCTACCTTTTCCATTCTCGCAAGCTGCTTTTCCTTTGAGCGTATCGTCACGAAATTATGCTCTCTGTTGCACCTGCGCTGAAATTCTATATTCGCGCGGATTTTCGCAATCTGCTTTTGCTGCTCCTTGTACCGCTTTTCAAGGCTTGCCGCCTCCGCCATCTGCTGGTCCTTGCATTTTGAGTAGGAGCCGTTATACATTCTCGCTACCCCGTATTGAAGGTGAAGCGTCTTTTCTGTCGTGCGGTCAAGGAAATATCTGTCGTGCGAAATTATAAGCACGGTTTTTTTGTAGCTTGCAATATATCCCTCCAGCCATTCGAGCGCATCGACGTCAAGGTGGTTGGTCGGCTCGTCGAGCATAAGTATATCAGGCTCTGTTGCAAGAAGCCGCGCAAGGGCGAGGCGCGTGTACTGTCCACCCGAAAGCGTGCGGATTTCGCGCTCTATCATCTCCGCATCAAAGCCGAGGCGCAAAAGCATTCCGCGACAGCGGGAGCGAAATTCAAGACCGCCGCCCGCCGAAAACTCTCGGTTTTGCTCGTTAAGCCTGTCGGTAAGGCGTGCAATTTCCCCTTGGTCGCCGTTACGCGCCGCAAGCGAGAGAAGCTCCTCCGTCCTTGCGATTTCCTTTTCAAGAGAAAGCAGGGCGGGGAATGCCGTAAACATATATTCAAGACAGGAAAGCCCCGCGGGAAGCGCGGTAAGGCTCGGGTTTTGCTCGAGCATACCCACCGTGTGACCCTTTTGAATGTAAACCGCGCCCGAGTCGGGCTCGCTCACCCCTGCCAAAATTTTGAAAAGCGAGGTTTTTCCCGCACCGTTTACGCCGATGATGCCGACTCTGTCCCCGTCGTTGACCGAAAAGGATATGTCCTTTAAAATTACGTCCGTGCCGAAGGCGAGATTGATTTTTTCGGTTGAAAGAGCTATCATATCCGCCCTCCTTTTAAATTAAGACTAAAGGTAAATAAACTAAAATAAGCAAATACCAATTGATATTTTAGCATTTTGAGACTTATTTGTCAAGAAACGAATAAATTTTGAATTTATGAATAAATATTCATTGCATAAACAGTCACAATATGCACTTTTAAACGGAAAAATGTACAAAAATCGCGAAAAAGCGGAGCAAACAACTCGGTTTCGGAGGGAAAAACGTTACAACCGACCCCAAGCTTGAGTAATATATTCAATGAATATTCATAGTATCGTACAAAATATTTTCCGCAAAAATATCTAAAATTAAATGAAGAAATCGGGTAAAAGCCGCCTTGGGCGGAAATGAGAGGGGCTAATAATTGATTTTGATGCAGCTGTGTTTGTTAAATATGCACAAAAACCACCCACGCAACTCCCTTTATGAATAAAAATGCAACAAAAATGAATTTTATTGCAAAAAAGTATTGACTTTGCGAAAAAGCGGGAGTATAATTATGCCATAACAAAAAAACCACGCGGCACCGCCGCAGAAAGAAGAAACCAAAATGAAAAAGATTATTTCGCTTATACTTGTTGCCGTGCTTGCACTTTTTGCACTCTGCTCCTGCAAGAAAACCTCGGAGGATACTCCCTCCGCCGCATACGATAAGGCAATGCAGGCTATCGGCTACAACGCCGACGACTATACCGAAACTCTCACCGTTGCAATCTCTCCCGACTTTGCACCTATGGAGTTCTACGACACTGCAAAGGATACCATCGTCGGCTTCGACGTTCTTCTCGCAACCTTCCTTGCGAAGGAGCTTGGTATGAAGCTCGTGCTTGACCCGATGTCCTTCGACGCTTGTATGGCTGCCGTTTCCTCGGGAAATGCCGACCTTGCTATTTCGGGCTTCTCCTGGACCGCAGACCGTGCGGAAACCTTCCTTATCTCCGACTATTACGTAGCGGGAGAGAATGAAACCGAGCAAATTCTTATCACCACCGCCGACAACAAGGACACCTTCACCGCGGGCAAGACCGACTTCTCGGGACTTAAAATCGGTGCGCAGGGCGGCTCCTTGCAGGAGCTTCTCGTAAAGGAGCAGCTCGTTACGAAGGGCGCAACCCTGGAGCTTTTCGACAACATCAACACCGCGGCTACCGCCCTTGCTACCGGAGATATCGACGCTCTTGCGGTTGCTTACGGTAACGGCGAGGCTCTTGCAAACGATACTATCGTTCTTTCCGACTACTACTTTGAGGTGGACGAAAAGTACAAGAACAACGTCGTTCTTCTCAACAAGGAGGATGCGGAGCTTCTTGAGGCAGTAAATACCGCGCTTGCAAAGGCAATGGATGCAAACCTTTACGACCCCTGGTACGAGGCTTGCCAGATTTACGCAGAGGTAAAGACCGCCGACGAGCTTGGCTATGACGACGAGGGTAACAAGATTACCGAGGAATAAATAAAGTGCCGCCGCACCTCCTTTGGGGAGTTACGGCGGCACGCGTTGCGTAAAAAACTGAATTTAAACGGAGAAAAATATGTATTTAATCACTCTTGCGGAGGATATGGGCAAGATTTTTGTCAAGTACTGGGATATGTTTTTGATAAAGGGCTTGAGTGCTACTATCCTCCTCTCGCTGCTTACCGTGGTTTGCGGTACGCTTCTCGGGGCAATTTTTGCCGTAATAAAAATAAGCAGGGTAAAGGCGTTGAGCTGGATAATCAGCGCAGTTGTGGAGGTTATTCGCGGCACGCCGATGCTTTTACAGCTTTACATAAGCACCTTTCTTATCCCGGTTATAGTTCCCGCAATGAACGAGCTTGAAAACAAGAAGCTCATTTGTATTGCTCTAACGCTCATTCTCAACAGCGCGGCGTACGTTTCGGAGATTATTCGCTCGGGTATAGAGGCGGTTGATAAGGGACAAAGCGAGGCGGCACGAAGCCTTGGACTTACGTCAAGGACCGCGATGCTGCAAATCGTATTTCCACAGGCGATAAAGAATATCCTTCCCGCCCTCGGTAACGAGTTTATCACCGTTATAAAGGAAACCTCGCTTGCCTCCACCTTCTACGTTGGTGAGCTTATGACACAGTATCACAAGATTGTCGGAACAACCCACAATCCGTTGCCTATTCTTATGATAATAGGTATCATTTATTTCGTTTTGAACTTTGTTCTTTCAAAGGGACTTGGCGTGTTTGAAAGGAGGATGAAGGCAAGTGCATAATTCCGAAAACATCATCGAAATAAAGGGACTTTATAAATCCTTCGGAAAGCTTGAGGTCCTAAAGGGCGTTTCCACCGAAATTAAAAAGGGAGAGGTCGTTGCGGTTATCGGAGCGTCAGGCTCGGGCAAATCCACCATACTGCGCTGTATGAACCTTCTCGAAGCTCCGACCTTCGGAGAGGTTTGGATGCAGGGACAGCTTCTCACTCCCGTTGACCCGTACCTCCACCCCGAGGTAATTGGACTGTCAAACACCTACAAACGGCTGATTGCGGGCGGACTTTCCCACGCCGAAGCTATTGCACAGATAAAGTCGGAGGACCTTCTCAACGAGAAATTCGCCGTTGCGGAGGGAAAGGCATACAAGGCAAAGATTAAAGAAATTTACAAGGAAAATCACATTGATATAAACCTCGCCCGCCAGAAAATGGGAATGGTTTTCCAGCAGTTTAATCTCTTTAATAACAAAACCGTATTGGATAACATAACTCTCGCTCCGCTTAAAACGGGACTTTACGGCGGGACGAAGGCGGAGGCAAAGGCTGTGGCGCAAAAGCGCGCGCTTGAGCTTCTCGAGCGTATAGGACTTGCCGAAAAGGCGGACTCCTATCCCTCCACCCTTTCGGGCGGACAAAAGCAGAGAATTGCCATAGTGCGCGCACTCGCAATGAACCCCGACGTCATACTTTTCGACGAGCCGACGAGCGCACTCGACCCCGAAATGGTAGGAGAGGTGCTTGACCTTATGAAGCGGCTTGCCAACGAGGGAATGACGATGGTTATCGTTACCCACGAAATGGGCTTCGCACGCGAGGTGGCGGATAGAATTATCTTCGTTGACGAGGGCGTTATAGCGGAGCAGGGCACTCCCGCCGAGGTTTTTGGCAATCCCCAAAATCCGCGTCTTAAGGAATTTCTTTCAAAGGTTTTGTAAACCGCCAAAGCCCGCGGCTTTTCGGGCTTTTAAGGCTTTATTAACCGCCAAAGCCGGCGGATTATTGAAGGACGGCAATTGCTTGCCGTCCTTTTTTGTGCGAAATATATTGATTTAATAAAGGAAAAAGTCAAAATAGTGCTACTTTTTCACAAAATAGATATTGAAAAGGCAAAACCGCTTATGTATAATGAATTTAGAAATATTTTATTTTGGAGGCTTATATGGCAAACATTCTCGATGCTTTTAAGGAAAATCAGACCGAAACCGTCGTTGACACCACGAAAAAGGTGCGCGTCGGTATTATCGGAACGGGTTGGATTGCGGATGCTCACATCGCGTCCTATCTCAAATGCCCCGACGTTGAAATCGTTGCGGGTGCGGACCTTATCCCCGGAAAGGCGGAGGCGTTCTTCAAGAAACACGGCGTAAAGGTAATCAGATGCGATTATAAGGACGGAGAGGAAATGGTAAACGACAAATCCCTCGCTCTTGACGCGGTTTCGATTTGTACCTATAACCGTCAGCACGCGCCCTGTGCTATTCAGGCACTCAAGGCGGGAGTGCACGTTCTTCTCGAAAAGCCCTTTACCGTTACCACGGAGGAGGCAATCGAGGTTATGAGAGCAGAGAAGGAAAGCGGAAAGATTCTTTCCATAGGCTTCCAGCCGCGTCTTGACCCCAATATGATTATGGTAAAGGATATTGTACAGTCGGGCGTCCTCGGCGACGTTTACTACGTACAGACGGGCGGCGGCCGCCGTCGCGGAATCCCCACCCCCTTCGGTACTACGTTTATCGAGGACGAAACCGCGGGCCTTGGCGCACTTGCCGACATCGGCTGCTATTCTCTCGATATGGTGCTTAACGCTCTCGGTTATCCGAAGCCCCTCACCGTTACGGGCTACAAGTCCAATTTCTTCGGCACCGACCCGAATTACATAGGCTACAAGCAGTGCGGTCACCCCGAATATTACGAAAAGTTCGGTGTTGACGACTTTGCTGCAGGCTTTATCCGCCTTGAAAACGGTACGGTTATCGACTTCCGTATCGCGTGGGCAATGAACCTTGACACCTCGGGCGATACCATTCTTTACGGCACGAAGGGAAGCCTTCGTATCCCCTCTACCGAGTGCTGGAACGGCTCGGTCGGCGGCGACCTTGTTATCTATCACGAGGTTGCGGGCAAGCAGGTTGAAACCGTTATTCCTCAAATTAAGGAAGCTCCCAACGCCCCCACCAACTTTGACAGAAAGATTCGTACCTTTGTTGACGCGGTTAAAAACGGAGGAAAGGCTCCCGTTCCCTCGTCCGAGATTATTTATAACCAGGCAATCCTCGACGGCATTGCAAAATCCGCAGTCCTTGGCCGTGAGGTTGTAATCGAGGTTCCTGAGGTTTAATTTTTAAAGCCTTAATACCCTCTAATCCCGCGACGGATTACGAAAATACGCGCACCCGTGTCAAATTAAAGCGCGGGTGCGCCGATTTAAACACACCGATTTGGTGTAAATAATTATTTACATAACGGAGATTATTATGAAAAAGTTTAAGATTGGTATTCAGCTTTACGGTGTAAAGCACGCAATGGCGGCGGACTTTGACGGCACGCTGTAGGCTATTGCTGATATGGGCTACGAGTACGTTGAGTTTGCAGGCTATCACGGCAAGACGGCAGAGGAGCTTGTCGCTGCTCTTAACAAATACGGTCTTAAGTGCGTATCCGTACACCAGAATATAGATTTCTTTGACGAAAATCCGCAAGAAAAGGTTGATTTCCTCAAGGCATTCGGCACAAAATATTCCATAATTCCGTGGTGTAGCACGGATAAGCTTGCGGGAAGCCCCGAATGGGAGGAAACCAAGCAAAGGTTTATCGCGGTGGCAGAGCTTCTTGACAAAAACGGTATGAAGCTCGGATATCACAACCACGACTTTGAGTTTACGAATAAATTTGAAGGTAAAACCCTCCACGACCATATCGTAGAGGCACTTCCCGCCGACAAATTCGAGCCGCAGCTTGATACCTGCTGGGTACATTACGCGGGCATCAACCCCGTTGAAAAAATCCGCGAATTCAGCGGCAGAGTTACCGTCGTCCATCTTAAGGATTTCGTTTGCAAAAACCTTGCGGGCGGACCTGTTTACGCGCTTATCGATACCGAAGGAAATGCCAAGGGCGGCGGCGACCGCAGCGAAAGCGGCTTTGAATACCGTACCCTCGGTCAGGGGCTTCAGGACGTAAAAGCAATCCTTGAGGCTTGCGAGGAGTGCGGCACAGAGTACGTTATAGTAGAGCAGGACGACCCCTCGCAGGGACTTTCCGAGCTTGAATGTGCAAAGGCATCACGTGACTACCTTCGCGAGGCATTTGGTATCTAAACGGAATACACGCCTTCTGTATAGGGTGGATGTACCACCCCGTGTTAAAATAATCCGATTTTAAGGTTAACAAAACGTTACTTTTGAATTGAAAAAAGGAGCAGATTTCGGTCTGCTCCTTTGTTTTTTTAGCCCTTTGGCTTATATCTCAACCTCAAGTCCGTCGTAGGTCACGCCAAAGCCGTGCCTTGCCGCTATTTTTACAAACTCCTCGTGGGTTGCAAGTCCGTTGTGGCTGAAATGATTTACGTAAACCGCGGTGTCCTTGTCACATGCACCGATTTCTATAAGCCTTTCAAAAAGCTCTACGTCAACGTCAAGCGACATATGGTGGTCGCGAGTGCCCTTAATAAGCATTGACGTGCAATCAAGCGAAATGTAATCAAAGCGTATGCCGAGGCTTTTGATATAATCAAGCGTTTCGTCAAACAAAAAGCCTGTGTCGTTTGCGTAAAGAATTGACTTTCCGTTATGCTCGATTGCGTAAATTACGGGGTTTGCTGCGGGGTCGTGATTTGCGCGAAGTGGAATAATGCGGTAATCCTCTATCCAAAACGGCTCAAACTCCTTGATTTCGTGGAATTTTAACCTCGCGCAATCTACGTCGGCACCAAAAAATTCCTTCGCCCTTCGGTATCCCGCCGAGGTAAGGTAAACGTGGAGCGCTTTCTCCTCTATTTCGTTTGCAATGCTCGGAAGCCTGCACCAAAAATCCCTTTCAAAAAGGTGGTCAAAGTGCGAGTGAGTGATGATACAGTGACGAATTTGGCGGAGGTCGAGTCCGTAGTTAAGCACGTGCATATACGTATCGGGCGGAAAGTCTATAAGAATTTTTCCGTCGAGCAGCGCTTGGCTTCTCGTCTTTATCTCCTTGCCCCTTTTCTCAAGGGCGTTTTTGCATATTCGACAGTTACAGAAAAGACCGGGAATGCCCTCCGCCGCCGCAGTGCCGAAATATTTGAGCTTCATAATTTCACCGCCTTTATCTTTTAAAATTAATCTTTACTTTGTGCCGTGAGTCAGGAGTAAATCGGGAACGAGATGTAAATGGGCGAAAGCCTTTCGTTAAAGCTGATTTCAAGTAGAATTTTTGACACGGGTGCGGGGTTTTCGGGTACAACAATGGTGAAATCGCACTCCTTTCTTCCGCAGGTGTGGGGGTTAAAATCGGGCACGAAAAGCGTTTTTGGCCCCTCTACCTTAAATCCGTCGGGGATTATCCAACGGAAGTTTGCCGTTCGCGGTGCCGACTCGAAATAGCATTTCGATTCAATAAGAAGATGAACGCCGATTTCCTTATTTCTGCTTGCGTCCGGCTCGCACCCAAGCGAAAGCGTCGCGTTTGCAAGATTGGATTCGCCGTATGCCGTATAGGGGCGCAGGCACTCAAGCTCCTTTGCCACCCTTCCGCGACAAAGCTCAAGAAGTCGGCCATAGGTATCCTCGGCAATCTCGTCCCCGACACCAAGCTCTACGCCAAGCTCGAAAAACACTCCCGTATATCCCCAGTTGGTGTATCTTGTTGAATTTGCGTGAAGCGCGAAGGGCGCGATTCTTACTATTCTTTCGGTAAGCTCGGTACAGGTCTTCGGAAAATAAGAGCCGTTTGACGACTTCACAAGCGAGATAGTAACGATATCGTCGCCGATATGACGGCGCCAGTCCTCGGGGATTCCCGCCATACCGTAAAGAATACCCATTGTCGCGCCGACGGTTGCCGCGGTGCAGTCGGTATCGTCGCCGCAGTTGATTGCGGTAATCATCGACTTTTTGAAATCCCCCTCTCCCCAAAGAAGTCCGATAACCGCGTAGGTTACGTTGGACGGAGCCTCAAACCAGCCGTTTCCGATATCCGCATTAAGCTTTTGAACCTCGTTCCTTGCGGCAAGCCAATCCGTCCCCGCCTCGTAAAGGTCAAGCACAAAGCGAATGCTTTTTGCCATTCTCGATTCCGCGGGAATAGCCGAAAGGCCGATTTCAATACATTTTTTGAGCTCGGGAACGGCGAATGCCGCCGACTGCATAGCCGCGACGAAAGCCGCCGCAAACGTACCCTCTCCCGCGCCGTGGTCAACCATAGCATCGGTTGCCGCATATTTTGCCGCCGCGTGGGGAAGTGCGGGGCAAACGGTCGCCCAAATTTCGGTACGTATCCACGCACCGTTGGAGTTTTGCCAATCGTTGTCGTAATCGCCCGACATCGGCGGGGGAAGTCCGCGCCTCATATTTGCCTTTCCTATACCGTACTCATTCCAATGGGGAACAATGTAGGAAAGCCAAAACTCGCCGAGAAGCTCGGGTGTTATCGCATACGGCCCGTATTGCTCGAGCGCGTAAAGCCAGGCAAGCTGTAAATCAAGGTCATCGTTCGGAAGGACGACTCCCTCCTCGGTTACGAAGCCCTCTACGTCGAGAACCTCGCGCTTGCCCTCATAGGGCGCGCCCATCGTCCCGCCGATGTTTTTCCCGATAAAGCAGGCGTAAACCTTGTCACGGTATGCCTCTTTGTCAAGCGTAATTTTAATCATTTCAAGCCACTCCTCGTTTGGGATTTATCGAGTAAATCATACATTAAATGTCACCGAAATGCAATATAAAGGTTTAAAAAAGGAACAAAACGCAAACCTGTGTTTAAAAAACGCAATTACGGTTATTAAAAGCAGCGCCCTCCGAAAAAAGGACACCGCTTGTTTTGTTATTGAGCTATCGAATAATTTCCGCTTTTCGGCGGCCCGTTAGGTTGTGAAATTAACCGAAAATAGGGAAATAAACGTAAAGGGGTGTGCATCTGCCGTTGGTGAAAAGCTCGAGAACGATTCTGTTCTCCGCCGCAACGACGTCCCCCGCCTTGATTACGTAATCGGCATATCCCTCGCCGCTTGTGTGGGGGTTAAACGCTTTAGTCATAATGTTTTTCTTGCCCGAAACGGTAAAGCCCTCGGGAAGGAGCCATCTAACCTGAATTGTACGCGGCTCGTCCTCGAAATATTGCTTTGCCTGTATATGCACGTGAACGCCGATTTCCTCTCCCGCGGAGATTTCGGGAGCCTTGTCAAGCGTTACGTTTACGTTCATCATAACGTTATCCGCGTAGATGGTATAGGGCTTAAGCGAGCGTGCAACCTTGCCCGCCTTTTCGGCAAGCGACATAAGGCTTTCGTAAACGCCGTCGGTGTCGGTTTCGTCGCTGAATTCAACGGTATAGCTCGGAAGAAGCTCGCCCGAATACATCCAATTGCTGTGTCTTATGGAGTGCGCGCCCACAACCACGGGGGCAAGCCTTACTACACGCTCGGTAAGCTCGGTACAGGTCTTGGGGATGTTCTTTCCGTTGTTACCTCTTGCGACGGAAATAGTTACGATGTCGTCGCCTATGTACTCGCTCCAATCCTTCGGAATTCCGGCGGTGCCGTAAAGAATACCCATAGTTGCACCTACGGTAGCACCCGTACAGTCGGTGTCGTCGCCGCAGTTGATTGCGGTAATCATAGACTTTTTGAAATCGCCCTCGCCCCAAAGAAGACCGATAACCGCATAGGTTACGTTGGACGGAGCCTCAAACCAGCCGTTTCCGATATCGGCATTAAGCTTTTGCACCGCGTTTCTTGCATCAACCCAGGACATACCGCCCTCGTAGCATTCAAGCACGAACTTTACGCTTTTTGCCATTCTGGAGTCCTCGGGAATTGCCGCAAGACCGATTTCGATACATTTTTTGAGGTCGGAAACAGCAAAAGCCGCCGACTGAAGTGCCGCAACGAATGCCGCCGCAAACGTACCCTCGCCCGCGCCGTGGTCAACCATTGCGTCCTCCATTGCGTATTTTGCCGCTATGTGTGGCATTGCGGGGCATACGGTTGCCCAAATCTCGCTTCTTATCCACGCGCCGTTTGAATGCTGCCAGTCGTTATCGTAATCACCCGACATTGGCGGGGGGAGTCCGCGCTTCATATTCGCCTTTCCGATGCCGTATTCGTTCCAATGGGGAACGATAAAGGAAATCCAATGCTCGCCGAGAACGTTGGCGTTAATTCCGTGCGGTCCAACGTTTTCAAGCGCGTAAAGCCATATAAGCTGAAGGTCAAGGTCGTCGTTGGGAAGCACCTCTCCGGGCTTTGTTGCAAATCCATTTATATCAAGTATTTCTCTAACACCCTCGTATGGCGCGCCCATTGTGCCACCGATGTTTTTTCCAACCCAGCAAGCGTAAACCTTGTCGCGGTATTCCGTGTAATTAAGCTTCATAATTCGCTCCTCATATAAATTTATTAATTATTAAATGTAATTTAGTTATCACTACTTATATATTACAGTAAAGAAAAATAAAATGCAAGAGGTAAAGCAAATTTTTCTTTTAAAGGAAGGCTATCTCATTTTTGCCAATCGTCCCCTCCGTTACCGTATATTTTGCATTGAAAGCGACCCCCCTCCCGTGCTACAATATAAGCACGGGGTGACCCGAAAAACATAAAGGAGGTAAAAGACAATCAGAGAAAGAAAAAGAAATTCAATAGCCCGCCGCGCGGCGGTATTTGTGCTGTCGCTTGTAATTTTGACGGGTACCTTTGTCAAGGTGTCGTATGCCGCGGGAGGTGAAAGCGCGGTACGTGCGCGTGGGATAACCGACGGGCAGGGTGTGAACGCTCCGAACGGAGTTATTTCCTACAAGCTCCCACCCGTGTCAAATAAAAGCGTGTGGGCGCAGGAAAGATTGACAACTAAAGTTTACGGAAAATCGCTTTCCGACCCCGCCCTCGTTATGAATGGTATTACATATCTTCCGCTTCGGGCGGTGGCGTCGAGCCTTGGGCTTTCGGCAAGCTACAGCTCGTCAACGCGAACAATGACCGTGTCGGGCGGCGGACTTTACCTTACCGCGACCGACGGCGGCTACGTTACCTATGCAAACGACCGACCGCTTTTCAGCTTTTCGCCAAACGTGATAATGTCAAACGGACGGATGTATATACCCGCCTCGGCACTTACGAAGGCTCTCGGTATGAGCTTTACCACCTCGGGTGGCTCGGTTAACGTCGGCGGTACACCTCGCCCACTTGCCGCCGCATCAAAATTTTACCGCGACGACGAGGTGCTTTGGCTTGCGCGAATAATAATGGCGGAGGCGGGCGGCGAGAGCCTTCTCGGTCAGATTGCCGTTGGCGACGTAATACTTAACCGCGTGCGCTCAAATGCCTTTCCCAACACGATTTACGGTGTAATCTTTGACCGCAAATGGGGAATACAGTTCAGCCCGGCCGCAAACGGAACGATTTACAATACCCCGTCCTATACGGCGACTCTCGCGGCGAAAATCTGTCTTGAGGGAACGAGCCTTTCGGATGATGCGATGTATTTCCTTAATCCCTCGCTCTCCACCTCAAGCTGGATTGTAAATAACCGCCCGTATGCCTATACCATCGGAAATCACTACTTTTTCCTTTAATTAAGGGTGAAGCGCGGCTTGCTTGGCTCTGTGCGGTACAATTTTAAATGCTCTCGCTGTGCGGGAGCATTTTATTTTCGTCTAATACTTGCAAATTGCGAAAAGGTGTAGTATAATAGAAGGGTAATCGGCTTTGCCGAACTTTTAAAAAACGGAAGGAATTCGTTATGGTATATAGACTAAAGGTAGCGGGCATCGAGCGTGACCTACCCCTTTGCCCAATCGCGGACAATCTTTACATAGGAGCTTTTGTGCTTTTCGGTGACGTGGAGCTTACCGAAAAATGCGCTGCCGCCCTGCTTGAAAAAGCACCCGAGCACGACGTTATTATCACCGCGGAGTCAAAGGGAATCCCCCTCGGCTACGAGATGTGCCGTCTTTCGGGCAAAAACCGCTACGTCCTCGCGCGTAAGTCGGTAAAGCTTTATATGAAGGACGTCGTTAAATGCGAAACACAGTCCATCACCACCTCCGAAAAGCAAACGCTTTACATCGACGGAGAGGACGCCGCATTTATGAAGGGAAAGCGTGTGCTTATCGTTGACGACGTAATCTCGACGGGAGGCTCGCTTCTCTCTCTTGAAAACCTCGTTTTGCAGGCAGGCGGTAAAATCGTCGGCAAAATGGCAATCCTCGCGGAGGGCGACGCCATCGACCGAAAGGATATAATTTACCTTGAGCCGCTTCCTCTTTTTGACAAAAACGGCAACCCCGTGTAAAGTTTACACCCGTTTTGCTCACCCAACAACCCCAAAAATCGGTTGTTGACTAACGGTAAAATGTAAATAAAACATAACAAAAGCCAACCGCCCGCGGTTGGCTTTTTGAATAGCGAAGCCTTTTTGATAAAAAACGCCCCGCAGCATTTGGCGCGGGGCGTAAGCTTTTATTTTGGATTATGCCAACCGAGGCAGTTTAAGTCTGCCAATGGCGTTTTAATATTCGTGCAAGCGCTTTTGGGGTATTCGCGCTCGTGCTATATGCACACCCTCCCTTTTACGGTTATTCGGTACGAAGAGCCACAACGGGGTCCTTCTTTGCCGCGCTTGATGCGGGGATAAGACCCGAGATGAGCGTAAGTCCCACCGAGAGGGCGATGAGGAGAATTGCCTGACCCACGGGGAGTGCGGCAATCGATGCGTAGTTAATAAGCGGGTGAAGTATAATGTTGACTATCACAGAGGCGAAATAGGTGAACAGTATACCGATAAGACCCGCGAGCAGACCGATTATAAAGGTTTCGGCAATAAAGAGGTTGGAAACGTCGCGCTTTCGTCCGCCAAGTGAGCGAATGACACCGATTTCCTTTATTCTCTCAACCACGGAAACGTAGGTTATAATACCAATCATTACGGTTGAAACGACAAGCGAGATTGAGGTAAACGCGATAAGCGCGTAGGAGATTACGTCAATCATTGTATTGATAACGCTGATAATGATTTCAAGCGTGTCGTTGTAGGTAACGCTTGTTCTTTCGCCTTCGAATTTCACACCGTCTATATAAACGTCGTTATCAAGGTTGTTCCAGTCGTCGAGGTAGCTTGTAACTTTGTCCTTTGAAGCAAAGTCGACGGGGTATATTGAGATGCTGCTCGGAAGATTGACAGCACCGAGCGCACGCTTTGAAAGAAGCTTTACAGACATAATCTGTGAAATGCCTGCGCCGCCCTGCGAGCCGCCCTGCGAGCCACCCTGCGAGCCGCCCTGTCCTGTGCCCATCATACCCATAAGGTCGGCGGTGGAAAGAGGCTCGCCAACCGTAGCGGTATCCTTTTTAATCTCGTAGGAAAGCGGCTGACCCTCTCCGTTTTTGATGGGGATAATGCTGCGGAAATTGTATTCGTAGCTCACCGCGGAGGTATAGGCATCCGCCTCCCCGAACGCCTTTACGATTTCGCTGTCCGTATTGGCGGAGAGGATATGCTCGGAAAGAGCCTCCGTGTAATAAATTCCCGAGGAAAGACAGCCAAAGTTGGTTTCCTCGTCGGCGATAAGCACGCCTGTAATTTTAAGGGTGACGCCGTCCGCGGTTATATTTGCCGCATCGTGACAGTAGGTGGAGAGCATAACCGACTGTCCCGTCGGGAGGGCCATTGTCTTTGGCGCGGAGTAAATGGCATTGTTGGGATACCAGGTAAACTCGTAGCCGAGAAGCTCGTCGTAGGAAAAGCTGCTCTTGTCAATAGACTCGTCGTAATACTCGGTAAGGTCGGGCGTGCCGTTTTGGATTTCCTCCTCCGTCGGGGGAATGGAGTGCTTGTATATGAGGTTATAAAACTCCGCTTCCGTCAAAATGCCAAGACGGGCAAGAAGGAGGTCGGACACCTCCTGGTCCTTTGAGAGGACGAGCATAACCTCGTCGTATTGGTCGGCAACCTCGCCGTAAACGTCGTACTGCGAGGCTATGTAGTCGGGGTTGTTGGGTGCCAATTCAAAATTCGGCGCAAGCTGCGGAATGTAGCTTGCGTATGCGGCATAGTCGGTTTCCTCCAGTACGGAGGTGTAAATCGCGGTAAGCGCGGCTATTGAAATACGGCTCGTAACCTCGTTTCCATTCTCGTCAAGGTGGCGAAAATCGGTATATATCGAGTGGTTAAGGTCAAATCCGTAGTCCAGCACCATTGCACCGTAATAGCTGCCCGGCATTGCCTTTATATAATCGACGTAGCTCTTGTTTATATCGTTTTTGATGAAGAAGTTTTTGGAATGCTCTGTCATCGTTGCGATGTACTCTATCATAGAGTCGATGTACGCCATATACGGCTTTTTTTCGCCGTCCTCGCCCGCCGCGTCGTTCATCATTTGCGAAATGACGTTAAGGTCGTAGGTGGTTTCGGTAATCGTAATCGGGCTTCCCGAAAGCATATCGTCCTGCATAGCCGCAACGTATCCCTTTATACCCGCGGAAAAGGCAAGCACCATTGCGATACCGATAATGCCGATGGAGCCTGCGATTCCGACCATCGTGGTGCGCCCCTTCTTTGAAAGAAGGTTTTTCGCCGAAAGACGGAATGCGGTGAAAAAGGACATTTTTGCCTTTTCTCTCTTGCGCTTCTTTTCCTTGAGGATTTTTGCTTTTTCCTCGGGTGTTGCCTCGTCAAGCAGGGCAGCCTCCGCCGCCTTTTGCTCTGCAAGCTCGGCAAGCTCCGCCGCCTCCTCCGCGTCGGTCACGGGGTTGGTGTCCTCGGTGATATTTCCGTCGAGAAGGCGTACTATTCTCGTCGAATACTGCTCGGCAAGCTCGGGGTTATGCGTTACCATAATTACAAGACGCTCGCCCGAAATCTCCTTTATAAGGTCCATAATCTGCACGCTCGTTACCGTGTCGAGCGCGCCCGTCGGCTCGTCGGCGAGGAGGATTTCGGGGTCGTTTACGAGCGCACGCGCAATTGCGACACGCTGGCACTGTCCGCCCGAAAGCTGGTTGGGACGCTTGTAATACTGTCCCGAAAGGCCCACGCGGTCAAGCGCGCGCTTTGCCCTTTCGACTCTTTCCTCTCTGCCGATGCCCGCGATTGTGAGCGCAAGCTCCACGTTTCCAAGCACCGTCTGGTGCGGAATGAGGTTATAGCTTTGGAAAATAAATCCAACGCGGTGGTTACGGTAAACGTCCCAATCGCGGTCGGTGTAAAGGTCGGTGCTGACTCCATTTATAACAAGGTCGCCCGAGGTATAATGGTCAAGTCCGCCGATGATGTTAAGCATGGTTGTCTTTCCGCAGCCCGAGGGGCCGAGGATGGACACGAATTCCCGCTTTCTGAACGAAATCGACACACCGCGAAGAGCGTTGACCGTTTCGGAGGCGGTTACGTAATCCTTTCTTATGTTTTTAAGCTGAAGCATTTTTTCTTTCCTGCCTGTTTTTCTGCGCATTTGAGCGAATTTTTACAAATAGCATTATAGCACATATTTATGAACAATTATAGTGGTTTTGTACAAATAATTAAAAAAATATTTCGTATCTTTAAATGCGGCGCGAAACGTGGTATAATTAAAGAAAAACCACCCCGCGACAGGGATTGCCGCGGAGGAAAAACGGCGAAAGGACCGTAATTTGTCGGATTATACGTGTTATTTGTAAATACACGGTAATCGGTTCACCAAATCCAAAAAACAGATTAAAATAAACGTAAAAATGCAAAGGAGAAAGGTATGAAAAGAATAATTGCAATTGCTTTGGTATGCGCGTGCGTATTACTCGTATGCACGTCGTGCAAGAAAGGCGAGGAATACCCCGAGAAGGACGCATACAACGTGACAATGAAGGTTGTTATAGAGGGAATAGGTGAATATATCTTTCCCCCCGACGTGAAGGAAATGACTGTAACCATACCTTACGACGGTGTAAGCAGAAAGGTGTATCTTTCTGCTTATCAATATTACGACCACCCGAACAAAACCTTTCGCGAGAGTTGGTTTGAGCCTCCATTTGAGGGTCGCGACGTTTTCAAAGAGGGGATGTTGTATGAACCTCCGGGTGGCTTAAGAAAAAGCAAGGAGGAAAACATTATTGACGAAGAAGGTGTTTATGCATACACTTGTTACGTAAGCACTACTTCACAATCAATGGAGTTTAGGTTTATTGCATTGCATATAGTGGTGGAGGAAAACAGACGTTGAAAACAATACATTTCTACATTCCCAAAAACGGGTTAGGCTTCGTTCTGTTGTATATCAAAAAGCTTCGTGCGGGAAAATTTACCGCATACTGAATAGGAGGTATTATGCTCGGTGCTTTGATTGGCGACGTTGTGGGAAGCCGCTTTGAATTCAAGGACTTTAAGTCAAAGGAATTCGTGCTTTTCACCCCCGACTGTCACGTTACTGACGACAGTCTTATGACACTTGCAATAGCAAAGGCGATTGTGCTTTGCCGCGGGGACGAGAGCCGTCTTGCCACCCTTACCGAAAGGTATATGAAGGAGATTGCAAGGCTTTATCCCGGTGTTGGCTGGGGTTATCTGTTTTATCAATGGGTTATGGGGTATAACCCGACCCGCCCGTACAGCCTCGGAAACGGGGCGGGAATGAGGATAAGCCCCGTCGGCTGGGTTGCGAAAAGCGAGGAGGAGGTAAAGCGCCTTTCCAAAATTGTTACCGAAATTTCACACGGACATCCCGAGGGGCTTCTCGGTGCGGAGGCGGTGGCTATGGCGGTTTACCTCGCACGCATCGGTACTCCAAAGGAGGAGATTTACCGACGAATGATTACCGACTATTATCCCGAAATAGATAGCTTTACGCTTGATTCCATACGCCCGACCTACGAGATTGACGACGGCGGGCTTTGGGTTACCTGCCGCGGGTCTATACCGCAGGCGTTGCGCGCGTTTTTCGAGGCAGAGTCCTTTGAGGATACAATCCGAAACGCCATTTCAATCGGCGGCGATGCCGACACGATTGCCGCGATGGCAGGCTCTGTGGCGGAGGCGTATTACGGAGTGCCCGCCGAGCTTGAGGAAAAGCTGCTTTGCTATCTTTCGGAGAGCCTTTCAGATATATATTTCGCCTTTGAAACCGTGAAAATCCCGCGCACCCCGCGTGCAAAATGACCTTGCGATGCGCGGCTTGGGCTTGGTGGCTTTTGCCTGCCGATGCATGGTGAAGCGCCTCACCCTTGGGCTGTGTTTACCGAAAGCAAAAGCCTTTGCCGCTTTATGACGCGGATAAATATTCAAAAAAGCCATACCCCTTGCCGATTTTTTCAAAACGGGTTGAATTGTTTTTTCGCTTGTGCTAAAATATTGGGGTAAAGCAAAAAAGCAAATTGAAAAGGAGATTTAAAATGATTAAGGAAAGAAAAGACGTAGAGCAAAAATACAAATGGGACCTTTCGGTGATTTACGCCGACGAGGATGCGTTTTTTGCCGATTACAAAAGGGCGGAGGCTCTCGTAAAGGATTTTGCGCGTCACGAAAAAACAATTACGGCAAGCGCCGCGGGGCTTTACGAGGCACTTTGCGCGAGCTGTGAGATTGAAAACATAATCGGAAGGCTTTGGGAATATGCATCTCTTAACTTTGCCGTGGATACCTCGAACAATAATTTTCAGGCGCTTAACGCAAGGGTGAGAAATCTTGCCGTAGAGGCGGGAAGCGCGTCCTGGTTTGTTCAGCCCTACATCCTCAAGACCGACAAAAAGACTATTGAAAAATGGTTTGCCGTAGAGCCGCGGCTCGCTACCTTCCGCCGCACCGTTGACAAGATTATGCAAAAGAAGGCGCATACCCTCTCCGACGAATGCGAAATGCTTATGTCCCGACTTGAAAACGCCTTTGGCGGTGCTGACGATACGCGAAGCCTTTTTGCCAACGCCGACCTTAAATTCGGGAAAATCAAGGACGAGAGCGGAAGGACGGTGGAGCTTACCGATACGAACTACGTGCCTTTCCTTATGTCCTCGGACAGGAGGGTAAGGCAGTCTGCATTCCGCACGCTTTACAAAACCTACGGACAGTTCGCGAACACCTTCGCCTCGCTTTACAACTCACACGTAAAGGAAACCACCACCGTCGCAAGGGTAAGGAATTACAAGAGCAGCCTTGAAGCCTCCACCTCCTACGACGAGGTTACGCCGGTTATCTATAACAATCTTATTAAATCGGTGCATAAGGGGCTTGCTCCGCTTTACGAGTATTACGAATTAAAGCGCACCGTCCTCGGTGTTGACAGGCTTCATCTTTACGACGTTTACGCACCGCTTATCGGGGAGTTTGAAAAGAAATACACCTACGAGGAGGCGGTAGAGGAGGTTCTCGACACCGTCGGCATTTTCGGCGAGGAGTATAAGTCCACCCTTACCGCGGGACTGAAGGAAAAGGGTTGGGTTGACGTTTATCCCACGCGCGGAAAGCGCGGCGGCGCATTCTCCTCGGGCGTACCCGGTACGGAGCCGTATATTCTTCTCAACTTCACCGACACCTTTGACGACGTGTTCACCCTCGCGCACGAGGCGGGACACTCTATGCACACCTACTTCTCCACAAGCTATAACGAGCCGCACAATTCGGGCTATCGCATTTTCGTTGCGGAGGTTGCCTCCACCGTAAACGAGCTTCTTCTCGCGCACAGAAAGCTTGCCGAGGCGGGGAGCGATATGGAAAAGCTCTATATCCTTAATCAGCTTATGGAAACCTACAAGGGTACGCTTTACCGTCAGACGATGTTTGCCGAGTTTGAGAGGGATATGCACGCCCTTTGCGAAAAGGGAGAGCCGCTTACCGCAGACCTCATTTCAAAGAAGTATTACAGAATCGTCAAGAAGTTCTTTGGAAAGGACGTTGCCTGTGACAGGCAGATTGCCTGCGAGTGGATGAGAATACCGCATTTCTACTCCTCCTTCTACGTTTACAAGTACGCAACCTGCATCTCCGCGGCAAGCGCGATAGTAAAGAGAATAGAATCGGAGGGCGAGGCTTACGTAGAGAAATATATCGACTTCCTTAAGTGCGGAGATTCCAAATCCCCCCTTGACAGCCTTCTTGTCGCGGGCATCGATATGACAAGCCCCGCGGTTGTCGAAAGCGCGGTTGCCGACTTTGCCTCCTGCGTTAAGCAGTTCAGAGAAATTTACGAAAAAAACGCATAACCACAAAACCGAGAAAAAACGCCTCGGCATTGAAAAAATTAACACGCCCCGACACATCGGGGCGTGTTTTGTAAATAAATGCTTACGTTTAAAAGGGCTGGTAGGGAAGCTCGTCACTCAAAAGAAAAAGCGAAAAGGAAACGGCTCCCTCACCCGAAACCGTGAAGGTGACCTCGTCCCCCGCCATAAGCTGGACCTTGATGCTTTCGGTTGCGCTTGCGGTGAAGGCTCTTTCGCTTCCGTTTATTTTAAGCGAATACGCACCCGTCTCGGATGCTCCCGTCAAAACGTATTCTCCCGCCTTCTCTGCGGTGAAGGCGTAGTAAACCGTACCTCCCGATAAATTTACCGTGTGAAGCGTGCCAAAAGATGGGGTAAACGGGTTTTTCTCCGTGCCCATCGGGTAGATGAGCGATGCCTGTGCATCTATGCCAACGCCGTTGTTCGTTATCAAAACGAGCGTTTCGCCCTCCGCGGTATAGAAAATGCTTCCGCGGACGTTGGTATGCACCTCTTTTCCGTCAAGCTTAACCGAAAGGCTCGGTGCATTTGGAACGTAAAGCGTGTTTTTGTCCCCACTCGGCTTTATGAGATAGTACGCGCTTTTGCCCGCGCCGAGCGAAATTGTGCAATCTCCGTCGATAACGTGCGGATTGTTCTTCGTGCCCTCGGTTTGTATAGGGCTTTTAAGCGTGAGGACGTGAAGGCTCGAGTCCTTTCCGAAATTTATAACGAGGCTGCTTGCAATTATCTCGTATTCGGGCGGGAAGGAAACGATTTTAAGCGTGTATTCCCCGTAAAGCAGGTGCGAGGACGCGCGTCCGTCCTTTCCCGTGGTCACCGTGTCAAGCACGCGCGAGCCTTCGCGAATTTCCACGGTCACGCCCTCCACGGGCATATCGTAGCTGTTGTACACCGCAACCGTAAGGCTGCCCTCCTTCTCGGAAACCTCCGTCCTGTGGGCACAGGAGGCAAGCACCCCCATAAGCAGCACCGCAATCAATATAAGACAAACCGACCTTTTCATAACAAATCTCCAAGCTTCTTTTTTCAAGTGAATATTGTAGCACATTAAGCTCCGTTTGTCAATTCCTTGTTTTGGAAGGACTTCTTTTTTTATTTCAATTTCCTTACTTTACTTGTTTTTGCTTATTAAATTCTGCGAAGATTTAAATCGTCGACGAATTTGCAGGCTGCGAGGGCGGCTACGGTGCCGTCTGCGGTGGCGGTGGTTACCTGTCTTACCGATTTTGTGCGGCAATCGCCCGCGACAAAGACGCCCTCGATTTTGGACTCGGGGACACAGCTCTCGCCCGCCTCGGCGTAGCCCCACCTGTTAAGCGTGACCACGTCGGCAAACGCCTCGCACTGCGGCACCTGTCCGATTGCAACGAACATTCCGTCCGCCCCGAGCATAAACTTTCCGTCGATGTCCTGGTATATGATACCCGCGAATTTGCCGTCCTCCTCCAGAATGCCGTACACCTGTGCGCCGAGGATAAATTTGACGTTATCACGTGCGTCAAGTACGGTTTTAAGGCTCTTTTCGCCTGTAACCTCGCCAAGATTTTGTACGATTACAACCTCACGTGCCGTTTCGGAAAGGAGTATTGCCTCCTGGAGTGCGGAGTTTCCGCCTCCGACGACTATAACCTTTTTGTCCTTGTAAAAGGCGCCGTCGCAAACCGCACAAAAGGAGATGCCCTCGCCGATAAATTTTTCCTCGTTATAAAGTCCGAGCCTTCTATGCGTAGAGCCGGTGGCAATTATAACCGCCTTTGCGGTGTACTCGCCGCCCTCGCATTTTACGGTAATATTGCCTCTTTTGCCGCCGAGTCCCACAACCGTGTCAAGCTCTATTTCCGCGCCGAGGTCGGTCGCATGCTCGAAAAGCAAATCTCCAAGCTCCGCACCCGAAAGAGAGCGAGAGCCGGGGTAGTTTTCAACCCTTGGCGACTTTGTAATCTGCCCGCCGAAGCACTCCTTTTCAATAAGCAAAACGCTCTTTTCCGCGCGCCTTGCGTATATAGCGGCGGTAAGTCCCGCGGGACCCGCGCCGACGATAATTATATCATACATATATCGTACCTCTTTGCCGTTATCTGTTAGCTTAAATAGCCCCTCACAAGTGAAGGGCTATTTGTTTTTATTTTACTTTGATTCAATGTATTTTTTGATTTCGGAAACGCCGACAAATCTGTTGTAGGCATCACCCTGCGTTACGATAAGGGTAGGTGCTTGCTTTATCTCAAACGCCGAAACAAGCTCCGCATTTTCGTTTGCGAGAAGAACCTCGTAGCCGATTCCGGCCTTGTCAAGAAGGAGCTTTGCCGCCTTACAGTTGGGGCAGGTCGAGGTGGTGAAAAGAAGCACTCTTTCGGGAGCGTCAACCTTTACCTCCTTGTTCGGAGTGCCGAACTTTTCCGCGCGCTCCTCGTCGGTAAGGGGGCATTTGCCCATCGCCTTTTCGTGGGTGTAAACCTTACGTGCCTTGTATTCCTCCGCCTTACCGTCGTTCCAGTTTTGTACGGGACGGTAGTAGCCGGTTATACGGCTGTAAACCTCGGTCTTTTCACCGCATTCGGGGCAGATAAACTGCTCGCCTGCGAGATAACCGTGATTCTTACATACCGAGTAGGTCGGGGAAATCGAATAATAGGGAAGCCTGTAATGCTCCGCAATGGTACGCACGAGGGTTGCCGCACTTCTCCAATCGGGAAGCTTTTCGCCGAGGAAGGCGTGGAATACCGTACCCGACGTGTAAAGGGTGTGAAGCTCGTCCTGCATATCGAGAGCCTCGAAAATATCGTCGGTGTAGCCAACGGGAAGGTGGCTCGAGTTGGTGTAGTAGGGTGTGCCGCCGTCGGTTTTATCGGACGCGGTAATAATGTCGGGATAGAACTTTTTGTCGTGCTTTGCAAGACGGAAGGAGGTGGACTCCGCAGGGGTAGCCTCGAGGTTATAGAGGTCGCCGTACTGCTCCTGATAGTCGGAAAGACGGTTTCTCATATGGTTAAGCACGTCCTTCGTGAACTGTCTGGTTTCCTCGTGGGTCATATCCTTCTTAAGCCACTTTGCATTGAGTCCCGCCTCGTTCATACCGACAAGGCCGATGGTGGAAAAGTGGTTTGCAAACGTGCCGAGATAACGCTTTGTATAGGGGTAAAGGCCCTCCGCAAGAAGCTTTGTGATAACGTCGCGCTTAATCTTAAGCGAGCGTGCCGAAATATCCATAAGCCTGTCAAGACGCTTGTAGAAATCCGCCTCGTCGGTTGCGAGATACGCGATACGCGGCATATTGATGGTTACAACGCCGATAGAGCCTGTGGACTCACCGCTACCGAAGAAGCCGCCCGACTTTTTACGAAGCTCGCGAAGGTCAAGGCGAAGTCGGCAGCACATAGAGCGCACGTCGCTCGGCTCCATATCCGAATTAATGTAGTTGGAGAAGTAGGGAGTACCGTATTTCGCGGTCATTTCAAAGAGAAGCTTGTTATTCTCGGTCTCCGACCAGTCGAAATCACGGGTGATGGAGTAGGTGGGAATGGGGTACTGGAAGCCTCTGCCGTTTGCGTCGCCCTCAATCATCGTTTCGATGAAGGCGCGGTTAACCATATCCATTTCCTTCTTACAGTCCTTGTACTTAAAGTCCATCTCCTTGCCGCCGACGATGGCATTCATTTCCGCGAGGTCGGCGGGAACGGTCCAGTCGAGGGTTATGTTGGAGAAGGGAGCCTGTGTACCCCATCTTGACGGGGTGTTAACACCGTAAATAAAGGATTCTACGCATTTTTTAACCGCATCGTAGGAGAGATTGTCAACCTTTACAAAGGGGGCAAGGTATGTGTCAAAGGAGGAGAATGCCTGTGCGCCCGCCCACTCGTTTTGCATAATGCCGAGGAAGTTTACCATCTGATTGCAAAGGGTTGCAAGATGCTTTGCAGGTGCGGAGGTAATCTTTCCCGTTACACCGCCAAGACCCTCTTGAATAAGCTGCTTGAGCGACCAGCCCGCGCAATAGCCCGTAAGCATAGAAAGGTCGTGAATGTGAATCTCCGCGTTTCTGTGCGCGTTTGCGATTTCGTCGTCGTAAACCTCGGAAAGCCAATAGTTTGCCGTAATCGCGCCCGAGTTGGAAAGGATAAGACCGCCGACGGAGTAGGTGACGGTAGAGTTTTCCTTAACGCGCCAATCGGCAACCTTTACGTAATTGTCAACGATTTCCTTGTAGTTAAGGACGGTGGAGGACATATTACGCATCTTCTCGTGCTGACGGCGGTAGAGAATGTATGCCTTTGCCACGTCGTCGTAGCCCGCCTGGATAAGCACGCGCTCAACGCTGTCCTGAATATCCTCGACGGAGATGTGATGGTCAACTATTTTCTTTGAAAAGTCCGCCGTGACCTTCAGTGCGAGAAAGTCAATGACGTCCTGGTTATATTCGGTTTCGGTTGCCTCGAAGGCAAGCTTGATTGCATCGGCAATTTTCTTGATGTCAAAGCTGACGATTTTGCCGTCGCGCTTTAATACTGCGTACATTTTTTCCTCCTGTTGATGTTATATTTCGTTTTGTTTAAAGTCGAAGCGGGGATAGAAAAAACGCTCCCCGAAAGCGTGTACATAAAGTATACACCAAAAGGAGCGCTTTGTCAACACAAAACACAAAATATTGATAAATTTGTAGATTTTTCCACAATATGTAGTATTTTTAGCCACGAATTTTGGCACTCGGTATTTTAACCTTTAGCAGATTTAACAAATCGCAAAGCCCGTTTTTGTCATATCCGTTAAGTCCCGATTTTATACAGTCGCCCGAGTCGGCGAAGCTCTGTAAAAAGAAGGCGTTTGCACCCGACAGCCAATTGCCAATATTTGTAAAATCCTCGGCGGAGTGAAGCTCCTTTACCACGGTTGTGCGGAACTCGTAATCAATGCCCGAGCGCATAATCATATCCGCGCTTTCTTCAATCTTCGATATATCGATATCCACTCCCGCAACCGCGGAATACCTCTCGCGAGAGGTTTTTATATCCATTGCAATATAATCGACAAGACCTCCCGAAATAAGCTCCGAAAGCACCTCGGGGCGGTAGCCGTTGGTGTCAAGCTTTACCGCGTAGCCCATATCGCGCACCCGCTTTATAAAGGGAATGAGGTCGGGCTGGAGCGTCGGCTCGCCTCCCGAAATGCAAACGCCCGAAAGCCTTCCGCGCCGCTTTTCGAGAAAATCAAAGATTTCCTCCTCGGGAATAGCGTAGCCACCGTTTTTTACCACGAGCGAGGCGTTGTGGCAAAACGGACAGCGAAAATTGCAGCCCGCCGTGAATATAGTACAGCCAACTCTCCCCGGAAAGTCGAGAAGCGTGAGCTTTTGAAGTCCTTTTATTATCATACAAGCTCCTTTTATATCCATTTGTTGTAGTCTGTGCTTTAATCAATCCGTAAGCATTTTACGGCATTCAAGCAGCCAAAACAGGCAAGCTTTGGTTTCCTCTCCGTCCTCACCGTAAAGAGATTTGTAAATGCCGTAAGCCTCCTCGAAGCATTTTGCCGCCTCCGTGTAATTGCCTATGATCCGGTATTCGTCGGCAAGATAATAAATGAATTTCACCGACGTGCTATGCATTTTTCCGAGAGAGCGGACGGAAAGCTCCCGCCCCCTTTTGAAAAGGGAAGCCGCCTCCTCGTGCTTATTCAGAGTGGAGAGGGATAGACCGAGAGAAAGCATACAGAGAAGCGTATCGGGATGCGACTCTCCAAGGACCTTGCACGCGATGCCGTGCGCCTTTAGTATAAGCTCGTGGGAGCGCTCAAGGTCACCGTTATCAAACAGCACCTCCGAAAGGTTGTATAAAGAAATTACGGTGTCGGGATGCTCCTCTCCGAATATGCGACGGCACGTTACGTAAACTGCTTCCCAAACGTCAACCGTGCGCTCGTCCCCGCATTCGCAATACAGTCCCGCGAGATTTGCAAGCGCGGTAATTGTGTCGGGATGCTCCTTTCCAAGCGTTTCACAGCGAAGACGGTAGGCATTCTCAAGGTATTCCTTCGCCTCGTCGAGCATACCCCCGTTAAGGTAGCAGACTCCCAGATTGCTCATAGCAAAAAGCGTGGTGGAATGACGCTCTCCGAGAAAGCCCTTTGCCGCGTCAAACGCCTCCCTTGCATAGGTGAGTGCCGCCTCCCCGTCACCGATATAATCGTACGAGTAGCCGATATTCATAAGGCATATAATCGTTTGCTCGTCGGCTTCTCCGCGGGTCCTAAGGTTGTATTCGTAAAGCCTTTTTACCCATTTAAGCGCATTTGTAAAATCCCCTTGGCTGCGATACAGGTCGTAAAGAAGGTCTAAAGCCTCATAATAATCCTGTCTTGCGGCAGAAATAATATACTCCATTCCGCGCTCACGGTCAACCTCAACGTCGATGCCGTTAAGGTAGGCAAGACCTATGAGATAAAGATGCTCGGGGTCGGTGTCGTTTTCGGGAGTGACGATACCGTCAAGAAAGCTATCGAGCCGCATATACATCGCCTCGCGCTCGTCGGTAGAGGTACAGTCCGGTATGCTCTCGTATTTTTCGGCAAGGGCGGCTCGGTCGGTTGCCTGCATCTCAATGGGCAGAATGCTCTTTCCGCTTTCCCTCGCGGCGGGGTATTCCACGTCCATAACAAAATTTGGCACCTCGAGTATATTCGGCGTTACGAGCAGGGTAAACAGCCTGCTTTCCGCAAGGGCGCGCGAGATATTGTCACGGAAGCTTTCGCCGGGGGATAAAAATTCGTCGTACCAGATTGCAATATCCCTGTATTTCGGGCTTTCGTGTATAAGCTTCATAAGCTCGTTGGCATACACCCTGTCCTTTTTACGGTAGGAAAGGAATATGTATGCGTCGAA
>JAFXHU010000002.1 GCA_017533565.1 Clostridia bacterium
CGGAAAACAGAGATACCTTTGAAAAAATCCTCGAGGAGCTTGAAATTCCCCAGCCAAAGGGTCAGGCAGTCACAAAAATCGAGGACGGCGTAAGGGTTGCAAAGGAAATCGGCTATCCCGTTCTCGTGCGTCCCTCCTTCGTTCTCGGAGGACGTGCAATGCAGCTCGTCGGCAACGAGAAGCAGCTCCGCCACTACCTTCGCACCGCGGTTGAAATCGACGAGGACAAGCCTGTGCTTGTTGACCATTACATTCAGGGTAAGGAGGTAGAGGTTGACGCAATCTGCGACGGACGTGACGTATTCGTTGCGGGTATTATGGAGCTTGTAGAGCGCACGGGCGTTCACTCGGGCGACTCTATCAGCGTTTATCCCACCTTCTCTATTTCGGATAAGGTAAAGGGCAAAATCCTCTCCTACTCCAAAAAGCTCGGTCTTGGAATCGGAATTGTGGGACTTTTCAACATTCAGTTCATCGTTGACGATAAGGAGGACGTATATATTATAGAGGTTAATCCCCGTTCCTCCCGTACCGTTCCCTTCCTCTCGAAATCCACGGGCTACTCGCTTGCCGACATTGCAACCGAGGTTATTCTCGGCAGGTCGCTTAAGGAGCAGGGCATCTTCTGCCTCTACCCCGAGGAGAAGAAGAGATGGTATTGCAAGGTTCCCGTGTTCTCCTTTAAGAAGATAAACGGCATCGACGCATACCTTTCCCCCGAGATGAAGTCCACGGGCGAGGCAATCGGCTACGACGACGACCTTTACCGCGCGTTTTATAAGGCGCTCCAGGCGTCGGGCATGACCGTACAGAATTACGGTACGGTGCTTGTAACCATCGCAAACGAGGACAAGGAGGAGGCTCTTCCCCTTATCCGCCGCTTCTACAACCTCGGCTTTAATATCGAGGCGACCAGCGGCACGGCGGCATTCCTCAAAAAGCACGGTATTCGCACGAGAGTCAAGAAAAAGATTTCCGAAGGCTCGTCGGATATTCCCGAGGCAATAAGAAACGGACACATCGCGTACGTTATCAATACCTCCAATCTTAACTCCTCCGACCAGCAAAAGGACGGCTACGAGATAAGACGGCTTGCGGTTGAAACCAACACCACGATGTTTACCTCGCTCGATACCGTACGCGTGCTTCTCGACGTGCTTGAGGATATTACGATAACAATTTCTACGATAGACAGCTAAAATACGGGAGCCAATCGGCTCCCCCTAAAAAAGGATACAAAAATGCCAACAAAGGTTTACAGCAACGGCTCAACCTATACGGGGGAGCTTCTTAACGGAATGCGACACGGGGTTGGGTATAACGTTACAAAGGACGGAAATACCTACGACGGTGAATGGCAAAACGATAAGCCGCACGGCACGGGCGTTTACACCTATGCCGAGGGCGATTGCTACGTTGGGCAGTTTGAAAACGGACTTCCCTCGGGCAAAGGAAAAATGGAATACTCCGACGGCTCTGTATACGACGGCGAGTGGCAGGCGGGCGTTTGGCACGGCGTGGGCGAGCATACCCGAATGAACGGCGACGTCTTTTCCGGAAGCTTCGCCGAGGGCGAATTCGTGTCGGGCACTCTTACTCTCAAAAGCGGAGATATATACGCGGGAGAGTTTAAGGACTGGCGAATTAACGGAAAGGGCACGCTGAAAACGACTCGCGGTCTATATTACAAGGGCGAATTTAAGGACGGCTCGCCCCACGGACACGGAAGCGTTAAATACGCAAGCGGCGACACCTACGTCGGCGAAATGGAAAACGGCAAAAAGCACGGAAAGGGCTTTTACACCTTCAAAAGCGGCGGCACCTACGACGGAGAGTTCAGGAATGACAAAATCGACGGCTTCGGTACGGAAACGATGGAGGGTGGTGACAAGTTCATCGGCTACCGTGTTAACGGACATCGCTCGGGAAAGGGTACGTATATCCACTCCAACGGAAGCCGCTACGAGGGCGACTACAAGGACGGAGTTCCCAACGGAAAGGGCACGTACTTCTATCACGACGGTGATAAGTACGAGGGCGATTTTCACGACGGATACCGTCACGGCTACGGCGTTTATACGCACAAAAGCGGCTCTGTCTATCGCGGCGAATACAAAAACGGACTCCCCAACGGAAAGGGCAGATACGATTACTCCAGCGGCTCGAGCTACGAGGGTGAATTCAAAAACGGAGTGCGCGAGGGCGTGGGAGTTTATACCTTTTACGACGGCGAAAGATACGAGGGCGAGTTCAAGGACGGAAAATACCACGGAAAGGGTGTTCTTTACTACCCCAACGGCAGTATTAAAAAACAAGGTTATTGGAGAAATGACGTTTACGTCGGTGAAGGTGAGAGCTAATGAAGGATACGGTTTTTACACTTTTATCAAACAAGGAAATAGCGAAAAACACCTACGAATGGGTGCTTTCGGGTGATACGAAGGGCATTCGCGAGGGACAGTTCGTAAATATTAAGCTTGACGGCTTTTATCTTCGCCGCCCGATTTCGGTTTGCGACTGCGACGGTGACAAGCTTACCCTCATTTTCAAGGTAGTGGGCGACGGCACGGCAAAAATGGCGGAGGCAGCCGCGGGCGAAAAATTCCTCGTCCTTACGGGTCTTGGAAACGGCTATAACCTTTCAAAAAGCGGACACGCCCCCCTACTTATCGGCGGAGGCGCGGGTGTTCCCCCGATGTACCTTGCGGCGCGAAAGCTTTGTGCGAGGGGTATAACTCCGACGGTAATCCTCGGCTTCAACACCCTTTCGGAGGTGTTTTACAAGGAGCAATTCGAGGCACTCGGATGTAAAGTATTGATTACAACCGCCGACGGAAGCTGTGGCATAAAGGGCTTTGTTACCGATGCGATGGCGGGGCTTGAATACAGCTATTTTTACACCTGCGGTCCTTTGCCGATGCTAAAGGCGGTTTACAACGCCTCGGCTACCGACGGAGAGTTCTCCTTTGAGGAAAGAATGGGCTGCGGCTTCGGTGCGTGTATGGGCTGCACCTGTGAAACGAAATACGGCTACAAGCGCATTTGCCGCGACGGCCCCGTGCTTTCAAAGGAGGAAATCGTATGGTAAACACGAAAATAAATCTTTGCGGAACCGAAATAGACAACCCCGTAATTCCCGCAAGCGGTACGTTTGGCTTCGGCTACGAGTTTGCGGCGCTTTACGATATAAACGTACTCGGCACGCTGTCCTTCAAGGGCACGACGCTTAATCCGAGATTTGGAAACCCCACGCCGAGAATTGCCGAATGCCCGTCGGGGATGCTTAACGCGGTCGGACTTCAAAACCCCGGTGTTGACAAGGTTATTTCCACCGAGCTTCCGAAGCTTTTCAAGGTTTTTGACAAGCCCGTAATGGCAAACGTATCCGGCTTTTCGCTCGAGGAATACGTCGAAACGGTAAGACGGCTTGACACGGTGGAAAGAATCGGCTGGTTTGAGGTAAATATCTCCTGTCCCAACGTTCACGGCGGAGGAATGAGCTTTGGCACCTCCCCCGAAATGGCGGAAAGGGTCACCCGCGCGGTGCGCGACGTTACGAAAAAGCCGATAATCATAAAGCTTTCCCCCAACGTTACCGACATCACCGCTATTGCAAAGGCGTGCGAGGCGGGAGGTGCCGACGGTGTCAGCCTTATCAACACGCTTCTCGGAATGAAGATAGACCTTAAAAAGAGAAAGCCGCTTCTCGCAAACAAGACGGGCGGACACTCGGGTCCCGCGATAAAGCCCGTAGCCGTGAGAATGGTTTACCAGGTCTATGACGCAGTGAAAATCCCGATTGTGGGAATGGGCGGAATAGCAAGCGCGGAGGACGTGCTTGAGTTTATGCTTGCGGGTGCAACCGCGGTTGAGGTTGGTGCTGAAAACCTCGTCAACCCCTACGCGTGTCGGGATATTATCGCGGCACTGCCCGAGGCAATGGAAAAATACGGAATTAAAAATTTAACAGAAATAATAGGAGGCGCACACTAATGGGAAAGGACGTTATCATTGCTTGCGACTTTGCAAGCGCGGAGGAAACCTTTAAATTCCTCGACAAATTCGAGGGCAAGAAGCCCTTTGTAAAAATCGGTATGGAGCTTTATTATGCGGAGGGTCCGTCCATCGTGCGCGAAATTAAAAAGCGCGGACACAAGATTTTCCTCGACCTCAAGCTTCACGATATTCCCAACACGGTAAAAAAGGCTATGGCTGTGCTTTCCCGTCTTGACGTGGATATGACCAACCTTCACGCCGCGGGCACAAGGCGTATGATGGAGGCGGCAATCGAGGGTCTTACAAAGCCCGACGGCACGCGCCCCATTCTCATCGCGGTAACACAGCTTACCTCCACCGACCAGGAGACAATGGAAAACGACCTGCTTATCAAGGAGCCCATCGCAGAGGTTGTTATGCACTACGCAGAGTGCGCGAAAAACGCAGGGCTTGACGGCGTGGTATGCTCTCCCCTTGAGGCGGGAAAGGTTCACGAAAGATGCGGAAGCGGATTTGTAACCGTGACCCCCGGCGTAAGATTTGCCGACGGTGACAAGGGCGACCAAAAGCGCGTTATGACACCCGAGGAGGCAAAGAAAATCGGCTCGGATTACATCGTAGTCGGCAGACCCATAACTGCCGCGATAGACCCCGTTGCGGCTTACGAAAGATGCTGCCGCGAGTTTATCGGTTGATTTGCAAATTATCACTTAACAAATCCAAAAAGCAACAGGAGATATAAAATGGAAGGCTACAAGAGAGAATTTATAGAGTTTTTACAGTCGGGGGGAGTGCTTAAATTCGGCGACTTTACCGCAAAAAGCGGAAGAAAAATTCCCTACTTTATCAATGCGGGAATGATTAAAACGGGACAGGATATTGCCACCCTCGGCGAATTTTACGCAAGAGCCTACTTTGAAAAGCTCGGCAAAAAGCAGGCGGTGCTTTACGGCCCCGCATACAAGGGCATTTCGCTTTCGGTTTCGGCGGCGGTTGCTCTTTCGAAAAGCGGACTTAACGTTCCCTTCTTCTTTAACAGAAAGGAAGTAAAGGACCACGGCGAGGGGGGCGTTTTCGTCGGCTACGTTCCCACCGCGGGCGAGGAAATCGTTATTATCGAGGACGTTATTACCGCGGGCACGGCTATCCGCGAGTCTATGGAAATTCTCTCCCACCTCGAGGGCACGAGGGTTGCCGCAACCTTCATTATGGTTGACCGCAAGGAAAAGGGACAGAGCGAAAAGGGTGCAATGGCGGAGATTGAGGAGCAGTTTGGCTTCCCCGTTTATTCCATCGTTGACGTTTACGATATTATAGAGTACCTTGAGGAGGACGAGTCCAACCGCGAAAACGTTGAGCGCATCAAAAAATACCTCGAGGTTTACGGAGCAAAGGCGTAATTATGAGAAATCTCATTGACATTCTCGATTTTTCCACGGAGGAAATCGACGGTCTTATTTCGGTGGCGAACGATATTATCGAAAATCCCGACAAATACCGCGAGGTATGCCGCGGCAAAATCCTCGGCACTCTTTTCTTTGAGCCGTCAACGAGGACGAGGCTTTCCTTTACCTCCGCAATGATGTCGCTCGGCGGTGCGGTGCTTGGCTTTGACAACGCGGCGTCATCCTCTACCGCAAAGGGCGAAACGGTTGCCGATACGGTGAGAATGGTGTCCGCATATTCGGATATTATCGCAATGCGCCATCCAAAGGAGGGCGCGCCTATCGCAGCATCGCGCGTGGCTACCGTCCCGATTATCAACGCGGGTGACGGCGGACATTTCCACCCGACACAGACGCTTACCGACCTTCTCACAATAAAAAGGAAATGCGGAAAATTCGACGGACTTACCGTTGGAGTTTGCGGCGACCTTAAATACGGGCGCACCGTACACTCGCTGATTTCTGCGATGTCAAGATATACGGGTGTTAAATTCGTTCTTATTTCTCCCGCGGAGCTTGCACTTCCCGATTACGTGAAGGAGGATTTCCTTGACGGCAGATGCGAATACGTGGAAAACCCCGACCTGGAGGCGGCAATTCCCACCCTCGATATTCTTTATATGACGAGAATACAGCGCGAAAGATTTTCCGACCCCGAAGAATACGAAAGGCTTAAGGACAGCTATATTTTGAACGCGGCAAAGCTTAAAAACGCAAAGCCGACGCTTTCCATTCTTCACCCCCTGCCCCGTGTTAACGAAATCGACGTGGACGTTGACGACGACCCGCGCGCACATTATTTCGACCAGGCGGCATTCGGTAGGTATATAAGAATGGCGCTTATCCTTTTCCTTCTCGATACAAAGGGCGTGGACGACAGACGCATAAGCGGCAGCGAAAACCCCGAGCTTGAATGTACAAATCCGCATTGCCTTTCCCGCACCGAAAGGGGCATCAAAAAGCTCTTTGAGGGCGAAAAGTGCATCTACTGCGACCAAAGGGCAATCAGAAAATAAGCAAAGGAGTACGATATGTACGAAAATATCGGAGATAAAATAAAGGGGCTTGCCGTTTTGGTATTTCTCATCGGGCTTATCTGCGCGATAATATACGGCTTCATCCTTATGGAAGAGGACAAGGTTCTTCTCGGACTTTTGACAATGGTCCTTGGCGGTGTCGGCTCTTGGCTCGGCTCTCTCACCCTGTACGGATTTGGCAGGCTCGTTGAATGCACCGAATATATTGCAAGAGGCGAAAAGCTTCCTCCCGACGAATACGAGGACGAGGATTCCAGCGACTTAAACACCACATATAAATAAAGCAAAAGAAAAAGAGCCACCCCGCTTGGGGTGGCTCTTTTTAATATGTAAATGTTGGTTTACAAAACGCGATTGCGGTTTTCCAAAAAAACAGGTGCGCGGACTGTCGGTATTTCGCTGTTTTACCCGCCCCGTGTCAAATTAGTCGTCAAGCTGTGCCTTGAAGGCTTCAAGGTTTTTCTCCCACGCGTCGTTAAACAGCACCTTCATAATACCAAGACCGCGGATGTTCTCCTCGGTTGCTCCCTTTTCGGGGTCAAAGCCGCCCTCGTTTACAGCGGAGATAAAGGTGATGAGGTGGAAAAGACAGGTCTGAAGCTCCTCGTAGTAATCGCGCTCCTCGTCCACAAGGTCGATGGCAGAGAAGAAGAAGGTAAACTCGTCGGCAAATTTCTTTACCGCATCGGCACAGATGTAGCCAAGCTTTTCCTTGTTTTCGGGCTTAAGGCTATCGATGTCCGTCCACTTGAATTCGGGCCATTCGGGGTCTTCCTTTTGCATTTCCTTGTTCATTACGATAAGGATGTCAGAATACTCTGTAATATTCTCGATAAAGGTTTTCTCAAGCTCGTCGAATTTTCCGTCCTGCACCGCAATATTCAGCATAATTGCCTGTGCGATGAGGTCAAACTGGCGCATTGCAATCTCTCCGTTGAAATCGGGGCTAATCTCCTTTGCCGCGACGGTAAGGTCGCCGATAATCGACTTTGCCTGCTCGTAAACCGCGCACGCCCTGTCAAAGCATTCCTGTGCTGTAAGCTTAATCATAACTGTATACCTCCAAAATTTTAAAATATATTTGTTGATTTTTCTTTATTTTTGTGCTACAATCATACGTAGCTTCACTGCGTTATATTATGATTATATCACACAATCCTTTAGAGGTCAATATGAATAACGAAATTATAAAGAGCAACGTGCCGAGGCTTACCGTTTGCCTTCGCAACAATCTAAACGTAACGGTGGGTGCCGCCTCTCCCCTGCACTTTCACGACGAGCTTGAGCTTCTTCCCATTTACCGCGGAAGCCTGCATTGCGTGGTCGGCGACGTCGATTACACCGCGGGCGAGGGGGATATCGTTTTCGTAAATACAAGAGTCCCTCACTACACCTATTTCCCCGAGGAATGCGACTACGGACTCGTGCAATTTCGCGAAACCGATTTTATCGACGGTGAGATTTTGCAGATTATAAAGTACTCCGCACGCTTCAGAAATATGGAGGACGAGCCTGTCAGGATTTTCAAAAATCGGGAGCTTTTCGAGCTTTTAAAAGGCGTTATTGAGGAGGCGGAGTGCCAAAACGTTGCCTTTGACTTTTACATAAGGTCGGGAATTTTCGGAATACTCGGCTGCCTTTACAGGACGGGGATTTTAACGAATGCGGAGGCAATGTATGCGTCAAAGGAGGTGCAGAAAATACACTCTGCCCTTTCCTACATAAACACCCATTACAGCGAGGGCATTACACTTGACGAAATCAGCGCGCACGAGGGTCTTGACCCAAGCTATTTTTGCAGGGTCTTTAAGGCGGCAACGGGCGCGACCTTTACCGAATATCTCAATTTCGTAAGGGTGTGCAAGGCGGAAACCATGCTTGCTCGCTCCACCCTCGGCATTCTTGAAATATCCGAGGCGGTGGGCTTTTCCTCGGTTTCCTATTTCGGAAGAATATTCAAGCGCTACCGCGGCTGCTCGCCGCGCACCTACCGAAGCGCACAGTACGTAAAAATCTCCCGCGGAGAAAGGGCGTAAATTCGTGTCGGGCGGCAAAGCCTTGAATTTCTAAAAAACCGTAAAAATGATACACGGGTCGGCATTTGCCGACCCGTTTTCTAACTATCGTTTACATTTACCCAGCTTTTTGAGCCGTCATTTTAACCTTTGCTTGATAAAGCTTCCGCAAAAAGCATCAGTCGGGAAGACGCTTTAGCATCTCGATGCACTTTACGTACATACGTACCGTATGGAAGGGACCCTTGTAAATAAAGCCCTTCATTCGGGAGGAAAGCGGAGTGCCGTCGCGGTGAAGCGCGTAATACCACTCTCCGTCGGTGTCGATAAAGTGCGAGCTTGAATACTCGGCGGCATTGAGGAATTTTTCTGCGTAGGACTCATCTCCCGTATAAAGATACATCGCGAGCGCGGCAATCACCGCCTCGTTATGCACCCACCAAACCTTCGTTTCAAATTCGTAATTTTCAACGGGGCTGCCAAGGAGGTCGCGCTGATATACGAAGCCTCCGTACTCGGTGTCAAGACCCGCGGAATACGCGCAGTCAAACATCTCACGCGCAAGTGAGGTCATTTTCCCGTTGCCAAGGCGAAGTCCCTCCTCAAGCAAAAACCAGGAGCATTCCATATCGTGACCCGGGATGACAATCCTTGCATTCGCGGATTCAAGCACGGGCATTCCGTCGGTGCCGATAGCCTCCAGCGTTGCGTGATACTCGGGAAAATAAAAATCCGAAACATCCCCGAAAAGCCACTCGCTGTTTTTGTTGTAAAGCTCAATTCTTTCGGGGTCCGCCTCCGCCATCAGTGCCGTCACGTTTAGCAAAATCATAGGGCGGTTAAAGCGGCGAAGAGCTCTTGCAATCGGAGCCTCGTTGTCGCTCGCCTTATACGGGTCGGCATCGGGGTTTTTGTAAATAAGGGTGATGAGGTCGTAATATTTTCTCGCGGCTTCAAGATACTCGCGCTCCCCCGTTGCGATATAAAACTCGGCGTTTGCCATAACGAAAAACGCCTCCGAGAAAAATTCGCCCGTTTTCTCCACGGGTCTGCCGTCGCGGGTAACTACGCTGTACATACGCCCGTTTTTGTCGGTGCATTTTTCCGCCGCGAATTTTATGCAGTCCCTTGCAAAATCAAGATATTCGGGATTTTTCTCAAAATGATTGTATAGATAGGAAAACGCCCAGCCGCAGCGACCCTGCATCCACACTCCCTTGTCGGAGGAAAAGCTGTTGCCGCTTCTGTCAAGGCAATGCGATATTCCGCCGTATTCGCCGTCGCGGGAGTTTTTGAGCCAAAAATCAATGGCAGAGCGTAGCTTTTCTTCGTAATAATTCAAAAGACTTTTCTTGTCGATTTTCATTTTATTTCCCCTCCGTTGGTTTTACGCAGCCGATAAAATTCGGTCATTCGCCCGACCTTTTGCCCGTTTTTTTCCTTGTATTTGCCTTTACCTCGTTATAGCTCGTAATGTAAAGAGTTATTGTCTTTTCAAGCGTTTCGCGAAGGGCGTGTCGCATTTTCTCGGGCATAGTGCGCGACCTGCGATACAGGTGCAAAAGGTGCAGCTCCTCCTCGGAAAGCTCGGAGGTGTCCCGTCGCAGAGGAACGTCCATAAGCTCTCCGACGTTGACCCTGAACCTTTCGGCAAGCTCGGGAAGCATCCTCATAAACGAGGAGGAGCGTCCGCGACGCCAATTGTTAACAGTCTTGTCGGGAATGCCGACGGCACGCTCGAATGCGGCATCGGATTCATACTCCGCTTCTATAAGAGATAGCACTCGCGAGCGAATACGCTCCGTGTTTTGATTGTCCTTTTTCATTTCCTTTTACCTCCGTTTGCCGACCTACCGCCCTTTTTGGAGGTTGGCTTTTTGTTATTTCTTCCGCGTGGAGCGTCGAGATAGAACGGACGGTGTCCGTCATCGGTTTTTGGATTTTTTGTGCCCGTTTTTAAAGGCTTATCTCTATCGGCAAATTTCACGTTCCTACTATTCGCGGGCTTTAATGCGGCTTTAGCTGCGGTGTCTGCATTCTTTTTGTCGGTTATCTTCGTTTTGTTACTCTTTGTCTTGTCGGTAGAAAATCCGAATTTTCCAACCTTTTTGCCAAGCTCAAAATATTCCCCGTGAGCATAGGCAAGCAAATTCGCCCTGTCAAAGCAGAGCCGCCCCGCGCCGTCGAGCATCACCTCGTCACAGCTTACGCCCACTATATCCGCAATAAACACGTCGTGCGTGCCCATCGGGATAACCTCGATAACACGGCATTCAAGCGAAAGCGGACACTCCGCAATGCTCGGTGCGCCAACCTCGCGGCTCTCTATGGGAGTGAAGCCGCATTCCTTAAATTTATTCACCTTCGCGCCCGTATAAATTCCGCAATAATCAACGCTTTTCGCCATATCCGCGGTAGCAAGGTTTATAACGAACTCCCCGCTTTCACGCAAAAGCTTGTAGGAATATCTTTCGGGTCTTACCGAAATATAGGTGCGGGCGGGGTGGGTTGAAAGTATGCCCGTCCAGCCGATGGTTATTATATTTTTTCTCTCTCCCGCGCATACGGTTACAAGCACGGGCGGCAAGGGTGCGGTAAGCGCCCCCGCCTTTAAGCTTTTTCTTGCCATAGCATCTCCGATGTAACGTTTTATTTACGTTTGCCGTTTGCCCGTATTAAAGCTCCAACCGCTTTTAAAGCCGTAAAATTTAACACGGGGTCGGTTTAAACCCGCCCTTTGGCGGTTTTCGTTATATTTTTTTGTTAAGCATTCCGAGCCACATACGGGAAAGAAGCGGGTCGGGTACGAGCTTGAACAAAACGTGCTGAAGCTTCGTGTACCAATTCGTTACGCACATTGCCCTGCCGCGGCGAGATGCCCTTACGCATCTTTTAACGACGCTCTCGCAGGAAAGCAGTGGCTTCATTGACTTTGGCGCGGTTACCCCCTCGCGTGCGGTTGCTTTACCGAGAAATTCGGTTTCAACCCATCCGGGGCAGAAGCAGGTGGCGCGAAGCCCGTGCTTTTTGATTTCAAAGTTAAGCGCCTTCGTATAATGAAGAACGAAGGATTTCGAGGAAGCGTAAATATTAAATGCGGGCAGGGGTGTAAAGCAGGAGCCGCTTCCAAGCTCGATAATCCGTCCGCCCTTTACCATATACGGGATTGTGATATGAGTTATAAGGACAAGTGCCTTTACGTTAAGGTCAATCATTTTTACAACCTCGTCCTCGGGCAATTCCTCAAACGTGCCGAAATTGCCAAAGCCCGCCGCATTTACAAGATATTTAACCTCGGGCTTTTCCTCCGAAAGTGCGTTTCTGACCTCGTTAATTCCCGCCTCGGTTGCGAGGTCGGCGGTTATGATTTTCGCCTTTACCCCGAGGCGGTCGCGAAGCGCCTCCATTCTGTCGCGCCGTCTTGCGACAAACCAAAATTCGTCAATCCCCTCCGAAAGGTGAAGCTGCCTCGCAAATTCCTCTCCTATTCCGCTTGATGCGCCCGTAATAATTGCAATTGCCATACCGTCCTCCGTTTTGTTTTTCAAAGCTTTATTCGTTATATGCGTTTTTTAGACGTAAAAAAGAACCCGTGATTATACACAGGTTCATTTTAGCATATTTTACGAAAAAAGTAAATAGCTTTACGAAATTTCCCCAGCCGAGAGCAGCTCGTAAAAAACCCTCTCCACCTCGGCGTAGGTGGTAGCTGTGTTTATTGCGCCGCGGATTTTTGCCGCACCGCGAAAGCCCGAGAGATAAAGAGCGATTTGCTTTCTTGCCTCGTTGACGGCGCGTGCCTCTCCCTTTTCCTCTATTGACAGGCGAAGCTGTAAAAGCGCGGTATCAACCCTTTCGCGAAGGGTTGGCGGGACGTATTCCCCGCCGTCAAGCGCGGCGAGAATTTCGGAGAAAATAAACGGATTGCCAACCGCGCCGCGCCCGATAGCCACGCCGTATGCCCCCGTTTCCGAAAGCATTGAGAGCGCGTCGGCGGCGCACCTTATATCACCGTTTGCAATCACGGGAATATGTAAATGTTTGTTTACATCGCGAATAACGTCACGGTGTACCGTACCCGAATATAACTCGACACGGGTACGCCCGTGAACGCAAATCATTGTCGCACCGCCCTCCTGTGCGGCGAGGGCGCACTCCACCGCGTTAATATGCTGTGCATCAACTCCGATACGCATTTTTACGGTTACGGGAAGCGCGGTTGCACCGACGACGGCGCGGGTAATTTTCTCGATAAGCTCGGGCGATTTCATAAGGGCAGAGCCTTCCCCGTTTCCGTAAATCTTGTTAACGGGACAGCCCATATTTACGTCGATAGCGGCGGGAGCAACGAAGCCGTCGCCCTCCACGGCACAAGAGAGCCTTTCGGCGGCATTTGCCATAACGTCAGGCTCGCTGCCGAAGATTTGCAGACCCACGCGGCCCTCGTCGGGTCGTATCGCGGCAAGAGCCGCGGTTTTTTTATCGCCAAAGGTGACCGCCTTCGCGCTTATCATTTCGGTTACGGTGTACTCCGCGCCGTATTTCGCACAAATTACGCGCATTGCACTGTCGGAATATCCCGCCATCGGTGCGAGCATAACGCGCGGAATTATCCGTTTACTTTCTTCCATCGTTGCGCCTCTTTAAATCGAAAACGTAGGAGATTATGAAGAAAACGGAGGATATTGCAAACGCCACGTACATCGAGATTTTAAGCACCTCGTTTATAACGCCTACACCGCCCGTAAAGTAGGACGAAATCCCCATCGCGCAAAGCAAAAGCAGCATCAAGCCGAGAAAAAGAAAGGATATGTATGCAAATATTTTGTATTTCGGAAGCTTTTTCATTACCACACCCCGATTGTTCGTTTTTTTTATTATAACATTTTTACCGCAGTGTTGTCAATACGGGGTTGATTTGGTAAACGTAGGGTGACGCGCGTGGGGGCGGACGGTAAGCCTTCCCCGGTGGGGGAATGGTGCAAGAGAAGGCAAAACGCTACAAGGCTTTGTTCGGACGGTAAGCCTCCCTCCGGGAGGGAGGTGGATTTTGCGTAGCAAAATACGGAAGGAGCCTGCGGGTCTTTCGGCATAGACGGTAATCGGTTTTTATTAAAGGCTCTCGCGCTCTCCTTCAGTCGCCTTCGGCGCCAGCTCCCTCCCGGAGGGAGCCTTTGGTACGTAGCGTTGTGCGGGGGCTTTTGCGGGGGATTTGGGTGTACATTTTTCCGTCATTATAAACAAAAAAAAAAAAAAAAACGAGCCTTTTTGTGGAAAATATCCATAATTTTGCCGAAAAATCATTGACATTACCAAGTAACTTGTGTATAATATATCTACCACGCGCGCGACGCGCTTTTTTTGAATATATTATTTAAGAAAGGATTTCTATTATGAACACAAGAAATCGCATTTCCCTTTTTCTTGCGGTAATAGCGGTAGTTGCCCTTCTCGTTGTCGGTATGACTCTTACCACCTCGGCGGCGGACGGCGACCTCGTTACCGAATACGGTACGGTACCCGCAGCGAACGCAAACGACAACTTTGCCATCTTCCACAAGGCAGAGGGCGCAACCGAGTACACCTTCTGGGCATCTGCGGAAAACCCCTTCACCTATAGCAGCGCAGCTTACCAAAAGCTCGAGGGTGACGTGGTAATGCTTATGCTCAAGGATACCGACTACACAAATATGGCTACCGTCGGACTTACCCCCTGCGCTAACGCCAGCCTTACCATCGACCTTGGCGGACGAAAGCTTATCGGCTCCAATAATGGTACCGGTACGTTTAATATTTACGGCGTCGCTCTTTCGAAGGACACCGTAACTAATATCACCATTAAAAACGGTACCTTTGAGGTTGGTTCAAGAGAGGCAATCCTTATCGGTCACTCCGAAGCGGCGCTTGGCTACAATCTTGAGCAGAACCTCACCCTTGACCACGTTAACTTTACAAAGCAGGCGGGAGCAAACTACGTACAGGCATTTGTGCAGGTTAATAACAAGCCTGTAAGCCCCAGTACCTTCAACATTCTCTACAATGAGTGTGTGCTTGACCTCCGCGGCATCGCCGAAAAATCAACCGTATATCCCATCTGCTCCGACAGGGCTACCGGAAAGCAGGTAGTTACCTCTGTATTCAAGGGCGGCGAAATCATCGTTGATTATATGGAAAACATGTACCTTATCAACGGCAGAAACGTCACCTTTGCAAAGGGTGAGAACGGTTACTTCAAGTTCAGCGCACTTAAGGGCGAGAAAGTAAATTACAGCAGCCTTACCTACGATGCGCCCAACGTCGCATTCACAACCATTGCACAGGATGATACCCGTGACTACTATCAGGCAGTAAGCCTTGAGACCCCCTATGGTCTTATCGGCGCGGCTAACGCATCGCTCAAGGATTATCCCTTTGCAATGTTCCAGAAGCCTACCGGCTCTGACGAATGGACCTTCTTCGCGTACAGAAGCGGATACACCGATCCCTTTGTAGACAACCAGTTCACACAGTATTGGAATTTTGAAGGCGAGATGGTATTCTTTATGCGTCGCGACGTTGACTGGAGCGATAGAGCAGCCTACCCCAACGGCTTTAGAATGAGACCGACGGCTACCATCGACCTTAACGGTCATACCCTCATCGGCTCCAACGTTGACGTTGCAACCTTCTACTTCGCGACAAAATCTCTCCAGAACGGTACAAACGCACGTAACTTTATCTTCAAAAACGGTACCATCATTACAAAGGATAAGCCCTTTGTCCTCTTTAGCCCCCAGGCAACCACGAACGGTGATGCTGATAACGACCCCACGATCAATATCACCTTCGACAACGTAACGCTCAAGCGTGCAGAGGGAGCAACGAAGGAGCAGCCCTTTATCCAGCTTAACTTTATGCACGAGGGATTTGCATTCAAGACCAATATCACCTACAACGACTGTACCTTTGACGTAAGAGGAGAATACAACAACCCCAGCTCTCCCTTTATGTACCTCTTCACGATTGCATCCACCTCGAGCAAGTACGACTACGCTTCTCTTCTTGCCGCAACGCAGACTGTAAACGGCGGTAAAATTCTTGCAGACACCACCGACAATCTCCAAATGATCCTTAACGGCAGAAGCAACGGCAGCAAGGTTGCCTTCGAGGAAGGCTCCGACGGAAAGATGACACAGCTTGTTCTCCCGAACGGCGTAGAAAACACGCTTACCTCCAACACCAACAATCTTGTTTATAACGCAGAAACCCTTCCCCTCGCATTCAAGCAGGCATCGAAGGACAGCGAAAATACAACCTACACTCTTGTTCCCTACTGGCTCACACAGTACACCCCCAAGACGAGCGTTACCCTTTCCGCCGACCTTATTTACAATATCTACCTTCCCACCGACAGATATTTTGGCGCAACCGTTAACGGCATCAACGTTTCCGAGCTTGGCGCAACAAAGGTTACCCTTTCCGACGGTGTGGCCTACTACCACGTTGCAGTAGCGGCGGGTATTCTTGGCGCGGGTGATACCATCGAGCTTAAGACCACGATCAACGGCGGCAATAACATCCCCGTAACCGCAACAAGGCAGATAAGCATCCTTAAGTATTCTAACGCAGTTCTTAACTCCACGGAAAGCGACACCGAGGTTAAGCTCATAAAGGATATGCTCGCATACGTAAAGGCGGCTTGCGTATATGCAGGCGAAAAGGCTGAAACCGTTGCGGCTATTAACGCAATTATCGGCGAGGATTATGAAATCGCCACCGCAAGCGGCGAGGCTGTACAAAACGTAAACGGACTTTCGGGCGCATATCTCCTTCTCGGTGACAAGCCCGCATTCGTATTCACCACTACGGGCGAATATGACGCAAGTGCATACAGGTTTGCAATCGGCACTACCACCGTTACCACCGAGGTAGATGGTAACGTTATCTACGTTTACACCTACGCTTACGCAATGACCGAAACCGTTACCTACACGATAGAGGGCACCGAGATTTCGGGCGCATACAACCTTGCGGCTTATCTCGCCAACGAGAGAGAAGCGGGTCACACCGATACGGTAGCTCTTGTAGAGGCTCTTTGGCAGTACTCCGATGCTGCAAAGGCTTACAGAGCAGAAAAAGCAGCATAAGGAAAGGAGATAAAATAATGAAAAAATACGAACTTCCTTTGCTTGAAATAATCACAGTAGCTACCGAGGACATTATAACCACGTCCCCCGGTACGGAATCGCCCATCCTCCCCGACGAGGAATTTAGCTGGTAATTCCAAAGGATAACGATTATTTATAATGAAGAAACCCCCGAGCCGTGTGGCTCGGGGGTTGTTTTTTGTTAATTGGTATCAAAGCCGCCACTTTTAAAGGTGCAAAACGCGGTCTTTGATTTCAGACGTCCTCCCCTGATTCCAATACTGCGTACCGATATAGCCGCAGGTACGACGGGCTACGTTCATTTTCGACTGGTCGCGGTTATGACAGTTGGGGCACTCCCAAACGAGCTTTCCGTCGTCCTCAGCAATCTCAATCTCCCCGTCAAAGCCGCACACCTGGCAAAAGTCGCTCTTGGTATTCAGCTCCGCGTACATTATGTTGTCGTAGATAAACTCCATAACTCCGAGAACGGCATCGATATTGCTTTGCATATCGGGAACCTCCACGTAGGAGATAGCTCCTCCGGGTGAGAGAGCCTGGAACTTTGCCTCAAGGGCAAGCTTTGCAAACGCGTCGATTTCCTCGGTTACGTGAACGTGGTAGGAGTTGGTTATGTAGTTGCGGTCGGTTACGCCCTCTACAATGCCGAAACGGTTTTGGAGGCACTTCGCAAATTTATACGTAGTGCTTTCAAGCGGCGTTCCGTAAAGCGAGTAGTCGATATTCTCCGCCGCCTTCCATTTCGCGGTGTAGGAGTTGAGCATTCGCATAATTTCAAGTCCAAGCTCCTCGCCCTCCCTTTCGGTAAGCTTTTTACCGATAAGCGAATAAACGCACTCCCAAAGACCCGCATAGCCGAGCGAAAGCGTGGAATAACCGCCGTAAAGATATTTATCTATGGTTTCGCCCTTTTTAAGACGGGTAAGCGCGCCGTATTGCCAAAGAATGGGCGCGGCGTCGGAGAGCGTTCCCAAAAGCCTTTCGTGGCGGCACCTGAGCGCTCGGTGGCAAAGCTCCATACGCTCGTCGAAAATCTCGCGGAATTTGTCCATATCGCCTCCCGCCGAAAGTCCGATATCGACGAGGTTTACGGTAACGACACCCTGATTAAAGCGTCCGTAATACTTGGGCTTTCCGTCCTCGTCAACGTAGGGGGTGAGGAAGGAGCGACAGCCCATACAGGTATAGCAATGTCCCTCTCCGTTTTTGTCAATCTTGCTCTTAAGCATAATCTTCTCGGAGATATAGTCGGGAACCATTCTTTTTGCGGTGCATTTTGCCGCAAGCTCGGTAAGGTAATAATATTTCGTGCCCGGGCGGACGTTGCCCTCCTCAAGAACGTAGATAAGCTTTGGAAATGCGGGGGTAATCCACTGTCCCGCCTCGTTCTTTACGCCCTGATAGCGTTGAAGCAGCGTTTCCTCTATAATTACTGCAAGGTCGGCGCGCTCCTTTTCGTCCTTTGCCTCTCCGAGATACATAAACACGGTGATAAACGGAGCCTGTCCGTTTGTGGTAAGGAGGGTTACGACCTGGTACTGAATACACTGCACACCCTTTCGTATTTCCTCGCGAAGGCGGGATTCGGTGATTTTAGCAACAGCCTCCTCATCGGTAACGCCAACCTCGGCAAGCTCGCGGGCTACGGTGGCGCGGAGCTTCTTACGGCTTACCTCAACGAAGGGAGCAAGGTGGGTAAGGCTTATAGACTGTCCGCCGTATTGATTGGACGCAACCTGTGCAATAATCTGTGTCGCGATGTTGCAGGCGGTGGAAAAGCTGTGCGGCTTTTCAATCATAGTCCCGCTTATAACCGTTCCGTTTTGAAGCATATCCTCAAGGTTTACGAGGTCGCAGTTGTGCATATGCTGTGCAAAGTAGTCGGCATCGTGGAAATGTATAATTCCCTCCTCGTGCGCCTTTACAATATCCTCGGGAAGGAGCAGGCGGCGGGTAATATCCTTTGAAACCTCGCCCGCCATATAATCGCGCTGTACCGAGTTGACGGTCGGGTTTTTGTTGGCGTTTTCCTGCTTTACCTCCTCGTTATTGCACTCGATAAGCGACATAATCTTGTCGTCGGTGGTGTTAGACTTTCTTACAAGCTCGCGCTTGTAGCGGTAGGTTATATACGCCTTTGCAAGGTCAAACGCGCCGAGCTTCATTATCTCTCGCTCGACGAGGTCCTGTACCTCCTCGACCCCTACGCTCCTTCCGAGGGCGGCGCAGGTGTTCTCCACAACGAGGGCAATATTCTCTATATCAACGTCGGAAATTCTGTACTTTTCATCAACCGCAAGGTTTGCGGCACGCACGGCGGCGGATATCTTTTCGCGGTCAAACGTGACCTCCGAGCCGTTTCTCTTAATAAGCTTCATACGCTTCTCCTTTTTTCTTATTATAGGTGAGTGCTTCTATTTTACACGATATATAGTGAATTGTCAAGTAGAAAATACTACATATTGTGTTTTGCTTTTTTGTTGAAACTGACAGTATGAAAGTTTTACAGGTCGTTCTTGCTTGACAAACGGTGGCTCGGGTGGTACAATATAGGACGGTAAGAAAACCGAAGAAAAGCCCTGTTAAAGAGAAGAAGGGAGGGCGAAAAATGGAAAAAAAGCGAATATTTATTTCGGCGCATCCCGCCGACAGATACGAGTGGCTTGACACGGTGGCAGAGGCGATAGAGTCCACAGAGGTCTGCACCGCGATATACAACCCCGTCCCCTCCGACAAGGGTGACGGTCTGCCAGAGAATACAGAGGCGGTTGTGGTGCTTGCCTCGGTGAAATACTTTACCTGGGCAAACAGTGGCTACGTATCCGAATTTTTTGCCGCGGTGAGAGGCGGTGTAAGAGTCATTCCCATTCTTATCGAGGGAAATCAAAACACGGTTGACCTTGTAAATATGCGTCTTGGAAAAATACAGTATATCGACGCAACCGAAAACCGCGAGCTTGCAATGTCGGCTCTTGTCGCCCATCTTGTTGCAGAGGAAAGGGTGGTTGACCGCAGCCTTCCGTCCGTGTTTATCTCCTATCGCAAGCGCGACAGAGGGTATATGCACGAAATTGTGGAGAGCATCAAGAGTTACAAGGATTTTGACAAAATCAATCTTTGGTACGACGAGGTTATCGTCCCGGGCGAAAATTACAGCAAGTCTATTTTGCGCGAGCTTGACGAATGCGACCTTTTCATCCTTGTAGTTACACCGAGGATTTTGGAGCCGTCGAATTACGTCAAAAAGGTTGAGTACAAAAGAGCAACAGACGCAGGAAAGCGCATAATTGCAATAGAAGCCGAAAAAACCGACAAGGCGGCACTGCGCGAGGCATTTTCGGAGCTTACCTCACCCGTCGGCATAAAGCAAAGCGGTGCTATATTCTCGGTGCTCACCGAGCTTATCCGCAACAACAAAAAGAAAAATAATTGACAACAAAGGTTTACATTATGAAAGCGAAAATCAAACGCTTTTTATCGCCCGCCATTCTGCTCTTGGCGGCGGTGATTTGGGGGCTTGCCTTCGTGGCACAGGACGAGGTGGGAGAGGTGCCCGCCTTTACCCTCGGATTTACAAGAAGTGTGCTCGCGTGCGTTTTTCTTGCCGTCCTTATCCCCGTATTCGACAGGGTAAAAAAGAGTGAAAGACGGCTGATTTCTTCACACGGGGTGGGGTTAAACCGTTTTGAGCTTATTGGCGGTGCCGTCGCGGGTGTGTTTCTTGCTCTTGCGAGCGCATTACAGCAAATCGGAATTAACAGGGGCACCGACGGTGGAAAGGCGGCGTTTATCACCGCACTTTACGTTGTTATCGTACCGATATACGCCCTTGTTCTGAAGAAGCGCGCACCCGTCAACGTCTATCTCGGCGTTGGAATTGCGGCGGTCGGATTTTATCTTTTATGCATCAAGGGGGATTTTACGGTCTCACCCTCCGACCTTCTCGTTGCGGGGTGCGCCCTGCTCTTTCCCATACAAATTCTTGCAATTGATATTTTCTCACCGAAAAGCGACGGGGTGCGAATGTCGCTCGTGCAATTTGCAACCGCAAGCGCGGTTAATTTGATTTTTGCCCTCGCTATCGAGGGTGGCATCAATCTTAACTCCGTATGGCAAAACGCCCTCCCCGTAGTTTATCTCGGCATCGGGTCAAGCGGTGTTGCATACACCCTCCAAATCATTGGACAGCGCGGGGTTGACCCCTCCGCCGCTTCGGTTATTCTCTCGCTTGAGTCGGTTTTCGGCGCCCTCGGCACCGCCGTTATTCTCGGTCAAACCCTATCCGCAAGGGAATATATCGGTTGCGCCATTGTACTTTTCGCTGTGATTCTTACGCAAATTGAGGTGGAAAGCATTTTTAAACGGAAGCATTATACGTAGCAAAAATATGATAATGGAGTTTATATAATGGCAAGAATAATAGACGGTGAAAAGAAAAACCTTATCGGTGGGAATTTGAAAAAATTACGCACAAGGCTAAAGGTTAGCCAACAGGAGCTTTCAAACAAGCTTGAGCTGCTCGGTGTATATATTTGCCGTGGCTCAATCTCTCGTATCGAGGATTACTCCCGCACGGTTACGGATATAGAGCTTTTCGCAATAGCAGAGGCTCTCGGCATTGACCCAAGCGAGCTTTACACGGTAAAATAAAACACTTATCAATGCAAAAAAGCACCCAATCGGGTGCTTTTTTGTATTCAAGCCATAAAAATCAAAGCTTTGAAAAGCCGAATTTGTTAACAAGCGCGTCAATTTTTTCACCGCGGGCGCACATCGGGCACTCGTGGGAGGGCAGGCTCTGATAGCCGTCAAGGTCGTTCGGGTCAAACACCGAATGAACGGGGTATCCCATATATTTTTCCATAGTCGCAAAGATAGACGCTATACCCGCAACGTTACCGCCGTAGTATTTAATAGCCTCGATAGCTCCGCGCACGGTAAAGCCCGTAGCAACCGACGCCGCGAGAATAAGGACGTTTTTGCCCGTAATCATCGGCGTAATGCTGTCGCGGAAGATAATCTGGCTTCCCTGCGTATACTCGGGGGTTACGATATAAATCGTCTGGTGTGAATTAAGGTTGATATAATCTCCGTTTTTGAACTCGTTGGCAAGGCAGGTGCCGATAACCTCCATACCGTCAAGGCAAAGAACGGTATCCACGATGGTATTCGTGCGGTAGTAGGAAACAAGCTCGCGCGCAACCGCCTGTGCCTCGGCAAGGCGTGACTTTTGCATAGTAACGTCGATAAAGTAGTTAATGTGGCTGTGGTTGGTGGCAAAATGCCCCTTCAAAACGCGAAGGTGAAGATTGTTTTGCTTTGTTCTGACTTTATACGCTTTATCGGTTGGCATATTAATCCTCCGTTTGGTGTGATAGACATATTTTACAACATTTTCCCGTCCGTGTCAAGAAAAAGTTAATTTCGTTTGCCCTTTTTCTCGGCTTTCCGTGTCAATCTCCGCGCCTTTTCCAAAAAGCCCTTGCTGCGTGCGGCTCTCCTGACTACACCCCGTCAGCCGTGTGTTGCCTCTTTCATTAGCGTAAGCACGCTTTGCCGAGCCTCGGGCGTCATACAGCGAAAATAGCCGAGCAGCTCAAGCTCCGCCGCCGAAAGACGGGATTCCCCATCCTCCGAGAAAAACTCCGCCATAGTAATACCAAACGCTCCGCATAACGCCTCGAGCGTGGAAATCGACGGCTGCGTTTCTCGGTTAAACATATTCGTAAGGGTGGATTGCGTAATCCCCGACTCCACCGAAAGGCGGTAAACCGACCACCCGCGCTCAATGCGCAGCTTGTTTATCTTTTTAAGTACGTTCATAGCTTCTCCGTGTAATAATACCCATTTGTATATATATTACCACGAAAATATACAAAAATATTTACCCATAAGGGTTGACAATACAACCCATTTGTGTTATACTTATGCCACAAAAGTACTGCATTCGACAAGCTCAACAAAATAAACACACAAACGCAGTACGAAAAAGGAGGACAATTTTATGTCAGAAGCAAGCACCGCAACCGAAACCAAATTCTGTAAGGAATGCGGAAAAACGATTGCCAAAAAGGCAGTAATCTGCCCCCATTGCGGATGCCAGGTTGAAGAAACAAAATCCGCACAGCCCAACATCGTTATTAACAACTCCAACCAAAACTCAAACCAGAACAACAACGTAAACGGCGGCGTTCCCTACGGCGCAAGGCTTAAGAACAAGTGGGTTTCCTTCCTTCTTTGCCTTTGGCTCGGATACATCGGAGCGCACAAGTTTTACGAGGGTAAAATCGGCGCGGGTATTCTCTACCTCTTTACGGGCGGACTTTTCGGCATCGGCTGGTTTATCGACACACTTGCCCTTTTGTTTAAGCCCAACCCCTACGTAGTATATTAATCGGGAGAGAAAAATGAGAGTTGATTTTAACGCAAGCGGCTTTTCCGCAGAGATGGACAGTCCCGCGGCATCCTCGGCGTTAAGCTTGGAAGAGGGCGGCGCCGCCCTGAAGGCACAAAGAACCTTAATCCTCGGAATAATCGCCTTTATAATATCCCTCGGCAATCTTCCGTTCGGATTGTTTATGAATATGAGCACGGAAATTCTCTCTCACTTTGTGGGAGTCGGGCTTCCGCACTGGGTATTCGTGCTTTTTGCCTTTTCTGCGATTATGCTCGCAATCTCGATTTTGTGCGGAGTCTTTTCAATCATATCCTTTGCAAAATCAAAAAGGCAAATGACCGATGCTATCGGAATGGCGATGTCGATAATCTCCTTCGTCATCAGCTGTACCTGCATTTCGCTTAACATAGTGGGACTTACCGCCTGGTAACAAAAAACAAGGTGCCGCTTGGCACCTTGTTTTTTTAAAGCGCATCGGTGGGGATTTAGAGCGCGCCCCCCCTTGAATCGGGGGCGGGGTAAGGCGTTCCACGCTCGGGCATTTGCCGCATTTTAAAAAAGCGCGCTCGGGCATTTTCCCCCTTGCTTTTTCACCGCTTCGCTTTTTTACGGCTTGATTTAAATTTTCATAGAGCATCGGAAAATGTAAACAAATGCTTACGCAAAATTTTTCGGGCAGAACGGAAAAATCCATTCTGCCCGTTTTCTTATTCGCTACGGCGGCGCAATTTTGAAAGCGCGGCTTTAAGCTTTAATTTAACACGCCCCAAGGCTTCCACTGTGTTTTTGCGGTCGAATATCAAGCAAATGCCAAAGCAAAGGGTCGTAAAAAGCACGTAAACGGGAACAACTAACCAGAAAAACGGCCAATGCTTTGCCTCCCCCGCGTATTTTCCTACGGGAATGGTTTTAAACAGCCTCGGACAAAAGACGTCGAGTATTTTACCGATGACGTCGCCCTCCTCCGCGCCCCAAATATAGGAGGTGTTTTTGTAACCGATTGCCGTTATATCCAAAGAGCCGTTTCCGCGCACGGGAGTAAAGCCAAGCTCCTGCTGCATCAGCTGGTTAAACATAATAAAGAGGAAAACCGCCAGAAGGCAGGGTGCCATTCGCAAAAGCCGCTTATAGCTCACCCTGTGAAGCCCGAGCGTCATCATAAGAAGCGGCACAATCCAAAGTATTCCGTGGTGGATATAAAAGCGGATTATGTCAAGAAGCTCCGCCGACTGGTCAAGCTTCAGCATCGGCTCGGTCGGATAAAGCATCGCAATAATTCCGCTTGCGAGTCCGATATAGACCATATAATCGCGAAGCGTTTCACTTTTGGAAAGGAATATAAACGGGAAAACGAGTATGTTAACCGCGCAAATATTTATAAACCAAATATCGCGGAAAAGCCTTGACTCGTCGGTTGAATACGGAGGAATAAACGCCTTCAAAAAATGAAGCAAAAGAGCAAAAACCAAAATCGAATAAAGAACAAGGTACTTTGTATGCGTGCTTCGGTTTCTTAAAAGAAAATAAAGTCCGAAATATGCGCCGACAAGAGCTGCTATAAAAAAGAAATACCAAAAATTGAACATTTCAATTCTCATATTGCACCGCCTTTTAAGCTTTTACGGCTTTAATTGTACACCTAAACGTGTGGCTTGTGTTAAATTTTCGCCGTATTTAATTTTAATTAAGAATGTAAAGGCTCTTGACCTCACTCAAAAAGAGTAGTATAATAAAGGCACAATTTATATCGGAGGACAAAATGAACATCAACAGCACCATTAACTATTGCCTCGGTCTTTCCTACTACGACCTTGAAAACTTTGCGGGAAGAAACTTTATGGTTGTTTACGACTATGTAAAGTCAACGTCAAAAGCTAACCCCAACGACGTGCTTATCCCCACAATCTTCACCTGCATCGCATCCGACGGCTCTCTCTCCGAGGGAGAATGGAAATTCATTATGACCTTTATCGGCGGCTATTCGTATAACGAGGCTCTTGCCACCGCGGGCGAATTTTATTGCCAAGAGGCACAGAACGTCGTTCGCGATTTCATTAACGCATTCCCCTCTAACGTCAGGGAGGCATATATCAATATGTGCCTTGCCGTTCTTTCGGTTGACGGAAGAATCTCTAACTACGAAACCTGCTTCCTCAACAACATTCTTTAATGTAAATATTTATTTACATCAAGCAAAAGAGGGCGAATCGGTTCACCGCCGAAGCGTCCTCCTTTTCTTTTTGGTTTTACAGGCTCGTTTTTACCAAAGCACGCAGGGCGTGTTAAATTTTCCGTCCATTCGTCTATCCTAAATTCCCTCGTCAAGTCCTGCAAAGGCGCTCGATTATATCCGCAACCGCCTCCCCGTTTTCAAGCCCGTGGGGATGATGGTCGCAGTCCTTCTTCAAAATCACCTCTATGACTCCGTCGTTTTTCTCATAATAATCGGCAAGTATTTTTCCGTTTTCGACGTAGGGGACAACGCTGTCGCTGTCCCCCGCGATAAGAAGGACGGGGATTTTGCCTTCGAGAAGAATATGTATTTTGTCAATCGGGTGATTGCGGTAGGAAAGCATCTCGCTCTTTGTCAATCCCGTAACACCGAAAAATTCGGGGTATAGACCGCTTTGTGCAATACCCATATCACACGGACAGCTCAAAAGATTTAACACGGGTGCGTCAAGATACAGCACATCGACAAGCTCCGGGCAGCGCGCGGCAAGCAATACCGCATACATTCCGCCACAGCTCATACCGACCGCAGAAAACCTCTCACAAAGCGAGAACATCGCGGGAATTTCCCGCACAAGCGCTTCCTTTCTTTCAAGGTCGTATTCCTGCGCCCATCTGTTTTCATTTTGCTGAAAAACAATGTGCCAGCCCCTGTTCAACAGTGCAATTTCCGCATTTGGAAACGCACCGAAATATTCTGTTTTTAACGCCCATTTTCCGTTTGCCGCCACGTTGGGCTTTACCACCTTTACGGGCATTCCGCGAAAGTCAAATTTCACCCCCGAAAAGCCGTTCCATTCAAATACACTGAACTCCATATTCCCCCAAAAATCAATCCACGAAAATTCGCATCGCGTGACCGCCGTCATAAGCATTCGATGTAGTGATATATTGCGGAATTACAGCCGCGGTCCCGTCGGAGTTTTTCGCCACTATTTCGTTATACATATCGCTGTGACAGTGACCCGCAAAAACCCCCTTTATAACGTCGGCATTGTTGACAATAAGGTTATAAACCGAACGTGTGGTATCGCTTGATTTTACCCCACCCGCAAGCCAATGCCCGCCCTCGGGATTAAGACCGTCACAAAAATTGCGCGGATATCCGTTCACATCACCGGGAAGGAGCAAATCCTCCACCCCCGTTTGTCTGTCGCGCGGATTTCGGGTGGCAAGCGGCTCGTGCATAAACATAAGAATTATATATCCGTTTTCACGCGCACGGTGCAAATCCTCGGCAAACCTTTCTGCCTGCATCTCGTAAAAGCACGACGGGTCGTTCATAAGCGCGACGGCAAGCACCCCCTCGCCAACAAGGCGCGAGGTATAATAAATATCGTGACGCCATGCCTCCCGAATAATGGCAAGCCGTTCCTCGCGCGTGGAGGTATCGTTAACCTTGCCCTGCATTTTTCTTACACAGTCGTGACCGCCAACCGTCACAATCAAATCGGGGTACTTGTCCCAAAGCTCCCGATTCATAAGCTCTATAGCACCGTGGGAAAGATAGTCGAGCGTGTCGCCGTTTACCACGACCAAATCCGTGTCGGAAAGATATTCAAGACAGCGCACCGCGTTAGGCACAGACTCCCCGTTTGCGAGCCAAACTCGGTTTTCAAGCGTGCTCATAAGCGCGGGATTTGCCTCCGCCATATCACGCTCGTTACAGTAGTTAAAGTGCAAATCCGCCGTGTGACCGATGCAAACGCGTCTGCCAACCTCTGCGTGAATGTGAACGTCGCGCAGGTGAAATCCGTCGGGATTTCTGTATATCTCGCCCGCAACACCGCGCGGATCGGTATATATCTTTTCAAAATTTGAAAGCTCCATTTCTGCCCCCAAAATTATAAAATTTCAAAACGTTACGGCAAAAATCGCGAAAAAGCGAAGGCTGCTTAAAGCTTTTTAAGCCTTTGCATCGGATTCGCCGAATTTAAAAAGCTACTCCAAAGCAGAGTAAACGTCAATCTCAAAATTACGTCCCGTTTTCGCATGGCTTCCGCCGTCAAAGCGGGAATTTTTCATATAAATTGCGATAATTTCATTTTCGGGGTCAATCCAGAAGTGCGTGCCGTATGCACCACTCCAGCCGTACGACCCGATGGGCAACGGCGCTTTTTTATCTCCGCTTACGACTCGCACGCCAAGTCCCCAATGCTCTCCCGCCTCGCTCGGATAATGTGGTGAGGACATCAATTTGACCGATTTTTCGGATAAAATCCGCCGATTATTTAACACGCCCCCACCCATAAGCATACGGGCGAAGCTGAAATAGTCGGAAACCGAGGATACAAGACCCGCGCCGCCAAGATAATTTTGGGCGGGTATGTTTTCAAAAACACAGCCGTCAAACGTGCGCCCGACTGCGTTTTCGCCCATCACTCGGTTGTGCATTTGACAAAGTCGCTGCCACTGCTCCTCGCTTGGAAGAAAGGTGGTGTCCGTCATTTCACACGGAAGGAAAATTTCCTTTTTCAAAAGGTCGAGATAATCCATTCCCGACACCGATTGTATAATTCCCGTCAGAATGCTGAACGAGGCAATACCGCTGTACTCCTGCTTTGTCCCGGGGATATACGAAAGCGGCTGATGCGATAAAAAGTCGGTATATTTATCAACCGTCGCAACCCTTTCGGGAGTTGAAAGACGGTTCACGTAGGTCCACGCCGCCCCGCTTCCGATTCCCGACGTATGGGTCAGAATGTTTTCAATCGTAATTTTCCCCGAAATGTCAATAATTTCGCCTTTTTCGTAAAGACTTAAATTCCTGAATGCAGGATAGAATTTATCTACCGTATCCGAAAGCGAGAGAAGTCCGCGCTCCGCAAGAATAAGCGTGGCAACCGCCGTAATCGGCTTTGTCATAGAGGCAAGACGAAACAGCGTTTTGCCGTCAAGCTCCCGCCCTGCCAAATCAGCAAAGCCAAAAACCTTTCTATATAAAACCTCACCGCCCTGTGCAACGAGGACCGATGCACCGCCTATATTACAAAGCGAAAGGTCGTTTTCTGTCCTTGCCTCAATGGCGGAGGAAAGCCTTTTCGCATCTATTTTTCTCATCTTTTCCTCCAAAATTTAACACGGGTGGCACTTTGTCATCAAAAAACAAACCAGCCAACACCGTCACGCTCAAATTAATTATACCACCCGCGCACAGGTGTGTCAAGTGAAAAGAGGAGAAAAGCAGCCCGTCAAAGAGAAAAAAGACAGCCCCAACAGAGCTGTCTTTCATATTAATAGCCCAACCGTACTAAATTTCGCCGCCTTCTTCTCTTTTTATTTGCTGCGAAAGCTCCTCTCTTTCCTCGTCAAGCCTTGCCATGTAGCCGAGGAGTTCCTTCATCTCCGGCGAGTTGGTTCTGCTGTCACTCTGCGGAACAATGTTGCCGTGCCATAGTTCGTTTATCATATTTTTCATAGGTTGTGCCTCCTTTTCTGTTAGAACAACAACATACCACAGAAGGCTGCGTAAGTCCAGCACTTTTTCAAGAAAAAACAACGTTTTTACACGTCGCTATTCTTTATTTCAAGTTGACTAATTTTTGATCGCCCCAAACCATTTTTCTTTACTTTAGGCTTGATGATTTTTCACGGCTAATCTTTATCTAAGGCTAGTAAAATTTTTATCATCAAAAGCTCTTGTTTTTTCTTCGCTTTATAGTTGTAATACAGCAAACCAACCGTATATTACGCGTGTATTTCTTAACACGGGTATGTTTTGTAAATTGGGATAAAAGGCTTTGCATACCTCTCCGTTTTCTGCTTTTAACCGTCATAAATTTTACTTCGGTTTTGATCACATAACTGACAACAACAGGAATTGGGGTGGTAGAGGCCGCAAGTTCAAGTCTTGTCACTCAGACCAAAATCGGAGGTTCAATCGAACCTCCGATTTTCTTTTATTTTCTCGCTAAATCTCTTGAAATCTCGCGTTTTCGCAATATAAAAATGGGCTTGTTCTTCCCTGCTTCGAGGGTTGAACAAGCCCATTTTTCGCCTTTGACCACATGTTTGACCACTTGCGGAGATTTTTGGTTTATTTTCGGCAATTTTTTGATAGTTTAAGGCGGTAATCGCGAACCACGATTACCGCCTATTTGGTTATTGGGGACATACAATTCTATATAATTCATCCAACGAATGATTCATCGTTCTGTTCTTTTTACTCCATTGAACAATATCAGTATCCGTAAGTGTTATCATTGAACTTAAAAATTTACTAACATCATATTCTACTTTTAATTCATTTCGAGCTTCGAACAAAGTTGATTCACCATGCATTATATACTCACGATTAGGTTCTCTTGTTTTTATGGTGCTTAAAACCGACAATTCATGATATATCCACGGAGAAAGGGTTTTTTCCTTTTTTATATCATCAGCCTTGCTTATCTCATCACAAACAAGTATTGAATTTGGAGTATTATAAAATATTGCACATTCACACTGATCTATCATTTCCGTCAAGGCGGAAGCTAACATCATATGAACATGTGATGTTGTATGATTTCTTTTATCATAATTATACGTATCCTTTTTAGGTTGATAACAATACTTATTATCAATTTCTTTTAGCAACTCATCACAATATCCCCAAACACACGAATCAATAAATGAAGTTAATCCAAACGTGTCAAAAAGCCATCCTGCAAAACCTTTTACCTTTTCCAGATCACTGTGTGAATGGGACAGAAATATATCGGCGTTTATTGTCGGAAACCAATGCTCTTTCAAAGCGGTTCCATCTATATGTCCGTTGTTTAAAATAAACTCCTTCAAATCCTTTCGAACCTTAGAACTCGTTGCTTCAAATATATCTCGTCCTTTTTGAACATGCAAATTGAATTGTCCTCCGTAATACGGCGAAGGAGAGTATTTGAATTTAGCAAACAATCA
>JAFXHU010000016.1 GCA_017533565.1 Clostridia bacterium
CGAACCATAACGCTTACGAGTCCGCTACCGATCTTCTCAGAGCCGATAAGTACAACGTTTGCCGCCTTAACCATTGCATCTGCAGCCTCGATTGCTGCTACGAGACCTCTGGTCTCTACCATTCCAAGTGCTTCCATCATTTTGATTTCTCCTTATATAAATTTAATTTTATCTTAATTTGTCTTTTCCGAGGGCAGAGAGTCGTGCAAACCACTCTATATCCTCGCTCTGCCTTGCGATTACCTTGTGGGTAATGTAAAGCTCTCTTTTTTCAGCCTCTGCCTTTCCCGCCTCGATTGCCGCGCTAACAGCCGCCGCATCGCCGTGGATTTTGATAGCCATAACGAGCGGTACCTTTGCGGCATCTCCTGCCGCGGGCTTGTTTTTATCGATTGCGACAACCTTTACGTCGGCTGCCTTTGCCATCGCGTCGGCAACCACGATTGCGGTAGAAAAGCCAAAGACCTCTATCATTCCAAGTGCCGTCATACGTCACCCCCGGAATCAGTCTGCAACGTAGCAGATTTTAATTCCCTGTTGAGAAACGTTGACCTCCATAGCCTCGTTGAGCCTGTCAAGCGGGAAGGAGTGAGTGATAAGCTCCTTTATCGGAATATTCATCTCTCTTGCCTGGCGAAGGAATGCCATAGTCGTGGGATAGTCGTCAGCCGAGTAGTCCCAAGAGCCGACAATGGTAATTTCCTTGTTACACATAGCAAAGTGGGGGTTAACCGTGTATTCTCCGTTGTTTACGAAGAAGCCCATCTCGCACATACCGCCGCCGCGACGGATGTATTCGTAAATGTCCTTTGCCGCTGCGGGTGCGCCTGTGCACTGGAATGCAAAGTCAACGCCAACACCGTTGCAAACGCTCTTTACGAGAGATACTCTTTGCTCGAGGGTGGTAATCTCCTTGAAGCTTACGACCGTCTTTGCGCCGAGCTTCTTTGCCATTTCAAGTCTTTTGGGTGCGCCGTCGATTGCAACGATGTGGTTTACACCTGCCGCACGGAGTACGGAAATCATTACAAGACCAACGGGGCCAAGACCCTGAACAAGTACCTTTGAATTAAAGTTGATAAGACCGGTGGACTGTGCTCTCTTAAGCGCGTGTACGCAAACGCAGGCAAGCTCAAGGAGCATTCTTTCCTGAAGGTCGAGGTCGTTAACAACGAAGTAGGTCGAGCCCTTTCCTCTTATAAGGAGGTGGGTTGCAAACCAACCCGTAAGGGGGTTTGCGTCGTTATGGGGGATAAGACCGAACACGCCCTGCTTGTCGCAGAGGTTGGTGTTGGCGGGCTTGTTGCGGCAGATAAAGCACTCGCCGCAGCTGATAACGCTGGTAACAATCTTGTCGCCGACCTTTATGGGGTTGCCCGCGGTATCCATCTTTACGTTTTTACCGAGCGCGATAATCTCGCCCGTTCCCTCGTGTCCGAGGGTTACGGGGATAATGCCGAATGGGTCAGCCTTCCACTCGTGTACGTCGGTTCCGCAAACGCCGCAGCCCTCTACTTTTACGAGTATATCGTCGTCCTGAAGCGCGGGAATGGGAAATTCCTTTACCTCAATCTTTTTCTGGGCGGTAAGCATTGCAACCTTTGCGGTTTTGGGGATTTCGCGGCTCGCGGCTGCGGAGGGCGAAACCTCGCCGAGAATACGGCGAACAATTGCTTCCACCTGGCTTTGTGAAATATTCATTTTCTTTCCTTTCTACCTCTGTCAGATAATTCTGAAGCTCTCGGAGAGAACGCAGCGGCGGTATCTTGTAAAGCTTCTCGCGCTGGTAAGTCCCTCTCCCGTCGGGCCTGCAATGGTAAAGGTGGTATGTCCCTCTCCGCCGAAGCCGATACCCGCGTAGGAGGGTGCGTTCTTTACGAAGATTGTGGTTTCAACCGCCCTTGCAAAGCGAGTGAGGTTGTCAATATTCTTGGAGTGCATATGTGCGGTGTGACGGTTTCCGTGCTCCGCCTTTACCGCGAGGTCGATTGCCTCGTCAATGTCGCGCACTCTCACGATGGGGAGTATCGGCATCATAAGCTCGTGCTGTACGAAGGGATGCTCGAATTCGGTTTCACAGATGATACATCTTACCTCGTCACCCACGTGGATGCCCACCTTTTCAAGCAGGACCTTTGCATCTCTGCCGACGCAGTCGCGGCTTACCGTCTTTGAAACGACGCCCGTTTTCTTGTTCTTCACATCAACGAGGACGATTTCGGCAAGCCTTGCCGCGGTTGCCTTGTCAATCTTATATGCTCCCGCATCGAGCATAGAGGAAATAAGCTCGTCCGCGATGTTGGCGAAGGCGAACACCTCCTTCTCCGCAATACAGGGGAGGTTGTTGTCAAAGCAGCAGCCGTCGTTAATATCCTTTCCCGCCTTTTTAACGTCGGCGGTGTCGTCAACGATTACGGGGGGATTTCCCGCACCCGCGCCGATAGCCTTCTTTCCGCTGGAAAGCACGCTTCTTACAACGCCCGGACCGCCCGTACAAACGAGAAGCCTTATATCCTTGTGCTGATACATAGTATTTGCGGTGTCAAGCGTGGGCTTTACCACCGAAGCGACAAGCACCTCGGGTCCGCCCGCCATTTTGGAGGCGCGGTTTACAAGGTCAATCGCATAGTTTGAGGTTGCTATTGCACCCGGGTGGGGGTTGAAAACAACTCCGTTGCCCGCGGCAATCATACCTATTGAGTTACAAATTACGGTTTCGGAGGGGTTGGTCGAGGGCGTAATGCTTCCCACCACGCCAAAGGGTGCCATCTCCGTGAGGGTAAGACCGTAGTCGCCCGTCTTTGCCTGTGCTACTATATCCGCCGTGCCGGGGGTTTTGTCGGCAACGAGCATATGCTTTGCGGTTTTGTGGTCAACCCTTCCCATTTTAGTTTCGGCAACGCCGAGTGCCGCCATAACGGGAGCCTCCTTACGGCACAAATCTCTTATAACGTCGATGATTTTCTCGCGCTCCGCGAGGGACATTGCGCGCACAGCCTTGTAGCCGCGGGTTGCGGCGGCGATAGCGTCGTTCATATCCTCATAAACGCCTATAAGCCTTCGTCCGTGATAGGTGGAGGCATTCCATTCGTCGTTTGAAACGGCGGTCTTTGGGGTAGCGGCGATGTTGCTTATAACCGCCTTTATTACCTTTTCAATATCTGCCTCTGTCCAGTTTATAGCCATTTTCTTTTCTCTTTTCTTCGAGATTTTGGGAAGGCTCGATTACTTACCGAGAGCCTCAAGCACCTTCTTGGTAATAAGAGCAACGAGGTCCGCGTCGGCAGCGGGAGCTGCAGGCTCGTCGTACTCGATACCGGGGTGACGTCCGGGAAGGTTCATCTTCTTGCGAAGCTCCATAAGCTTCTTAAGCTGGTCGTTGGGAATTTCGTGAACCGCGCCAAGCTCCATTGCGTTCTTGCAAATCTTTGCGTTGAACTCTACCTCCTCCATAACGAAGAGCGCCTTCATAAGGTTGCAGCCAACGGTAAGCGCACCGTGGTTCTGAAGAAGGAATGCATCGTGGTTCTGGATGTAAGGCTCAAGAGAGTCGGGAATTTCCATAGTGGAGGGAGTACCGTATGCACAGGTGGGAACCTCTCCGATTGTAAGAACCGCCTCGGGGAGAATGTACTGGTCAAGGTCAACGCCCGCGATAGTGAATGCGGTAGCTACGGGAGGATGAGCGTGAACAACCGCGTTAACGTCGGGACGCTCCTGATAAACTCTCATATGCATTTTGATTTCGGAGGAGGGGTTCATCTTTCCCTCGAGCTTGTTTCCGTTTCTGTCAACCTTGATAATCATATCGGGAGTAAGAACTCTCTTGGACACGCCCGTGGGGGTGCAGTAGTATTCGTTGTCCGAGATTTTAACCGAGATGTTACCGTCGTTTGCCGCTACGAAGCCGAGCTGATAAAGAACGTGGCCAACCTCGCAGATTTCCTTTTTGATTTCGTAAGGAGATTTCATTTTTTCGTTTCCTTTCTTAAAATGGATATATTTATTTTTAATTGATAACAAATTAGCTCTCTATCTAAATAAGATGTCAATATATGCAAGACCTTCTTACTTTGAAAGATTAAGGGTGTCGAGGGCAATCATATATTCCTCGTTGGTCGGAAGCACGAAGGTTCTTACCGAAGCGCCGACTGCGGTAAGCTCTACGTCCTCTCCGCGGGGACAGCTCTCGTTAAGCTCCTCGTTAATTGCGATACCGAGGTAGGACATCTCGCGGCAAACCTCCGCACGAAGCGCTCTGTCGTTTTCACCGATGCCCGCGGTAAATACGAGTGCATCAACGCCGTTCATCTCCGCAACGTAGGAGCCGATAATCTTCTTGATGTTATGAACGAGAATCTTCATTGCAAGCTCTGCACGGTGATTGCCGTTTGCGGCGGCAGCTCTTATATCTCTGCAGTCGGAGGAAACGCCCGAAACACCGAGAAGACCCGACTTTGAGTTAAGGAGCTTTTCAACCTCGTCCGCGGAAAGTCCTTCCTTTCTCATTATATAGGAAGGAACGGTGGGGTCAAGCGCGCCGCTTCTCGTGCCCATCGGTACACCGTCCTGCGGAGTAAAGCCCATGGAGGTGTCGATTGCCTTTCCGTTAACGGTTGCCGTAATGGACGAGCCGTTTCCGAGGTGGCAGGTAATGATTTTCGCGTTTTTGTTTCCGACAAGCTCCTGTGCCTTTGCCGCAACGAAGCGGTGGGAGGTGCCGTGGAAGCCGTAACGGCGAATCTGATACTTTTCATAAAGCTCGTAGGGAATGGGGTAAACGTATGCGTGCTCCTCCATATCGGAATAGTAGGAGGTGTCGAATACACCGACGTGGGGTATATTCGGCATAACCGCCTTACATCCCTTAAAGCCGCTGATTGCGGGCGGTCCGTGGAGGGGGTTAATCTCGATAATGCTTTCAAGATAAGCAATCTCGTCCTCTCCGAGAATGGCGGATTTCTTCATTTTTCCGCCGTGTGCAAATCTGTGTCCAACCGCGCCTATCTCGTCTGCGGAGGCGATAACGCCAAGCTCCGCGTCGGTAAGCAGCGAGAGAACAAGCTCAATTGCCGCCTTGTGGTCCTTGAGGTCGGCAGTCTGCGCGTAGTCCTCTTTACCCGGGCGCTTGTGTGTAATAGCGCCGTCGATACCGATTCTTTCACAAAGTCCCTTTGCAAGAACCTCGCCCGAATCCATATCGAAAAGCTGGTACTTAAGAGAGGAGCTACCCGCATTAACAACGAGTATCTTCATTGTTTTCTCCTTTTTCGAAATTTCTTTCGATTTCGTTTATTTTTTATTTTTGTTTTTAAAAGCTGTTTGCCCCGCCGTTTGCAGGGCGTGCCCGCGATATAGGAAGCGTACCCGCTACTCTATAATTCGCTTGGACTTAAGTCCCTCCTCCTCCTCTCCGATGCCCTCGGCACGGGCGGAGTTTTGATAGACTATTCGGTAGCAAAGCGCGTCGATGACGACGAGCCTTGCAAGGTGGGAGGAAAGTCCGAGGGTCGAATGCCTCGTTTCCTCCGTATCGGTAAGAAGTAAAATGTCGCTGAGTCTGGCTACGGGCGACCTTTCCCTCGAGGTAATGGCAATCGTGGTTGCGCCGTGAGCGCGTGCGGTCTTCATAGCCTCGGCAATGTCCTTCGACGAGCCTGACTGTGAAATTCCGATAACCGTATCTCCCGCCTTCAGTCGAGAAACCGCGATAGCCTGCATATGTGTGTCCGCATACGCGCTGGAGTTGCATCCCGCACGAAGCAGCTTGTTTGACGCCTCCTCCGCAACCGATGCGGATGCGCCAAGTCCTATCAGCACGACGCGGTTAGACGCTGCAATAGCATCCGCCGCCCTCGTCATTGCCTCGGGTGACAGGGTTTTCTTCGTCCTTTCAAGGGTCATATAAGCATCGTTACATACCTTTTCAAAGATTTCGTAGCACCCGTCCTCCTCCGTTATGGTGGGGGCAATAACCTTTTTATCGTGCTCTCTGGCAAGAGTAAGCTTCAGGTCGTGGTATCCCGAGCAGCCGAGTCGTTTGGAGAAACGGACTATCGTCGCCTCCGAGGAATCACACATGGAGGCCAAATCGGATATAGAGTACGGAAGCATCTCGCCGGAGTGAGAAAATAACCAGTCAGCGACCCTGCGCTCGGATTTACCCATCTCATTGTACATAAGCTGGGCCTGCAATAGGGTCCTGTTCAATATACGGCCTCCTTTCCTGTTTTGTCGGCACGAGGCAGCCATACCCGCGCCGCGATAAATCAAAATCACAAAATCAAAATCCGCTTACGAAGGTCACCCTCACCCGTCCTCGGCAAATTTCCGTCGGGTCGGGATTATCACCCCTGCCGTATTCGTTGCCTTTCGGATGAAAATTTCTTTCATTTTGAAAATTATTTTCATTTTTTTCCGTTTTTTATTGGATCATTGCGGTATTTTTGAAAATTGTTTTCATTTTTGGTGAAAATTACTTTCACAATTCCGATTTTAGCACAAAAATACCCCCTTGTCAACAGTTTTTGGGCATTTTTTTGATTTTTTTATGCAAAATAGCGCACACTTAAATATTTAAAATATTTTATTCGACTTTTACCGACCCACCGACAAAGTGAAAATAATTTTCATTTTTTCGCATTTTTTCGTTTTTTTCTGAAATTTTTGAAAATTTCTTTCATTTACAGTTTGTTCATAAATGCAAAACCGAAATAAGAAAACGGCGTTTTTTGCCGCCGCGCCGTGGAGACGTTCCCTTTTCGCTATCCCCAAAAATTCCGTTTTTTAAAATGCCGCGAAAATCCCCCTCGCGTAAATACTGGATAAGCCTGCCTTCGCGCGCGTGCGCGTGTGTGACCTTGCGCTGCTCAACGTGCTTTCGCTTGTACCGCGGCTTTTGCCAACGAATTTGCCGCGCCAACGCCGCTTTCTCCCCAACGCGCGAGAGGCTTTTTTAAAAAATATTGACAAATTTATAAACGGTGTGGTAAAATGTTTACAAATTCGCATTTTTGTCAACAATTTCCGTTGCGAGGATTGTTTTTATGAAAATTAAATTTACCGAAACCGATTACGGCTCGCTGACGGAGCTTTCCGAAAGGAACAAAAAGCCGCACCGCAAGCCGATTCGCCCGAATATATTTTGGCGCACGCTTATGCGTATTGTTGCCGCGCCCGACCTTATTGCCACAAAATTCAAATACGAGAAAATCGGAATGGAGAAAATCGGAAAGGGCGAGCCTGCCTTTTACCTTATGAACCATTCGAGCTTTATCGACCTTGAAATCGCGGCAACCGTCCTTTACCCAAAGCCGTTTAACATCGTCGCAACCACCGACGGCTTTATCGGAAAGGATTGGCTGATGCACAAAATCGGCTGCATTCCCGCGAGGAAATTCGTAAGCGACCCCGCCCTCGTAAAGGATATGCTTTACGCCTCTCGCAAGCTTAATAACAACATTCTTATGTACCCCGAGGTTGGTTACAGCTTTGACGGCAGGGCAACGACGCTGCCCGACACTATCGGCAAATGCATAAAGATGCTCGGTATGCCTCTCGTAATGATACGCACCTACGGTGCTTTTACGCGCGACCCTCTTTACAACTATCTGCAAAAGCGGAGGGTTAAGGTTTCCGCGCGTGTCGAATGCCTTCTTTCAAGTGAGGAGGTTGCCGAAAAAAGCGCGGAGGAAATCACCGAGATAGTATTCGGGGAATTTTCCTTCGACAATTTCCGCTGGCAAAAGGAAAGCCGCGTTTACGTTAGCGAGGACTTTCGCGCCGACGGTCTTGGCAGAGTTTGCTACAAATGCCCCGAATGCAACCAAGAGGGCAAAACGGTTGGAAAAGGCGTCCACCTCGTATGTGAAAATTGCGGGGCAAAGCATATTTTGACCGAGCTTGGCGAGCTTCACTGCCTTACCGACAAGGAAACGCTTTTCACCTCCGTGCCCGCGTGGTACGGCTGGGAGCGCGAGTGCGTAAGGCGCGAGCTTGAAAGCGGGGAATACTCCGTGGAGTTTCCGGTGGAAATTTTCGCGGCAGTCGATACCAAAAGGCTTTACTCTATCGGAAGCGGATATTTCAAGCACGACTCGGAGGGCTTTCACCTTACGACCGACGACGGACAGCTTGATTACCGTCAAAAGCCGACGGCACAGTATTCGGTCAACGCCGACCTCAATTGGTACGAGCTTGGCGATATAATTTCGGTTGGCGACCTCAAATGCCTTTTCTACTGCCTGCCAAAGGCAGAGGGCGTGTCGGTGGCGAAAATCCGCCTCGCGGCAGAAGAAGCCTACAAAATCGATTGGGCAAAAAAGAACGCGAAAAACGGTTAACGGCAAAGCATACGATTGTCGCACCGCTATATAAAAAACGGCAGATTTCTCTGCCGTTTTTTGCTTTTTGTTTTAAGTCGAGCTTTACGCCCGCTGCAAAAATTATTTCATTGTAACCTCAAAGACCTTAACGCCCGCGGGCAAGGTAAAGTCAATAAGGTAAACCTCTTTGTTTTGGTTTGCGCTTCCCTCTGCAACAGATACGTTTACGGTATACGCGGGGTCAAAGGTAAGCGTTGCGGAATGAAGCCTTATAATTCCCTCTCCAACCTCGGGCTTTACAAGCGAAACAAGTCTTTCAACAACGCTGACGTCACCCTTAATTTCATCGCGCAGGATAACGCTTTCGTCGCTTGCGATAAAGCTGCGAACGAGGCTTTCTACTTCGGCAAGGGGATACGCCTTTGCAATATCCATAGAGAGCACTCCGTTTTCAAAGCTTACGTCGCGCGCGGTAAAGCCTACGCCCGCACCCTGTGCCATTCCGTTCAAAATCGGCACGCTGTGTCCCATAGAGGAGCATTCGAGAATTCCGTATCTCGTAGCACCTTCAAAGTATTGACGGGTATATTTACCCGAGCCAAGGTCGCAAAGAAGCTGCTTGCTGTCCTTTGCAAAGATGAAGGAGCCAACGTCGTTGTGGTTGTGCATTTCCGCATTGTGTCCCGCCTTTGCGGCAAAGCCGTAATTTTCGTTACGCTTTACGTACCACTGCGAGCTTGCAAACCAATTTTCAAAGCTGACAGAGGACTCGTCGGGGTTGTTGTAAAAATCCTCAACGAGCCAAGACGCGGAGTAGAGGCGAATCGGAAGCCTTCCACAATTCATAAAGTTCGTAGAATATTTTGGCGAGTATACGAGAACGTCGTCGGGATACTCGGTTTTAAGTCTGTGCGTAATTGCTGTGGTGTAGCCAAAGCCTCTGCCACTGTCTGCGAAGGAAACGCCTCTGTTGCCCGAGAGACACATCTTCTGCTGAAAGGTGGCAACCGTCTTTACCTTCGGGTTTTTAAAGTGGTCCACCCTTCCCTCGGTAAACGTGCGAATCATATCCGCATAGAAAATATAATAGCCAAAGCCGTAAGCCCAATAGCCGCAGCCCTCAAGGCAGACGCCGTCGTCCTTAAATCCGCCGAGGTAGCCGTCCATTGCCTTGTCAAACCTTGCGATAATCTTATCGGTAACGAGGTCGGGGCGCATAAGCATCATACAGCAGGCAACCGAGCCCATGCACACGGAGGTCCAATTGGAATGTCCAACCTCCCACCAACCGTAGTTGTCAACGGAAAGGAACGGCTTTATTACTCTAAAATTGGTTTCATATTTTATTCTCTCGTTGATGAGGGGGTCAAGCCTGTCGGAAAGGAGAGTATAAACGATTGCGAGGTAAAACGCGCACTCCGATGCAAAAAGGTCGATGCGGGTTTTGTCGTGCACCTCAAGCTTTCCCTGATGGGCGGGCAAACACCAAGTGTACTCATCACAAATCGAATACACAAGGTCCATAAGGGTATTTATGTATTTATCCTCCTCGGGATAAATGAGTGCAAGGGGAACGATAACCTCGAGCGCCTCTCTTCTTGAAAAGTAGGCGCGCTGATATATATCACGGTCGCCCGTGGTAAAGAAAAGCTTGAAATCCGAGTAGCGAAGCGCCTCGAAGCGTTTGTGCTCAAGGTCGTTCTTTGTCCAATATTCGTGAAGCTCGTTGCGATAGCGCTCAAATTCCTTTTTGTTTCTTACGTCCTCCGACCAAAAGGCGGGGCTTTGTGCTTTTCCGAGAAGCTGCATAACAAAATCCTCTTTCATTTAAAATTACGCTCAAAGCGCGTTTGGGTTTACAAAAGGCTTTCGCCGCGGGGCGGGCGCGTTGGCATTACGCACCGCCGCACACAGGGGTAGCCGTCGCATAGCACACTCACCGCGCGGGCGCGGGTAAATTGCCGTCGCATAGCACACTCACCGTGCGGGCGTTTGGGGGCGCGTACGCGCCCACCGCTTAAATAATAACACACGCGCGGATATTTTTCAAGACAAAATCATAAATTTTAGCGTGCAGGCGTATCGATATACTTGTAGGGGTAACCGCTTTTCTCATACTCTCTTGACAAATCGGTGCGATATGTAATATAATTACGGCAAAACAAATTGTATACAAGAATACACAACACGAAGGGAGATAGCTATGATAAGGAAAAACCAGCATTCCAACCTGCTTGAGCAGCATCAGTACAAATACTCGCTGCAGGACGTTGCCGACCCCAACCTTTACCGCGAGATATATCCGTACACCGAAATACCGAAGGTTGCGTTTAACCACCGCCGCGTACCGCTTTCGATGCCCGACGAAATATGGATTACCGACACGACCTTCCGCGACGGACAGCAGTCGCGCGCGCCCTACACGGCAAATCAGATAGTTGACCTATATAAAATGCTTCACCGTCTTGGCGGCCCTAACGGAATTATAAGGCAGTCCGAATTCTTCGTATATACGAAAAAGGACAAGGAGGCGGCGCTCCGCTGTATGGAGCTTGGCTACGAGTTTCCCGAGGTAACCACCTGGATTCGCGCAAAAAGGGAGGACTTTCAGCTCGTTCACGACATCGGAATAAAGGAAACGGGCATTCTCGTATCCTGCTCCGACTACCATATTTTCAAAAAGCTCGGTATGACTCGCTCACAGGCAATGGACCACTACCTCGGCGTTGTGAAGGAGGCGTTTTCCGCGGGAATACGCCCGCGCTGTCATCTCGAGGACATAACCCGTGCGGATTTTTACGGCTTCGTCGTTCCGTTTGTCAACGCACTTACCGAGCTTTCGGTGGAGGCGAATATCCCCGTTAAAATACGAATGTGCGACACGATGGGCTACGGAGTATCCTACCCGGGTGTGGCTCTGCCGCGAAGCGTGCCGGGCATTGTCTATGGTCTTCGCCACTATGCCGACGTTCCGAGCGAGCTTCTCGAATGGCACGGGCACAACGATTTCTACAAGGGTGTTGATAACGCGGTCAACGCCTGGCTTTACGGTGCGTCGGCGGTCAACTGCTCGCTTCTCGGCATCGGGGAGCGCACGGGTAACATTCCGCTTGAGGCTATGGTTATAGAGTATGCCTCCATGCGCGGTGATTTCGGAGGAATGGACCCGACGGTTATTACCGAGATTGCATACTACTTTGCAAACGAAATCGGATACAATATTCCGCCGATGACACCCTTTGTGGGAGAAAACTTTAACGTCACGCGCGCAGGGGTACACGCCGACGGGCTTATGAAGGATGCCGAGATTTACAACATTTTCGACACCGAGGCAATACTTAACCGTCCTCCCGAGGTCGCAATCTCCAACACCTCGGGGCTTGCGGGAATTGCATATTGGATTAACAAGCACTACAAGCTTCCCGAATTCCGCGCGGTAACGAAAAACGACGAAATCGTTATCCGTACAAAGGAGGCAATAGATGCACTTTACGCCGACGGGCGCACCACCCTTATGGGCGAGGATGAGCTTGTCGCAATAATAGAAGGCGTTTCGCCCGGGGCGGAAGGCTACGGAGAGGACCGAAATGAAGGAAAACAAAAGCGACGCTCCGATTTCTCTTGAGGAGCAGGTATTCAGACAGCTTGAGGAGGATATAATCTCGGGATTTTACAAGGCGGGCGACGCGCTTACCGAGCTTGGCATATGCGAAAGGCTCGGCGTATCGAGAACACCCGTAAGAGGTGCGCTCCACCGCCTTGCGGAGGAGGGGCTGGTAAGCATTGCACCCAACCGCGGTGCTGTCGTCGTCGGGGTGACGGAGGACGACCTTGCCGACACCTACAAAATACGAATGCGCCTTGAGGGGCTTGCCTCGCGTATGGCAACCGAAAGGCTTACGGAGGACACGCGGGCGGAGCTTATCCACGCGGTGGAGCTTTCGGAGTTTTACGCGCTGAAGGGTGATGCGGAAAGATTTAAGGAGCTTGACACCTCCTTTCACGACCTCATTTTCCGCGCGTCGGGAAACCGTATGCTGTCGAAAATCCTCGGCGAGCTTCACCGCAACGTGCGAGCCTACCGCAAAAAGTCGCTTTCCGTCCCCGGCAGACTTGAAAGCTCGCTTGCAGAGCATAGAGAAATACTTGCCGCAATGCTTGCGGGAGATGCGGACGGGGCGGACAGGCTTACCTCCCTTCACGTTCAAAGAGCGATGGAAAACCTCGCTATGCTAAAGGACGAATAATTCAATTTTGCAAAGGAAATGTAAACTATGGGTTACACAATTGCCGAAAAAATCCTAAAAAGCCATCTCCTTGACGGCGAGCTTGTGCGCGGCGGTGAAATTGGAATAAGGATAGACCAGACCCTGACGCAGGACGCCACGGGCACGGCGGTTTACCTCCAGCTCGAGGCGATGGACATAGACAGAGTAAAAACCGAGCTTTCGGTGGCATACATCGACCACAACACGCTCCAGGCGGGCTTTGAAAATGCGGACGACCACCGCTACATCGCCTCGGTTGCAAAAAAACACGGCGTGCGGTTTTCCCGTCCGGGAAACGGCATTTGCCACCAAATCCACCTTGAACGCTTCGGCGTTCCGGGCAAAACGCTTATCGGCTCTGACAGCCACACCCCCACCGCGGGCGGTATAGGTATGCTCGGCATCGGTGCGGGCGGACTTGATGTTGCGGTGGCAATGGGCGGCGGCGCGTATTATATAACGATGCCGAAAATGATACGGATTAATCTTTCGGGCGCGCTTCCCGACCTTGTCGCGGCAAAGGACGTTATCCTCGCGGTGCTTTCGCTCCTCGGAGTAAAGGGGGGTGTCGGTGCGATAATAGAATACGGCGGAGAGGGCGTAAAAACGCTTTCTGTGCCCGAGCGCACGACTATCACGAATATGGGTGCGGAGCTTGGCGCAACCACCTCCCTTTTCCCTTCCGACGAGGTTACGAGGCAATTTCTCGCGGCACAGGGCAGAGAGGAGGCCTTTTCACCGATTTTTGCCGACCCCGACGCAAGCTACGACGCGGTTTACGAGATTGACCTTTCGGCTCTTACACCGCTTGCCGCCTGCCCGCACAGTCCCAATAACGTCAGAACCGTTTCCGAGCTTTCGGGTATGAAAATCAATCAGGTTTGCATCGGCTCTTGCACCAACTCGTCGCTTCGCGACCTTCTTACCGTGGCGGCGATTTTAAAGGGCAAGACCGTCCACCCCGACGTTTCGCTCTCGGTTTCGCCCGGCTCGAAGCAGGTTTATACTATGCTTGCCGAGTGCGGCGCGCTTGCCGACCTTATCGACGCGGGAGCGCGTATTCTCGAATGTGCGTGCGGTCCGTGTATCGGTATGGGCTTTTCGCCGAATTCGGGAGGTGTAAGCCTTCGCACCTTTAACCGCAATTTCGAGGCGCGAAGCGGCACGAAGGACGCAAGCGTTTATCTCGTTTCTCCCGAAACGGCGGCGGCTTCCGCGCTTTACGGAGTCTTTACCGACCCGCGCGTGCTTAAGGATGCGCCGACAGTCACGCTTCCCGACAGGTTCAAAATCAACGATAATATGATAGATATGCCCGCGCCGCCCGAAAAGGCGGGAGAGATTGAAATTCTCCGCGGCCCGAATATTAAGCCTATTCCGAGGGGCAAGGCACCCGACGAAACCCTCGCCTGCGAGGTAATTTTAAAGGTCGGCGACAACATCACAACCGACCATATAATGCCCGCGGGCGCTAAAATTTTACCGTTCAGGTCAAACGTGCCGAAGCTTTCGGAATTTTGCTTCACCGTTTGCGACGCGGATTTCCCCGAAAGAGCAAGGGCAAAGGGCGGCGGTATAATCGTCGGCGGACAAAATTACGGGCAAGGCTCCTCGCGCGAGCATGCGGCGCTCGTGCCTCTTTACCTCGGGGTAAGGGCGGTGGTGGCAAAGAGCTTTGCAAGAATACACCGCGCAAACCTTATCAACTTCGGCATAGTGCCGCTTGAATTTGAAAACGCGGAGGATTACGCGGCGCTCTCGCTCGGTGACGAAATAAAAATCGACGGCCTTCTTTCGGCAGTCAAAAACGGCGGAGAGCTTTATATCGAGTCGGGCGAAAGAAAAATTTCGCTTTCGCTTTCGCTTACCGAAAGGCAGAGAAAAATCCTCGCCGCAGGCGGACTTCTCAATTACACAAAGGGCGTTTAAGCCGGAAAGGATAACAAAATGTCAACAAATATTTACACCTATGCGCTTGATGCGGCGTGCGAAAAATTCAGAGCAATTTTGGAAAAACAGCTGACCCGTGTCGAGAATATGAAGGCACAGGGCGACTTTACCGACTACGATTTCCTGCCGAAAATTATAATCGGCGTGTGTGGCGGCGACGGCATTGGCCCGACCATTACAAAGGAGGCGGAAAGAGTTCTTTCCTTTATGTTAAGGGAGGAGCTTGCCGCGGGAAAAATAGAGTTTAAAAGAATAGACGGGCTTACTATCGAGAACAGAATTGCCGCAGGCAAGGCAATCCCCGACGAGGTAATGGCGGAGCTTCTTTCCTGTCACGTTATCCTTAAAGGACCGACGACTACTCCGCAAAAGGGTGACGGTATGCCAAACATAGAGTCTGCAAACGTCGCAATGCGAAAGGCACTTGACCTTTTTGCAAACATTCGACCCGTAAAGGTGCCAAGCGAGGGCATTTCCTGGACAATCTTCCGCGAGAATACCGAGGGCGGATATGCGGTAGGCTCGGAGGGCTTTAACGTAACCGAGGACCTTGCCGTGGATTTCACCGTAACGACAAAGCAGGGCTCGGAGAGAATTGCCCGCCTTGCCTACGAGTATGCCCGCAAAAACGGGCTTGACCGTGTTTCGCTCGTTACAAAGGCGAATATCATCAAGACCACCGACGGCAATTTCCTTGAGGACTGTCACAGGGTTGCCGACGAATATCCCGAAATTACCACCGACGAATGGTATGCGGATATTATGACCGCGAAGCTTATTGATAAAAAGCGCCGCCGCGACTTTAAGGTTTTGCTTTTGCCCAACCTTTACGGTGATATTATATCCGACGAGGCGGCGGAGTTTCAGGGCGGTGTCGGCACGGCGGGCTGTGCAAATATCGGTAAAAAATACGCGATGTTCGAGGCAATACACGGCTCCGCACCCCGTATGGTAAGGGAGGGGCGCGAAAAATACGCCGACCCCTGCTCTATGCTTCGCGCGGCGGTAATGCTTCTCTCGCACATCGGTATGCAGGACAAGGCGGATAGGCTTGAGCGCGCGCTCGACATCTGCTCCTTTGAGGAAAAGCGGCTTGTTATTACAGGGCGCGACGCGGGCGCAACCTGCTCCGAATTCGGCGATTACGTAATGGAAACGCTCGCAAAAATTTAACACGCCACGCCGCTTTGTTGTATTTTGACCCTTTTTTCCGCGTTTCGGCGCAATAATTTAAGCGCGCCCCTGCCGCAGGGAGCGACGTCTGCGACGGTCAACAATACTCCTTGACAAACCGAAACGGCTTTGGTATAATCGGTATATGATAAATCCACATTCGGAGGCATTATGTTTGTTCAACACAGCAATTTCGGAAATCAATCGGTTTTGCGCTGCGGCTTTACAAACGGCATACACAACAGCGGCGACCATATTCACGAGTTTTGCGAGATGGAAATGATACTCGAGGGCGAAATCGAAATCACGGTTGACGGAAAATGCTACATCGCAAGACCGGGTGATATTGCCATTATCCCACCGTTCAAGCTTCATTCCTTTTACACGCCAAAGCACGTAAGACAAACGATTTTCGTTATTTCAAACAACCTTTTGCCGTCCTCCGTGTCCTTTGACGAGCTTTGCCGTCCGAGAGAGGTGGCGGTCTTTCACGCACCCGAAAGGCTTTGGAATTACTTGATAGAAAGCGGATTTCACCGCGATTACGCCAAAAACTTTGACCCCAAAAGCGATGCGGAGGTGATGCACTGGGTGCGCTCTGTAATCTACCTCATACTCTCCGAGTATTTCAGAAACGTACCGATTGCAGAGGGTGTCCCGACCGAAAGGGCGCTGCAGCGCGTGCTTGTATATATGTCACAGCATTTCAGAGAGCCGCTTACACAGGTATCAATCGGCGCGGCGCTCGGATATTCGGCAAAGTACGTTTCAAATTGCTTTCGCAGTCTGAAGGGCTTGAGCTTTCGCGACGTGCTTAACTCAATGAGGGTCGGAGAGGCAAAAAGGCTTCTTGCCGCCACCGATTTCACCAACGTGGAAATTGCGATGGAGTGCGGATTTTCGTCGGTAAGCACCTTTCACCAGGTGTTTTTGGCGGCGGAGGGCTGTGCCCCGAAGCAATACCGCGAAAAAATCAAAAAATAACCTACCGTGGGAGGGCTTTGTCGGTCCCTCCCCTTTCTTTTTTGAATAAAATCCCTCTCGAAAGGGTCAAAATGTGGTTTTTTCATACTACTTTTTAACGTATTTATCATTAATCCCTCGCGCATATAGGATATAATGGAATTGGTTAAACAAACTCTATTATATAGGAGGTAAAAATGAAAAAGAAATTATGCTATCTGCTTCTTCTTTCGCTTTTGATTACCTGTCTTTCTGCACTTGTAATCACGGCGGGAGCAGAAGAAAACGACGGAACTTGGCTTGCCGAAAATCCGAATGCCCCCACCGATTACGCCTACTCTATGGTGGTAGTTCCCGACACGCAATTCCTTACCGAGTCGGACGTGAACAACGGTACCGAATACCTTAACAGCATTTACGATTGGATAATCGCCAACAAGGACGAGAAGAAAATCGAGCTTGTTATGGGTCTTGGCGACATAACCGACGACGATACCGAGGCGGAATGGCTTCACGCCGAGGAGCAAATCGGAAAGCTTAACGGCGTTGTTCCCTACACCCTCGTAAAGGGTGGCTCTCCCCACGACAGAATTGCAACCTTTAATACCTATTTCGGCGTAGATAGCTACTACGGACAAAACGAGCTTGACGGTATTTACGAGGACGGTTATACCCAAAACGCATATAAGCTTGTCACCGCGGGCGGTATTGATTACCTCATTTTGATGCTCGACTTCGGACCCGTTGACGAGGTGCTGCAATGGGCGGGCAATATCATTTCACAGCACCCCGAAAGACAGGTTATCGTTACAACCCACTGCTATCTTTACAAAGACGGCAGGCTGCAAACCGAAACCGACCCCGCATCTCCGCGCTCTACCACCGCTACGGGCGGCACGCTCCTAAAGAATAACGGTGACGAGATTTGGGACGAGCTTGTAAAGCTTTATCCGAATATCGTAATGGTGCTTTCGGGTCACTACTCAAGCAACACGATTATCAAGCTTCAGTCGGAGGGCGTTTGCGGAAACACCGTAACCCAGATGCTCATCGACTCGCAGGATTACGACAACGCAAACGGTTGCGAAACCGGTTTTGTTGCAGTGCTTTATTTCTCCGAGGACGGAAAGCAAATCTCGGTTGAATACATCTCCACCGTAAGAGCTAACGAAGGCAAGGCGGCGTATTTCCTCGCAAGCAACCAATTCAGCGTTGACCTTTTCGCCGAGGTTGAAGCCCCCGCGCCCGGCGAATACGATACCCCCTACGGTAACATTCCCGACAATTATGACATAGAAACCTATCCCTTTGCGGTATTTGTTCCCGACGCGACAAGCGAAACAGGCTATAAGTTCTCAAAGGCGACAATGTCGATTCTCACCGACAACGCTCTCGGTGTCGGAACAACCGCCTCGGCAATGAATATGCTTCGCCCCGACCAGAACAGCGCGGCGGTAAGCGGTGCGGTAATCCTGATGCGCCGCAACTTTGAATATAATCACACGAGTACATGCTATTCAAATATAAATTTTAACGTTGCCGAATTTACACTCGACCTCGGCGGCTTTACCTTCTATGATAACCATACCGCCAGCCGTGGACTTTTTGATTGGGTGCCAAAGGCAAAGGCAACAACCAACGACTTCACCTTTACTATCAAAAACGGCAACTTCGTCCTCGGTGCACAGCCGCTTGTTACCCACAGTTTTAGCGGTGATAACCAGCTTAACAACACTATGACCACGGTGCTGAAAAACGTGGACATAAGCTTTAAGGAGGGCGCAACCGCCACCTCCGTATTCGGTCCGATGTTTACGCAAGCGAAATACGTTAATGGCTCGGGTACGTACAAAAACTTCCACAACTTTAATATTGCGATGGTTGACTGTACGGTTGACTACGCCAACGCGCCCGACGGCACCGACCTTCTCGCCGACGGCTCCAGCGTACGCTCCACATTTACCACCAGCGGCTGTGAGTTTAAGAACAGAAAGAACGTTCTTCCCAAAATGAACATCACAATGGCGGGCGAGCTTATTCTCAACGTTTACGTTCCCGTCGTTACGACGGAGGCTCTCGACACCGTCACCGCAATGACGCTTGGCGGAATTGAGTTTTCCGTAAAGGACGCAAGAGTAATCGAGCTTGACAGCGAGGATTATTACAAGCTCTCTCTTGCTCTTACACCCGACAGCCTCGGCACTCTGCTCTCGCTTTCGGTTGACGTAAACCACGTTTATACCTACTACGGTAACACAACCGCCTCCAAAACCATTAACAGCACTATTGCGGTTGATATTATCAACTATCTTGCAGACCTCGCAGGTGATAGCGACGCCGCGGTTGCAGCTCTCGGAAAAGATATTCTTTCCTACGTGCGTGCGGCATACGACTATGCAGAGGGTAATGCCGAGATAATCGAAAAAATTGACGGCATAATCGGCGCGGACTACGCGACAAACAACAAGCCCGCGGATATGACGAAGAAGGAGATTACCGACGGTATGGCGTCCGCAAGCCTTGAGCTTGGGGCAATGCCCGCGTTTATCTTCTACCCCGAGCTTGACGGGGAGGGCAATCCCGTTTACTCGCTTGACAGATATCAGTTTGCGCTTGACGGACAGTATAGGCTCAACGCCGAAATCCGCGTGGACGAAAGCGGCAGAAAGTATTTCTACATTTCCACATACGCATACGCAATGGTTGGCACCGTTGAATATCTTGTAACGGGTACCGACATTCACGGCTATTACAATTTGAAGGCATACTATGACTTTACGGTTGGATACGGTGATGCAAAGCTCACAGCACTTGTAGAGCGTCTTTTGAAATATGCGGAAAGCGCGAAGGCTTACCGCGAATCAAGATAAGGAGGACGGACAATGAAAAAATACGAAAACCCCACGCTCGAGGTTGTAGAATTTGAAAAATCCGACCTCATAACCTGCTCGTTTGGCAATCTTCCCGAGCCTGACGGCGAAGGAACCGAAACCCCCGTCGTCGGATTTGGTTGGTAAGTTTTACCGGTAAAAACGCCCCACCAAAGCGGGCGAAGCAAAGAAAAACGAGGCGGTCATTCGACTGCCTCGTTTGATTTTATACAGATGTTTTTATTCAAAACCCGTTTTAGGAGAATTTTGTGGGATTTTGTTCGCTCGGAACCCGAAGCCGTAGATGAGAGATGCAAGCATCTCGATGATTGGCAAGCCAATCCCCCTACGCCGAGATAGGTGACGAACGGGCAAAAGCACCAAAATTATTCAAAACGGAATACTTCAACAAGCTTTTTTTGTGCCCCATTCGGCTCCATTTCAAGCTCGAGAATATCGTCCATATACTCATTCCAGCGCGCGATAACAGGGCTTTCGTTTTGTACTCTTGCGGCGTATTCAACACCGTTTTTACACTCGTAATAGCCAAAAAGCTCGTCGCCGACGTTCCAAATCGAATAGTTGGTAATTCCCGCGGCGGCAAGGACCTCCTTCATTTCGGGCCAAATTTCGTCGTGGCGGCGCTTATACTCCGCAATGTCACCCTTTACTCTGCCCTTCCAAGCATATCTTTCCATAGTTTTCGCTCCTTTATATTTTTTATGTATTTTGTAAACAATTGCTGTCTTTTTTCACCCGAAACAAGATTTACGGTGCGGCTTTAAAGGTTGCATTTGAAAAATTCAATGGCGTTTTTGCCCGCGATTTTTTCTACCACGCTTTCCGAATAACGGGAGAGCAAAAGGTCAATTACCCTATCGTGAATGCTTTCGCTCTCGGTAATCCCTTCGGGATAGGCTCCGTCGGTGCCGTCGATGTCAAAGCCGAAGGCAAGCACGTCCTCCCCGAGGTTTTCAAGCGCGTAATCAACGTGTCGGATTATATCGTCGGTTGTCGCCCTTCCCGTATCCGAAAGAAAGCCGGGATAGAGGTTAAGACCGATTACGCCGCCGCGCGCGGCAATTTTTTTCGCCATATCATAGGTGAGGTTGCGCGGGGAGTCGGTTACCTCGCGGAAATTGGAATGCGTCGCAATAACGGGATAGGCGGTGGTTTCAAGAAGCTCGTAAAACGACCTGTCCGAAAGGTGGGAAACGTCAAGGATAATCCCAAGCTCGGAGCAGCGCTTTACCATTGCGATGCCCTCCGCGGTAAGACCCGTGTCGTTTTTATCCCACGCAGAGGCGGCAAGCTCATTCGTATCCCAGGCAAGTCCCAGAACGCGAAGCCCCGCGCGGTAAAGAGTATTCAGCTCCTCCGAATCGGCGAAAAGTCCTCCGCCGCCCTCAAGAGAAAACAGCGAGGCGCGCTTTTCAAATTCAACCGCAAAGTTAAGGTCGTGACAGGTTAAAATCGGCACGAGCTTAAGCCTTTCGCGCTCGGCAATATAGACGTCGAGATGCCGCATCAGCCTTTTGCGGCGGACGTCGGGGCTTTGCCCCTCGGCGGGAATAAAGGAGGCAACGAATTGCAGCTGTGCATACTCGCGAGAAAAATTATATTTGTTTATAAGCCCGCGCTCCGCGGTCACCGTGCCAATGCTGTCACAGTGCATATCTACAATATACATAAAGGCTCCGAAAGCAATGCTGTTGTTTTAGTTTAGTCGTATCATTTATTTTAAAATGCCAAGCTTTTCTTCTATGGCATCAACCAGTAATTGGAAAAGCTCGTTTTCGTCCTCATACTCTATCAGCTTTATTCTGTTATTAGTTGCAGCATCTTCTTTTACACTCTTAATAAACTTTTGATGGATGCTTTTTGGGACACTTTTAACGTTACCGTTTTCACCGTCTTGGACATTTTCTCTAACGGCATTTTCGTCATGATTTTTTCTTACGAGAACAAAAATTTCTTTGTTTTTTGCTTTTGCATACCCGAATTCATAATATACATTCGGCTTATCAGCTTCAGTCGCTTCACATATAATAATTGCAGCCTCATCAATAGCCTGATATATTCTTTCGGTTATTCTATAACTGCCGTATTCGGAGGACATTCTGTAAATACGAATATTGGGGTTGCTGTTGTTCTTAATTACCCCATTTGCATTGGTCATCGCAGTATAAACTCCGTTATACTTTTCGGCAAACGGCATTACAACAAAAATGTTGTTTCGATTTATAGGTTTGATTTGAGAAACAACATGCTGTATCTGCGTATTTATAGTATCATCAAATCTGTTTAGGATATTGAAATCAAAAACATCAATACATTTACGATACTCCTCGAAATCCGCTTCGGCTCGGCGCATACGCGCGTGAATGTCAATGTCTGTCCAATTTTTTTCTGCCATTTTGGCAAGATACTCGTCCGCCCCAAGACAGCTTTGCACATTTATGCAAATTGCATCGGGGTAATCCGCCTTCATTTTCCTAATAACCTCGCCCTTACGAACAATAACAAGCGGGTTTTTGTTTTCGGCAAGCTTATTGTCTATATCAATTTTTTCTATACCGTAGTAATCATTGTCATCGCCATAACGATACTTATATTGACATTTTCTATCTATATCAGACTCGGATTGTCCGGGAATCAAGTCATCATTTGTTCCGTTTTTCCTCGTTGTTAGCTTCTTTATCAATTCAACACCGATTAGATGATTAAACTTATCAAAGAAAAATTTTTTCCCCTGCCCGGCTGCGCCGGCTACTATAAACAATCTACCCATTTCCTATCATACCTCGAAATAATCATTTGTAATACGAAAATATGGAGAGAAAACTTCATTAAAGATTTCTACGGTTTCTGTATAATTATAAACCTTCAAATCAAAAATATCAAAAGGAATGATCGTCCCCTTCTTTGCGACAACCAAAATATCCTTTACATCCCTCTCCGCTTTTGCTCTTCCCAACCAATAATAATCAAGCGAGGTGGCATTAGTCAAATCGAATAACAGAATTTCGGAGGTTTTAATTGCATCAATACATTTCTGCTCTCCCTCTCCGTTCCATTCCAAATGAACACTTGCGGCCGTTTGCCTAAAACGCCTTCCCGGAACAGCCGCCAACGAATTAACCAAAGATCTTGCGAGTCCATCTCCGCCCTTTCGATTAAAGTCCAACATCAAAGATATCTTGTCTCGCTCTATTGCAGGTTCTTTGTTAATTATTTGCTTTATTTGCTCAATAAAGCGGTCGTCAAACGTATTAGTGGCAACCCCCTTGAAAAGATCAAAGTTGTTGACATATTCAAGATAGTCCTCTTCAATTTTATCAATACGGTCTTCTATTTCCGAATCGGGGTGTCCTAAACTTTTCAGCTTTTCTCGAAGCTCATTCTTAGAAAGCTTGCTGTGACAATATATAACTATAGCGTTGGAATAATCCTTTATCAGGTTGCGAATGATTTGAGCTCTTCTAACAATAACCACCGGGCTTTTGTTCTCGTTTAACACCCTATCAATGCTTGATTTTTCAATTCCGTACGCGTGCTCACCGTAAAGATAACGGTATTCGCACTTCAAAATATCATCACGAGTGCAATCGTGAGTTAAATCGCTTTGCATGGTGTTTTCGTTTTCGCGAGGGCTGCGAGTGGTCTTTTTTATAATTTTTACATAGCTTTCACCAATTTTATCGCAGTTTTGCAAAACATAGGATTTCCCGGCAGCAGATCCTCCTGCCAAAATGATTAATCTACCCATTACTCCTCCTAATTATAAGCTCTAAACAACCTAAACATCTGGTCAACAAGCTCTTCCTTTGAACCGCCGGCATTATTACCCATCAAAGATTCGGCGTATATCGTTACGTAGTCAAAATCAGCTATGTATTTGGAATATTTTTCAATTTCCTTCGCAAAGCCCTTTGCTTTTCGAGCGGTGGTTCCGTCTCTAGACTCTGCCAAATACTCTTCTGCACTAATTTGTGAATACGAGAAAACGGTTATAACCCTGTCCTTTGAAAATTTTTCTCTGCAAATTCCATAAATGTCGATAAGGCTCGCAACTAAAACACAGTGCTTTTTTTCTTCTTCCATTCTCTTCTTTATGAAATTACACGGCTGACCATTATGGCTTGTCTCTATTGAAAATCCGTAAAGCGTTTGGTTGTTTTCATACATTACGAAACAGTCTCCATTATTTTGTATGCAATAACAGGGTCCTGTCATTCCTGGTTCTTGATTTTTTGTTGTTTTTTCTATGATATCTCTATTAGCATCTTTTATAGCTTGAAGATCGACATACTCCGGATTTTTGATAAAAAATTTGTCAATTATATCGTTTTCCAAGCGTTCCTCAAATTTTGTAAATTTTTCTTTGCCTTCGGTTGAAAGTTTTTCCAAAATTTTGCTCTTAATTTGCTTTATTTGAGATGAATACGATTCCTTTTCAAGCTTTTTAAGCAAAGCATCTCCATAATTCAGCTGGGAGGAGTTATTGCCATAACACGAAAATGGGTGCTTATTTATATCTACGGTTTTTTCCATGCTATCGAAAAAGAACCCTCCATCACCATTGACTCGCTCATCACGCTTATATGCTCTACTGCGGAATGCGTAAAAATCAGAAATGTCGGTTTCGTTTTCATAGCAAAAATCTAAATATTTTTCAAGCTTGTATTCATTGATTTTTTGTAAAAACCGTTCTTTAGGAGATTTAACCTTTCTTAAAAGCTTGTTGATTTTAGATTCCTCCTCGGGCGTTTTTTCTTTGTTGCAAAAAAACATACCCGCTCTGATAACCTTGCGCTCGTTGGTCGTTTCTTTCTCCAAGTTCTCCATTATATCCGCTCTCGGAATGAATTGACAAATCATTTCTGCCCCATCGTCAATATCCTGCGCCCTCGAAGTATATTTAGGGAGAATAAACGCCTGTAGCTTACCCATTGTATTGATGGACTGTATTATGTCATCCTTGCCGGACGCGGCATTCCCACAAATAATAAAAAGCTTTTCGCTCCTTTTGTTTTTTGTAGAAAGCTTTATTTTTGAATCCATTACACCCTTAATTATATTTTTTATCTGCAATCGGGTGCAGTCCATCTCTCCGCTTTTTCCGGTATAATTCTTTACGTTGAGAATGACTCTGTCAAACAAGGATATGTTCTCTATATAAGTCCTGTGTATCGCTATGGCCTTGTTAAATCTATCTGTCGTTTCTACATCGTCTACTCCACCGCGTTGTTTCGCAACGTTAACATAAGAATCGTATTTTGGAATTTCCCTAAAAATATACAAAGCCAAAACTCGGGACGCAAACTCCTTTTTAAGCTCCTCCACAACTCTCACGTCATTTATGACAACAATAGGGCATTTACCCTTATCAAGCATATCTTGAAGTAAGGCTTTTTTGAGTCCGTACTTTTTTCCATATGTTTGATAAACAAGATCGCAATCTTCGGGAAGCTCCTCCACAGAGCACACATCCACACGGTCCTCGTGTCCGTCGTGAATTTGCTCAAACTCTTCCTCCCTATATTCTCTTGTGGTGTACTTTTTTATCCTAACAGGCTCAAAAACAATCCCTTCCTTGCGGAGTTCCTCCTCCATCTCGGAAAATTTATCCATTACGTAGGATTTTCCGCACATAGATGCCCCTGTTAAGGTGATAATAAAATTCCTGTTTTTCTTCATCTTATTGTCTTATCTTTTCAATGTAGTAGTATTACTTTTTCTTCATGTTGTACTTGAGATAGGAAACGAATGCGCTAATTTGATTTTCCCAAAGCCTTTCAGAATCAAGAATATATTTGAGATCAGGGGTTACCTTAAATTCCACTTCTTCCCCATTTTCCTCAATAAATCCATCCTTATAGTAGTCCTTCAACTCATGAAGCTCGAGAAGTTTATATTGCGAATTTTTGAGGTTGTCAATTTTAAAATCCTCTGCAGCTATACACACATAGAGGTCAACAAATGTCTTTACATCGCGGATTCTTCCGTCAGGCAGATGTCTCGGCGAATTGATAACAAGCTTGCTAAACTCATAGTCCATTCTAAAATAGTAATATTCGTTTGCACGTGTAACAACATCCGCAAAAGGTAAGGAACGCATCTCCGGACGCCATTCACCAAGATAAATCAGTTTGTTCTCGTTGATATTCGAAAATCCCTGCTCGTTGTGTCCACCTTGACCTTCTTTTTCCTGCTTGAAAAGCTCTTCGCCAAGCTCACGGCTAGCCGCCTTTGCGGAATCAATATCCTTCACAATATCAACGTGTCCGCCAACGGACTTGTCCCACATACCGCGGTTATCCTTTGCGTTTTTGCTTCTCTGGTGGATCAATATTTTTCCGTCCCGAGTAAACAAAAGACACCAAATAACGAGTTTTGTTCTTGTACAATCAAGGAACGAGTCTCTCGGAAGCTGTCCAAGAGGCTGTCTTGTTTCACTGTACATTTGAATAATTTCCGTCTTGTCATCAGCCTTCGTCATTTCGGAGCAATATTTTTGTGCTCCGTTCTTTGCATCAAGGAAGGAGTAGAAATACTTGTCAAATTCCTCAAACCAAGGATGCTCGCTATCTATTTTTTCAAACTTTTCCTGACAGTTGAATTTTGTCAACGAGTAGGTAATAAAATGTTCATCATCAACCTGAACGAAAGGAACAGGAATCGGCATGTAGCAGGTTTTAATAAACAGATTCTGCTCAAACGGAGTTGTATCATATTCTCCGCTTTCGATTTTTGCCTTAATTTCGTTTCTCACATCCTCGGGTTGCTCGGAAAGGAATTTTTTAATTGCATCCTTTTTGGGTTCGAGGTGAGCACATCCGCGAGCCTCAAGCTCCTCCTTCAAAACCATTAACGGTTCAGAACGAATCTTTAAAAATTCACCAAGCTCAACGCTATGCTCTTCCCTAACTGCTCTTCTATTGGAGGACAAAAGAGAGTTGTAGCTCAACGTAGCTTCAGATTCCGAAACCAAACAAACGGTAAGCGTTCCATTATTAATCTTCTCATACCACAAATCAATTAATTCATCAAACGGAAGTGCAAAAGCAACAGTACCAACAATTCTGACTGCCTTTTTAGCGTTTTTGATTTTTTCTAAAAGTTGCTCTCTTGATACAATTTGTTTCATAGTGTACACCTCAAATTAGTTTTTTTGTACTTATTATAGCACAAGGTAAATAAAAAGTAAAGATAAATAAGATATTTTAAAAATAAAAGAAAAGTTCCTAAAAAGTTAGGCTACTTAAAACTGTTTAAAACTGTTTTGACAGGATTTCTCTTGACAAGCGGGGAGATTTATGCTATTATAGGGCAAAGGCAACGACGCGGAAGGAGTAATTTTTCCCCCTGCATAAAGAGATAAGGGCGGACGGTGAAAGCCCCGATGCAGAAGAAAAACGAAGCAGTCCGAATAGCCCGTGGCGAAAAGGCATAGATTGTTAGCGGTGGGTATCAGCCGCTTTTGAATTAAACGCTTTGTAAAGCAAAATGCACAAGTCACGCGGGTGCGCCCGTGAAAGCGCAGTCTTTTGTAGATGTAAATAACCGTTTACAAAAGATACGGAGGAGCGTTTTGTGAAAAACGCTTGAAATACGGTGGTATCACGCTTTTGCGTCCGTAAGCTCACGGTGGGTTTTCGGGCGTTTTTTGTTTTTTCACCCACCCCGTGTTAAATTTTAGAACAAAACAACGGTATTTGACACCGATACGTACAAAATAAAAAGGGAGAGATTTGAAAATGAACGTAAAGATTTTAAAGCTTCTTGAAAACAACGCGAGAATGTCGGAGGCGAGCATTGCCGCCGCGGTCGGCATCACCGAAAAAGAGGTAAAAGAGGAAATAAGAGAAATGCAGGACGCGGGAATTATCCGCGGCTACAAGGGTGTTATAGATTGGGAAAGGGTTGACGGAGCAAGCGTCAGCGCAATCATAGAGCTTAAGGTCGTGCCGAAGGCGGGGCTTGGCTTTGAGGAGGTTGCGGAGTATATTTCCCGCTACCCCGAGGTTGAGTCGGTTTCGCTTATGTCGGGGGCGTGCGACCTTACCGTTATTGTAAAGGGCACGACCTTTCGCGACGTTTCAAGCTTTGTGGCAAAGGAGCTTGCCGTTATTGACGGCGTAACCTCCACCGCTACACAGTTTATTATGAGAAGGTATAAGGAGTTCGGCGTCGAGCTTATGGGCAGTGAGGACGACGGCCGCGGTAAGATTTCATTATGATAGATTATAACAAAATTCTGTCAAGGACAATTCTCGACATAAAGCCGTCGGGAATACGCAAATTCTTTGACATTGCAAACACGATGGAGGGCGTAATTTCGCTCGGTGTCGGAGAACCCGATTTTCGCACTCCGTGGCAGGTGCGCTCTGCGGGTATTCGCTCGCTCCAAAGGGCGAATACGAGGTACACCTCCAACCTCGGGCTTATGGAGCTTCGCTGCGAAATTGCAAATTACGTAGAGAGAAAGTATAAGGTTGGTTACGTGGCTGAAAAGGAGGTGCTTGTCACGGTGGGCGGCTCGGAGGCAATCGACGTCACAATACGCGCGCTTACCAACCCCGGTGACGAGATTATTATACCGCAGCCGTCGTACGTGTGCTATGAGCCAATGACACGGCTTGCGGGCGGCGTGCCCGTGATTATCAATACACAGGCAAAAAACGACTTCAAATTAACAGCCGAGGAGCTTCGCGCTGCAATTACACCGAAAACAAAGGCTCTTATCCTCCCCTACCCCTGTAACCCGACGGGTGCAATTATGGAAAGGAGCGACCTCGAGGCGATTGCCGAGGTGCTGCGCGATACCGATATTATCGTGATTTCCGACGAGATTTACGCAGAGCTTACCTTCGCCGATGAGCCGCACATCTCTATCGCCGCAATAGAGAATATGAAGGAGCGCACCGTCCTTATCAACGGGTTTTCAAAGGCGTTTTCAATGACGGGTTGGCGACTTGGCTACGCTTGCGGTCCTGCGCCGCTTCTTGCCGAGATTATGAAGATACACCAATACGCGATAATGTGCGCGCCGACCACCTCGCAATATGCGGCAGTGGAGGCACTTCGCACCTGTGAAGCGGACGTAGAAAAAATGCGTGAGGAATACGACGCAAGGCGCAGGCTTATAGTAAAGGGCTTCAACGACCTTGGTCTTGAATGCCGAGAGCCAAAGGGCGCGTTTTACGCATTCCCGTCCATCAAATCCACGGGTATGACGAGCGAGGAGTTTTGCGAAAAATTGCTATATTCCAAAAAGGTCGCCATAGTTCCCGGCAATGCCTTTGGAGAATCGGGTGAGGGCTTTGTCCGCGCTTCCTATTGCTACTCACTCTCGCATATAGAGGAGGCGCTCAAGCGCATCGGCGAATTTCTTGCGGAATTAAAGGCGGAAAAGAACTAAAACGGCACCGCCATCACACCCCCGCAAAGCAAAACGGCACCGCCGACAAAAGTGGTAAAACAAACTATAAAAAGTAAATAATTATTTACAAAAACACGGGTTAGCGTAATTTAGTGCCGACCCGTGTTAAATTAAACCGCCCCTCGGATGCGAGAGGCGGTTTTTGCTTTGCTTATATTAAATCAAATTTCAACCCTGATTGAGAGAATTTTGAGGGATTTTGTTCGCTTAGAGCCCGAAGCAAGAGATGCAAGCATCTCGATGATTGGCAGAGCCAATCCCCAAACCTACCGCGAGATTGGTGAAGAACGGGCAAAAGCACCAAACGCCCCCCTTGATTGAGAGAATTTTGAGGGGAAAGCGTTGTTCTTCCGACCGAAGGCGTAGAAACCTACGTCGAGATGGTCAGAAAACGGCGGTTTACACCAAAATTATCCAATCAAAATCCAATCAAATTTTCATGCAGACATCCCATGCTCCCCATATTACAGTTCGGAGATTGCCTACACTCTGTGCGTCGCCGATTATATGAACCCTTCCGCTCTTTTTTGCGATGGGGGCGGGCTTATATCCCGTGGACATAATCACGCTGTCGGCGGGGATTTCAAGGGTGTTACCCTCCTTATCTCTTACAACCACGCCGTTTTCCTTTACCTCGGTAAGGGCGGTTTCAAGATAGACGGGTACCTTGTTTGCGTTAAAGAAATCGCGAAGGAAGGAGGTATTAGCAAGGCAGATGCCCTTTCCTGTAATTAGGTCGTCCTGCATCTCCACAACAGTGGGCTTTTTGCCCTGAAGGTACAGCTCGTAGGCAATTTCACAGCCTGTAAGACCGCCGCCGACGACAACGACGTTTTCGCCAACCGTTTTATTGCCGAGAAGGAAGTCAATTGCCTCGATACCGTATTCCCTAACGCCCTTTACGGGAATAACGTTGGGGGTTGCGCCCGTTGCAACGATAATTTCATCGGCATCAAGCGTCTTTATATCGGTGATTTCGGTGTTAAGCTTAACCTCAATCGGGAGCTTCCCAACCTCGCGGATATACCAAGCAATAAGCTCTCTGTCCTTTTCCTTAAAGGAGGGCGCAGCCGCGGCTACGAATACACCGCCGAGCCTCTCCGACTTTTCGTAAAGAGTTACCGAGTGTCCGCGCTTCGTAAGGAGGATTGCCGCCTCCATACCGCCGATACCGCCGCCGATAACAGCAATTTTCTTTGCCTTCTTGGCAGGCTTTACGCTATATTTTTTCGACTGCATAGTTTCGGGGTTAAGCGCACAGCGCGCAAGCCCCATAGTGTCGGTAAGGTCCTGTGTATTATAGTGACCCTTTGACGAGGAGAAGTTAAAGCAGCCCGCGTGGCAGCAGATACAGGGACGAATGTCCTCGAGTCTGTCCTCGATAAGCTTTGTAATCCATTCACCGTCGGCAAGGAACTGTCTTGCCACGCCGACACCGTCGATTTTGCCCTCTGCAACAGCCCTTGCGCCCGTTTCGGGGTCCATTCTTCCCGCGCAAACGACGGGAATGTTGACGAATTTTTTGATATGTGCAACGTCGTCAAGGTTGCAGTTTTCGGGCATATACATCGGCGGATGCGCCCAATACCAGGAGTCATACGTGCCGTTGTCCGCGTTAAGCATATCATAGCCCGCATCCTCGAGATATTTCGCCGCCCTTTCGGACTCCTCCATATTTCTTCCAACCTCGACGTATTCCTCGCCGGGGACTGCTCCCTCTCGGAAGCCCTTCATTTTAGACTCTACCGAATAACGCAGCGATACGGGGAAATCCTCTCCGCACTCCGCCTTAATTGCCTTTACGACCTCGGCGGCAAAGCGGTAACGGTTTTCAAAGCTTCCTCCGTATTCGTCGGTACGCTTGTTAAAGAATTCGATTGCAAACTGGTCAAGGAGATATCCCTCGTGCACGGCGTGTACCTCTACGCCGTCAACGCCCGCGTCGCGGCAAAGCTTTGCAGTCTTTGCAAACGCCTCTATAATCTCGTGAATCTGCTCCACTGTCATTTCGGGGCAGATGATGTCGGGTGCCCAGCGCGCAGGCTGTGCCGAGGGAGATGCAAGCTCGTGGCTCGTGTCGATAATCGGCTTTATAAGTGCGCGTGTGAATTTGTTTTTATGAAGCGGACCGATAAGCTCGGTAATTGCCCAGGAGCGACCCATTCCCGCGGTAAGCTGGATAAACAGCTTTGCCCCCGTCTTATGAATTTCGTCCATAAATTCGCGAAGCTCGTCAAACATTTTCGGGTTTTGCCAAAGCCATTTGCCCCAAAAGGTATCGCGAAGCGGCGCGATGCCGGGAATAATAAGACCTACGTTGTTTTTTGCGCGCTCAAGGAAGAGCTTTGCCGCCTCCTTGTCAAAACCGCAGCCCGTAAGCTCAAACCAGCCGAAAAGCGAGGTTCCGCCCATAGGACACATTACGATTCTGTTTTTAATCTCCACGTTACCGATTTTCCACGGTGTGAAGAGCGACTCGTATTTAGAGTTCATAAATACCTCCGTTTTTTTATTTACACCCTACATTATATAATATATCGCGGCGATTGTCAAGTTTTTAACAGGATTGACATAGCTGAATATAAATGCTATAATAAGGCATACCGCACGTCAACGCACACGGGTGCGAAAAATTCCCCGCTTCACGGTTATAAATATGGAGAAAGGAAGGAAATTTCGATGACGGATAAGACCAAAACGGCATTTAAAATATATTTTAAGGATACGGCACGCGCACTTTTGGCGTATATTTCATTCTTGCTTATATCGGGTGTGCTTTCGGTTTTGTTTTTGTCGGGAGGGACGCAGCTTGCAAACGAGCTTCGTATCGATATGCACCCGTTTTACATTGCGGCGTCGGCGCTTTTGCCCCTGTCCTTTTATTCCATATTCCGCGCCTTCGAGCTTCACGACGGGGAGGCACAGGCGGCGTTTCCCTTTGAGTGCGTGGAGCGTTACCGCTTTTTCGGCGGACTCGGGATTTTGTTTAGGACGGGAGTGCTTCGGCGAAAGCTTCTTTTAAGCCTCGCGACGGTTAACGGCGCGATAATTATCCTTCCGTACAAGGTCGGATTCAGATTTCTTATCGGCTATCTTTACCCAGCGTTCGATATGACGGCAACGCAGGCAAAGCTCACGCTTATGGCGATAGCCTGTCCCGTTTTGTCCATCCTTCTTATTTTGGCAAAGACCTCCGCGCACAAGTGGTGGGTTATTGCCCCGACGGGTGAGCGCGACAAAATCCTCGGCAACGGCTCGCACACGCCCCGCCTTCTTTTGGAGGTCGGAAAAATCACCTTGGTTTACGGTGTAACCTTTCCGATTTTGCCAACCGTTTTTATGCTCGTTCTTTCTATGGTTTTAACCTTCGGTCAGTTTACGCTTTGGATTTGGGTGGCGATTTTCTCCGCCGTTTTGCTTGCCTTTATAATACGCGCCGCAACGGCACTTTCAAAAAGAATACGCTTTCTTAAAAAAATGAAGCGCACGCTTGTCAAAAACGGCTATTCGCTTTCAAAAATAGAGCGTCCCGTGCTTTCGGTATTCTTTCCCGACAGGGACGAGGACTTTAGCATAGAGCGCGACGGCGTATCCTACTCGGTAAAGCTCGTCGGCTCGGCTCGGCGCTCACGCCCGATGTATATCAGCCCCGACGGAGTTATAACCGAAAAGCATACGGTTTCCTTTATGAAAATTCCGCTTTTTCACATTATGCACGATACGCGCTACGAGCTTTCGGGCGAGAATAAGACGGTTGTAATTTGCCCGATGCCAAGGCGGGTGTTCGTCAATTTCGGACGCACCGACACCGCACCCGACGACGGTGACGGCGGAGCTACACCCACCTACGCTTCTATGATTGCCGCTGCAAAGGGCGGGGGCGTAAGAGGCGGGCGAGCCACCGACAGGAGCATTCACGGTCCGGGATATATCTCCGACGTTGACCGCGGAGTTATAAAGCCGTTTGAAACGGGCGATTTTATCGCTGACGTAAAGTTTTTCACCCCCGACGGATTTATAAGCGCAATCGACAACGACTGTATCGGAAGAAAAAAGGGGCGCACGTAAGACATAATTCAAGTGAAATAATTAAAGGGCAGAGCCAATTTGGCTCTGCCCAATTTTTTGGGATTTTAAATGCTCGAAAGCCTACTTACAATGTTCTTGACAGCGGCAATTCTTTCGTTATGCGTCGTCATAAACGTATCGTAACCCGCCTTGTAGGTTTCGTATTCCTCAAGATACTTCTGATACGGAGCAAGCTCGTCGGGATAGAAGTTTATCTTGATGTAATAGGTATCCGCAAGGTAGGCGTAGAAGTCGGCTATCATATAAGTGAAGGCTCTTTCGGAGTCGAAAAGCTGACCCATCTTATTTACAAATCCGCGAATCTGGGTGATATCGGGGCTCTTGCGCTGGGTATCAACCACAACGTCATCTACCTTGTTTTCTCTGGTGTCCGCATAGGGAACCCAGTTGTTAACCGAGGTGTAGGTGTAGCCCTTATCAATCTCCTTCGTAGAGTCGCCGATGGTGTTTCTATCGATAAGCTCGATAACAACGGCAAAGGAGATGGAGGGAGTCGTAGGAATATGGATAGCAAGCTTTCCGTAAGCGTTTCTGTTGTTCTCGGGAACTCTCTGTCCCGCGCTGTTCAAGGTGTTTTCCGAATAATCGGGACCGAAGGTGTAAGTATCGGTAAAGCCCTTCTCCGTGGTATGAACGAAGGTGTAGGTGTCCATAATCTCGAACTTAAGGTCGGGACGCGAGGACTCTATCTTCATACGCAGAACGTTGCCTTTCGTATCGTAAAGGTATGCGGTTCTCTTGTCCGCGGAAAGTCTTATGCCTCCGTCGTTGAGAAGATATCCCGTTCCGTATCTTACGTGAGCGAACCAGTAAGCCTCCTGTACACCCTCGAAGAAGATGTCATCCTGGATAACCGTGGTCTTTCGGTCGTTTGTAACCATCATACCGCGCGTCCAGTTGGTGGCGTTGCCCTTCAGCGTGCTGGTCATATCAAGCACCGCGTAGGAGCCGTGATCGTTTGCACCGTAGGAAATCATCGGTGCGGTAGCGTAAAGGTCCTGACCGTAAGGAACGTTAAGCGGGTCGGATACGAGAGTAACGGTGTTGTTACCCTCGGGCTTCATAACGTAGTATCTGTATCTGGTTGCTTCTCCCCAGAAGCCCGCGGAGTTGTAGTTCTCCGTACCGAGGTCAACAATCCAAACCGTTCCCGCGTTGTGGTAAACGAAGGAGCCTGCGTCAATCTGTCCGTGACCGAGCTTGTTTATACCGCCCATCATACCGACGTAGAGCGCACCATTTTCCCAAGAGGAGCGCGCGCAGTAGAGGTCAAGCTGCTTACAGAAGTAATCGTACTCCATAACCGAGTCGGAAAGCTCGCCCATCGGGTAGTAGAAGAGGTCGAACATCGAAACGCCCTTTCCACCCTCAAGATGCTCAAGTCTTACCTTTGCGAGGTTTTCATCGCCGAAGTGATCGGCAACGAAAAGGAAGAAGGAGCTGTTCTGCTGACCCATAGAGCCGTCATGGTAGTTAAAGGTCTTGAAGTCGGAGGACTCGGTATGAACCGCAAAGTAACAGGTCTGATCAATTCCCCAGCAGTCCATTAAGCCGTAGTCGGTTCCCGCCGCGGTCTTTATCGCCGAGCAAAGCTCGAAGAAATTGTTCGTACCGTATTCCCAGTAGCCGGGTGACTCGATGTACGCGCCCTCGGGAGCATACTGCTTCATACCGTTGTACATAAGGGTTTTGACATTGCTGGAGATAAGCCAAGCGGACCACTCGGCAATAGAGCCGCTGATGTCATGCTCGGTCTTGTTAAATTGAATGATGTAATCGTAGTTAACTTCGCTTCCGAGAAGGGCAAGCGCCGCAGATGCCATACCCGCGGTACATACCGCGTTCCAGTTGTTGTCACGGTGGGGGTAAAGGCTTCCGCCGTTTCCAACGGGCGGGCTTTGATGCGGAGTGTAAATGCCCTTTGTGGAGAGAATACCCTCAAGGACGCCCTTTTCGTAAAGGATTGTTTCAAGCTTTGAAACGTCGTACTTGGTTTCACCGCTTTCGTAAAGCTCCACGTAGCCGTTGTAGGTCCAGTCAAGGAAGGTGGAGAAGGGAGCAGAGCCGTCCGCACAGTTAAGGAAGTGTCCGGGACCCCAATGTACCCACTTTCCAAGCTCGATTGCCATATCGTAAGCGGCGTAGAGAAGTCGCTCGTCGCGGGTAATCTGGTATGCAAACGCCATTTCCTCAAGACGTGCGGTTCTTCCCCCAACGTTGGAGCGTCCGCCCGCGGTATCGTAGCCCGCGCCCAAGCCGCCAAGCTCCTCGGAATAATAGGGCTGCTCAAGACCGTAGTTGCTTATGTAATTGCTGAGCGCGCTGTTTGCGGAATAATTCTTTCCGTAGTATTCAAGCCCCTCGATATCGGTGACGTTGGTGAACTGCACCTTGTTTGAAATCTGGAGCCACTCGATCTGCTCCTCCTTCGACATAAGTCCAAGGTAGCTTCCGTCGTCGTCAAGCTTTGCATACATAGCGAGCGAGTTGAAGCCGCTCCAAATTATCTTAAGGATGTAATACTGGATATCGGGGTCGTAGTTGGGATCGCCCTCCTCCGCGTAGAAGATAGCGCGAAGCGTATCGAAGGTGTCCTGATTTGCGTGAATGTAGGGGTGAGTAAAGCCGTTGGTATTTTCGCGAACGTCCTCGTAAATTTCCTCTGCGGTTGCAAAGTCGAAAACGAACCATTTCATAATGGTCATCATCGTTTCGAGGTCAACGTCTCTATCTATAAGCTGCGGATCCGACGACGCGGAAATAACGATAAGACCCATCTCGTCGTAATCAACAAAGTAGTCGGGGAGGATTGTTTCAATGTCAAAAACGTTCATCGCGAGATACTTTTTATCCTCGTCGCCATCGGGATAGTAATATCTCGGAGCATTGCGAAGCTGAACGCGCTCGCCGCCAACGGTAGCTACGTTAGACTGTGTGGATATGAAGGAGGAGGAGGTTCCCGTGGAAATATCTACGTAAACGCCGTCCTCGTGCTTATACGCGGGGTAGCCGCAATATTCGAGAATAGGCTCGAGTGCAACCCAGATATTTCCGTCCTCGTCCATAAAGGGTGCGCCCCAAACCTCTCCGCTTTCGTTTTCAAGAATCGGAATGCGAAGCTCGTCTCTTTCCTCCTTGTTGGAAAGATTCCAGTAGCCCTTTCCGTTGTAGGCGTAGTCAACGCCAATCTTAAGAGAGTAGCTCTCGTTGATATAGTCGCCTCTCGACTTTGACGTAACGCCCGTGCCATTGGTTTGAATATCGATGGTTTTAGCGTATCCCTCGCTAACCTTCGTACCCTTGTTGGTATCGTTGATCGAAACCTGACCGTACTCGTTAGAGTGCTTGTAGATCTGGATATTGTCAAAGCAAATGCTCGTTCCGCGTGCGGAATTTACCTGCGTATTCGTGTGCTGGATACGGAGAAGGTTACCCGCACGTGCAGTACCCTTACCTCTTGCAACGAAGGTAGCGTAGTGGGTAAGCTCGCCGGTAGAACGGTACTCCTCGGTATTGCCGTAGTAGATGCTATACTCGAAGTAGGTATTTTCGGGCGTTTCGGGGTTGCCGTCCGAATCGTACTCGTAGTTGAATACGAAGGCGATATGCATCCACTCGTCGGAAAGCTCAAAGGCAGGAGTGCCCGACATAACGGTATCCGCAGTTTCCTGGTTGGTCGAGTGGTGGAAATAAAGCTGGTTATTTCTGATGGACACAAGCTGGTAGTTATATCTGTCGCTCGACGAACCGCCCGAGGTTCCGAAGTGCATAAGGTTGTCGATGTTCGTCCAGTCGTCGCTCTTGATATCGAACTCGAAAACGGTACCGACCTTGTCGTTGTTGTCGAGCGAGAACTGTGCAAAAACGTTGTTGGGAGAGTCAACGGTAAAGCGCCAGAAATAGTTAAGGCTATAATCCTTGTTGCTCTCGTATTCAAAGGTTACGGGGTATGAGCCGGTGGGAATGTTACCGTCGTCAACTCCGTTCCAAAGGTCCCAGCCCTCATCGTAGGTTCTGTTGTACAGAATCTCAAGATTAGGCTTCTCGGTTTCTTCCTCCGTCACGTCACCCGAGGTTTCGGCAGCAGCGAAAACCGCGAAAACGGACACGAGGGAAGCAAGTATGAGAAATGTGGCTACAAATCTCAAAAATTTGCTTTTCATTAAAAAATCCTCCTTGCGTAATTTACTGATTTTAGCATAACACGCGATTTTTTTAAAGTCAAGACGGTAAAATAAAATAATTAAAATAATGATAGCAACATACACAACACCCGCGCACACCTTATGTTCTCTTTGCACAAAACGCCTCTCGCACAGCCGAAAGGAAAAAACAATCCGCACCAAAAAAGTGGGCGGTACGCGGGATAAACGAAGGTGGGAAAGGCACACCAAGGACACGCCACGCGCGACAAATGCAGACGGCAACACGCGCCAAAAATCGGGCAATATGCGCGGCAAAAAAAGAACGGGAAAGCCACGCCAAGGGCGCAGCTAACACGGCGAAGCGGAAAAGGCAACCCACATAGAAGAAGCAAACCCGCTTGGCATAGGAAGGGACGGCAACCAACGCAAAAGTAGCAGCCCCACGCTTGGTAAAGAAGGGACGGCAACCAACGCAAAAAAACACACCCGCTTGGCATACGATGTCAAAGCAAGGCGGGTTAAAAAGCGCGGCTGTTAGCTCAAGCGAGGGCAAGCAAGCCGTATAGAAGGCCGCCTCCGCGCCCCGTTGCATATCATACCCAACGGTAAGCGCCCTCCGTTTTGAGCGAATTGAAAAACGGTTTTTGTAAACAATTATTGTCATTTAAGAAAAACCAACCGCACCCGTGTCAATTTTTTCGCATTAAAGCCACACGAAAAATAGGTGAAAATTCGCGCGAAAAACAGGTGAAAATTCGCGCGAAAAA
>JAFXHU010000017.1 GCA_017533565.1 Clostridia bacterium
GACTGCCTGACCCTTTGGCTGGGGAATTTCAAGCTCCTCGAGGATTTTTTCAAAGGTATCTCCGTTTTCCGCGCGGTCGATTGCTTCGCAATCCGTGCCGATAATCATTACTCCGCGTGCGGCAAGGGGTGCGGCAAGGTTTATCGCCGTCTGTCCGCCGAGGGAGGCAATAACGCCCTCGGGCTTTTCAAACTCGATAACGCTCATTACGTCCTCTACGGTAAGCGGCTCAAAGTAAAGCTTGTCCGCGGTGGTGTAGTCGGTGGAAACCGTTTCGGGGTTGTTGTTGATTATAATAGCCTCGTAGCCGCAGTTTCTGATAGTGTTTACCGCGTGTACGGTGGAGTAGTCGAACTCTACGCCCTGTCCTATTCTTATCGGACCCGCGCCAAGCACAACGACCTTTTTACGGTCGGTAAGGCGGGATTTATTATCTCCGTGGTAGGAGGAGTAGAAGTAGGGAATATACGCGCCGACGTGTGCGGTGTCAACCATACGGAATACGGGGATAATTCCGTTTTCCTTTCTTGCTTTTACAACGTCAAGCTCGCCGCAAGCCCAAAGCCTTGCAATATATTTATCCGAGAAGCCCATTTTCTTCGCCTCGGAAAGGACGGCGGCGTTACCCTTATTTGCGGCAAGCGAAGCCTCCATATCCGTGATTTTCTTGAAGGACTCAAGGAAGAAGGCGGTGATTTTCGTAATCTCGTGAAGCTCCCCTACAGTGTGACCGCGGCGAAGAAGCTCCGCAATAACAAACGCGTTATCGTCGTGGAAGTCTATAAGGTAGTCAAGAAGCTCGCCGTCGGATTTATTGTCGTATTTTGCCATATGAAGGTGGCAAACGCCGATTTCAAGCGAGCGGACCGACTTGAGAATACATTCCTCGAGCGTAGAGCCGATGCCCATACATTCGCCCGTTGCCTTCATCTGCGTGCCGAGCTTGTTGGAAACCGACGTAAACTTGTCAAACGGGAAACGGGGGAATTTTGCTACCACGTAGTCAAGGCGAGGCTCAAATGACGCCTTTGCACCCGAAACCTCAATCTCGTCAAGCGTCATACCGACCGCAATTTTCGCAGTAACGCGCGCGATTGGATAGCCCGAAGCCTTTGACGCGAGGGCGGAGGAGCGCGAAACTCTCGGGTTTACCTCTATGAGGTAATATTCGCTCGAATTGGGGTTGAGCGCGAACTGTACGTTACAGCCGCCCTCTATCTTAAGCTCTCTGATAAGCTTGATTGCCGAGTCGTTAAGCATCTTGAGGTCGTGGTCGTTAAGCGTCATAATGGGTGCGACAACCATACTGTCGCCCGTGTGGACTCCGACGGGGTCGATGTTTTCCATACCGCAAATGGTGATGGCGTTATCCGCACCGTCGCGCATAACCTCGAACTCTATTTCCTTGTAGCCCTTTACGCTCTTTTCGACAAGCACCTGATGCACGGGGGATGCCGTAAGCGCACCCACCGCAAGCTCGCGAAGCTCCTCCTCCGAATATGCAAAGCCGCCGCCCGTGCCTCCGAGAGTGAAGGCGGAACGAAGCACGACGGGATAGCCGATTTTTGCCGCCGCAGCCACCGCCTCGTCAAGCGTGTTCGCAATGTCGGAGGGAATAACAGGCTCGCCGATAGACTCGCAAAGCTCCTTGAAAAGCTCTCTGTCCTCGGCTCTCTCAATGGATTCGGAGGACGTGCCGAGAAGCTTTACGCCCGTTTCGCGGAGAATGCCCTTCTTTTCAAGCTGCATTGCGAGGTTAAGTCCCGTCTGTCCTCCGATACCGGGAACGATGGCGTCGGGACGCTCGTATCTGATGATTTTCGCCACGTATTCAAGCGTAAGCGGCTCCATATACACCTTGTCCGCGATTACGGTGTCGGTCATTATCGTTGCGGGGTTGGAGTTTACGAGTATAACCTCGTAGCCCTCCTCCTTGAGTGCAAGACACGCCTGTGTGCCTGCGTAGTCAAACTCCGCCGCCTGTCCGATAACTATGGGACCCGAGCCGATAATCATAATTCTTTTGAGGTCTTTTCTCTTTGCCATTTTTATATCCTCCAAATTTTATTAAACGAATTTATTAACCGAAAAGCCGCTTGTCAAGATAAACGGCTCTTTCGCCAATCACGGTGGCAAGGCATCTGCCCTCCACGGTAATTCCCGCAAACGGTGTGCTTCTTCCCTTTGAAAGGAAATCGTCGGGGTTGATTTCGTAGGAGTCGGAAAGGTCGAATACCGTATATCCAACCTCGCTTTTTATCCCAAATCTTCTTCGCGGATTTACCGAAAGAAGCTCTACGAGCCTTTCCATACTTATTATACCCGTTTTAACGAGATAGGTATATAAAACGGGGAATGTGGTTTCAATTCCGACAACACCCATCATACTGCCCGCAAGCCCGCGTGACTTTTCCTCAAAGCTGTGCGGTGCGTGGTCGGTTGCAATCATATCCACCGTGCCGTCCTTTATCCCCTCGATAAGGGCAAGGCGGTCCTCCTCGGCGCGAAGCGGCGGGTTCATTTTAAATCTGCCGTCCTCTTGCAGGTCGGCATCTGTGAGCGTAAGATAATGCGGCGCGGTTTCACAGGTGACGTCAAGCCCCTCGCGTTTTGCCTGTCTTATAAGCTCCACGCTCTCCTTTGTCGAAACGTGGCAAACGTGGTAGGCGCAGCCGATTTCCCGCACGAGCGAAAGGTCGCGCTTTATCTGTCCCCACTCGCTTTCCGAGCAAATGCCGCGGTGTCCGTGCGCCCTCGCGTATTCGCCGTCGTGAATGTAGCCGCCGCGGAGAAGGGAATTATCCTCGCAATGCGCGACAATCGGCAGACCGAGTGCTTTTGCCTTTTTCATTGCCTCGCGCATCATATCCTCGCTTTGTACTCCTCTGCCGTCGTCCGAAAATCCGACAACGCTCGGTGCAAGCCCCGCCATATCCGAGAGGGACTCTCCCGCCTCGCCGACCGTGATAGTGCCGAGAGGGAATACGTGTATCGACGCGCCGCGGCGAATTGCCGCAAGCTGTACCGCTAAATTTTCGGGACAGTCGGGTGCGGGCTTCAAATTCGGTATAGTGATAACCGCCGTGTAGCCGCCGTGCGCGCACGCCGCCGTGCCGCTTTCCATCGTTTCCTTATAAGAAAATCCCGGCTCTCGTAAATGCACGTGGGCATCACAAAAACCGGGTAAAACAGCAATATTATCAAAAACGAGAGAGTGAGCAACGTCGGATACGTCGCCCATAGGAGAAAGCATTGCACGGTCAAATATCAAATCGGCGCGCTTTTCCGTGCCGTCGGTATATATTTTCGCGTTTTCGAAAATCGCCTTCATATTTCCTCCCGTGTTCGGTAGGCATAAAAAAACGCCCCGCCGATTCCGACAGGACCATCCTATACGAAGCCCCACCTATCGCGTAGGTGTAGGGGTGGGTATAACCAATCTTGTCGGTCTCTCTGTACCGAATTAAAGATTTTAATTTCAATATATTTTATCACACACGGGGGCAAATGTCAATAGAATAAAAGTATTTTTTGAACGGACGGATGAAAAAAATCGGTCGGGCGGCTCGCGATTTTTATGTATTATTCCCAATGCTATGAAATAACGCGGTGCATTGCGATAAAAAAGCCCCCGCGGAAGTTCCGCGGGGGAAGTGATATTTGCGTCTTTGCTATTATCCGTTACCGCCAACCATTGTAAAGGTTACGGTGACGGTGTTCGTTTCCTCGTAAGAATAGAAATATAAGTTGAAGTAGCTGACTTCACCGCTTGTAATATCGAGCGTTGTGGAGGAGCTCTCTCCGTAGCGGTAGTAAGACGTATCGATGTAACCGTTATCCCGATACCAATGTAAGTAGCCGTCACCGCTTGCGTCGGAGATGGTTATCTCGTACGTACCGGAGCTTTCAACAGCGAAATAAAAATCAATGGGGTCACCGTTTTCACCGACTGCTTTCTTCGGCGTTACGGCTACATCACCCTTAAACGTCAGATTAAGCGTGCAGAATTCAATTCCGCAAGAACAGTCGTAGCCGACCAAATACGTACCGGACTCCTCGTTGTATTCTATGGAGGCAATGACGACCTCTTCGCCGTGCTCCTTAACGTATTCGTTAGATTCGATATGTCCGCAATCTTCGCATACGTAAACGTAAGTGTAGATTTCACCGCAGCTAACGTCATACTCTAAAACCGAAAGCTCGTAGTCATACTTGAGAGCGTGATCTGCCGAATCGATAAGCTCCCAGCTTTCCCAGTTTTCCAAATTTATGGAAAATTCTATCGAGTAGTCTTTAGGCGTGGAGTTGACCACCACGTACTCAACCTCGGAATTAAGGACGATCCACAGGCAAGCGTCGTACAGGGATTGAACTTCGTCAAGGGCTAAAACCTCTTCCGCAAGAGCAGCATCGACAGCGTAGCTCCACGTTTCCTCGGTTGCGGCGAGAACGTATTCGTGTTCGTATTTTTCCTTGCAGTTGTAGTCCGTAATGTTAAAGCTGATAAGCTTGCTTATATCGACAAACGACGCAATTGCGCTGAAGCTTATGCTGCCGTCCTCGTTTTGAATCATATTAATGATAGAGCCGATATACAATCCGCCGATAATAGTGGTTCCATCCTCTGCGTAAATGGGAAGAAGGTCGTTTGCTGCAAGAATTTCCTCGTTAATCTCAACCCTGACGGAAAGCTTTTCCTTTATTTCCGCAAGCTTTTCCATATCGGGGTTGGGGGTATAGCCGGGGATTATCTCAACGGTGATGTTGTTATCCTCGCTACCGTCGTTTGCGTTGATATAAATCTTTTCCGCGGTGATGTTGGCGGTAATAACGGTTTCCGTATCGGGGATATTAACTTTAAGCTCTGCGCTTACGAACTTTCCTGTCTTGTCAACAGTGATTTCGTAGGAAAGCGCTGCTATAATCCCGTCAATCACGTCGCTGACGAGCTGGATGTCGCTTTCGCTCACCTCAAGAAGCTGATATACGGTGGTTGTATTCAGCATCTCGGTTACTTGCGCGATAAATGCGATAAGCTCGGTTTCCTCTGTAAGCTCAAGCGCGGACATAAGAAGCGTTTTTACGTCAAGCGCAAGGAATTCCTCGTCGGCAAGGATTGCATCTATATCGCCTTCAAGACCAACGAGCATTTCAAACGTAGCCTCCTCGCTGCCCGTGATAATAGCAGCAAGCTCGTCAAGCGCGGTAAGAAGCTTTGGAATATCTACGCCGAGGTTAAGGTTAATAAACTTAATAAGGTCATCGACAGAGAAATTGAGAAGCGTGGGAATAAGTCCCTGAATTTGAAGGAACGTACCCTCGCCGCCGAGAAGGTCGATAAGCTCTGCTACCGTTTTTTCCTTCAGCGCGTCGTTTGCTTCCTTAATAATAGAAAGGTCGAGTATAACGCTTACGCCGTTTTCGGTTGTTTCAACCTTGAAGAAAAGGTCGAGAATTTTTGTGAGAGCCTTTTTGGCGGTAGCCTCGTTCAGCTCGGGAAGCTCTACGCCCTCGGGCGCGGTAAATTCGCCGAAGCAGGGAAGCAGGCTTTCGTTAATCCAAGTCTCAACGGAGGGGAGAAGCACGGTAATCATTTCTATGGCTTCCGCTACGCCATCCTGTTGGAGGATATAATTCTCAAGGTCCAAAACACTGTAATACTCTTTCTCGGAGTCGATATTGCTTAAATAAATCTTGCCGTTTTCGAGAAAGGCATTGACGGAGACGGTTTCGGTTTCGCTAACATCGCCGTAGCTGTAACGGAGAGAGGACGTGCCCGTGCCGTATCCCGCAAGGCTGCCGTTTTCGTCAAGGTAAACAACAAGCTCTGCAAGCTCGAGGGTCTGTACGCTCTTGTAATCCTCATCGCTTTCGGTCAGAACAACGTCCTTTATCACTACTCCGACGGAGGAGAGTGACTCTGTGTCGATAGAGGGAAGGAGCGAGTCAACTCCGACTACGGTTTCGCCACATACGCCACAGAGAAGCTCCTCTGCGCTATGACCCGTGGCTTTAATCGTTTGTGTTTCGGTTTCACCGCAAATCGAACAGGTTCTTTCTTGTGTTCCGTCCTCGGTACAGGTTGCCTCCTTTGTAACCGTCCACTCGCCGTATTCGTGGGCGCATTCCTTCTTACAGGAGGTAAGCGCGAAGGTAAGCATCAGGGCGGTTATAAGGAGAACGGGTATTAAAACTTTTTTGAGCATTTTCATTTTATGCCCTCCTTTTAAAATAAAAGTGTAAGATGGTGTCTTGCCTTCTTCGTTTTCATTTTATATAAAGAAATGAGCAAAGTCAATAGATAATTAGAAATTTTCTAAAATTGTTCACATTTTATCCGTTATATATAACAAATTCGGCACAACCTTATAGTAAATTATGAACAATGGACAGTTTTGGTGCAAACAAATATGCGTGGAAACGGGTTTTACGCACCCGAAAGATACGGCGTAAAAATTTTTTTAAAAAAGTTTTGAAAACCTCTTGACAAACGAAAAACTGTTTGATATAATGGTTAGGCATTTGACGGAAGGTTAGCTCAGTTGGGAGAGCATCTGCCTTACAAGCAGAGGGTCACAGGTTCGAGCCCTGTACTTTCCACCACGGTGAAAACCGATTTACGGAATGGCTTGGTAGCTCAGTTGGTTAGAGCGCTAGCCTGTCACGCTAGAGGTCGTGGGTTCGAGCCCCATCCGAGTCGCCATTTCCGTAACAAAAAAATAACCACCTAAAAATTTGCC
>JAFXHU010000018.1 GCA_017533565.1 Clostridia bacterium
CGTTGCTCCCGGTACAAACGAGAATTCCAACCCCAACGCGCTTCACACTGCAATGAAGGATACCATTTTCACCAACGTTTGCCACAATCTTGATGACAATACCGTTTGGTGGGAGGGTCTTGACAACGATCCCCCCAAGAACGCTCTCAACTGGAGAGGCGAGCCTTGGGATTACAAGAAGTACGACAAGGCTGATAAGGTTGGCACCTCGGGCGCTCATCCCAACTCCAGATTTACCGCTATGGCGGCTAACTGCCCCTGCATCTCCGACAAGTTCAATGATCCCGCGGGCGTTCCGATTTCCGCAATCGTATTCGGCGGCAGACGTGCAAAGACCGCACCCCTCGTTTACCAGTCTATGGGCTGGCAGCACGGTACCTTCGTCGGCTCCATTATGGCTTCCGAGACCACCGCTGCGGCAGCAGGTGCTGTCGGCGTAGTTCGCCGCGATCCTATGGCAATGCGTCCCTTCGTCGGCTACGATATGGGCGACTACTGGGCACACTGGCTCAATATGGGCAAAAAGATTGCAAATCCCCCGAAGATTTTCCACGTCAACTGGTTTAGAACCGATGACGAGGGTCACTTCATCTGGCCCGGCTTCGGCGACAATATGCGCGTCCTTATGTGGATTCTCGCTCGCTGCGAGGGCAAGGTTGACGCCGTTGAAACTCCTATCGGTTACGTTCCCAATCCCGACGATATCAACGTGGAGGGGCTTGACATCTCCCACGATACCCTCGTCGAGCTTCTCTCGGTTGACAAGGAGCTTTGGCTTGAGGACTGTGCCGCTATCCGTCAGTTCTATGCACAGGTTGGAGAAAGAGTTCCCGCCGAGCTTTACGACGAGCTTGCAGCACTTGAAGCAAGACTTTCAAAGTAATTAACGCCTTTAAATAAAATAGGAAGGGAATACCGCCTATGAAAAAAATTATCGCGCTTTTGCTTGTCCTTCTGCTTTCTCTCGCTCTCGTAGCCTGCAGAAATAAGACTCCCGACAACGGTGGAAACGGCGAGCAAAACGGAGGCTGTACGGGAAACACCCACCGCGACGACAACTCTAACTTCGTCTGCGACGATTGTGGCATCGACCTTTCCAATCGCGTGTGGTTTGACCACAACGGAGTACAGTATTTCCCACTTACGGATATCGAATAACCACGGGACACCCGCATCTTGCGGGTGTCCTTTTTTTTACACCGCACCCAAAAGCCTTCTCTTTTGAGAGAATGGGGACGAGAGTTGCGAGGGAAGGGTTGGCAACCCCCAAATCCCTCACGCCCCTCACTGTGAACGCAGTCGAAGGTCCTGCCTTGAAAGCTGCGTTAAAAGGCGTTCTAACCTCCGTACTCAAAAAACTACACCCCGATTTCAAGCAGCAAAAACAGCGCGGCGGAGAGCGCGCCCTGCAACAGCTTTACGGGCAAATAACCGCGAAGCCGAAGCCCGTAATCCGAGGCAAACGCCGCCGATTGAAGCATTACCGAAAGACCTCCGAAGCCGAGCGAAAGGGCGGTAAGCGCACCCGAAGCCGCGGGCGAAAGCTGCGCCTCGTTTATGAAAAAATTAACCCCACCCGCCACCTCTAAAAGCGCGAAAAGCGCGTAGCGCAACGGCAAAAAGCCGACGTATTTTTTTAAGAAGCCAAGCACCACCGAAAAGCACGAAATAAATGAAACGAGCGTTATACACGCCCCTCCCGCGCCTCTTACGCTTTGAACGAGATTGTATTTCTGCCGTACTATAACACTCGGAACTGATAAAGATTGCCCCCTTTTGCGAAAAACCGCACCGCAGATTACAGCCGACGAAAGCACGCAGAAAAAGAGGCGCACTCCCACCCGAAAATCACCGAGCATACCGCCCACAACCCCAACCGTAAAGGCGGGCGAGGGGTTGGTGCAAATCGGCAAAAGCCGCTCCGCCTCCTCCCTTGAAATAAGACCCTCGGAGTATGCCTCGCCCGCCTCTCTTGCCCCCATCGGAAAGCCGCAAAGATTGCCGAGCAAAAACGCCCGAAGCCCCGCGCGGGAAATACCGAAAAGAAGGGAAAAGAGCCTCCCGAAAAACGAAATGCGCTCGGGGTAGCCGACCCGCCTGTAAAGGTCGCAAACCAGCATCGAAACGAAGGAGGAGGGAATGACGGCAAGCACCGCAAGCCGCATTCCCGAAAGGGCAAATTCCCCCGCCTCCCGCGAATAAAAAAGCGCAAAGCACACCACTGCAAAAAGGCATATTAGCGAGCAAGCCTCCGAAAAAAGCCTCCGCACGCAAAAGCTCTCCCCGCCCGCCGCCATACCAGATATCACGACGTCGTTTCTGCGCCGCGGCACACCGCGCCTTTTCCAAAAACGCCCCGCACGCATACTCTCATCGGTCATATAAACCACCCCCACGCCATATATTCTAACAGTAAACCCTTATGAAATACGGAGCGTAAAAATGACAAAAGCAAAAAGGCGAATGAGCCTTGCCGCCCTTTCCCCGACGCTTGCCGCGGGGCTTTCGCTTGAGATGAAAAAATCCCGCCTCGGCGCGGTGATGCTCGTTTCGGGCGTAATCTCCGTCACCGAGCTTTCGGGTGAGGAAATAACCCTGCTTTCGCATTCGGGGCGTCTTTTTATTTTCGGGGAGCGCCTTACCGTGACGGCACTTGAAAGCCGCACGCTTGCCGTTTACGGCAAAATAAAAGGCGTAGAAATGTCCTACGGAAGGCGGGAATAACCGTCACCGAGGTTAATGCGGGAATAACCGTCACCGAGGTTAATGCGGTATTCCGCCCGCCCCGTGCAAAAACCAAAATAACCCCGATGCGGCCTTTCTCATCGGCTCGTTTATATAAATTACGGAGGTAAATTTTGCGTCTTGAATATTTTCTTTTCGGCTGTCGAGAGTATTCGCTCGACTCGCCAAGGGAGCTTATAAATCTCGCATTGTCAAGCTCCCGCACCGCAACCCTGACCCCGCGCGGCACGGTTGTCCTGTCTATCCCCACGGCAAAGGGGCTTCGGGAGCAAATAAACGCCCTCGGTGCAAGGGAGGTCGCAAAGCCTCGCGGCATAGGCGGGTTGATTATCTCGCTTTCGCGGCATATTCCGACGGTTGGGGCGGTTGTGATTTCGCTTTTTCTCTGCATTTTTTCCTCCGACCTCGTCTTTGACGTGCAAATTTCGGGCAACGGACGGGTAAGCGAGGAGCAAATTATTGCCGAGCTTGACGCCGCGGGCTTTGGCGTTGGCTCTCGCTGGTCTAAAACCGACGAAAGCGCCGTGGAGCTTTCCGTCCTGCAAGCCTCGGACACCCTCTCCTGGATAAGCATTAACCGAAGGGGACGCACCGCCTACGTAAGCGTCCTGGAGCTTGACTCCGTGCCCGTCGCACCGCCCGCCTTTACCGCAGCGAATATCGTTGCCTCCTGTGATTGCGTCATAGAGGAAATTACCGTCCTGCGCGGCTCTGCCGCCGTGAGCGTGGGCGACACCGTGCGCGAGGGCGAGCTTCTGATTTCGGGAATTGTAGAGGGGGAGGGCGGCACCGAATACGTAATGGCGGAGGGCATCGTCCGCGGCACGTCCTCCGAGCGTATTACCACCGAAATCTCCCGAAGGAGCGTCGAATCAGTCACGCGCGAGGGCGCTCTCGCCGCGCTTTCGGTAAAAATTTTTAATTTTAATATAAATATTTTTCAAAGCTATGGAAATTTGCCCGAGGGATGTGCTATAATAGAGGAAAAAAGCAATATCACGCTTCTCGGACGGCGGCTTCCCGTGACGGTAGTCCGCGGAAAATACGCATATTCCGAGCAAAGCGTCCGCACCCTCTCGGATTCGGAGCTGCCTATTGCGGCGGGGAATGCCCATACCGAAAGGCTTAATTCCGCCCTTTTGGGAAGGGATTTGATTTCCTTAAAAACCGAGGGCGAGTTTACCGACGGCGGCTACAAAATGCAAAGCCTCGCGGTTTACAGCGCACAGGTCGGGCGCGTGGTTGAAATTAAAACGGAGGATTAACGGTGGTTGAAAGAATAGTAATGACACGCTCGTCGGAGGCAACGGCTGCCCTTTTCGGAAGCTTTGACATCAACGTCCGAATGATAGAGCGAGCCTTCGAGGTAAGGATTACCAACCGAAACGACAGCGACGAATACGGCGATGCAATCGTAATAAGCGGTACTGCCGAAAATGCCGACCGCGCGGTGCGCGTGCTTGAGTACCTAAAGCTTATGGTCGGAAACGGCGAAACCCTATCGGAGCAGAGCGTGGAGTACGTTATCGGTCTTGTGCGCGACGGTCTTGACGAGCGACCCGAGAGCTTTTCGGGCGACGTTATCTGCATCACCAACCGCGGAAAGCCGATAAAGGCGAAAACCATAGGTCAGAAAAAATATATAAACGCCATAAAGAAAAATACCGTAGTCCTCGGACTCGGACCTGCGGGAACGGGCAAAACCTTTCTCGCGGTTGCAATGGCGGTGGAGGCTCTGCGCGATAAATCGGTAAACCGAATTATCCTTACCCGTCCCGCTGTGGAGGCGGGCGAGAGGCTCGGCTTCCTACCCGGGGATTTGCAGAGCAAAATCGACCCCTATCTTCGCCCGCTTTACGATGCGCTCTTCGAAATGCTCGGTGCAGAGAACTTTCAACGGTATCTCGAGCGCGGCACTATTGAAATCGCACCGCTCGCTTATATGCGCGGGCGCACGCTCGACGACTCCTTTATCATTCTCGACGAGGCGCAGAATACTACCCCCGAGCAAATGAAAATGTTCCTCACCCGCCTCGGCTATAATTCAAAGGCGGTTGTCACGGGCGACCTCTCGCAAACCGACCTGCCGCGCGGTGTCGGAAGCGGTCTTTCTGTGGCGGCAAAAATCCTCGGCGGCATCGAGGGAATTGAAATCTTTGAATTTTCCGAAAGGGACGTGGTGCGCCACCACCTCGTAAGAAAAATAATCGCCGCCTACGACGGCTACGAAAAGGAAAAAGCCGCAAAAAAGGCGGAAAGAAAGGATAAAAGGTAATGAAGCTTCGTATCTATTTCTCAAAAAGCGACGGCTTTGCCGTTTCATACGAATTAAAAAGCGCGGTAAGGAGCGCAATCCTCGCCACCCTTAAATACGAGGAGTTTCCCTTTGATGCGGAGGTGTCGGTTACCTTTGCCGATAACGAATATATCCACGGACTAAACAAGGAATACCGCGGAGTGGACAAGCCGACCGACGTCCTCTCCTTCCCGATGTACGACGGGGAGTTTCCGTACGCGGAGTGCGAGGCGGGCTGCTCTCTCGGTGACATCGTAATCTCGCTTGAAAGGGCGCGGGAGCAGGCAGACGAGCTTTCGCATAGCCTCGTGCGCGAGGTTTCATTCCTCACAATTCATTCAACCCTCCACCTTCTCGGCTACGACCACGAGCGCTCGCCGGAGGACGACGAGGAGCAGTGCAGAAGGCAAAGAGAAATTATTGAAAGCCTGTAAGGATGCAACGCTTTGCGTTGATGATATGCACGGCAAAGCCGTGACGATATACCGCCGATGGCGGATGAGATGCAACGCTTCGCGTTGGTGATATACACGGCGAAGCCGTGATTTATGACTTTTTTATACGGAGAAAAATTATGCAAAGAACAGCGTTTATCGCACTCGTAGGACGTCCAAACGTCGGAAAATCCACCCTGCTTAACAGCATTGTCGGCGAAAAGGTCGCGATAGTGTCCAAAAAGCCGCAAACTACCCGCAACCGCATAACGGGAATATACACGAAGGGGGAGGACCAGTACGTTTTCCTCGATACCCCGGGAATGCACAAGCCACGCACCCGACTTGGCGACTTTATGGTAAAAACCGCGTCCGAAACCCTCGGCGGAGTTGATTTCGCAATCCTCGTCGTAGAGGCGCGCGAGGAGGTCGGCGACATAGAGGCACAAATTATCAAAAGATTTGAGCAGGACGCCCTTCACGCCATTCTCGTTATAAACAAGGTGGATACCGTCCGCCCCGCGAATATCGCAAAAACCATTGCCGCCTACGATGCCGCGTTCAAGTTCGATGCGGTTATCCCGCTTTGCGCCAAAAACGGAAAGGGCGTGGACACGCTTCTTGCCGAATGCGAGCAATATCTCACCGAGGGCGAATGGCTCTTTGACGAGGATATGATAACCGACCAGCCCGAGCGAGTAATCGCCGCGGAGATAATCCGCGAAAAGCTCCTTCGCACGCTTGACGAGGAAATCCCCCACGGCACCGCCGTAACCATCGAGGAATGGAAGGAAAAGGGCGGGGTAGTATCAATCCGCGCGGAAATCTACTGTGAAAAGCAGTCGCATAAGGGAATTATAATCGGAAAGCGCGGCGCTACCATCAAAACCATCGGCACGCACGCAAGAGAGGATATAGAAAGAATGCTCGACACTCGGGTATTTCTCGACCTTTATGTGCGCGTAAAGGAAAACTGGCGCGACAGCGGATATAGCATAAGCGGCTTCGGCTACCGCGACGACGAATGAAAAAGGATGTAGTGCGCGGGGTAGTGCTTCGCGCGGTTGATGTAAAGAACAGCGACCGTATGCTCACCGTCTATACGCACGAGCGCGGAATTATGAGCATCTACGCAAGGGGTGCAAAGCGTATGGACGGAAAAAGCGGCACCTCCTCTACCGCCGAATTTGCCTATTCCGAGTTTACGGTTGTGCAAAAGCAGGACAAGCTCTGGTCCTCGGAGATAAGCAATATACGCTTTTTCGACTGCGGAATGATGAATTTTGAGGGGTATAGCCTCAATTTCTACGTGTTAGAGCTTTTCGAGCATATCGCAACGGCAGAGCCTGACGCGGATTTGATGCGCCTGCTTCTTAACACGCTTTACGCCTCCTCCGAAAGAAAAAACGACCACCGACTCATAAAGGCGGCGTTTGAAATACGCCTGCTCTCGCATATCGGCTATATGCCCGACGTTACGGGCTGCTCGGAGTGCGAAGCGCGCGGGCGCGAGCTTTATTTTGACGTTGTCACGGGAAGCCTTAAATGTGCCGAATGCACCGCCCTCGGCGCGGAGGATACGGACACGGAGCCGCACCAAACCTTAATTATTACAGAGGGAGCGCGTGCCGCGCTTGAATATTCCATCGGCTGTCCGCTTGAAAAGCTGTTTTCCTTTACCCTCGTTGGGGAGGATTTGGATTGCTTCTCCCGCGCGGCGGAAAGCTACCTCGTGCGACAGCTTGACCGCGATTTTGCGGGTCTTGACTACATTCACAACGTCGTCCTTCCCAAAAAGCCGAAATAACGCCCGAAAAGCCGTTAACGGCTACAAGTCCGAAGCACGGCTACAAATCCGATTTTAAATACGTTCCCACCCACCGAGAGGGAGGGCGGGGAAAACCAACGGAGAAAAAATGCAGTTTACCGAAAAAACTCTCAAAACGCTTGAGTACGATAAGATAATAGAAATGCTTGCCGAGGTATGTGCCACGGAGGGCGCGCGTGCGCGCGCCTACGCCCTAATGCCGAGTGACGATGCCGATACGGTAAGAGAAAGACAGCAGCGCACCGACGACGCAAAGCGGCTTATCGCGGCAAAGGGGTATCCCTCCTTTTTCGCGCCCGAGTCCGTCGTCCCCGCCGCCGACCGCGCGTATAAGGGCGCAACCCTCTCCCCGCGCGAGCTTTTGGACGTAGCGGCGCTTCTTCGCTGTGCGGCGGGGCTTTGCGACTACGTTGAAATAAATATTCCGTTTGAAACGGTGTTAGAGCCGATTTTCCGCCGTATGCTCCCAAACCGCGAGCTTGAGCGACGGATTACGCGCGCAATTTTGTCCGAGGAGCTTATAGCCGACGAGGCAAGCCCCACCCTCGCCGACATTCGCCGTAAAATAAGGAATACGAATAACAAAATAAAGGACACCCTCTCGGGCTACGTCGGGGGCGCAAAAATCAAGTATCTGCAGGAAAATATCGTAACTATGCGAAACGGCAGATACGTTATCCCCGTAAAGGCGGAGTATCGCTCCGAAATAAAGGGACTCGTCCACGACACCTCCTCGACGGGTGCAACCCTTTTCGTAGAGCCTATGGCTGTCGTGGAGGCTAATAACGAGCTTAAAACGCTCGCGGCGGAGGAAACCCACGAAATAGAGCGCATTTTGTCCGCCTTTTCCGCGGAGGTTGCCGAATTTCAGGGCGCGATTGCCGCGAATTATCACAATATAACCGACCTCGCCTTTTGCTTTGCGCTGGCAACTCTCGCCACGAATATGCGCGCGAATATGCCGAATATAAAAAGCGAGCAGATAATACAGCTTCGCCGTGCGCGCCACCCCCTTATCCCGAAGGAAAGGGTTGTCCCCATCGACGTTTCGGTGGGCGGGGAGTACGATACGCTTATTATCACGGGACCGAATACGGGCGGTAAAACCGTAACGCTCAAAACGCTCGGGCTTTTTGCCCTTATGGCACAGTCGGGAATGCAAATCCCCGTCGCGGAGGGGTCGAGCCTCGGCGTATTTTCCGAAATTCTCGTCGATATCGGCGACGAGCAGAGCATAGAGGCATCTCTCTCCACCTTCTCCTCGCATATGGTTACGGTGGGCGAGATTTTGAAAAGCGTCGGACCTCGCTCGCTTGCCCTCTTTGACGAGCTTGGCTCGGGCACCGACCCCGTGGAGGGCGCGGCTCTTGCCATATCTATACTTGAAAAAACGCGAAGCGCGGGCGCGCTTTGCGCCGCCACGACGCACTATGCGGAGCTGAAAATTTACGCGCTAAATACCCACGGGGTAATGAACGCCTCCTGTGAGTTTGACGTTGAAACGCTTCGCCCGACCTACCGCCTCGTTGTGGGTACACCGGGTAAATCCAACGCCTTTGCAATATCCGAAAAGCTCGGAATAGACCCCGAGGTAATTGCCCGCGCGCGCGAGCTTATCGACAAGGACGATAAACGCTTCGAGGACGTGATTGACCGCCTTGAGGGTGATAGAATAGCAATGGAGCGCGCACGCCAAGAGAGCGAAAAAATCCTCGCCGAGTCCCGACGCGAGGCGGAAAGAAGAGAAGCCGAGCTTAACGCAAAAATAAAGAAAAGCGAGGACGAAATTCAAAAAATGCTCCTTAAAGCGAGGCAGATTTTGGACTCCGCCCGCGCCACGAGCGAGTTTATATTCAAGCAGCTCGACGATATAAGACGCCAGGAGAACCGCGAAAAGCGCGACGAAATGGCACAGCGCGCCCGCGCCGAGGTTGACCGCCGTATGCGAGAGAGCGAAAAGCTCTTCGAGGGGGTTGACGTCCGCGAAATCGCGCTTGACGAGGATTACAAGCTCCCACGCCCCCTGAAGGTTGGGGACAGGGTTTATCTCGTCACGGTTGGAAAGGAGGGCGTCGTAACCGCCCTTGCCGACAAAAAGGGACTCGTGTCCGTAACCGCGGGAATTTTGAAAACGAAGGTTACCGAGGACAAGCTCCGCCTTATCGACGGTGACGTAAAATTCGTCCGCCGCGACGAGCCGAAGCCGAGGGTCAACGAGGGAAAGGTAAAGCGTACCGTAAACACGAGCTTCAAGCCCGAGCTTGACGTGCGCGGGATGATAGGCGACGACGCCTGGTTTCTCGTTGATAAATACATCGACGATGCGATACTCGCAGGAATAAAAATCCTTCGCATCATTCACGGAAAGGGCACTGGCGCACTCCGTGCCGCGCTTTGGAAATACTTCAAAGCCGACAAGCGCATAAAATCCTACCGCCACGGCGAATACGGGGAGGGGGATGCGGGAGTCACCGTCCTTGAGCTTAAGTAAGCCGAAAAAACGCTTTCCCGACGCGAAAATTTAACACGGGGTACGCAAAGCCCCAAAAAACGCCAATATTTTTTGCCAATGAGGATATAACGATGAATTTTCAGCCATTAAGAGATTTTCTTGACTTTTATCTGCCTATGCTCGGTGTGCCCGGAAGCGATACCGTGGTTTATAAGGACCATAAGGAGGTTTTCCGCTACCAGTCGGGCTTTGACAGCATTCGCTACCGCACTCCCGTGCGGGATAACGCCCTTTACCATATGTATTCGGTGACAAAGGTTTCCACCTGCGTTGCGGCAACACAGCTTCTCGAGCGCGGCGAAATGCTGCTCTCCGACCCCGTTTACGCCTATTTCCCCGAGTACAAGGACATCACCGTAAAAAGACCCCGACCCGACGGCGGCTTTGATATTGTTCCCGCGAAGAACGTTATGACGGTAAAGCACCTTTTGACGATGACCGCGGGACTTGACTACGACCTCAAAAAGCCGTCCATTCTCTCTGTAAGAGAGAAAACCGCGGGAAGATGCCCGACCCTCGACGTCGCGCGTGCGCTTGCCTCCGACCCGCTTGACTTTGAGCCTGGAACGAAATTCCAGTATAGCCTCTGCCTTGACGTTGTCGGCGCACTCGTGGAGCTTATTTCGGGTATGCCGCTTGGCGAATATATGCGCGAAAACATCTTCGACCCGCTTGGAATGTACCGCACCTCCTTCGGTATGACCGAGGAGAAAAAGGCAATGATGAATACCCAATACGAATACGATTCGCTTAATAAGAGGGCTGTGGAAATCCCCGTAACCCGTAACGATTTCAACTTTGGACCCGAATACGAAAGCGGAGGCGCGGGACTTATCTCCTGTGTCGATGACCAGATACTGCTTGCCGACGCGCTCGCACACCTCGGTATGGGTAAAAACGGCAACCGCATTCTCTCCCGCTACGGTGTGGAGCTTATGCGCGCAAATCACCTTGAGCCGGAGGTGCTTAAAACTATGGTTATGGAGCAAAATCCGGGCTACGGCTACGGCTTTGGCGTCCGCACGAATATCACGGCATACACCGCGGGCAACCTCGCACCCCTCGGTGAGTTTGGCTGGGACGGCGCGCGACTTTCCTACCTTTCCGCCGACCCCGAAAATCGCGTAGCCGTTTTCCACGCGGAGCATATGGGTGCGCTTCATAAAATAGTTATTCCGAGACTTCGTAACGTAATCTACGCCTGCCTTGAGGATTGAGTATGATTTTCGTAAATAAAAAAACCACCCTCCCAAGGGAGGAGCTTCTCTCGGTGCTAAAGGACTGTAACCGAGTAAACGAGCGCGTGAAATTCGACGAAAAGCGCGGAAGACCCCAAATGCTCGTAAAGGAGCGCGGGCGTTGGCTTTCTATGACCTGCCGCTTCGTGGGCGGCGAGAGCAAGGACAACGGCTTTATTGTCGGCACGCTGTTTTTCGGGCGAATTACCGAAAAAAACGGAGTCACCCGCCTTTGCGGAATAATCACCACCGCCCCCGCCTTTTACGCGGTAATTCTCGGTCTTCTCATATATTCTGTTATCCGCGGAATTTCGCTCGGAGGCTTTAATCCCGTGGCGCTTATTATCGCGGTCGCAAGCGTCCTTATGTTCCTCCCCGAATTTAAAAAGCAGGGAATTATTGACCGCTACCTCGCGCGCGCAATCAAATATGGCGAAAGCCGTTAACCGCGTAAAAAAACCGCATACGCTCGGTAAACGAAGGTGACGGCGTCTTGGTAAAGCGCATAAAAAAAGAACCGCATACGCCCGATAAGCGGAAGCGACGGCGACCCGTAAATATTTACCCCGAAAAAAAGGACTGCAGTAAGAAATGCAGTCCTTTTTGCTATTTTTTACCGTTTTAAATCGGGCAAGCTGCTCCGCCTTTTCATAAGCCGCGAGAACAGCACTATTATCACAAGTGCCAAAATGGGGAACACGGTTGCAAGAAGCATACCGATTTTCATACCCGCGCCCGCGGGGTCGCCGCCGAAAAGGGCAATAAGCCCCTCGTTACCCGCCGCAACAACCGCATCCGACGCCATACCGATAAGGTCGGGACCGAGCGTGCAGCCTACGTCACCCGCAAGCGCGAGATAGGCAAACATCGCCGTGCCCACGTTTGAAAGCCTTTCCTCCGCGAGAGAAAGCGTCGCGGGCCAAAGTATCGCAACGCCCACACCCGAGGCGGCACAGGCTATAAGTGAAAGGACGGGAAGGGGAGAAACAGCCGCCCCGACGTAGCACAAAAGCGCAAGAGCAAACGAGCCGAAGAGCCAACGCTCAAGGCGCACACCTTTTCCGTAAAGCGAGAGCAAAATCCTTCCCGTGCCCATACAAATCGCGAATATGAACGGACCGAAAAGGTCGCCGAGCGCCTTTGAAATTCCAAGACCCTGCTGAATGAAAAGCGACGCCCATTGCGCCATACCCTGCTCGGACGCACCACAGCAAATCATAAGCAAAAGAAGCAGCCAGAAGCCGCCCTCGCAAAACAGCTTTTTTGTGGAGGAATGTGCCTTCACCTCCGAAAGCTCCACAATCGGAACAAAGGTAAAAAGCACAAGGGCGGTTATGGGAACTACACACCAAATAAGCGGGAGGTAGTACCAATTTCCCATACCAAAGGCAAAAATATAAAGCGTTGAAAACAGTATAACAGCCGCGTGTCCCCAACAGTAAAAGGAGTGCAAAAGACAGATTGCACCGCGCTTTGACTCGCTTGGGAGGGCATCGACAATCGGGCTTGTCACCACCTCTATAATACCGCCGCCGATTGCACATATTGCCGACGAAATCATCAAACCGAGGTATTTATTTTGAAGCAGAAGCGGAAGCGTACCAAGTGCCGCAATACCCAAAACCGATGCCACCATTCCGATAATTACCGAAGCGCGGTAGCCGATTTTGTCAACGTAAAGGGGCGCTGTCAAATCCATAAAAATCTGTATTGTAAAGTTCATTGAAATAAGCAGCGCGATTTTCGTAAGGCTTATTCCAAATTGCTCGTTAAAAACGACAAAAAACAAAGGCGAAAGGTTAAGCGTTATCGCCTGCGTCACAGAGGTGATACAGCACGCCCCAATAGTAAGCTTGTAATTCGGTTTCTTCATTTGGCACCTGCAAAAAAACATTCTATTGAGCATTGTAGCCTATCCCACCCAAAATGTCAAGAGTATTTTTAAATAAAAGAATGTGTGAAATTAATCTACTCCGTCGGGGTCTGAACCAAGAATTGCGGCAAGCTCTCAATCTACCACGGCTTCGGTACACCGCAATTCAATCCAACGCTATGCGTTGAACGGTTCGACCCCCAAGCCAAACAGCGAAACAAAAAACGGAGAACGCAAGGCTCTCCGTTTTTCGTTTGGTGCCGGTAGTCGGGGTCGAACCGACACGGTATTGCTACCTTCGGATTTTGAGTCCGACGCGTCTGCCAATTCCACCATACCGGCGTGGCGGTTTTGAAACCGTGTGTTATTATATCACACATATTTCCAAAAATCAAGGGGAGAAAACGAAAAAATTTATCAACTTCAAAAAATCTTATTGCCTTTTTCATTTTTTTATTATATAATATATGCGTGTACGTGGGCTTGCGCGTAAATTTTCACGGATTTGGGAGGGATTTGCTATGCAAAACGCCTTTTTTGCGGCTGAAAACACAATAAAAAATCTTTCCCGCATTTCCGAAAGGACGGCAACGCTTACCGAGCTTCGTATCCTGGAGCTTCACGATATGGCAAGCGCGCTCGTCACCTATGCGCGCGCACTCGCGTCCGACGGTCTTTTTGGCTACGAAATTCTTTCCGCGGTCCGCACCGACGAAAAAATCACCGCCACCCCATCGACCGAAGGCACTCCCGCCGAATTGAAATCGCCGCTTAACCGCTCGCTTTCTCTTTTGTCGGGAATTGACCGCGCCGTGCTTTCCGACCTTTTCGTTGCGGGAGCGAGAGAATGCCGCCTGCCCGTTTTGGAGGCGGACCTGCTTTCCGAGGGGGAGGGGGAGGAAACCTTCATCTACCTTCGCAATTCGCTCTCCGACGAGGCTTACGACGTCTTTTCCTCCGAGCTTGACGCCCCCCGCGTTAAATACGCCGCCACGCTTAACGAATGTGCGCGCGCTACGGAGGCGGGCGAGGTGCGCTTTTGCCTTCTGCCGCTTGAGGAAAGGGGAGGCTCGCGGCTTCCCACGGTTTCCGAACTTATTTATCGGTTTGACCTTAAAATCAACGCCGTAACCCCCGTTTTCGGCTTCGACGGCACCGCCGACCTAAAGTATGCAATGCTCTCTCGCGACTTCGTAATCCCCGAATGCGGGGACGGCGACGACCGATATATGGAGCTTCGCATAAGCGCGGACGACCCCGTAATAGGCGAGCTTTTCACCGCGGTTTCCTACTTCGGACACACGCTTTACCGCACCGATACGGTAAGCTTTGATACGGAGGGGGAGCGCGACCGCTTCTTCTCGCTCGTTATACGAGACGGCGGGGAGGGCTTTGCCCCCTTGCTCGTTTACCTCTCGCTCTTTGCGGAGGATTTTACCCCCGTGGGAATTTACAAAAATCTGGAATAAACGAAAAAACGGAGATATAAAATGAAAAAGCATATCGAATACAATACGAAGGGAACCTGCTCCCGCAAAATTCACCTTGAAATTGAAAACGGAGTTATATCCGCCTGCCGCTTCGAGGGTGGCTGCTCGGGTAATACGCAGGGGGTTTCCGCGCTCGTTATCGGAATGACGCCCGAGGAGGCAATCAAAAGATTAAAGGGAATAAGGTGCGGTATGCGCCCCACCTCCTGTCCCGACCAGCTCGCCCGCGCTCTCGAGGGCGCACTCATCGAGCCGCTTGCCTGACCGCTACGCACCCATATAATGGGTGAGGCATTTTTAACGCGCCGCACACACGGCAAAAAACTACGCTTATAATAAAAAATATATATGGAGGGTCTTTATGAAAAATTATCAAATCGAATTTGACAAATGGCTTAATTCCCCCGTCCTCACCACCGAGGAAAAAAACGAGCTTCTCGCCATTCAAAACGACGAGGAGGCAAAGGAGCTTCGCTTTTCTTCACCGATGAGCTTCGGTACTGCGGGGCTTCGCTCCACGATGTCGCTTGGCATTGGCTGTATGAATATCTACACGGTAATGCACACCACTCGCGGTCTTGCATCTCTCGTATTGCGTGAGGGCGGACAAAATCGCGGAGTTGCCATTGCCTACGACTCGCGTAACAACTCTCGCGAGTTTGCAATTTGCTCCGCGCGCGTGCTTGCGGGTGCGGGTATAAAGGTCTATATCTTCGACGACCTTCGCCCGACTCCCGAGCTTTCATTTGCCGTGCGCGAAACGGGCGCACTCGCGGGCATCAACATCACCGCCTCCCACAATCCGAAGGAGTATAACGGATATAAGGCGTATTGGGAGGACGGAGCGCAGCTCGCACCCGAGCAGGCAAGCGTTGTCGCAAACGCCCGCCTTGACTTTGACGTTCTCGACGTTTCGGGCATTGCCGACTTCGACGAGGCGGTAAACTGCGGTCTTATCACCGTTCTCGGTGCGGAGTTTGACGAAAAATACCTTAACGCCGTTCTCGCAACCGCAATCAACCCCAACGCCGTGCGTGAGGTTGCCGACGAGCTTGCCGTCGTATATACCCCCCTCCACGGTGCGGGACGCATTCTCGTACCCGAGGTTTTCCGCCGCATCGGTCTTAAAAAGCTCTATACCGTTGACAGCCAGATGAAGGCGGACGGTAATTTCCCCACGGTTAAAAAGCCGAATCCCGAGTATGCGGACGTATTCTGCGAGGGTATCGAGATTGCAAACCGCGTCGGAAGCGACCTCGTAATCGCAACCGACCCCGACTCCGACCGTGTCGGCGTTATGTCGCGCACCGCGGACGGCGGCTTTGCAACTATTTCGGGCAACCAGATGGGCGCGCTTCTTCTCGACTACGCTATTACACAGCGCCGCGCCCTCGGAAAGCTTCTCCCCTACGCATACTGCGTAAAGAGCATCGTTTCTACCGATATGGCGTACAAAATCGCACAGGATAACGGTGTAAGGCTTCACGACGTCCTCACGGGCTTCAAGTTTATCGGAGAGGTCGTAAAGAATTACGAGAGCGAGGGAAAGGAGAACGGCTTCGTCATTGGCTTTGAGGAAAGCTACGGCTACCTTCTCGGCTCTTACGCCCGCGACAAGGACGCGGTAGAGGCGTCTATGATGATTCTCGAGATGACCGCCTTCTATAAGAAGCAGAATAAAACGCTCTCCGACGCTCTCGACTCGCTTTACGAGAGATACGGCTTCTACGGCGAGCGCGTTATAGACATCTATATGGAGGGGCTTGACGGCATCGAAAAGAGAAAGAGAGTAATGCAGTCGCTCCGCGATAACACCCCGAAGCAGTTTGGCGGCGTATCGGTAAGGCTTGCGGGAGATTATGCCGACGGCTGCTTCCGTAACGTCGAAACGGGTGAAAGGACCCCGACGGGGCAGCCCGCCTCCGACGTCCTCTACTACACGCTTGAAAACGAGGACAAAATCATCGTCCGTCCCTCGGGCACGGAGCCTAAAATCAAAATTTACGTGCTTGCTCACGCCGACAGCAGGGCAAGCCTTGACGAAAAGTGCGCGGCATACGTTGCCGATGCAGAAAAAATTGCAGAGGTTTAATACTTTAAGTGACTAATAAACAGGAAAAAATACGAAACTTTTCGATTATCGCCCACATCGACCACGGAAAATCCACGCTCGCCGACCGTATTCTTGAGAAAACGCTTGCCGTCGCCTCCCGCGATATGGAGGAGCAGCTGCTTGACAATATGGACCTTGAGCGCGAGCGCGGAATTACCATAAAGGCGCGGGCGGTGCGACTTAACTACAAGGCAAAAAACGGAGAGGAATACTACTTTAACCTTATCGATACGCCCGGTCACGTTGACTTCGGCTACGAGGTTTCCCGCTCGCTGCAGGCGTGCGAGGGTGCGCTTCTCGTCGTTGACGCTACGCAGGGGGTGGAGGCTCAAACCCTCGCAAACGCCTACCTTGCGATTGACAACGACCTTGAAATTTTGCCCGTAATCAATAAAATCGACCTTGCCTCCGCCGACGTGGAGGGGGCAAGACGGGAAATAGAGGATATTATCGGCATTCCCGCGGAGGACTGTCCCGCCGTTTCTGCGAAGGTCGGACTTAACATCGAGGACGTGCTTGAAAAGATAGTAACCGATATTCCCGCACCGAAGGGTGACCCTAACGCCTCCCTGAAGGCGCTTATCTTCGACTCGCACTACGACTCCTACCTCGGCGTAGTCGTTTACGTGCGCGTCGTAGAGGGCACGCTCCGCGCGGGCGAGCGCATCCGCCTTATGGCAAAGGGAACGGAGTTTGAGGTTATCGAGGTCGGCACTATGGAGGCGTTCGGTCTTAATAAGACCGACTCTCTCTCCGCGGGCGAGGTCGGATATATCACCGCCTCTATTAAAACCGTGGGAGATACCCGCGTCGGCGATACGGTTACAACCGCTGAAAACGGTGCGGACGAGCCTTTGCCCGGCTTCCGTGAGGTTCACCCGATGGTTTATTCGGGAATTTACCCCGCCGACGGCGCAAGATACGGCGATTTACGCGAGGCGCTTGAAAAGCTGCAGCTTAACGACGCCTCCCTCGTCTTTGAGCCTGAAACCTCGGTTGCCCTCGGCTTTGGCTTCCGTTGCGGCTTCCTCGGGCTTTTGCATATGGAGATTATCGAGGAAAGGCTGGAGAGGGAATTTAACCTCGACCTTATAACCACCGCACCCTCGGTTATTTATAAGGTAAAGCTTCGCAGCGGGGAAACGGTAATGATTGACAACCCCTCCGCCTTCCCGTCACCCGACGAGATTGACACCTCCTACGAGCCTGTTATGAAGGCTACGGTAATAACCCCCACCGAATACGTTGGCGGAATTATGGATTTGTGTCAGGAGAGGCGCGTCGTTTTCGTCGATATGAAATACCTCGATACCACGAGAGTGGAGCTTCATTACGAGCTTCCCCTAAACGAAATTATATACGATTTCTTCGATGCGCTTAAAAGCAGGTCGAAGGGCTACGCCTCGCTTGACTACGAGCTGAAGGATTACCGCCCCTCCCGCCTTGTAAAGCTTGACTTTATGCTCAACGGCGAGGTTGTCGATGCGCTTTCCTTTATTGTTTTTGAGGACAGGGCGTACACCCGAGCGAGGAAAATTGCCGAAAAGCTGAAGGAAAATATCCCGCGCCAGCTCTTTGAAATCCCGATACAGGCGGCGATAGGCTCTAAAATAATCGCCCGCGAAACTGTAAAGGCAATGCGAAAGGACGTCCTTGCAAAATGCTACGGCGGCGACATTACCCGAAAGAAAAAGCTTCTTGAAAAGCAAAAGGAGGGTAAAAAGAAGATGCGTAAGCTCGGTAGCGTAGAGGTAACGCCCGAGGCGTTTATGGCTGTTTTGAGGCTTGACGATGATAACTGACCCCACGCCGCGGACCTCCCTTGGGGAGGGGAAAAGCAGTCGCAAAAATTCCGCGACAGAGGCAAGAGGCGGCGGCAACCCAATCGGACTGTACCTGCATATCCCCTTTTGCGTAAGGAAGTGCAACTACTGTGATTTTTGCTCAAAGCCACCGAGCGAAAATGACTTTGACAAATATTTCGAAAGACTGAAAAGCGAATTTTCGGACTATAAACGAAGCCCTAAAATAAAAATTAACAGTCTGTTTATCGGCGGCGGAACGCCCTCGCTTTTGCCGCTTGGATACTTTACGCGGCTTTTCGATTTTATTAGCGATACCTTTGATTTTTGCGAGGACTGTGAAATTACCGCCGAAATAAATCCAGGAACGCTAACCGAGGAAAAGGCAAAGGAATACCGCGCCCTCGGAATTAACCGAATTAGCATAGGATTACAGTCAATACACGAAAACGAGCTGAAAATGCTTGGCAGAATACACAGCTTTGAGGACTTCCTCTGCTCGTACAGCCTGTTACAGTCCCTTGGCTTTGACAATATTTCGGTTGATTTGATGTACGGAATACCCGAGCAAACGGCAAAAAGCCTAAAGGAAACGCTTGAAAAAATCATCGCCCTGAATCCGCAGCATATCTCGCTTTACGGACTAATTATCGAGGAGGGCACTCGGTTTGCAAATCGGCTTTCCGAGCTTAATCTGCCGAGCGAGGACGAGGAATGCGATATGTACTATCTTGCCTCGGAGCTACTTCGGCGGGCGGGGTACTCGCACTATGAAATTTCCAACTACGCGCGTGAGGGCTACGAGTGCCGCCACAACCTCAAATACTGGAATACCGACGAATATATCGGCATCGGCGCGGCGGCGCACAGCTTCTTTTTGGGGCAAAGATACGGCAATACGCGCGACCTGTTTTCCGTTGTGCGCGACCCCCTTGCAAACGGAGAAACCGACGCGGACGAGTACGTTATGATGCGCCTTCGCCTCTCGGACGGTCTTTCGCTTGACGAATACCGAAAAAGGTACGGCACCGATTTTTGCCACGGAAGGGAAAAGCTGCTCTTTAGGCTAAAGGACTTGGGACTTTTAACCCTTGACGGCGGCAAAATCCGCCTTACCGAGCGCGGCTTTTACGTAAGCAATTCAATACTTACCGAGCTTTTGTAAACGGTTATTTACATTTTGCTTTTTGTCCCCAACTCCTCACGGGATTTGGTATAAACTGCAGGAAAAATCATAAAATAAGAAAGGCAAATATATGTCTAAAAAAGAAAAGGATTTCATCGACGACGAGTCAGAGGGCTACTTTATGACCCTCGTTGACGAAAAGGGAAAGGAAAGGGAATTCGAGCTTTACGCGAAATGCATCCTCAACGGAAAGGATTACTTTGCCCTCGCGCCCGTTGACGGCGAGGAGGGGGAATACGTGCTTCTTCGCGGTAATAAGGTTGGAGAGGAAATTTTCTTTGAAACCATCGACGACGACGATGAATTTGAAAGGGTAGAGGATTATATGGGCGACCTCCTTTTCGGCGAGGTTGACTACGACGAAAATTAACGCCGTTTTATACCCTTATATCCAAAATTCGGTGTGACAAGCGCACCGAAAACGGTGACAATCCTACCTAAAACGGTAACAAACGCACCGAATACGGTAACAAACGCGAAAAAGCACAGCGACAAACACGCTGACCAAGCGGCTGTTAAATTTATTCACCCGATTTTTTAAAAAATACCTCCTGCGGTGTTCGTGATACGGTATATTTGGGCCGACACACACTGAAAGGGAGCTTGGACTTCCCGTATCGGGATGCAGGCCTCCTGCCGCGGACTGTCTTCGTACCTCCGCCAAGCAGACGTTGGAAGCGCAATGAACGGGAGAGGGCACCCACCTGGCATAGCTGGGTCAATTTTTGCCGTACACGGCACTCGCGGGTTTTATTGTGGGCGGGGAGCTTTGCTCCCTCGCCCCTTTTTCTTTCCCTCTAATATCCGCCTACCAAACGGCTATTTAATTAACGCCTCGCACCTCTTTTTCCACTCCTTCGCTTTGACCCGCAAAAAGGGAGTTTTTTTAATAAAACCCCCCACCCGTGTTAAATTTTCCGCCTTTTTTCATTTTTCCGTCGGCAAAAGCATATATTCCTATATAACAAAAATCAAAGGAAATGCGGCTATGAAGGAAAAAATCAAAGGACTCACAAGCGAGGCGGCACAGCTCTCTCGCGAAAAGCACGGCTCAAACTCGCTCGAAAGGCTGCGCGGGCGCGGCATTGTAAGAAGCTTTTTTGACAATCTCTGTGACCCGATTATACGGATACTCATTATTGCCCTCGTCCTCGAGGTGGTGTTGACGCTCGGGAAATGCAACCTCGTGGAGGTATTTGGCATTATCTTTGCCATACTCGTCGCAACGGTTGTTTCGACCCTCTCCGAATACGGGTCGGAGCGCGCGTTTTTAAAGCTTGAAAAGGAGGCGGGCGGCGGCACCGTCCGTGTTTTGCGCGACGGGCGCACCGTTGAAATACATCCCGACGAAGTCGTTGTCGGTGACGTAGTTTTCCTCTCTGCGGGGGAGCGTATTCACGCCGACGGCATACTCCTCGATGGTGAAATCACGGTTGACCAGTCGGCACTCACGGGCGAAAACGTCGAAGCGCACAAGTCGGTTGGCAATCCCCTCGGCTGGGAGCTTTCGGAGCAGCACCGCGTCTTTCGCGGCTCGGTGATAAGCTCTGGGGAGGGTATTATGCGCGTGGAGCGCGTCGGCGGCGCAACCTACTTTGGACAGGTTGCGCGGGATATACAGTCAGAAACCCGCGAAAGCCCCCTGAAGCTCCGCCTGTCCCGCCTTGCAAAAACGATAAGCCGTATCGGCTACGTCTGTGCCGCACTTGTCGGCGCGACCTACCTCGTTATTGCCTTCTTCGTTGATAAAACCGTCAATACCGCCGACGCCGTGTCAATTTTTACCACTCTCGTCCACGCCCTTACGCTTATGATAACCGTCATTGTCGTTGCCGTGCCGGAGGGACTTCCGATGATGATTTCGGTGGTGCTTTCCGCAAATATCCGCCGAATGCTTCGCGATAATCTTCTCGTAAAAAAGCCTGTCGGTATAGAAACCGCAGGCTCGCTGAATATCCTTTTTACCGATAAAACGGGCACGCTCACAACGGGAAAGCTCTCGGTTGAGCGCATCATAACCTACAACGATACCGTCCGCCGTATAAGCGTGCTTCGCCGTATGCCGTATATGTACGATGCGCTTTTGCTTTCCGCAGTATATAACACCGATACCTACCGCGAGGGCGGAAAAATCCACGGCGGTAACGCCACCGACCGCGCAGTTGCCGAATTTTTCGTGGGCGAAAGCCTCCCAAGCGCGACGGTTATCTCCCGCACCCCCTTCTCAAGCGAGCGCAAATATTCCTCCGTAACCCTCGCAGACGGCGTGACCTACCTAAAGGGTGCTGCCGAAATTATCCTCTCCCGTGCCTCCTTTGCGCTCAACGAGCGAGGTGAGGCAGTCGCCTTTAACAAGCAATACGCCACCGACGCACTTGCCACGGCACTCGGGGCGGGAGAGCGAGTAATTGCGGTTGCAAGGTCGGAGCGGGGAAGCGAGGCGCTCACCCTTATCGCGCTTATCGTCTTAAAGGACAAAATCCGTCCGCGAGTGCGCGACGCCGTAGCAAGCATAGAGGGCGCGGGCATACAAATCGTAATGCTTACGGGGGATAACCGCGACACCGCGATAAGCATCGCACGCGAATGCGGATTTTTCAACGAAACCCGCGGCAACGTTGCCCTGACCCCCGCGGAGCTTGACCGTATGACCGACGGGGAGCTGAAGGCTGTGCTTCCGAATTTGCGCGTTGTCGCGCGCGCCCGCCCCTCTGATAAAATAAGGCTCGTAAGACTGTCACAGGAGCTTGACCTCGTTACGGGAATGACGGGCGACGGAATAAACGACGCCCCCGCTTTAAAGCTTGCCGACGTCGGCTTCGCAATGGGAAGCGGCACGGATATTGCAAAATCCGCGGGGGACGTGGTAATCCTCGACGACAGCATTTTTTCAATCTCCAAAACCGTCCTCTACGGGCGCACAATCTTTAAATCAATACGCAAATTCATAACCTTCCAGCTGATAATGAATCTTGCCGCCTGCGGAATTACGCTTATCGGGCAAATTCTCGGAATAGATAACCCGATTACGATAATCCAAATGCTCTGGGTCAATATAATTATGGACACCCTTGGAGGGCTTGCCTTCGCGGGCGAGCCGCCGCTTGACTACTATATGAAGGAAAAGCCGAAAAAGCGCACCGAGCCGATACTTACCCGCGAAACCGTCGCACACGTTTTGTTAAACGGAGGCTTCACGCTTGCCCTTCTTATCGCATTTCTTACGTTAAATTACTTTAAGGACGGCTATCTGACCCCCGCGCACCACCTTACCGCCTTTTACGCAGTCTTTATCTTCGCGGGCATCTTTAACTCGGTTTCGGCAAGGTGCGACCGCTTCTTTATCCTCTCGCACATCACGAAAAACAAGCCGTTTTTGCTGATAATGCTGTTTATTTCGGTAATACAGGTTCTTATCGTCTATTACGGCGGAAGCCTCTTTCGGTCTATCCCCCTCTCCGCCTCGGAGCTTTTCTTTGCGATAGCCACCGCCGCCCTCGTCCTCCTTTTCGATAGCCTCCGCCGAATTTTCAAAAAGCTTTCGAAATAGAAAAAGCCTTCTCCCCCGAGAAGGGGGACGAGAGTTGCGGGGCAACTCGGTGGATGAGGTTCTTTGCCTTCTCTTGTGAGAGAATGGGGACGAGAGTTGCGGGGCAACTCGATGGATGAGTAGTACCCGCCTTGGCACATAAGAGCCTTGTAGCGTTTTGCCTTCCCCCACCGGGGAAGGCTTACAGTTCACACACCACCTACGCGTGTCACCCTGAGCGAAGTCGAAATTTTGCTCCCTCGCGAGCAAAATCAAGGAGCGAGCATTCGCTCCGCAGGGGTCTTGCAATGGACGATGTATTAAAAGACAGTCTAACGTCCAATAGCAACGAAAAGAAAAAAGTTCACGACAGCAACGGTAATTTCGCAAAGCGAATATTTTACGCCTTGCCGCTTATAAGCAAGCTTGTTCTCGCTGCGGCTCGGTCCCAACTCGGCTCTGACAGTCGTTTAGACTGTCATTCACTACCTCGTTGCCGCTTCGCTACGCTCTGCGGCGAAAATGCGAACCCGCCTTTGCTCCGTTGTCGCAAAACGGGTTCTTCCGACCAACTCCAAATAAAAAACGCCCCGTGGGGCGTTTTTTATTTGGAGCAGGCAACGGGAATCGAACCCGCACAGTCAGCTTGGGAAGCTGAAATTCTACCACTAAACTATGCCTGCGGTGCTGTGCTTCTATTTTAGCAAAAGCTTGTGCAAAAGTCAAGCGAAAAACGTCGAAAAGCTTTTCTTGTTCAAAAAAAATTCCTTTTTCCTTGCAAAGCATAAATTGCTGTGCTATAATAAAATAAAAGACCGTTAAGGAGTATATATGAGAGCTAAATTCGTTACTATTATCGGCAATGCTATGGTTGCCGATTACACAATGTTTAATAAGCATTTTAAGTATCTTGACCTCACACCCGAAGAAGAGCAGGCGCTGATTGCCGAGGCGGAGAAGTGGGCGGTCCTGCGCGAGATTGAAACCGATGTATCATACGACGAATTCGGCGATTACAGCTTTGATACAAAGAAGGATATTACGCGCCTCACCGACAGCTACGGCGACGTTATCGTAAGGGATGGAAAAATTTGGGGCGTGGTAGTCAACAACCACGGCATTGTCAAAAAGGGTGGAAAGCTTGTCGATAAGTGGGATAGATGGGAGTCCCGCGCGGTTTACTACTACACCCACACCTACTCGCTTATTCGTGTGGATAAAGAATAACCGTAAATTTATAAAGGAACAAAGGAATGAAAGCAAGATTTGTCAAAATTGTAGAAAACGAGGCGGAGGCATCCTATTCAAGGCATAATATGCACTTCAAATACCTCGACCTCACCCCCGAACAGGAGGCGACACTTATCGAGCAGGCAAAGCAGTATAGCATAATCCGTTACAGCAGCACCGAATACGACCACGAGGAATACGGAAGCTATACCGATACAAATCCGCCGAAACTTATCCCCCTTACCGAGCTTAACGATTTTGTCTTAATTAACGGAGAATATTATTACGTAGAGGCGGGAACCGTAATCGTCGAGGACGGAAAAATTATCGGCGTTGCAATGACCGGTGGTGTAATTTATGCCGATGACAACGGTTCGGATTCCTGCAAATCAAGAAGCGTTCACGAGTCGGGTCGTCAAACCGAGCGCGAGAGCAGCAGCTATAAGCTCGTAAGAAACGAAAGCATAGAGTAAAACAGACCTAACAAAAAACGGCGGAATTTCCGCCGTTTTTTTACTTATTCTCGGTAAGATAATCCGCGAGTCTTACGTAATCCTCGGTGGAAAGCCTTTCGCCGCGGACGTTTTCGTCCTGACCTATTGCCTTGAGTGCGGCACATAAAAGCTCCTTGGAGAAGGGAAGCTTCGCCGAAACCGCATTAACAAGCGTCTTTCTCCGCATCTCAAACGCCGCACGGATAAGCGCGCGGAACAAAGCCTCGTCCTTTGGAACGTACGGCTTTTCGGAATAAAGGTCAATCCTTACCACCGCGCTGTCAACCTTCGGCGCGGGAACGAAGCAACCCGCCGAAACCTTGAAAAGCCTTTTCGCCCGCCCGTAGTAGCCAAGCACCGCGGTAATCGCACCGTAATCCGAGCTGCCCGCCTTTGCCACAAGCCTTGCCGCGACCTCGTTTTGAATCATAACCGTTACGGTGTCGAATTTCACTCCGCTTTCGAGAAGATACATCAAAATCGGCGTCGTGATATAGTAGGGAAGGTTGGCGCATACCGAAATCGGCATACCGTCCGCATATTTTTCAATAAGGGCGGGGAGGTCCACCTTCATAATATCCTCGTTGATAACCGTAACGTTATCGTATTCCGCCATCGTCTTTTCAAGTATGGGAATAAGTCCGCGGTCTATCTCAACGGCAACAACCCTTTTATACCGAAGCGCAAGCTCCTGTGTAAGACAGCCGATGCCCGGACCGATTTCAAGCACGAGCCTCTCTGCCGTGTCCGCACAGTTATCGGCAATATCCTCGGGAATCATCCGATTGGTAAGAAAGTTTTGTCCAAACTCCTTGCGAAAGGTTATGCCCGCCTCCGTCATAAGGCGTTTGATAACCGATAAATTACATAAATCCATATTTACTCCAAAAAATATCGTAAAGCTATTGACAAAAGCAATTGTTCGTGCTAAAATATACGAGTACGAAATGCTGGAGTGGCGCAGTGGTAGCGCAATTGATTCGTAATCAATAGGCCGTGGGTTCAAATCCCATCTCCAGCTCCAGAAAACGACGGGTTAACGCTCGTCGTTTTTTGTTTTAAAAAGCACAGGCTTATTGTACCACAACAGCAAAGAAAAATCAATAGAAAAGACGAAGGACGGATATATCTATTCGGCTTGCGTTATAAGCCGATTATTTAGCAATAGCCTTCCTTACGATAACTATAATCACGAGTATGGCTGCTATCGGAAAAGCAATTATACAGGCTAACGGAAGGGCGGAAGAAATCTTTCCAAAAAAATCCGCTTCGTAAAGGACAACCTGCTTTCCGTTTGTATTTGTGCGGATAAGCTTTGTATACTCCTTTAACACACCGCTTGCGTTATAAGTATTTTCGCCAACCGATTGCTTTTTGTCTTGGAATTTATACCAATAATCGTTGCTTTGGTCTGTGTCGAGAATGCTTTTGACCGAAATAACCTCACCCGAAAGGTCCACCGTGATTGCATTTGCCCCTCTGACGGTATATACCGTCAGATATTCGTTATTCAGCTCAATATAAAAGCTTCCGTATTGCTTGAACGAAAATCCGTTTATAAAGCTTCCGTCGCTGTCGAAAACAAGAACCTGCCCGCGCGAGTCTTTTTTGTACCCGATAGCATAACAACCGCTTTCGCTTGCCGAAAAAGAAGTGAACTTTCCCTTGTAATTGGGATTTTGTATTTCGTTAAATTCTATGTTTTCAATAATTTTATAGGCTTCGTCGCTTGTTAAATCCGCGTAATCAAACGATGCTTCCGCATTGCAGTAAAAGCTTACCGTAAAAGCAACCATCAGCAAGAGAATAAGAGATACTTTTGTTTTTTTGCTCATCTTCTAATCTCCTTAAAGAGGTTAATTATATTGAATTGAAAGGCGGTTGAAGTATAACTCATTCCCCCATGAACATCTCCACCTGGAGATGCTGCTATTCCACCAAAAACAGAATAACCAAAATACGTTTTTCCGTTATTTGAATCTGGTATAAAATAAAGATCCACAGACCCGCCGATAGGCAGTTTATCTACCGGAACAAACAATGATGCACCTATCACCCCGGCTTCTCCGTTCAAATTGGATACGTTTGGTGCATTGGTTATCATTCTTGTTTTTCCTATACATGCTCCAAAACCTGCACTTGATGTAATTCCCCACGAAAGGGTATTCTGAAACGCCACGTTGCCATTTGAATCTATAGAAAGAGTTGGCGAAAAGTTTGCAGCAATTGGTCCAAACATTACACCGATAGATGGTCCAAATGAATATGTAAAATTAACTTCACCCACCGTTTTTACAATATTATTTACGGTAGATGTACACCATTGAGCAATATTAACAGTAGATTCTGTTACCCATCCCCACGCATCCTCAACCCATTTGGGCCAATTACCTTGGCTATCGGTCATATTTATGGGATTATTGAAGCAATAGACGTAGAGGTTAAGTCCGTGAAGGCTTCCGTTTGCGCCCGACATAAGTGTATCCGGGCTAATAAACCTATACGTATTCGGGTCATAGTATCTGCTCTGAAGATAATAAAGCCCGAGGTCGGTATCGTAGTAGTAGCTACGGTAACGAAGATTGTTTTTCGTCGCGCTTGTGCTTGCCCCGCCGTTGTAATAGCTTGCAGTGCATTTGCCCCACGCGTCGTATTTGTATGAAATCAACTGTACACCGTTATTATCGTAAATTGCCACAACGTCGCCGTGTAAATTAAGGTCAAACCAATATATATCCCATTGGTATTGCGTATAAGTGCTTTCGCGGTATGCCATTCCTATCGGTCTGCCGCTTGCGTCGTAGTTGTATATAATCAAATAATACGGTGACTTTTCCGCGGCAAGCAAATTTCCGTTCCAATAATACTCCGTTGTAACGCCGTTTACCGTTTTAGACGTACGAAGCCCGTTATCGTTGTAAGTAAAGGACATTGTATTCGTTCCCTTTACCGCGCCTACAAGCTGTCTTCCTTGCCAAGTAAAGGTCGTGCCGTCGTAATAGGTTAACGGATTTCCAAGAGTGTCGTAGGTTATGGTGCTTCCGTTGAACGACGTAAGCAAATCGCCCCATTCGGAATTTGTGTAGCCGTAGGTCTTTAACGTTTCGTAGCGCGGTGGGATACCACGCTCTATCATATCTCCGCCGCCTCCGCCATCTAACAGCGGTAATTTCTTTTTAAGTGCGGTGATATTGCCGGAATTGTCATAAACGTACACGTAGGTATTTGTACCGTCGTAAACCTGTATCAATTGTCCGAGGTCGTCATAGGTGTAAGTATATTCCTTGCCCGCTATGTATTCGGTTAGGATATAACCCCGTTTATCATAGGTGTATATATAGGTTTTCTTTACTCCGTTTATCGACGACTCGTATCTTGAAACAAGTCCGTCGGTTTCGTTATCGCCGTAGGTGCGATAGGTGTAATTTTCATCACGTTCAAACGTACCCGTTTGTGCATTTTGGTAATCCGCGGAAATCGAGGATATTCGGTCAAACTCGTCGTAGGTATAATATATGTTACCCGTTGTTCGCGGAAAGTTAATGGAATTTCGATTCAGCGTTTCGTCGGGATTATAATAGTAAACGAGTCCGCTGCTTACCTGGTGAGGTGCGTCACCCACGCGGTAATTCAAATAAACGTCTTTAGAGTATATAAGTCCGCTTTGACCGTAATACTCGATTGCGTTAGAAAAATCGATTTCCATATCGCTCTCGGAATACTGCACTGCCGTGAGAAGCTTGCCGTTAGCGTCGTAATCGTAAATAGTGGCGTCACCGCTTATTTTGTCGGTTACGCTTTGAATTGAGCCGTCCGCGTTGTATTCGTAAGAATACGCAAGCTCTTTAACCCCGTTTACAGTATAATATATTTCCGAAAGAAAGTCAACATCATTATACTCATATTCCGCTATTAGTCCGTTAGCATATACAATTTTTTTAAGCTTTCCGTTATAAGCGTTGTATTCGTAGGAAACAATCTCGTTTTCTCCGATTGATACGGACGTGCGATTATCAAAGCTGTCGTATTCAAAGCTATACACCGTTGAATCGGTTTCAATGGAGGAAAGTCTATGTATTACGTCGTAGGAATACGTTACGCTCTCGGCATTTGTAACGGTCGTATAGGTTTGGTCAGAAGCAGAATAGGTTGCGGGATATACGTTAACGAGCCTGTCATATTCGTCATATTCGTTGACGGTACCGTTACCCATCGCCGCATTTACGGTAGCGAGAAGCTTTCCGTCGCTTTGGTCGTAAAAATATCTTGTGCTGTAAACCTCGTCGCGCGACTCCGTTTCAAGTGCGCCGAAAATGCGCGAGGGGTTGTCGTCAGCTCCGTATATATACGTGTAATCCGCCGAAAGCTTTTTCGTCCCGGCGGTAGTGTAATAGCCGGACGTGCCAATTGCGGTCACGATGCTTTCGGGCGCGCTTCCGTCGGTGATATTGCTGTAAACCGTAACGGAGGTTTGAAGACCGTATTCGTCGTAAACGTATTCGGTAATGCTCTTTGGCGTTTTGCTGATTAAACTGTCAATTTGATTCGTATCATCGAGGAGGCGCACTATCGGAAAATGCTTTGATCCGTCATCTACGGCAATATAATCGGAGGTTATTTCAAATTCCAATATACCCGAGGAATCGTATTTGTACTCCGTCATTTCTCCGCGGCTGTTTGCAAAAATCATAATGCGGTTGTTTTTATCGTAGAGGTAATATTCGTAGTAATCGTAGCATCTATGCATTACGATCTTGCTAAGCTGATGATGCGTTGTAGAATAATAATCATATTCGTCGGTTGTTTTTCCTTCATCGAGCAAAACCGATATGTTATCAAAATACGCAACGGCTCCGGCGGGTCCGCTAAATTCGCAAACGATATCTACGTACATCAGCTCGCTATAGCTTACGCCGTCTATATTATCCTTACCCGCGTTAAATTTTTCCGAAAAAAACTGCCAACCGTCAACTCCTTGCAAAAATTCAAAGTAGAAGCTTTTTACAACAGCTTCGTAGCTTCCGGACGCCTTGCGATAATAGGCATCAATGCGAATTTTTGGATTTACTGCTTCCGTTATTCCGCCGTTTACCTTTACAAAGCCCGATACGATATAATTATTGTTATGCGTGCTATTGTTAGAACCAAGCGGAGGGTCTTCTATAATCCTTTGCTTTGCATAGGCGGCTTGTTCGCCTCCGCCCGAAAGAACGAGCGCATTACCAAATCCGTCGGGTACGTTAGCAAGGGAATAATATCCCTCCCAAAAATCGTCAACCGAGTAGTAATAGGAGCTTTCTTCAAAGCCTCCGAAGGTTACGAGGCTGTATTCGGACGCCGCGTCACCGGGCTCCAAAATTACGTCGTAAATAGTAACGCCTCCCTCGTAAACTATATGCTCGTCAAGCTTTTCGAGCCGAACCTCCACAACGTAATAATCGGCAAGTGGAGCGGTAACGGTAAAACCTGTTGAAAATTTATAGAGTCCGCCCGTATTTAGGGTTACGTTTCTCGGTATATCCGCTTCGTGTATGCAATCGTCACTGCTTGCGGCATATATCCGCAAGGTTCCGTAAATTTGCTCCATTGCGTGAGCATTGACGTAAAAGGATAGTGTATAATCCCCTTCGGATAATACAACGCTTTGACGAAAGCCCGCGGGTTCTCCTATTTCCGGGCACAAATTCGTGGTATAGGTTTCGTTAGCGGAAAGAGCGGAAGCCTCGTTACTGCGTACAACGTCGCCGTATTCATTCCAATCGTCAAGCCAATACGCGCTACTATTTAACGTATAGGGTTCATATCCGCCACTACACAGTAGATTTATCGAGGCACCGCTAAGCGTCGTTGCGGTTTTTATTTTATTTTTGGCTACCGAATCGTCCGTTTGATATTCCGCAAGAGTTGCTCCGTAAATTTCCTTACCGTCTATGGAGGCAGAATAAACGGTTTTAGCTCTACCCTTTGAATCAAAGACGTAGCGAGTTATTATATCATCACCGTTGCCAAGCTCATCGTCCTCGCCCGACGTTCTCACGTCGGTATGACCTGTTTTAAAGGTGACGTCGGTCATTTGTCCAACAACTCCCGCCGACTCGGAAATGCGAAGCGTATTTTCGCTTTGGTAAACGTAAGATACCGTCTTTCCGCTTAGCTCGTCACATACGGCTCTTATCTCGTTGTTTGAATCGTATGTAAAGGAAGCCTCTGCAATCTTTAAAATTTTATTATTTAAAACCTTATTTGCACGGTATTGCTCAAGGTCGGAATAATTCGCTCCCTCCGTACACTTAACGTATTCAAGAGCTTCAAGCTTCATTCCCGTGCCGTAACGGAGTATAACTGCATCAAGCGTTACGGGATTATATACCATTGAAAGTTTTTCGTTAACGTAAAAAAGCTTTAACATTTCAATAGCAGTGCCACCGTTGGGAATTAAATAAACCGTTTCGGGACGATCGTGCCCCATAAATGTAAATTTTACGGAGTTTCCGTATTTATCGGTAATTTGCTCCAGCTTGTATTTTCCGCTTCCCAATGAAGTAAAAAGCTTTTGAGTTCCGTTCGTATCGGTAATCGTAGCATTTTGTGTCCCGCTATAGCTAAACGTAAGCTCTAATCCGTCGATGTCGGTGAATTTCCCTTGTCCGTTCATCGCAAAAACGTGAGCAGTACCGTCGGCATCCTCGTAAACGTAATACCTATCTCTTTCTTCATCTATAAGCTCTACAATTGTTTCGCATATATTAAGCTTCATTCCGATAGGCGTATAGCTTTGGTCATATTGGTTTAACGAGGAAGAATTATCGTGCGTGCTTCCTTTCAAAACCGAATTATAAACCAAACTGACAGTTAAAGGCAAAAGATTGTCCGTAGTTGAAATAAGCGGCATTACGTAGGTAAGCTCGCCGCTGTACAAATTAAGATAACCCGTATGTCCTGCAACCGCAGAATGCGATATAAGAGGAAAATAAGATTCAATTCCTGCCACGGAAAATATATCGTATTTTTGTTGATTTGAAAGAATTGCTCTGGTGTTTTGGTTATTTGCTTGCCCGCTTTCCGTGTTTTCATCCCATTCTATTTGGTTCGCAAATACGAGAAGCGGCAGAGAGGCGCAAAGAACCGCAAACGTCAAAATAAATGAAAAAATTTTTATAAATATCTTTTGCTTATTCATAAAGTCCTCCTTAAGTCAACTTTCCTATAAAAACGCAAAGCGACCCCATAAGAGGTCGCTTTATCTAATAGAAGGTATATTTTTCCTGTCGGTTACGGTTTCTTTTCATATTTTTCCTCCTCAGAGGGTTTTACACTTATAATATAGCATATATAATGAATTTTGTCAAGTGTTCAAAGTTTTTTCTGTTTTTCGGGCGTGGTTTATACAAATACTTAATTTCTACTCACTTTTACGCTATGTTAATTTGTACAATTGCTTTGAATTTTGCCTTGCTATTATAATTTCGGTTCTCGATACAATAAAAAAATCCTCGGAAAAACCGAGGATTTTTAACGTTACTGAATTTCAACGGTAACGTGCTTGCCGCAAGTATTAGCCGCCGCCTTCATAACCTGGCGTATAGCCTTTGCGATTCTGCCGTGACGACCGATGACCATACCCGTATCGCCCTCCGCAACCGTGAGCACAAGCTCCACGTTGTCGCCGTTGACGGTTTCGGTTACCTTAACCTCGTCGGGGTTGTCCACGATGGCACGCGCAATGTTTGTGAGTACCTGTGAAAGCTCCATTATCAAATATCCCTTCGTACGGATTACTTGATGATGTCGGCCTTCTTAAGAAGAGCTCTAACGGTGTCGGTAGGCTGTGCGCCCTTTGCAATCCAAGCGGTTGCCTTCTCTGCGTCGATCTTAATCTCTGCGGGGTCGGTAAGGGGGTTGTAGTAACCGAGCTGGTCGATGAACTTACCGTCGCGGGGAGATCTCTCGTCTGCAACTACTACACGGTAGAAGGGTGCCTTCTTTGCACCGAGTCTTTTGAGTCTGATTTTTACTGCCATTTTTGTTTCCTCCAAATGATTGAATGTTTTTTATTTTTGTTTTTGAATAACCTTAATTAAAAGGGAAAACGCATTTTCCCGCGACGCTTACCGCCCGAGGTAAGCTGCTTCATCATCTTTTTCATCTGCTCGAATTGCTTAAGAAGCTTGTTAACGTCCTCAACGCTCGTGCCCGAGCCGTTTGCGATACGCTTACGGCGGGAGCCGTTGATTATTTCGGGGTAGGTACGCTCCTTTTTCGTCATCGAAAGGATGATTGCCTCAATTCTCACCATCTGTTTTTCGTCAACCTGCACGTCCTTGAGCGAGCCTGCACCGGGAATCATCGAGATAAGCTGGTCAAGGTTGCCCATTTTCTTCAGCTGGTGAAGCTGCTCGAGAAAGTCCTCGAGCGTAAAGGTCTGCTCGCGCATCTTTCGCTCAAGCTCCTCGGCGTTTTTCCTGTCGTACGCCTCCTCCGCCTTTTCAATAAGCGAAAGCACGTCGCCCATACCGAGTATTCTCGATGCCATTCTGTCGGGGTGGAAAAGCTCGAGAGCGTCAAGCTTTTCGCCCGTGCCGACGAACTTAATCGGCTTTCCGGTGATATACTTAATCGAAAGTGCCGCACCGCCGCGCGTGTCGCCGTCCATTTTGGTAAGCACCACGCCCGTAATGTCGAGAAGGTCGTTGAACGTCTTTGCAACGTTGACCGCATCCTGACCAAGCATTGCGTCAACCGTGAGCAAAATCTCCATCGGGCTTGTGGCTTCCTTTATATTGACAAGCTCCGCCATAAGCTCCTCGTCGATATGAAGTCTGCCCGCCGTGTCGATGAACACCATATCAAAGCCGTTCTTTTTCGCATGCTCAACGCCCGCCCGTGCAATCTCGACGGGGGAAAGCTTCGTGCCCATTGAGAAAACGGGAACGCCGACTGCCTCACCGACGATTTTAAGCTGATCGACGGCGGCGGGACGGTAAACGTCACACGCAACGAGAAGGGGATTTTTACCCTTTTTCTTGTAGTAAGCGGCAAGCTTTGCGGAGTGGGTGGTTTTACCCGCACCCTGAAGACCGACCATCATAATAACCGTCGGCGGCTTTGGACTGATATTGATTTTCGGAGCCTCCCCGCCCATAAGCTTGATAAGCTCCTCGTTGACAATCTTTACAATCTGTTGAGCGGGTAAAAGGCTCTCGAGAACCTCCGCGCCGACCGCCCTTTCGGTAACCGCTTTAACAAAGTCCTTTACGACCTTGAAATTTACGTCAGCTTCAAGCAAGGCAAGCTTGACCTCTCTCATACCCTCGCGTACGTCCGCCTCGGTAAGCTTTCCCTTGTTTCTGAATTTCTTGAAGGCATTCGTAAGCTTTTCGGTAAGTCCTCCGAACATAAAACCTCCAATCGGGTGACGGCTATTTTGCCTCGCGCAAGATATCCCGCACCGCTTCAATCTCTGTCACCGCCCGTCCCGTGTCGGCGTCCTCGGAGCGTAAAAGCCCGATAACTCCGTCAAGCCTCTCGGCTATACCCGAAAGGGTAGTGTGATATGCGGCAAGTCCGAGCTTTTCCTCAAGAAAGGTTAACTGCTCCTCGCCCTTTTTAATAATATGCCGTACACCCTGCCTTGAAATACCGACGAGCGACGCCACCTCCGAAAGCGAAAGGTCGTCGTCATAGTAGGCGGTCATAACCTCGTGTGTATGCCCGTCAAGCACCTCTCCGTAAAAGTCAAGCAGATAGGAAATGCCCATATTTTTCTCAAACATAGTCCCTCCCGCACGCTGTAAAGCAAATTACTTTACAAGTATAGCAGAAGATTTGTTAAAAGTCAATAGTATTTTTAAAATTTTTTTGTCGGTATGACGTATTTATCAAAAAAACCTTCAAAAAATTGTGAAATTTTTTTCAAAAGCACTTGATTTTTTACGTCAAAGGTGATATAATCTTATCCGTATGAAAAAAGATAGCGCGAAAGCACCGCATCGGCGCAGACCCTCTCAGCTGCATTTCCGAATGAACGGACTTTGGCTATGTAAATTTAAAAGGAGAAAAAAATGGCTAACATTAAGTCCGCAAAGAAGCGTATTCTCGTAAACCGTAGCAAGGCTTTCAGAAACCAGATGCAGAAGAGCCAGCTTAAGACCACCATCAAGAAGTTCAACGCTGCCGTTGAATCCGGTGACAAGGCTCTCGCTACCGAGCTTTATAGACTTGCTGTTAAGAAGGTTGACCAGGCAGTTGCTCACGGCATCCTTCACAAGAACAACGCGGCTCACAAGAAGTCCGAGTTTGCTCTCAAGCTTAACAAAATGGCATAATTAAAAGAGATAAAGGGACCCGCTTAACCCACGGGTCTTTTTTTCTTTTTTCGGCGGCTATCGACACGGGGCGGATTTCTTCATTTATATAAATCGCACGCATAATTATTTTATCACTATCTTGACAATATTATATAGGTATGCTATAATTTTTATAGAATAATTCTAAAATAGTTCATAAAAGGAGAAATTATGGCAAAAAATTACGAAAAGCTATCTCCCGAGCTATCCGAGCGAATAAGGGAGGATATAAGAAATAACACCCGTCCGAGCTTTGCCGCAAAGGGAAGCGACGCCCTCCGCCGCGACCCCACCGCCGACAAGGAAACCGTATGGCGCGGAGCCTACGCCCGTGACGTCGATAAAATAATGTATAGCCCCTTTTACAACCGCTATACCGATAAAACACAGGTTTTTTCCTTCTATAAAAACGACGATATTACGAGGCGCGCCCTCCACGTGCAGCTTGTGTCGCGTATCGCGCGCTCAATCGGCTCTGCACTTAATCTCAATCTTGATTTGATAGAGGCGATTGCCCTCGGTCACGATATCGGACACACACCCTTCGGTCACGCGGGCGAAAAGTTCATTTCGGAGGTTTATCACGCCGAAACGGGAAGATACTTTAACCACAACGTCCATTCCGTGCGAGTGCTTGACGGAATGTTTGACCACAACCTCGCGCTTGATACGCTTAACGGCATTATCACCCATAACGGCGAGTTTGAAATGCACCACTACGAGCCAAAGCCGATGAAAACCTTTGCCGAATACGACGCAATGGTTGAAAGCTGCTACGTCCACGAGGCAAATATCCTCACCACGCTGCCAAGCACCCTGGAGGGCTGCGTCGTCCGCATCTGCGACATCATCGCCTACCTTGGAAAGGATAGACAGGATGCCGAGTTTGCAAAGCTTATTGAAAACGACTCCGACCTCGGTGACGAGGGAATAGGCACGATAAATTCCGAGATTATCAATAATCTTGAGGTTAATATTATCGAAAACTCCTATGCAAAGCCGTATATTTGTATGGACGAGGAGCATTTCCTTGGTATGCAGGCGGCAAAGCGCACCAACTACGATATGATTTATAAGGTTGATAAGGTGCAGCGCGTCCTCGACGTGCAGGTAAGACCGCTTATGCAGAAAATGTATTACAAGCTGCTCTCCGACCTTAAAAACGGAGTGACCTCCTCGCCTATCTTCAAGCATCACGTCGATTTTATCGCAAATCACCATTATAAGGCGAAAAAGCCGTATTTCGAGTCCACCGAGCCTAACCAAATTGTCGTTGACTATATGGCGTCGATGACCGACGATTATTGCATCGAGCTTTATCATTTCCTTTTCCCGAACGATAACGTTGACTTTAAATACCACGGCTACTTCGAGGATTTGTATCAATAACGAAAAAGGGTGGATTTCCACCCTTTTTTCGCGCGCATACGTGAGTAATATATAATGAAGAAAAAGCCCGTCGTTCGCGACGGGCTTTGTTTATATTCGGTTGTAAACCTCTCCGCATTCAATGTATTCAATCTGACGCTCGGGATGCTTTTCCGAAAGAAGCTTGGCAAGGTATCGCATACCCGCGCGCTCCGAGCCTTCGTGACCAAGAACGACGATTGCCTTATCAATGCCAAGCTCCGCCGCATCTCGCGCGTACTCGCATTGACGCCATTCGCACGCCTCACCAACGAGGACGATATCGGTTCTCTCGTCGCGGATTATCTCGTAAACCCCGCCGGGCATACCAAGGCAGGCACCGACCGTCCGCCCCTTGAAATCCGGGTTGCCCGCAATGCGGATATGCCTTACGCCGAGTTTTTCGCGAAACAGCTCGGCAATCTCGTTTGCGCTCATCGGCTCGTCAAGCGTGAGAATGGAGGAGCCGAAATACCCCGTCGGAGTAAGCTCTCCCGTCAGCCCCAAAAAGTACATAGCACCGCTTGGAATCATATCGGGGTCAAAAAGGTGCATCGTTGTGTGATAGCGGTAAATAACCGCGCCGCTTTCTTCTATAAGCCGAAGCTTTGCACGGTCAACGGGATTGTCCTTCGGCTCGTCGTTGTCGTCGTAAAAGGTTGGCTCGTGCGTTATTATCAAATTTGCTCCAAGCTCGACCGCGCGGCGAATAACGCTCGGCGTTGCCCACATCGTAACGGCAACTCCCGTAAGCGGCTGGCTTGGGTCGCCGAATTTCACCGTGTCACAGGGGTTGGGATTTACGTCAAGCTCCGAAATCAATTCCCGAATAAGCATTGTAAGCTCCTTTTTGCTTTTTTATAGCAATTATATCATAAACGGCATAGACTTTCAAGCCGTTTCAAGCAAAAATCCCGTCGCATCTGCGACGGGATTTCTTTATCCTGTAGTCGAACAAGCCACGTCGTCCTGAAAAGTACAAAAGTTTTCGACCTGGCGGCAGGGGCACGGGGGGAGAAAGGGATAGTCGAGGAAAGCCTAGGTCGTCGGCTTCGGGAGAGCAGGGACGAGGGCTTGAGGGAGAAAGATTTCAGTGCTCGTGGATAAGGGTATTAGAGAGCTAGTACTAAATATTTATATATATTTTAGGACAGAGGGCGAGGGAAGAAGAGAGTTAGGCTATATATTGGTCGTAGGAAAAAGAAAAAAGCACTTTGCTGTTTAGGCAGAGTGCTTTAATGCTTTTAAATTGTTTTTTAGTTGCTAAAGACAATAAATATTAGGTCGAAAGCTTTTGTCGTTTTCGTTTAAATTGATATTGTCTTATAACATAGTACAGCTCTGCAACATATATTTATTGCTTTCATAATAAATTTCTTGCAATATAATGAGTTTAATGTTATACTAAAGAAAAGATATAGCTAAATGTGAGCTATAATCTTATATATAATCATAAAGAAAGGAATAATATTATGAAAAAAACAAAGGTTGTGCTTCTTGGGGATTCGATAAGACTTTTCGGTTATGGAATAAAGGTGCCGGAGCTTCTCGGTGAGGAGTATGAGGTGTTCCAGCCGACTGATAACTGTAGATTTTCAAAGTATCTTTTGCATACGCTTCTCGATTATAAAAAGGAGATCGATGATGCAGATATAATTCACTTCAATGCCGGTGAATGGGACGTTTCACGCGAATTTAGTACAGACGGCAGACCCTTTACCTCTCTCGAGGAGTATATTGACAATATGACTAGGATTGTAAAATATCTCAAAGATAAGAACAAAAAGCTGATTTTTGCAACGACAACGCCCGTGCTTGCTCACCATTATTGCAACAGTAACGAGGATATAATCAAATACAACAAAGCAATAGTTCCGGTACTTATGGAAATGGGAGTTGAGATAAACGATCTTTTCTCGCTCGTAAGCGAATCACCCTGTGATTACATAAGAGAAGATGATGCTATTCATCTTTCGGACAAAGGAATAGAGGTAACTGCAAAGCAGGTAGCCGAGCATATAAGAGCATTGAGTTGAAAATTAGCCCCTTTATCATTAAAACCCTTTATCATTAAAATAAGAAAGCACTCTGCGAAATGCAGAGTGCTTTAATGCTTTTAAATTGTTTTTTCGTTGCTAAAGACAATATATATTAGGTCGAAAGCTTTTGTCGTTTTCGTTTAAAATGATATTGCCTTATAACAAATACCCTATTAGTTGGATACGTAGGGAAGGAGTGCCATCTCACGTGCTCTCTTGATAGCAACGGTAAGCTCTCTCTGGTGAAGTGCACAGTTACCGGTAACACGTCTGGGGAGAATCTTTGCTCTCTCGGGAGAGATGAACTTTCTGAGCTTAGCAACGTCCTTGTAATCGATACCGTTTACCTTGTCCTGGCAGAAGATGCAAACCTTCTTTCTTCTGTGGGGGGTACGGAAATTACGAGAAGTATTATCCATCGTTTTTTACCTTTCTAACTCACGTTTTCTGTAATTCGTCCGTTACAGTGAGCCTTATAACGGACGGACGCTTTGCCTTCGATTAAAAGGGAAGGCTGTCGTCGTTGGGAATTTCCTCGAATGTGGACTCACCCGCGTTGGTGTAAGAGGGAGCACCGTAAGCATCGGGAGTATAACCCGCACCGCTTGCGGCGGGAGCTGCGCCCTGACCTGCGTTGGATGCAAACGTAACCTCGTCGGCAACGACCTCTACTGCGTAACGCTTTTGTCCCTGGTTGTCGGTCCACGCTCTTTTCTGAAGCTGACCGCAAACGAGAATGGGATTGCCCTTCTTAAAATAGCGGCTGACAAATTCGGCACTCTGTCTCCATGCAACGATATCAATAAAATCAACCGTAGGCTGTCCGTTTTCGGTGTTCTTCGCACCGCGACGGTTTACAGCGATGGTAAAGCTACAAACCGAGATACCGCTCGTTGTCTGCTTAAGCTCGGGGTCAGCCGTCATGTTACCCATAAGGATAACCTTGTTGAAACTTGCCATAGTTCCGCCTCCAATTCAAAATTTTGATTATTCCTCGGTTGCTTCTTCAACCTCGGTGGTCTCCTCTGCGGCTTCAACTACCTCTTCGGCAGCAGCTGCGGGAGCAGCCTTCTCCTCAACTGCGAGCGTCATGTGGCGAATAACGCCTTCGGTGATACCGAACACACGGTTAAGCTCGTGAGGGAAGGTAGGTTCGCTCTTAAAGGTAATGAGAACGTAGTAGCCCTCGGTTACGTAGTTAATAGCGTAAGCGAGCTTTCTCTTACCCCACTCGTTAACATTAACATCGGTAGCGTTTTCGTTAACGAGGTTTACGAACTTCTCGCAAAGAGCCTTGTAATCCTCCTCGGAGTAATTACCGCTGATTGCAAAGAGGGTTTCGTAAGAACAAATCTTCTTTTCCATCTTTTTTTACCTCCTTATGGTCTTTGTGGCAGTCCCTGTTGACTGCAAGGAGTCGGGCACTTGCCCGAACTACCAAGGCATTATAACATTTTTACCAAGGCTTGTCAAGTCCTTTTGCACATTTTTTATAAAAATCTTGAAGCGCGCTAATATATACGGCTTCATAACCGAAGCCAAAGCTCCGTGCCAAGCCTCGCGCCGTTCTCCGCGCGGCAGAAAATAACCCCCGTACCCGTGCGAAAATGCCGTCGGTATGCCTCCCGTCGCAAAGCGAAAGAATGTCCGCGCCTTCTCAACCGCCCGCCGCCACGGTCCGTAAAAAATTGCAAATACCGCAAAAGCGTAAGCCTTACCCCCTTGAAAAGTCGCGCCGTATGTGCTACAATAAAGAAAAAACGCGGAGGTAAAGCCTTGGCATACGTTGGAATTGATATCGGCGGCACGAAATGTGCCGTGGTAAAGGGTGACCTTAACGGAATAACCGAAAAAATCCGCTTTGATACCGTCGGGCTTGACGAAACCCTGACAAAAATCTTCGACGCCGTCGGTCGGCTTCTTCCCGCCGATGCAATCGGAGTTTCCTGCGGCGGACCGCTTGACGAAAGAAGCGGCGTTATTATGTCCCCGCCAAACCTTCACGGCTGGGATAATATACCGATTACCGATATGCTTACGGAGCGCTTCGGCATACCCGCATACCTTTGTAACGATGCAAACGCCTCTGCCCTTGCGGAGTGGAAATTCGTTGCGGGGCGGGGAGTAAGCAATATGATTTTTCTCACCTTCGGCACGGGTCTTGGCGCGGGTCTTATCCTCGGCGGAAGGCTCTACTCGGGCACGTCGGGAATGGCGGGGGAGGTCGGACACGTCCGCCTCTCGGAGGGTGACGGACCCGTCGGATTTGGAAAGCGCGGCTCCTTCGAGGGCTATTGCTCGGGCGGCGGAATTAAGCAGCTTGCACAGATTTTCGCAACCCGACGGCTTGAGGACGGAGAGCCTATCCCGTGGGCGGATAACGAGGGTAAAATATCCAAATTAACTACAAAATATGTGGCAGAGCTTGCAAAGGGCGGCGACCCCTTCGCCCTTGAAATATTTGAAGAAAGCGCAAAAAGGCTCGGCGAGGGGCTTTCGATTTTGATTGATATTCTCAATCCCGAGCGTATCGTTATCGGAAGCGTGTACGCAAGATGCGTGGAGCTTTTTTATCCGAAAATGATGGAGGTAATACGGCGCGAGGCGCTCGCAAAATCGGTTGCGGAGTGTGAAATTCTCCCCGCCGAGCTTGGCGAGCAAATCGGTGACTACGCCGCGCTTACCGTCGCGATGAAAGGAAACGAGGAATGAATTATCTTGAATTGCTGATTGAACGCTATCCCGAGCTTTCGGGGCTTTACGACTCGCTTGAGTCCTTCGTGGGCGCGGTGCTTTTTACGCACTCCTACGGCGGAAAAATCCTCCTTGCGGGAAACGGCGGAAGCGCCGCCGACTGCGAGCATATTTCGGGCGAGCTTTTGAAGGGCTTTATCGAATGCCGCTTCGCCGACGGTGAGGATTACGAGGCGCTTTATTCCGAGCTTGGCGAGGATGCCAAAAAGCTCCAGCGCGGAATTTGCACCGTACCGCTTCCGTCGCTGTCCTCGCTTATCACCGCCTACTCCAACGACGTTGACGCAAGCCTCGTCTTTGCACAGCTTGTTTATTCGCTCGGCAGGCGCGGGGATTTGCTCGTCCTCCTATCTACCTCGGGAAATTCGGAAAACATTGTAAAGGCGGCACGCGCGGCACGCGCCCTCGGTATCACCGTCGCTTCGCTTACGGGCGAGGGCGGAGGAAGGCTTCGGGAGCTTTCGGATATTCTCATCACCGCGCCCGCATCCGAAACCTACCGCGTCCAGGAATATCACCTGCCAATCTACCACGCGCTTTGTGCGGAGGTGGAAAGACGGCTTTTTAAGTGAGGTAATATGCGCTCGGTAAAGGAATTTGCAAACGCGAAAATAAACCTATATCTCTCGGTAAGCTCAAAAAGAGAGGACGGCTTTCACGGTATTGACACCGTAATGCACACCGTCTCGCTTTGTGACGAAGTCACAATTACCCTCGCGGGTACGGGAAAAAGAACGGTAAGGCTTTCGCTCGACGGCGGAAAATGGCTTCCGACCGACGGAAAAAACATCGCCTACGCCGCGGCTATGCTCTTTATGGAGCGTGCGGAGCTTAACGCGGAAATACATATTAGGCTCGTAAAGCGCATTCCCGTTGCCGCGGGTCTTGCGGGCGGGTCTGCCGACGCCGCCGCCGTGCTTCGCGGAATGAATAGGCTCTTTAACCGCCCCTTTACCGAAAGGGTGCTGCTCGGCCTTGCCGCCGAGCTTGGGAGCGACGTGCCGTATTGCCTTCTCGGCGGTACTGCGCTCTGTACGGGAAGGGGAGAGAAAATCACCCGCCTCCCCGACAGTCTTTCGCTCAATACCGTGATTGCCGTCGCGGGCGAGTACGTGTCAACCCCCGCCGCATACTCCGCGCTCGATGCGCTTTATTCCGACTTTGACGGAAGCGTCCCCGTGAATTGCGGAAACTCGCTCGACGAGCTGCTTGCCTCTGTAAAATCGGGAAGCCTTAAGGTCAGCCGACTTTATAACATCTTTGAGGCTGCCGTCCTCCCGACCTGTCCGGGTGCGGCAATGATAAAGGATAGGCTTTCGGCTCTCGGCGCGCGCTACGTTATGATGAGTGGCAGTGGACCGAGTGTTTTCGGCATCTTTGATACCGCCGCCTCCGCCGAAGCCGCGGCAAAGGCTCTCGCGGGCGAGGGAATTACCGCACACGCGGCATACAGCGTTAAAAAATAAAGCCTACGCTCAATGATAAAAGCATCACCCAATCCTGCGGGTGATGCTTTTTGCTTTTAATCAATTATTCGGTGTCATTTTATCAAAAACACCGATTATTGTGTGGCAGTTTATGATTTTTTCGGCAAGCTGCCCCTTTGAAAAATAGTAATGATTTGCCGCCTCGTAGCCGATTGCGGAGTTTTCGTTCATAAGCGAAAGCATTTCCTTTGCTATACCAATTTCGTTTTTCGCCTCCGCTATCGCGGCTTCAAAACGGTTGTCGTTTCGTGCGCGGATAAAGCGTATCTGATTAAGCGAGGACTTAAATAAGCAGTAGGTCGCACGCGCCATCACCTGCGCCTCTCGGTCGCAATCGGTCGGAAGCATCTTAAGACCTATCTCCCATTCCTCGCAAAGACGTGCGAATTGAGCCTCAAATACGTCTATTGGATAGATACCGCGCCAGCTTTCCAAATCGTCGTAGGCAAAGCAGGTCATGCTCGCAGTATAGCCTGTCGGCTTTTCAAAAAGCAAGCTTGACGGCCCCGCGTTTTGCGGACCGTTGTATAGAACGTCAAGATGAAATGGAAACTCGCGAAACGCCCTTACGAATTGCTTTTCCGCCTCGTAAAGTGCGGGATTAGATGCTTCTGTGACGGCATTTTCGTAAAAATGCTTTGCCGCCGTGGCAATGTTGCGCCCGGGATAGCCTCCGAGCGTCCAGCTTAACAGAAGATGACGAACTCCCTCGCCGTGCAAGCCGCGAATATGCTCGTCTATCGAGGGGGAAACGGGAATTGCGGGGACGGTTGAAGCCTCCCATGTCGTGTTGATTTGCACCTTCGCCCCTATTTCAAGTCCTCGCTCTCTTGCCAATTTCCATTCTCTCCTTGCAAGAGTGCCCGGACCTATTATGCTCATTGAGTAATCAAGAACGTTTCCGCGCACTCCGCCAATCTCAAACGGAATGTCAAGCTCGCTTTGCGAGAGCAAAATAATTCCGCGCGGAAGGCGGTTAATTATCGCTTCGCTTTCCTCGTCCCAGCGCCAGCTCCACGCGAAAACACGTATATCCTCGCTTACGCGGCGCGCTCCCTCCAAAAAGCAGCCCAGAACCTCGGAAATTACCTCGGCGGCACTTCTGTCCTTGCACCGCGGGCAATTACACGGGGCATCGGGAGTACCCGAATGTGAAAAGCAGTTGGTTAAATTTTCGGAGCGCGTTATGCCAAAAAAGCCTCCAAGCTTCGGTACGGCTCGGCAAACCTCCTCCACCGCATCGCGCAAATAGTCCTTTACCGCATCGACAGAGGTGCAAAGCGAGGCAAAATCCCCGCGAACGTGTCCCATCAATTCGGGCTTTCCGTCAAAAAAGCCGATAGGCATACCGCGCGGCTCGTTCAAATACAGGTACAGCCTTATACCGAATTTGTCAAGCCTCTCGGTAAGCGCCCGCATTCTCTCGAGCCTTTTCTCATACCCCGCGGAAAGCGCAGGGTCGAACGGGAAGTGCGAAATTTGCGAAAGAATGCCCTGCGTCCATATTCCGTTGATACCAAGGCTTTGATATGCCTTAAGCTGCTCGTCGGGAAGATATTCCTCGCTATCTATGTCAAAGGCGTGCTGATACATTCCCGAAAAGGCGTAAATCATTCGGGTGGAAAACCTCTCCTTGCCCTTGAATTTTATAGACGGCACGCTGTATTTGAATTCAAACGGAGCCCTTCCCGAAAAATCAAGCTCCCGCATTATCTGCTTGATTTTTTTCGTTTGCTCTCTTTCCTTGTCGGAAAGCTCCCTCCAAAGGACGGGCTTGCAGCGCGGCTTTTTTTCAAGCTTTACGTCGAGAAAATCCTCCTCGCGCAAAAGCCTTGCAAACGCTTCTTTATCTGTATCCAAAAGCTCGAAAAGCTGCTCGTACGGCAAAATATGCCACATTCTGCGGATAATTGTAATATACCCGCGCTTAAGCCATTTGTTTTCGGGATTAAAGTGTGGAATACCCATATCCTCCGCGGCGCGTTGAACGTTTTCTGCGGTTGTCCTTAAAACGCTTGCGATTTTTTCTGCGGGAACGTATTCGCTCGCCCTGAAAATAAATGCTTGATGCCTTGTCGGAAAATGGGATAACGGAATTGGCTCCTTGTCAATCGGCGGTAGAGTAAAAAGCACCGTATTTGCCTCCTTTTCGGAAAATTCGTCCACAATTCTAAAGAACGGGCGGCTTGGTTTTTTTAAAACAAATATATCATAACCTCTCGCTCTTTTCAAGGCTTTTTAAGCAAAAATAAATTATTATTTTAAGCGAAATAAATACAAAAATAAAATATTCATTTTCCGTATTGACAAAACCGTCCTTTCGTTATATAATGTTCGGGTATGCAAAAAAACAGACAAGGAATTGACTATGAAATCAAACAAAATTTTTACAAATCCCGTGTTCGTAACCCTTGCGGCTATATTCTGCTGCGCCCTTTGGGGAAGCGCGACACCCTTTATAAAAACGGGGTACAGGCTTATGTTTCCCGCGGGAGGACCCGACCTTCCGTCCACTATACTTTTCGCGGGCATTCGCTTTGCACTCGCGGGGCTTTTGACCGTTGTAATCTACTCGGTTGCCCGCCGCAGGCTGCTTTTGCCAAAGCGCGAAAGCCTCGGCATTATCGGACTTATTTCGGTGTTTCAAACCATTATACAGTATTTCTTCTTCTACGTCGGTCTTGCGAATACCACGGGGGCAAAGGGTACCATCCTTTCCGGCTCCTCCTCCTTTTTCGCAATCATTATTTCCTGTATATTTTTTAAGCAGGAAAGGCTCACCGTAAAGAAAATTATAGCCTGCATCGTCGGCTTTGCCGGAATTATCGCGGTAAATCTTAACGGACTTGATTTCAGTATGAACCTCCTCGGAGATGCCTTCGTCCTCTTTTCGGGCGTTTCTCTCGGCATTTCCTCGGTGCTTATGAAGAAATTTTCGGGACGGGAGGACCCCGTCGTTATCTCGGGCTACCAGTTTATGCTCGGCGGTGCGGTAATGGCTGTTGTCGGCTTTGCCTTCGGCGGCAGGGTTGACCTCTCAAGCCCCGTCGGAGTGCTTGTCCTCGTATATCTCTCCGCGCTTTCCGCCGTCGCGTATGCGCTTTGGGGCGTGCTTTTAAAGCACAATCCCGTGTCAAAGGTTACGATTTTCTCCTTTACCACCCCCGTTTTCGGCGTTATCCTCACAAAGCTTATGCTCCCCGACGAAAGCCAAATTCACATATTAAATCTCCTTATCTCGCTGCTTCTCGTCGCACTTGGCGTGTTTATGCTTAACTACGTGCCAAGGCAAAAAAAGACCGCCTCGGATATACAGCCCGAAGCCAACGGCAGCGCCTCGGATGCATCTTTGACAGTCAAGGAAGCCGACGGCAGCGCCTCCGCCACACCCCCGAATGCGGAGGAAAAGCCCGAAAACGACGAATAGCACCTTAAATCGGTGCGGCGATATGCCGTGCCGATTTTTATTTTTTATTGACATACGGATTTTTGGGGTATATAATATTTGCGTAAATATTTTCGTACGAGGATTATGCTATGAAACGCATTTTAACCGCGCTTTTTGCGCTTACCGCTTTGACGCTGCTATTGCTTTGTCTTACCGCCTGCGGCGGAAGAAGCCATACGCACAGCTATGGGGAGTGGCGGGTATTGACCCCCGCAACCTGTACCGCCGACGGAGAGGAAATACGCACCTGCGAATGCTCCGCGGGTGAAACGAGAAAAATTCCCGCCCTCGGTCACACCGAAATTACGGTGAAGGGCAGTGCCCCCACCTGTACGGAGGACGGACTCACCGACGGGCTTACCTGCGACAGATGCGGAGTGTCGATGCTTGAGCAAGCGGCTATACCCGCAACGGGACACACCTACTACACGCACACCTGCCGCGACTGCGACAGCGTGATTACCGTAAGCGTGGGGCTTTCCTTTACCTCAAACGGTGACGGCACCTGCTACGTTTCGGGCATCGGCGAATGCACCTCGCTTCATATTCTTATCCCCGAAAGCTACGGGGGAATGAGGGTCACGGGCATCGGCGCGGGCGCGTTTTCGGGCTGCGAGGGCTTGCTTGCCGTAATCCTTCCCGATACCGTAGGCTCGGTTGGCGCGGGTGCGTTTTCCGGCTGTACCTCTCTTAAAACCGTATCTCTTTCGGGAGTCGGCACAATCGGCAAAAATTGCTTTGACGGCTGCTCCTCGCTTTCAAACGTTTCGCTCTCCGACACACTCGTCGCAATAGAGGAGGGGGCGTTTGCGAATTGCGGCTCGCTTAAATCCCTGTTTCTTCCGTCCACCGTTATCACGGTTAACAAGGATGCCTTCTCGGGAACGCTCGGCATTGAAATACACACCGACGCAACGACCGTTCCGAGCGGCTGGACATTTATGAATATCAACGTTGTCATCGTCATAGCCCATACGCACAGCTACGGCGAATGGATAACCACCCGCGAGCCTACCTGCTCGGCAAACGGTTTTAAGGTACAAATCTGCGAATGCGGATGTAAAAACACGGCAGAAATAGACACTATCCCCCACACGGAGGAAACCGTAAGCGGCACGCCCGCAACCTGTACCGCAACGGGACTTACCGACGGCAAGCAATGCACGGTCTGCGGCACGGTCACGGTTGAGCAGAGCGTTATAGAAAAGCTCCCGCACGAGGAAGAAACGGTAAACGGCACGCCCGCAACCTGCACCGCAACGGGACTTACCGACGGCAAGCAATGCACGGTCTGCGGCACCGTCACCCTTGAACAGGAAACAATCCCAACCAACCCGCACACCGAGGAAACGGTAGAGGGCAAAGCACCGAGCTGTACCGCGACGGGCTTGACCGACGGAAAATACTGCACCGTCTGCGGCACCGTTACGGTTGAGCAGGAGGAAATCCCCACCGTTCCACACTCCGAGGAAACGGTTGCTGGCAAACCCGCCACCTGCACCGAAATGGGCTTAACCGACGGTAAATACTGTACTGTGTGCGGTACTGTAACTCTTGAACAAATTGAAATTTCCACCTCCGAGCACGATTATGTTGACGGAATTTGTACGGTTTGCGGAGCGCGCAAAACAAGCGAGGGACTTCGTTTTACCAAAAATTCGGACGAAAGCTCCTATACCGTTGCGGGCATCGGCTCTTGCAAGGATACCGCTATCGTTATCCCGCCATATTTAAACGGACTTCCCGTAACCGCAATCGCGGAGGATGCTTTCCGCGGTGCAAAAATAACCTCGGTTTTCGTTCCCGAAACGGTTACGAATATCGGACGCTCCGCATTTGCCGAATCCACGGTAGAAGAGGTTACTCTTTCCGTCGGTATGAATGGTATAGAGGAAATGGCGTTTTACTACTGCGCCTCGCTTGAAAGCATCAATCTCCCCGAGGGGCTTCGCTACGTGAGATACTCTGCCTTTGAGGGCTGTACCTCGCTGAAATCTCTTTACATTCCCGCATCCGTTACCTATATGGGATACGATTCCTTCATAGGATGCAAGGATTTGACCGTTTACTGTGCGGCTGCTGCTCGCCCAACCTATTGGGAAAAGGACTGGGCGGACGGCGCGAGCAAGGTTGTTTGGGGACATATTCCGCAATAATCAAATTTATATCTTTTGACGGGTACAGAGCTTGTGCCCGTCTTTTTCCTTTTCTCGTTAAAAAGCGTGCGAAAAATGCCTGCGAAAAATGCCGCCAAATCGGTTGACAAGTTACGGCAAATATGTTAAAATATCTATTTAGAAACGGCTCGCACACGCGCTATGCCCACGCGCCACGCGTAACCTAACACGGCGGGCTAAAAAAACCGTGCGGATTTGCTCGGGGAAAGGGGGAAGTATGGCTTTCGGTAAAAACGAAAAGGACGATTTTTGGGATATAGACAAGCTCGTGCCGAAAAAGCGCGCCACGCTCTTTTCCTATGCCTCCGCCGACCCCACGCGCGACGTTGAAATCCCCAAGGGGGTAAAGCCGACGAAGGAGGAAAACGGTAAGCCAAGCGCCGCGGACTCCGAAAAAAGCAGGGTGGAGAACAGCTCCCCGCGCCCCGAAAGCGAGCGCAGCCTCGGCAATACCGCGGGCACACACGCCACCGAAAGGGTGATTTCCTACGTCCCCTCCGCCGACGGGCTTATACGGGAGGTAAAAATACACCGCTTCGTGGATAAGTACGACTTTTACGATAATTTCCGTAAATCCGCGCTTATTTATTACGATTACCGCCCGACCGCAAGGGCGGAGTTTGCACAGTTTTACTCCTATATGCCCCAGTATTCACAGCTTAATCCCGCACAAAAGGCATACTATTTCTTCTGGCGCACCGAAATGCAGCGCGGAAGATTTCTTAAAACCGATTACTCCTACGTCTATCTTTACGTTTACGAGATTTTGAATTTACCCGATAAAATTCCGCCCGAGGAGGGGGTAAAGCTCCTTTGCCGCGTGTGGCGCGAGTACAGAAGGGCGCTCCCGCGCCTCGACCTTTATTTCGCAATCTGGGTACAGGATTATTGCCTCGTGCATCGGCTTGACTGCCCCACCGCGGAGATAGAGGATTTTATCTTCGACGTTATTTCCGCCTCTACCTTCAAGGAATTTTATATCTCCGACGTAGGGCGCTACGGCGGAAGCGGGACGGCGGCACTGCTTGCCTATCTTTCCGACTACGATTGGAGGCGCGGCAAATACGCCGCGGGCGACCCCGAGCTTGACGCGGAGGAAAGGAAAAAGCAGGCAACCCTCTACCGCACTCATATGGAGGGCGCAATGTCGCTCCTTTTCCGCGACCTTTGGGGAGAGTGCCTCGCCACCGCGAAAGGCGGTAAGGCTCAAACCGTAAAGCGCGACGCCTTTCCAAACTCGCTTTGCACGCACAGCGTAAAGTGCAAGCTTGAGGTGGAGTTTTACCCGATTGCCTCCGCAACGGGGCTTCGCACGGGAGTTACCGCCGCGGTAAGATACACCGAAAACAAAATACGCGCGCTCCTTGGAATACGGAGCCGCCTTGCGATAAAGGACCTTCCAAACGATTACCGCCGCGTTATAGACTATTATTTCGGCGTTATAGAGGAGGGCGAAAGAAAGAAGAAAGAGAGGGCGTCCGCCCCCGAGTATATGCGCCTTTACGACGCACCAAGGTCGGAAATGTCGATGCAGGGTGCCGACGAAATCGAGCGCGCCTCCTGGCACACCACCGCCCGCCTCGTCGAGGGTATGGAGGAAAACGAGTCGGTAACCGCCACGCCCGCCGCGAAAAACGGCTGTGACAACCCCAAAGCCGACCGCGACGGGTCTGCACACGCCACCGCCGCATCGCATACCGAAGCACCCGCTTCTGCACGGGAAGCATCACCCACAGCGCATACGGAAAAAGCTACCACCGCACCCGCTGCTATGTCCACCGCACCCGCTGCTATGTCCACCGCACCCGCGGCGGAAACTACGCACGCAACGCACGCCGCCGAAGCCTCCGAAACACCGAATTTGACCGCGGATTACCCACCCGACAAGGCGGACGGCTGTGCCGATACCTACGGACTTTCCGACGGGGAAATCGCCTATATTGCCCACCTTTGCTTTGGCGGTGAATACATCTCCGCTATACCCGAGGACACCATCGCGGAGCGAATTAACGAGGCGTTTGCCGACGGCTTTGGCGACGTAATTTTGGAGATGACGGAGGACGGATACGCTCTTATCGAGGATTACAGAGAGGATATTACCGAATGGCTATACAAAATAACGATTAAAAATACCGAAGCGAATACTTAACACGCTTTTAACCTCGCTCACCGCGGGAGTCGTGCCGAGAAGCGGCGCGCCCTATATCGCAATCGGACGGGCGGAGGAAATCAACTCGCTTCTCGACAATCTTGACGAGGTTGCCGAGGGGGGCGCAGCCTGCCGCTTTCTTATCGGAAGATACGGAAGCGGAAAAAGCTTTCTTATCCAGCTTATACGCGGCTACGCGCTTGAGCGCGGCTTTGTCTGCGCAGATGCCGACCTCTCGCCCGAAAGACGGCTTACGGGAGGAAACGGTGCGGGGCTTGCCACCTATCGAGAGCTGATAATCAACCTCGCAGTAAAGGCTTCGCCCGAGGGAGGCGCACTCCCGACCGTGCTTTCGCGCTACTATACGGGACTTCGCACGGCACTCGTTTCGGAGGGGCTTGACCCCGATTCGCCCGAATTTGCCGCCGAGCTTAAAAGGCGCGTGTATCTCACGCTTGCCGAGCTTGAGGGGGACGTAGGAGGCTTTGACTTCGCGCGCGTCCTCGGCGAATACTACACCGCCGCGGGAGAGGGAAATAACGAAAGAAAAACCGCCTGCCTCCGTTGGCTTCGCGGCGAGTTTTCAACCAAAACCGAGGCAAAGGCAGCCCTCGGCTTTCCCGTAAGCACGGTTATTGACGACGATAACTGGTACAATTATATAAAGCTTATCTCCGCGCTTTCGGTGCGCCTCGGCTACAAGGGGCTCGTCGTGTTTATCGACGAGTGCGTAAACCTCTACAAAATCCCCAACCGCATCTCGCGCGAGGCGAATTACGAAAAAATTCTCGCTATCTTTAACGATACGCTCCAGGGGAAGGCGAATAACCTTGCCGTAATCTTTGGCGGCACACCGCAGTTTCTTGAGGATACGCGCCGCGGACTTTTCAGCTACGACGCCCTTCGCTCAAGGCTTGCCGACTCCCGCTACACCGAGCTTGGCTACCGCAATTTGTCAAGCCCCGTGATACGCCTTCGCCGCCTTTCGGATAACGAGCTTTTGGCTCTGGTAAAAAGACTTACCCGCCTTTGGACGGAGAGGGAGGGACTTTCCGCCCCGCCGCTTACCGATGCCGAAACCGAGCGCTTTATGGCGCACGCTCTCTCCCGTGCGGGTGCGGAGGAGCTTATAACTCCGCGTGAAATTATCCGCGACTACCTGACGCTCTTAAACGTGCTTCGCGATAACCCGGGCGCAACTCTCGATTCGCTTCTCTCGGGCATAAGCTTCGCACCGAGTCCCGACGTGGAAGGCTCCGCCGACGGCTCAACCGATGCCTCCCCCGCAAGAACCGCGACGGCAAAGCCCGTGGCGGAAAGCTCCGCGCCCGTAAACCCCGCGGATGGTATGACACTCCCAAAAAAGATAGGTTTATTTGATATTGATATTTAATTTTGAGGCAGAATATGAACGAAGCAGAGAGAGTTTTCTCACGATTTCCCGATTTTATAAAGGAATATATCTATAACCACGGTTGGAGCGAGCTTCGTGATATCCAGCTTGACGCCGCGCGTGTTATATTTGAAACCGATGCGAATTTACTGCTTTCCTCGTCAACCGCATCGGGAAAAACCGAGGCGGCGTTCTTCCCGATTTTAACCGATATTCTCGATTCGCCCGATTATCACACCTCGGTTTCGGTGCTTTATATCGCGCCGCTGAAATCGCTCATAAACGACCAGTTTTACCGCCTTGACGAGCTACTCGATATGACGGGCGTGCGCGTCACGCACTGGCACGGCGACGTCGGCGTGTCGCATAAGTCGAAGCTTTTGAAGCAGCCCGAGGGCATACTCCAGATAACCCCCGAATCGCTTGAATCTATGGTTATCAACCGCGCAAACGATATTCCGCGCCTTTTCGGCGGCTTAAAATACGTCGTCATCGACGAAATACACGCCCTAATCGGACAGGACAGGGGCAACCAGGTTATCTGCCTTCTGTCGCGAATTGCGCGCCTTATCGGTCACTCTCCGCGCCGCGTCGGTCTTTCGGCAACCTGCGGAGATTTGAAAATCGCCTCTGACTGGCTCGGTGCGGGAAGCGGAAGGGAAACGGTTGCCCCCGTCCCGCCGCGCACTCCTCTTAAATGGAGGCTCGGTCTTGAGCATTTTTATATACAAAACCCAAACGAAATCCAAACCGACGATGCAAGCCTCTCCACCGCCGACTCCTCAAAAAAGGGCGGGTATGCAAGGCTTGACCCCGGCTTTGAGTTTCTTTACGATAACCTCTACGGCAAAAAGGCACTCGTCTTTTCAAATTCGCGCGAGGAAACCGAATACGTGACCGCAACCCTGCGCCAGATTTCGCGTGCAAGAGGGGACGAGGACGTTTTCTACATTCACCACGGCAATCTTTCCGCCTCGCTTCGCGAGGATGCGGAGCGCACGATGAAGGACGAGGCCGTTACCCGTGCCGTAACCTGCGCCACCGTCACGCTGGAGCTTGGTATCGACATCGGACGGCTTGACCGCGTGGCACAAATCGGCTCTCCTACCACGGTTTCGGGCTTTTTGCAAAGGCTCGGCAGGTCGGGACGCCGCGGCGCACCCCCCGAAATGCTTATGCTTTACCGCGAGGAAACGCCACTTCCGAACGCACCGCTGCCCGATATAATTCCGTGGGAGCTTTTGCGCGGCATCGGTATTGTGGAGCTTTATTCCTCCGAAAGGTTTATAGAGCCTCCCCGCGTAAAGAAAATGCCGCTTTCTCTTGCCTTTCACCAAACGCTCTCGACGGTTGCCTCTCTCGGGGAGCTTACGCCAAGGCAGCTTGCCGACCGAGTTTTGTCGCTCCCCCCGTTTGCCGAGCTTTCGCGCGAAAGCTACCGCGCGCTTCTCGTTTCAATGATAAACGACGAGTATCTCGAGCTTACCGAAACGAAGGGGCTTATCATCGGCTTAAAGGGGGAGAGAATAATCAACTCCTTTAAATTCTACGCGGTCTTTAAGGACAGCGAGGACTATACCGTAAGATGCGACAGCGAGGAGATAGGCACGATTACCACTCCGCCGCCCGTGGGTGACCGCTTTGCCCTCGCGGGCAGGGTTTGGGAGGTAAAGGAGGTCGATATACCCCGCCGCCTCATCTTCGTAAAGGGCGTGGAGGGAAAAATGGAGGTTTCCTGGCCCGGTGACAGCGGCGAAATCCACACGAAGCTCCTGATTGCAATGCGCGACGTCCTCTTTAACCGAAAGGATTACGCCTTCCTCGGTGACAACGCCCGCGCAAGGCTTGAAAACGCTCGCAGAGTCGCGAAAAACGCAAAAATGGACGAAAGAATGCTGGTCCACCTCGGCGGTCAAAGCTACGTCCTTTTCCCCTGGCTTGGTACTCGCGCCTTTCGTACTATGCGCCGACTTTTGCAAAAAAACGCAACCCGACTCGGTATATCGGATATACAAAGCGAGGGCTGCTGCTATATAACCTTCAAGGCAAGGGCGGAGGCAGGCGAGCATCTTATGCAAAATCTTTGCGATATTATTTCGACGGAGGGGCTTGACGTCCTTTCTCTCGTTAACGGCGGGGAGTGTCCCGTATTCGATAAATTCGACGAATACATTCCCGCGGAGCTGTTGCGGGAGGCTTATGCCGCCGACCGACTTGACGGTGCGGAGGTAATTGAAAGAATTACGGAGGGAATATGATTTACGACCTTATTGCACCCATATACGATGCCGTAAACGGCGAAATCGACTACGCACGCTGGGCGGATTTTATCCTTGAGTGCCAGGCTCGGCATTCGGATATAAAGGCGGAGCTTGTGCTTGACCTCGGCTGCGGGACGGGTAAAATGACCGCGGAGCTTGCACGCCGCGGCTACGATATGACGGGCGTTGACTACTCCCCCGAAATGCTTGATTTGGCAAGACGGCGCGCACAGGAGGAGGGGCTTGACGGCATTCTCTGGCTTTGCCAGAGCTTTACCGAGCTTGACCTCTACGGCACTGTTGACCTCGCGGTTTCCTGCCTTGACTGTATAAACCATCTGACCTCTGCCGCCGAATTAAAGGCCGCCCTCGCCCTCGTGCATAACTTTCTTGTCCCCGACGGACTTTTCGTTTTTGATATAAACGGAAGGGCAAAGTTTGAGCGCGTTTACTCCGACCGCGCCTACGTTTTCGAGGGGGAGGACGGAATTTGCATCTGGCAAAACGATTACAGCCCCAAAACCCGCATTTGCGATTTTTATATCACGATGCTAACCGAGGACGGGGAGGGGAAATACGAAAGATGCGACGAGGTGCAAAGCGAGAGAATGTACACGCTACGCTCAATGTATTCCGCGTTAAGGGCGGTCGGCTTTGAGCCGCTTGGCGCGTATTCGGATTTTGACTTTACCCCCGCAACCGATGACGACGAGCGCATATATATCGTCGCAAAATGTAAGAAATGAAAGGGAAGACTATGGAAAACAAAAATAAAAAATCAACGATGCTTCGCGCAATGACCCGCGACGGCTCGGCGCGTCTTATAGTAATAAACTCGCGTGAAATGGTAAACGGTATGCGCGCCGCGCACACCACCTCTCCGACGGCTACTGCCGCACTCGGGCGCACTCTGACCGCCGCCTCGATGATTGGCACGATGCTCCCCGAGGAGGGCGACACCGTTACGATAACCTTTTCGGGCGACGGAGAGGCGGGCAAAATCATCGCGGTGGGCGACTACTTCGGTAACGTAAAGGGCTATATCCAAAACCCCCTTGCAAATCCCCCGAAGAAGCCAAACGGAAAGCTTGACGTCGGCGCGGCTGTCGGTGCGGGCACGCTCTCCTTTGTAAAGGCTGTCGGTGACGGCGACCTCCAAACTGGAATGACCGAAATCGTCACGGGCGAAATTGCGGAGGACATCGCAACGTATTTTGCTCTTTCAGAGCAAATTCCCACCGTCCTCTCTCTTGGAGTGCGGGTTGACAAGGATTATTCCTGCCTTGCCGCGGGCGGCGTGCTTATACAGCTTTTGCCCTTTCCCGACGAAAATACCGTTAATCTCATAGAGAGAAATGCACAAAGCCTTGCCAACATTTCTCAATACTTTGAACTCGGTATGACCAACGAGCAGATTGCGGATATTGCAATGACCGATATTCCGTATGACGTTTTTGATAACCTCGAGGTGGAGTATAAATGCGATTGCTCGCGCGATAGAATGAGAAAGAAAATTCTCTCGCTCGGCTCTGCCGAAATTGCGAAAATGCTCGACGAGCAGCAGGCGGAGGGCAAGCCGCGCGAGCTTACCGCGGTATGCCGCTTCTGCAATACAGAATATACCTATACCGAGGCGGAGCTGCTCGGTAAATAACCCTTAAAGGACCTTTCTCAAAAGGGCGAAATTCTTGGCAATTATTGAAAAAGCAAAACGGCAAATACAATCTCCTCGCATATAATGTAGGGGAGATTTTTTCTTTTCGGAGGATTAAAATGAACGAACAAGGCGAACGAATTTTCCCCCAAAAAAGCGACCCTATGACCCTGTTTTTATCCGAGGAAGCAATCCTCCGTCACAGGGAATACGCGCGCAACCTTCGGCTTAAATATTCAATTCTGCAAAAGAGCGAAATCGTATTAAATTCTTTAAATATAAGCGAAATACAGTGGCAGAAGCTAAAGCCCGACCTTTCAGGCGAGGCGTTTTCGCTGCTCTCTGAACTGTCACTTCACGAGTGCTTTTTCGCTTCGTTTAGCGAAAAGGAGCTTTTGCCGCTGCCGCCATCGGTGCGCGAATACGAGTCTGCCGCCGAGCTTTTAAATCACCTGTACCGCCTCGCTTATACCGGCAACGACGGCGGCTTTCTTGTCGTTTATAAATCACGCGGAAAAACCGTGGTGGGTCGTATTTTCCCACCCTACCGCGAATTGCTTACCTTTACCCCGTTGCTTGCCATTGACCTTTATGAGCACACCTATTTTTCCGACTACGGCTTTGAGCGCGGTGGTTATCTTGTTGCCGCACTCTCGCACCTTAATCTCGATTTACTTGCCTAAATTTTAAAAAGCGGTTGAAAAAAAGCTCCCCGTGTGGTAAAATAAAGAAAAAACTCTGGGAGGGCATTATGTCACTTCTTTACGGAAATGCCGTCGTCGGACAGTCGGGCGGCCCAACCTCCGCAATAAACGCAACGCTTTCGGGTGTTATCCGCGGCGCATACGAGGCGCACGGGGCGGGTATCATTGAAAAGCTTTACGGTATGAAAAACGGTATCGAGGGATTTCTTCGCGAGGATTTTGTAAGCCTCTTTGAAATCTTCGACACACCCGAAAAGCTTCAAACCCTTGAAACCACACCTGCCGCCGCCCTCGGCTCCTGCAGAAGAAAGCTGAAGGACCACGAAAAGGATGCCGATACCTTTGCCGAGATACTTCGTATCTTCAAAAAATACGACATTCGCTATTTCTTCTACATCGGCGGTAACGATTCAATGGATACCGTGTTAAAGCTTTCTCGCTATGCCGCCGACCACGACTTTGAAATGCGTGTTGTCGGTATTCCGAAAACCATCGATAACGACCTTATGGCGACCGACCACACACCCGGCTTTGGCTCTGCGGCGAAATTCGTCGCCACCACTGTAAAGGAAATCTTGCGCGACGTTTCGGTTTACACAATGAATGCCGTCACTATCGTCGAGATTATGGGACGCGACGCGGGCTGGCTTACCGCCTCCGCAGCCTTGCCTCTGCTTTCGGGCGGAATGGCTCCCGACCTTATTTACCTGCCCGAAAAGGTATTTGACCCCGAAAAATTCATCGCCGACGTAAGGGCTGCGCTTGAAAAGCACCCCGCAATCCTCGTCGCCGCATCCGAGGGTATTAAGCTCGCAAACGGCCATTACGTCGGAGAGGGCACCGACTCCCGAAAGGTTGACGCCTTCGGTCACACCGCGCTTTCGGGTACGGGAAGGGTGCTGGAGGAGCTTGTAAAGGACGAAATCGGTTGCAAGGTGCGCTCTATTGAATTATCCCTTCCGCAAAGATGCGCGGCGCATATCGCATCTCTTACCGATCTTCGCGAATCGGTGGAGGTTGGCCGCGGCGGAGTCCTTTCCGCGATTGCGGGCGCAACGGGCGTTATGATGACCATCGTGCGCGATAACGAGGGTGGGGAATATTCCTTCCACGTCGGCACTGCGGATATTTCAAAAATCGCCAACGAAATTCGCAGAGTACCCGACGAATACATCAATGCCGAGGGCAACGGAATTACGGCGGCGGGGCTTGACTACCTCGCACCGCTTATCGTCGGAGAGCCGTATATTGAATACGAAAACGGTTTACCGAAGCATTTTGTAATCGAATAACCGCACAAAAGGAGCGCAAATCGCGCTCCTTTTAATTTTTTTAATATATTCTAAAAACGTATTGACAAAATCCGCGCTTCTGTGCTATAATAATCCCGCTAAAAAAATATATGCTTATCAAGAGAGGCGGAGGGACTGGCCCTATGAAGCCCGGCAACCTGTTAATTCAAGGTGCCAATTCCTGACAGATGAGGTTTTTCGGTCGGGAGTTGCCGCAGCTTGGCAATTTCCGTTTTTCTTTTGATAAAGAAGGAGTAATTATGAAAAAAGTTTTATTCACCTCCGAATCGGTTACCGAGGGGCATCCCGATAAAATCTGCGACAAAATCTCGGATGCGATTCTTGACGAAATCTTGGCACAGGACCCCGAAAGCCGCGTTGCCTGCGAAACCTTTGCAACCACGGGTATTATCACCGTAAGGGGCGAAATCACCACGAAGGCAAAATTCGACGTACAGAAAATAGTTCGCGACACCGTTTGCGAAATCGGCTACGACAGGGCAAAGTACGGCTTTGACGGAAGAACCTGCGCCGTTATGTCCTCTATTCACGAGCAGTCGGAGGATATCGCCCTTGGCGTTGATAAATGCCTCGAGGCAAAGGAGGGCACCTCAACCAACAGCCTTGATACGGGTGCGGGTGACCAGGGGCTTATGTTCGGCTACGCCTGCGACGAAACCCCCGAGCTTATGCCGCTTCCCATCTCGCTCGCGCACAAGCTTGCAATGCGCCTTACCGAGGTGAGAAAGAACGGAAGGCTTAACTACCTCCGTCCCGACGGAAAAACGCAGGTTACCGTTGAATATATTGACGGCGTGCCCGCCCGTGTCGATACAATCGTCGTTTCCTCACAGCATTCCGCTGAAATCGATAACGCCACGATAAGAAAGGATATTATCGAGCAGGTTATCCTCCCCGTCGTGCCCTCCGCGCTTCTTGACGGAAAGGTAAATATCTACGTCAATCCCACGGGACGCTTCGTTATCGGCGGACCGCAGGGCGATACGGGACTTACGGGAAGGAAAATTATCGTCGATACGTACGGCGGCTACTCCAGACACGGAGGCGGCGCATTTTCGGGTAAAGACCCGACGAAGGTTGACCGCAGTGCCTCCTACGCCGCAAGATACGTTGCGAAAAACGTCGTAAAGGCGGGACTCGCTACGAAATGCGAGGTACAGCTTGCCTACGCCATCGGTATTGCAAAGCCCGTTTCGGTTATGATTGACACCTTTGGTACTGCGGTATGCGACGAGGCAAAAATTGCCGACGCGGTTAATCAGCTCGTTGACCTTCGCCCCGCGGCAATTATCGAAAAGCTTGAGCTTCGTAAGCCCATTTACAAGAACCTCGCCGCATACGGACATATGGGACGCGAGGACCTCGGCGTAAAGTGGGAGGAGTGCGATATCGCGGACAAGCTTCGCACCCTCTGCCTCGGCTAATTCCGTTTAAATACCCCCGCGACCCCGAAAAATCGGGGTCGCTTTTATTTCTCCCCGCCGCAAAGCGGTGAAATCCCGCCCGAAAAAAGAAAAAACACCTAAAAAACGAAATCCCGCCCCAAAAGTTGACAAAATCGCCACGGTATGCTAAAATAAGAGCGTAAAGGCGCGGTAAAGGCACAATCCAAAGCAAAATATTTCAAAAGCGACGTAGTATCGGTATATGACAATTCGGGAATTATGCGGTTGTCCTATTCGTACGATGCGTGGGGACAGTGTGAAATCGAATACGTTAACGGCGGAGAATTTTGCACCGCAAGGAAAAACCGTTTAGCCTACCGCGGCTACTATTACGACACCGACCTCGGGCTTTACTATCTGCAAAGCAGGTATTACGATGCGAATACTTGTAGATTTATAAACGCCGACAGCTATATCTCCACCGGTCAGGGAATCCTCGGCTATAATATGTACGCTTATTGCGGAAATAATCCGGTGAATCGTGTTGACCCTACGGGAGAGGCTTTGTGGTATTGGCTTTGCTATGCGGTTTCTCCTGTGGTTACAACCGTTCTCGCTACTGCAAATGATATATATCAAATTGCTTCGGGGGCGGTAAAGCCTTTAGAAAACGATGAACAAGATAGTGTGCAAATTCAAAATTCAAATAAAATTTTAACACCTTTTGCACAAACAGCTATAGCAATTTATACTGATTACATAAAACCAGAAACAAAAGATTTGATTAATGGTTCAGTATATGGTGTTGTTTTTGAATGGACATTACATAATATTGCATACGATGCTTTAACGTTTTTGGGTGTTAAAGGAAATTTGGTAGAAAGTGCTGCTCACGTTGATGTAGGAAGTACAATCTATTCTGATAACACTCATAAAAATGCAAGTAAGGCAATGCATATATTTTACACCGCAAGTTTCATTTTTAATCCAAAATCTGTAATGTTTGACATCGTTACACACGTTTTTAGGAGAAAGTGATATGTTTAAAAAACTGATTACTGCACTCATAATAATTTCCGTTTTGTTAAGCTGTACATCTTGTATAAACCGTGATCCCCACCCCGACATAGTACGAGAAAAATTTTCTACTCTCACTCCAAAAAACCAAGTATGTATTTCCACATACGATTCATTTTATACGGGAAACCAAGTTTTTTCACATGATGCATTGATTTCTTGATTGAAAGAAACGGAGGATGTGTCGGTTGTTGTGTGTACACTTTACGATTCAAAAATATACACTCTGGCAGAGGCACCACTTGATAAAAATTCTCTTCATATTTATGTTGTTGAGTTTGATGTCGCAAGCAATAGCTCTACTCTTGTTTTTGATTCTGATATTATTTGTTCTTGGGTGTATGCGTATAGAGGCTCAAATGGAATTCTTGGTATTTATAGTACAGCCGGAAACAAAGAATATTACTATTCTTACGTGATAGAAACGGGTGAATTTATCAAGGATAAGGTTGACGATAAACAATTTGATATAGATATTTATAATGACTCGCTTTTCAATGCTCAAAAAGGTGGATTTACAATTGTCAATAGAGAAACGGGCGTTAAAAAAATGGTGAACGCAGATACTGTTTCCGCATCGGAATACGCTAATTGCTTTTCGGATTTATTTTATTACCCCGGCACCTATGCTCAATGTGGTGATACTATTGTATTGGCTTATATCATAGATTCTTGCGCAAATAAAGGCTTTGATTTTACTGTTGGATATTTCTACGCTTGTTTTACTTACGATTTTGAAACCGAAGCTCTGGAGTTTGATTCATTGCTTTATACAAACGAAGGAGAAGGCGTAAATTTATCGTATAATACACAGTAACCCCCCGCGACCCCGAAAAATCGGGGTCGCTTTTATTTTTTGAAAAATTCGTTTTCCCGCTTGAAAAGCAGAGCGAAAAATGGTATAATTTACTGTGAGTAAAAAAACGGAGGTGAGCAATGGACGCCGTAGCAAAAATGGATACGATACAGGGCACCGTTGAAAATATCGTTTATCACAACGACGTGAACGATTATACCGTGCTGGAGCTTAACTGCGACGACCTTTTAGTTGTGGCGGTTGGCGAGATTGCGGGCGTTACGGAGGGCGAAATTCTCGTCCTGCGCGGCAGCTGGACACGGCACAAGGATTTCGGTAAGCAGTTTTCCTTCACCTCCTACGAACGGTTTTTGCCCACCGAGATAGAGGGTATCATACAGTATCTTTCAAGCCGCACGATAAAGGGCGTCGGACCGGTTACCGCGCTAAAAATCGTAAACCGTTTCGGCACGGATACCTTCGACGTTATGGAAAACCACCCCGAATGGCTCGCAGATATTCCGGGAATTACAATGAAGAAGGCGGCGGCTATCTCCGAGTCCTTCCGCGAGCAGGGCGAATTTCGCCGCGTAATGATGTTTTTCGGCAACAAGGTAGAGCCAACCAAGGTCACCCGCATTTACAAAAAGCTTGGCAGCGAGTCGGTTGGAATTATACAGCAAAACCCATACGTCCTTTGCGGAGTTGATTATGGGCTTCGCTTTGAAACGGTGGACAGCCTCGCGGCGTCCTTCGGCTTTTCTCCTCTTGCTCCCGAGCGAATTTTCGCGGGCATAGAATACGCGCTTGATTTTAACGCGCACACAAACGGGCACACCTGCCTGCCAAAGGAAAAGCTTATCCCCGCGGCGGCGGAAATCCTCTCGGTGGAGCCTTACGTCGTTTCGGGAATGCTCGAGGAGTTTATTGCGGAGGACAAAATCCACCAATACTCCGACGGAGCAAACGTTTACGTTATGACAAACGACGTGCGCGAGGACGAGGAGCTTATAGTAAGGCGCATTCGCGAAATGGGGCGGGAGCTTGTTACCGTGTCCCGCCGCGACGTTGACAGTATGATAGAGTCGATGGAAAACCTCGCGGGCATAAGATACGCAAATCTTCAAAGAAAGGCGCTTCACCTTGCAATGTGCTCGCCCGTCACGGTAATTACGGGAGGACCCGGCACGGGCAAAACCACCGTAGTTCGTGCGCTTTTATCTATGTTTGGACAGCTTGGACTTAAAACCGTGCTTGCCGCCCCGACGGGCAGAGCCGCGAAAAGGTTAAGCGAAACCACCTCCGAGGAGGCAAAAACGATTCACCGCCTTCTTGAAATGGAGCGTACCGAAACCGAGAATTTCCACTTTAACCGAAATTCCCGCAACCCCCTTGAGGAAAACGCGGTTATAATCGACGAGGCGTCGATGGTGGATCTCTCGCTTATGGCTTCGCTTATGCGCGCCCTTCGCCGCGGCACGAGGCTCGTGCTTATCGGCGACTCCGACCAGCTTCCGAGCGTGGGTGCGGGCAACGTGCTTGCCGACGTAATTGCCTCGGGCGCGGTTGAAACCGTCTGCCTTACCGAAATATTCAGACAGGCACAGGACAGCCTTATCGTCACCAACGCACACAATATAAATGCGGGAGTGCCTCCCGTCCTCAATGTCACCGACAACGATTTCTTTTTCGTAAGGCGAGAGGAGGCGAGCATTGCCGCTACGGTTGCGGAGCTTATAATGACGAGATTGCCGCGCGCCTACGGCGAGTATATAAGAGATGGCATACAGGTTATCACCCCCTCGAAAAAGGGTGCGGGAGGCGTAGAGGTGCTTAACAAGGAGCTGCAGGCTAAAATAAATCCCCCCGCCGATGGCAAAAAGGAAAAGTCCGCCCACGGCAGCATCTTCCGCGAGGGGGACAGGGTTATGCAAATCACGAATAATTACGAGCTTGAATGGGAGAAAAACGGTATAACAGGCTACGGAGTCTTTAACGGCGACGTCGGGCAAATCCTTGCGATAAATCACAGAGAGGGAAGTATGACTGTCCGCTTTGACGACCGATTGCTCGAATATCCCTTCGACAATCTTGACGAAATGGAGCTTGCCTACGCGATTACCGTCCATAAAAGTCAGGGAAGCGAATACCCCGTGGTTATCATACCGATGTATTACTGTGCGCCGATGCTTATGACGCGAAATCTTCTCTATACCGCCGTCACGAGGGCAAGGAAAATGGTCGTCCTCGTCGGAAGGGCGGATATTCCGCCAAAAATGGTTGCAAACAACCGCGAGGTGCTGCGCTATACTACGCTCGCCTCCCGTCTTTCGGATTGATTGGCGAGGCTTCTTGCGTGCTATGCCAACACCTTACGGGCTGCTTCGCCTTGCGTATGCGCTCTAAATAAAATAATATTTTGTAAAACTCTTGCATTTGCCGACAAAATACTGTATAATGATTTTAATATGGCGCTTTGTGCGCAAATTCTTACGAAGGGGGATGCGGAATGCTCACGAAAATCGGGCTGGACCTTGGATATGCAAATATAACGCTTTCGGATTCTACCGCCGAAATTTACCGCGAGCCGTCCGTTGCGCTCATTCGTAAATCGCCAAAGGTTGGACAGACGCGCATTCTTGCGGTTGGAAACGCCGCCCTCACTCCCGAGGGGGGAGCGGACGAGTGTATCCTTGCCCGTCCCTTCAAAAACGGAATGTTCTTTGACCACCAGCTGACCGAGGAGGTTATTATGACCGCCCTCACTCCCGTGAGGAATAAAAACGGACTTCGCGTAGTAATCGGCGTGCCGTCGGATATCCTGCCAAAGCAGGAAAGGGATTTATTCTCTATGCTTGACAAGGCGGGGGTGGATACGGCATTCTCGGTTTCACGCGCGGTTGCCGCGGTAATCGGTGCGGGCTACTCCCCGTCTATAAGCGCGGTGTCTGTAAACGTCGGCGGTATGTCAACCGAGGTTGCCGTCCTACATAACGGGGAGCTTCTGTATTCGAGCCGTACAACCCTCGGCGGGGAGGATTTCGACCGCGCCGTAAAGCAATACGTCCTTGAGCAGGGCGACGTAAATATCTCTCTTATGGTTGCGCGGGCAATCAAGGAAAGACTTGGCGCGGTGTGGAAGGGAAAACCCAACGACAGCATTGATATAGAGGGCACGCTCGCCCTCACGGGAAATAAAATCCGTATGAACATCGCGACGGAGGACATCGTAGGCGTGTTTGAAAAGCCGATACAGCTGCTCATAAACGCTATTGTCGATGCTCTGAAGCAGGTGCCCGCAAACGCGGTGGAGGCTGTGCTTGAAAACGGCATCATTCTCACGGGCGGAGCGGCGGAGCTTTACGGTCTTGATATTCTCATTTCCCGCGTCCTCGGAATAAGCGTTACGCGACCCGAGCGAGCAATCGACTGCGTTGCAAAGGGGCTTTCGCGTATCAACGGCTTCATCCCGCAAAAGAGCAAGGGCGGAAGGAATATCACCGCACAGCTTGCGACACTTTACGTCAATACCAAAAAATGATTTTTCACAGGAGATATAAAATGAATAGGAACAAAAAGGAAAGCAAGGGCGCATCCCTCAACGTGAAGCTGTTTTGCCTCATTATGGCGGGCGTTATGGTTTTCGGCGTAGTTGCGACCACCATCGCGATAATCCTCGCCTGAATTAAATTCTAAAAAGCGGAGTGCTTTTTGCACTCCGCTTTTTCTCTTGCGCCGATATATTCACCTCCGTCCCTTGGGGGTGCTTTTTCCGAGCGAAGAGAATGGGATAAGGCAAGAAAAATTTCGGCGAAAGCTTGGCGAAAAATCCGCGCGGAGAAGGGGAGACGTCGGGCATTAAAATCAAGCTGCAAGGCGGCAAAAAAGCGGGCGGAAAATTAAGGGTAAAATCAAGCGAAGAGCTAACCCGAAATCTCGCCCGACGAAAGCCCGAAAAGCCACCGCAAGGGAGGCAAAAAAATTCACCGAGAGGTAAGCGGAAAAGCCGACGGAAAGCCACCGCAAAATTCGGCGTAAGGGGCAACCGCCAACGCCGCCGAATACCGAAAGAAAGACCGAAGCGACGGGCGGGACGGTCGGGAGGAAAAGGGCGTGAATTTTCGCCGCATTATAAAATACACCTTTTCCGTTTCGGAGCTTTAACGTGCGGGACTTACACTTTTCCGTTTTGACTAAAATTTCGCGCTTTTTGAAAATCTACATTTTTCCGTTGTCGGCAAAACCGCCCCAAACGACCGATTTAGGGCAAAGTACCCCCAAAAACACCCCGAAACAACGGAATTGTGTAGAAAACGTGTACCGAGTTTTCAACATCGGATTTTGTGTAGCTTGGCTTTTCAACACTTATCAACACTCCGTTTGTCGGTTCTGCGGAAAAGTGTTTTTTTATAAATCGCCCCTTTACCCAACGAAAGGAAGCGGTAATCCGTCACCCCGACAAAGGCATTTCGGCGGGAAAAATCCAACTCAAAAAAGGCAAGAAAAGAGTACCGAAAATCACTTCGAAAGCGGTAAAAAATCGGCAACGAAAAGCCGCCTCAAAACGGTAAAAAGTCGGCGACGAAAAAGCCGCAGAAAAAGCGTAAAAGGGAGTAACGAAAAGCAATCCGAAAAAGGCAAAAAAGAGTAACGAAAAATAAACCCAAAGGAGCAAAAAAGAGGACCGAAAATCAATCGGTCCTCTATGTATTTTTAGTGTAAATTCAATCGCGAAACGCATTCCGCAAAAGGGCGGTGAAGCAGCGTTTTTCGGATTACTTTTTCGACTTTCTTATAAAGTTGATTACGTCGTCGTACTCGCCAAACGCATCCTTTTCCTCCGCCTTCGGTGCGGGTGCAGGCTCTGCGGGAGCAACGGGTGCAGCCTCGACGGGTGCGGTATAAGCGGGAGCCTCGGGAGCGTAAGCAGGAGCCGCGGGTGCGTAGGTCGGTGCGGCGGGAGCATAAGCGGGAGCAGGCTCTTTGGGAGCAGCAACGGTTGCGGGAGCTTTGCCCATTTCGGTCTTGCTGTCAACGAAGCCGGTTGCGATAATGGTTACGCGAATTTCGTCCTGAAGGTCGGGGGAGAATGCCGCGCCCCAAATAATCGTGGCGTCCTCGTGCGCCTCCTCCGCAACGAGCATGGAGGCAACCTCAACCTCGTCAAGCTGAATATTTTCGGAGGCGGTTATTGCGATAAGCACACCCATAGCACCCGAAATGTTCGTTTCGAGAAGGGGAGAGGATATTGCCGACATAGCCGCAAGCTGTGCCTTGTCCGCGCCCTTTGCAGAGCCGACGCCCATGTGTGCGTAGCCTGCATTCTTCATAATGGTCGTAACGTCCGCAAAGTCAAGGTTGATAAATCCGGGAACGTTGATAAGCTCGGAAATCGACTGTACTCCGCGACGAAGCACGTCGTCCGCAATTTCAAATGCGTTTGCGAGGGTGATGTGAGTATCCTCAACCTGCTTGAGCCTTTCGTTGGGAATGACGATAAGCGAGTCAACGTACTTTGAAAGCTCGGTGATGCCCGCCTCCGCCTGTATCATTCTCTTTCTTCCCTCAAAGCTGAAGGGCTTCGTAACGATACCGACGGTGAGTATTCCCATTTCCTTTGCCGCCTTTGCAATAACGGGGGCAGCGCCCGTGCCGGTTCCGCCACCCATACCTGCGGTAACGAATACCATATCCGCACCGTCGAGAATGGAGCGAATGGCGTCGATGGACTCCTCCGCACTGCGCTTTCCGACGTCGGGATTTGCGCCCGCGCCAAGACCGCGGGTAATCTTATCCCCGATTACGAGCTTTCTGGAGGCACAGGAGGACTCCAAAACCTGGCTGTCGGTGTTGATTGCGACGAACTCAACGCCGCGAATGTTGGTGGAAATCATACGGTTTACCGCATTGCATCCGCCACCGCCGACGCCGATAACCTTAATATTAACCTTGCTGGTATCGTAGGGCTGTTCAAAATTAAATTCCATTCTGTCCATTGTGTTATCCTCCGTTGCTTTTGCATTATGTTAATGCGGCACAGACCGCAAATCTTCAAAATAATATATATATTTATTATACAATACTTTCGCGCAAAAACAATAGATTTATTTTATAAATATTTTTATTTACAAATTTATATATTTTTAAATATTTATAACGGGGCAGAAAGATAAAACGGGGCAGATTTACTTTTCGCTCAAAAGAGTGCGGAGCGCGGCGTGTATTTTCCCGTCGCACCTTCCTCCCCGCCCGTAAAGCGCCGCACGCATTTTCTCCCTTTTCGCCCTTGTTTTTTTAAGAGCGAGAATTTCACGGTAAAGCGCCTCTGCGGAAAGCTCCGCCTCGGTTATCATCACCGCCGCACCGCATTCGCAAAGGGCGCGTGCATTCTCGTATTGATGGTTTGCCGTCACGTTTGGCGAGGGAATGAGAATGGAGGGCACACCCGCCGCCTCAAGCTCCGCAAGAGTCATTGCCCCGCACCGCGTAACCGCAATATCTGCCGCCGCAAGGTAGGTCGGCATATCCTCGACGTAGGGGATAATGCGTGCATTTTCGCCGCCAAGCGCCTTGTATTTTTCGTAATCCCGCCTGCCCGTGGCGTGAATAAACAAAATACCCGATTTTCCGCCGTCAAGTCTTATCGCCTCGCACATTGCGCGGTTGATAGCCTCCGCACCGAGAGAGCCGCCGAAGGAAAGCACCACGGTCTTTTCCTCTCCTATTCCGAGAGCTGCACGGGCGCGCGAGCGCGAAACTCTCCCAACCGCACCGCGCACGGGATTTCCCGTAACTGCACAGCTGCATCGCGGTAGTCTTTTCTCCGCCTCTCCGTAACCGAGCATAACGAGGTCAACCGAGCGACAGCAAAGCCGTGTCACAAGCCCGGGGACGGCGTTTGATTCGTGAATTGCCCGCCGTATGCCGAGCGATTTTGCCGCCGAAAGCACGGGCCAGGCTACGTAGCCCCCCGTCCCGACAACCGCATCGGGTGCAATGCTTTTCAGTATTGCCTTCGCCTCCCGCCTTGCCGAAAGGGCGCGAAGCACAGCCCCGATATTCGACGGGGAAAGCGAGCGCGAAAGCCCCGTTACCTCAATTTCATACGGCTCAAAGCCGGCGCGGCGTATTGCCTCGTTTTCCTTTCCGCCCCGCCTTCCGATAAAGAAAACCTCCGCCTTTTCGCCATTCTGCCTTAAAATATCCGCCATTGCAAGCATTGGCGTGATATGACCGCCCGTGCCGCCACCGCAAAAAACAATCTTCATTTTACGTCCTTCGTCCTCCGTTTAACCCGTATGCCGCGAGTGGAATTTTCTCCGCACCGCCCTTTAATTTGCTTTTTACCGCCGTATTGCCCCTCGCAATCGATAGCAAAAGACCCATCTCGAAAAGTATCATTATAAGCGAGGAGCCGCCGTAGCTGAAAAGCGGAAGCGAAATGCCCGTATTCGGAATGGTATTCGTAACCACCGCCACGTTTAAAAGCGTCTGCAAAGCCATTTTAAAGGTTATCCCGAGCGCGGTGAGCCGTGAAAAAGCGTCGCCCGCCCGCATTGCAATCTTGTAGCCTCTGTAAATCAAAACGGCAAAAAGCAAAAGCGCCGCTACCGCACCCAAAAAGCCAAGCTCCTCGCAAAGTATCGCAAAAATCATATCGTTTGCAGGCTCGGAAACGTAGGAGTGCTTTAATTCGCCGTCGCCGAGTCCCTTGCCGAAAAGACCGCCCGAGCCTATTGCCATAAGACCCTGAAGCGTCTGCCACCCGCCCGTCAGCTTGTACGCCTCGGGATTTTGCCAGACGGTTATGCGCTCCTTCGTGTAGTCGGTGAAAAAGGCTATGTAGCATACCCCCGCCGCCCCCGCGCCCATAAATCCGTAGAGGTATTTCATATTCACTCCCGCCGAAATTATAAGCAAAAGACCGAGCGTGCCGAGAATGATTATACAGGAAAGATGGTGCTGGAGCATTACGAGAAAAATCGGTAAAACGAGAATTACACAGGGTAAAAGCGTACCGAATACAAAGTCCTCGCCTCGCTTTTTGCTCCTCGTTGCCCTTGTCTCGTTGTCCGAAAAGTACCGCGAAAGCATAAGCACGACGGTAAGCTTCGCAATCTCCGACTGCTGCACCGTAATCGGACCTATTGAAATCCATCGCTGTGCGCCGTTACCGACCATACCTATCGCGAGCGTAAGCACAAGCAAAATAAGCGTCACGGCGTATGCCGCGGGAGAAAATTTTTTGACCAAATCAAGCGGAGTATGCGCCCCGCACCACATCGCGAAAAAGCCTATCGCAAGCCATACCGCCTGCCGCTTTATGAAGTAAAGGGCGTCACCGTAGCGAAGCTGTGCGAAGGAGTAGCCTGCGCTCGCCACCATAACCGTGCCGTAAAGCGCAAGCAGTATAACCGTCACCAAAAGCGGAAGGTCGCCAACGTGCCACGCCCTCCTATGCCGTTTATCCGCACCACCCTCGGCTTTAATTGCGGATTTTTTTATCTCCTTGCCGTTTACCATAGTCCGCCGCTGAAAAGCAAAACCGCCGCAAGACCCGCGGCAAGCGTTATAAGGAGTGCGAGAATACAAACCGCGTTTTCGCTCCAGCCACATTTTTCAAGGTGGTGGTGAATGGGAGCCATTTTAAAAACCCGCCTTCCCGTGAGCTTAAACGCCGCAACCTGAATTATCACGCTGCAGCCCTCGATAACGTAAACCGCGCCCAAAACCACCGCAAGGAGCATATTGCCCGAGGCAAACGCGCACGCCGCCACCAATGCTCCGAGGTAGAGCGAGCCGGTATCTCCCATAAACACCCGTGCCGGGTTAAGGTTATATACGAGAAAGCCCGCCGTGCCTCCCATAAGAGCCGCCCCCGCGAGCGAAAGGTCGGGGAATATTGCGTGCGAAAGGAGCAAAAGCACCGCCCCTATACCAAACGCGGTACAGGAGGCAAGCCCGTCGAGTCCGTCCGTAAGGTTGGCGCAATTCGTAATTCCGAGAAGAATTAAAAGCGCAAGCGGGTAGTAAAGCAGTCCAAGACGGATTTGCCCAAAGGAAAAAACGGGATTACCCGCATCGACACCTATAAAGCCGAGGGCAAGCATATACGCCCCCGAAAGCACCGCCTGAAGCAAAAGCTTTTGTATAGCCGAAAGTCCCTTGTTTTCCCGTCTTTTAAGCTTTTTGAGGTCGTCGGCAATTCCTACCGCGCCGTTGAGCGTAGCAAACGCAACCCCCGCCACAAGCAGCCAACCGCGCGTCGTGCCTCCGTTTTTGAAAAGCATAAGCGAGAATAGCAAAAGCACAAGGTCAATAGCGAGTATAAAGGATATACCTCCCATTGTCGGAGTGCCGGATTTACTGCTGTGCCATTTCGGACCGTCGGTGTATATCGGCTGTGCCGCGCTTCGCTTAAGCCGCGGAAGCATCCAACGCATCACAAGCGCGGTTAAGCAAAACGTGCATATAAACGCCGCAAGATAAAGCAAAATAAAGCTTACGTTCATTTTCAATTCCTTCCTGTGCCGCGGCGGAGAATTTTTGTAACCTCGTAAAGCCCCGTGGAGTGAGAGCCCTTTACGAGAAGCGTGCCGCCCGCCGCTTCTTCCGTGAGAAGCCGTGCAAGCTCCTCCTTACCGCATTCGCGGATAACGCGCACCGCCTCCGCCGACATTCCCGCATCAATTGCACCGAGCGCGACGTATTCCGCGTATTTTCCCGTAACGTAAAGTCGGTCAAGCCCTGCCGCCCGTTTTCCGACCGAATAATGAAGCTCCCCCGCCATATCTCCAAGCTCTAACATATCCGCAAGGAGGGCGGAGTGCGGTCTTGGGAATTTTGCAAGATAGGCGAGCATTGCCTCCGCCGCCTCGGGAGAGGAGTTGTAGCTGTCGTCTATAAGCGTAAAGACGCCGCAATCGGTGATTTCCGTCCCCGAAAGGCTGTCGGAGAGGGAATTAAGTCCCCGTTTTATATCGGATAGAGAAGCACCGAGGAATGCCGCTACCGCCCCCGCAATAAGAAGGTTATAAAGATTATGCCCGCCGCTTATCGCGGGAATTATTCCGTCTATTACTTTCTTTCCCGCCTTGAAGCTGTAATCCTCCCCGCTTTTAAAGAGGGAAAAATCTCCAGTGCCGTCAAGAGAAGCTCCAAGCCTGTGCCTTACGTCCTTTAACAAGGGCTCGTCGCACGGCACTATTACCCCCGTTGCACGGTCGGTTATTATTTCCCGCTTTGCAAGGCTTATTGCCTCGCGAGAGCCGAGGTTGCCTATATGTGCATTGCCGACGTTGGTTATTACGCAAAGGTCGGGTTGAATAAGCTCCGCCATTTCCGCAATTTCTCCGCGGTGATTCATTCCCATCTCGAGGACGAGCATCTCGGTATCCCGCCTTGCACACAGCAACGAGAGGGAAATGCCGATGCGGTTGTTGAAGTTTCCAACCGTGGAGCATACCCTGTGCGAGAGGGAAAGAAGGCTTGCCGTATAGCGCGTTGCCGTGCTTTTTCCGACGCTTCCCGTAATAGCAACCGTGTGAGCAAGCCTCGGCAAAAGCTTCTTGTACCCTGCGCCAAGGCGTAATAACGCAAGCTCCGTGTTCTCAACCGTAATAAAGCCGCACCCGTCGCAAACCGTGTATGCACCGCATTGCTCCGCCTCTGTGGCGTGCTTAATTCGCTTTTCGGGGGAGGAGGCAAGCGAAAAAAACAGGTCGCCGTCCTCGCACTCGCGGCTGTCGGTTGTGATTGCAATAATCTGCCTTTCCGTGCAGGCGGTATTACAGACGCCGCCCGTTATGCGAATTACCTCGCCAAGCGAAATCGGTATATCAAGTATTATTCTCATTTTTTTCCCTTCTTAATCGCAGAGCGAAAAGCGCCTGCCTTTTATCCGAAAAATCTCGGTATCCGTTTCGGTCGATAACGTATTCCTCCCGCCCCTTTCCGAGAATGGCAACGAGGTCGCCGTCTGCCGAGTTGAGTATAGCCGAGGTAATGGCATCCTCCCTCGTCGGGATTACCGTAACGCCGTCGGTGCCGCTTATACCGAGCAGTATATCGGCTATAATTTCCTCGGTGTCCTCGGAGCGGCTGTTATCCTCGGTAAGGTATATTTTATCGCAGTACTTTTGTGCGATTTTTCCGATTTCGCGCCGCTTTTCACGCTCTCTTTCACCGCCGCAGCCGATAACGAGAACTAAATTCTGCCGCTTCTTTTTTATTGAAAATAGGGTTTTTAATACGTTTTCTACCGCAAACGGCGTGTGTGCATAATCTATGATTACCGATACGCCGTCCGACAAAATTTCCATTCTCCCGGGGATTTCGCACAGACAGTTTATTGCCCGCTTTGCAATACACGGCTTTATTCCGAGAAGGATTGCCGCGCGCAAAGCCATAAGCGCATTATACACGTTAAACGCACCCACGAGCGAAAGGTCAACTCCGAAAATCAATCCCTCCTCTCGGTAGAAAAAGGAGCTTCCGAGCAGTCCGCGGTTATGTATGTCCGTGGCGTAAACGTCACCCGCGTTTATTATACCGACGCCGCATTTTTTGCATTTTGAAAGCTCGTGCGCTCTGCGCGAATAGGGGCAATCAAGATTGAAAATTCCGTTTTCACAGCTGTCGAAAAGGGATAGCTTTACCTCGAAATAGGAATGCATATCCGCGTGAAAATCTCGATGCTCGCCCGAGAGGTTTGTGAAAATTCCAACGTCGAAGCGCAGTGGTGCGAGCTTGTCGAGTGCGATGGCGTGACTTGACGCCTCCATTATCGCATATTCACAGCCGAGCATTTGCATATCCGAAAGATATTTGTAAAGCATTTTCGGGTCGGGCGTAGTCATGGAATAGTATTTTTCGTTAAGCTCGGTTTCGTTTACGAGGACCTTTCCCGTCCCGATATAGCCCACGTCCGCCCCCGAAAAGCGAAGTATGTAATGCAGCATGCTTGCAACTGTGGTTTTCCCGTTTGTTCCCGTCACGGCAATAAGCCTCATACGCGAGTCCTTAAGCTTATAAAGATTAAAATAACAAATCGAAAGTGCCCTTCTCGCGTTTTGCGTATATAAAATCCTTTCCTTGTCAAATCCGTTTCCGTCGTCAAGCTCGCAAATAACCGCAAACGGAGCGGCACTGTATTTTTTCTCGCGCACCTCGCCGTTTGATTTTTTCGTAAGTATAAGAAGGCTGTCCCCGTTTATCGTTTCGCCCCACTCGGAAACTGTAACCTCCTTTTCAAGGTCAATATTATCGGGGACGGTAACGCCCGTCCCCACCAAAAGGTCGCAAAGCTTCATTTTATTCATATAAATCTCCTAATCGTTATGTCCTTCTGCGGCTACGTAAATGAGGATAACGCTACCTCTTTTTACCTCGGCGGCGGGAGAAATATCCTGTGCGGTTACCTTATATATTTCCTCCGCACCCTCGCGCACTCCGCCGCGCACCGATAGATTTAGACCGCAGTTTATTGCCAATTTGTTTGCCTGTGCAAGCGAAAGCCCTATAAGCGATGGGACGCTCACGGTATCTCCGTCACGAATTTCGGTGTAGAGGTAAACGGTTGACGCGCCCTTTGCGATTACAACGCCCTCGCTCGGAGCTTGCATAAGCACGCGCTCCCCGTCGCCTATAATTTGGTAGGATATGCCAAGCTCCTTAAGCGCGCCCGCCGCATCCTTTGCCGATAAACCGACGTAGCTTTTTAACGCCTCGGTCTGTGGCTCGTTATCCGACTCGTATTCAAGGTAGGGAAGCACGGTTGAGAGCAATGAGGATATGTAGGGTGCGGCTACCTGCGAGCCGTATTTTACCTGACATTGAGGCTCGTCAACGACGATAATTACCGCAATTCCGCCCTCGGACACGGGTGCAAAGGCTACGGTAGAGCCTATGCGTAAATAGGAGCGTCCGTTTTCGTCAAGCACGTCGAACTTTTCGCTCGTTCCCGTTTTTGCGGCAACCTTGTACCCCTCGACGTAGGCGTTTTTTGCTCCGCCCTCACCGCTTACGCCCTCCTCAAGCACCTCGGCAATGATGCTCGCAACCTCCTCGCTTATTACCTCGCCGCGGATTTCAACCTCGTGCTGTGAAATAACCTCACCGCTCGGCGAAATAATCTTGTCAACCACGTAGGGAGTTACAAGCTTGCCGCCGTTTGCAACCGCTGCAATCGCCGTAAGATGCGATATAACCGTAACCTTAAAGCGCTGTCCGAAGGACGCGGTTGCAAGCTCGGTTGCTCCAAGCGCATCCTTTTCGTGAAAGACGGTTTTTCCCTCGCTCGGAAGGTCGATACCGCTTTTTTCAAAATAGCCAAACGACGCGACGTATTCGTAAAACTTATCCGAGCCAAGCCTGCTTGCAAGCGTCATCATCGTAGGGTTACAGGACATCTGAAGTCCGTATGCGAGCGTAAAGCCCGAGCCGTGACCGTTGGTTTTGTGGCATTTTATACGCCAGCCTCCAACGCTCAAATGCCCCGTACAGGAAAACCTGTCGTTTATGCTTGCCGCCCCCGCATCAAGTGCCGCGGCGACCGTTATTATTTTAAAGGTTGAGCCTGGCTCGTACGCCTCGCTTACCGCCTTGTTCGACCACATAATCTGCATAAGGCTGTTTTTATACGCCTTATATTCCTCACTCCCCTCGGCGTATCCCGAGGCGAGCAGCTTTTCCTCCGATACCGAATCGAGAACGAAGGGGTCGTTGGGGTCAAAGGGCGAGGAGGTTGCCATCGCGAGTATTGCGCCCGTTTCGGTGTCCATCACGATTCCCGTAACGCGATTGCTTACGTCGTGATTTATGCGGATGCGCTCAAGCTCTCCCTCAAGCGCCTGCTGCACGAAGGAGTCAATCGTTGTAACTATGGATGCGCCGTCGGTTGCGGCAACGTAATCCGCGTATTGGTTGGGAAGGGAATTGCCGCCCGCATCCTTTGCATACATATAATAGCCGTCCGTGCCCGTAAGGATTTCGTTGTAGGAGTATTCAAGACCGTAAAGCCCCTGGCCGTCGCTCCCCGTAAAGCCAAGCACGTGCGCCGCAAGCGTACCCTCGGGGTAGTATCTGGAGCTTTGAGCCTCGGTCAAAAGCAGCTCGGAGAGTCTGTTTTTCTCGGTAAATTCAAGTATTTTTTGATATTCCTCCTCGCTTGCATCCTTTTTTATTGTAACGTCAAGCGTTGCGGTGTTGGTGATTTTTCTGTAAACGGTTTCTTCCGAAAGACCGAGTATTTCCGCACAGCCTCTTGCGATAATCCTATCGTATTCAACTCCGTCGCGGCTCTTGAACTTTTTTATTTCCCGCGTTGAAACGAAAATTCGCCAGCTTGTGCGCGTATCCGCAAGCAGCTGCATATTCGAATCGTATATTTTTCCGCGCTCCGCGCGCAGGGCGGAGGTGGTTGTGATTTGATCGAGCGTTTTTTGCTTGTATTGCGCGTAAAGAAAAAAATCAAGCCTGAAAATGTTGACCACCAAAAATGCACCAAAAATAAATAAGGCAACAAGAATGACTCGCGCCCGCTTTGCCGTTTTCGGCTTCGTTAAAGAAATCAGCTTATCCATATATACCGCCAAAAAAGTAATGCGACGGTCACACTCGACCGCCGCAAATAAAAAAAGTATAGCGACAGAAGATGACTATCGCTATACTATATGCGTATTTTTAGCTTTTATGAATGCTTATTCCTTTACCTCGTCGGTATCGGCCTCCTCAACCGACTCAACGTACTCGTATTCGTAGCCGTCGCGCTCAAGCGAAAGACCCGAGGCATCCTTTCCACCCGTGAGGGCGAAAATACCGCAGGACATAACGAGCGCGCAGGCTGCAACCGAGGACAAAAGCGCGGATGCGGAGGTCTTGATGGGGAAGCGTCTTATGGTTTTGTCCTTTACGGGCGGATTTTTAACGGTAAGCTTATCGTTTACGTAGTCGGCAATGGTAGCGAGAGTGTTATGCTCGTGTGCCGCGCTTACAACGGTAAGAGCAGAGCTGCCCTTTGCAGCCTTTCCTGCCTTCATAAGCATAAAATCACCGACAGTGCATTCTTTGCCGTCGTGAATAACTGTAAATCTGTTTTTGAGGTTGGTATATAAAGCATCGTAGGGATTTGCAACTGCGGTCATTTTTTTACTCCTTAAATTATAATTTTTCCGCTATTCTTAATTTTGCGCTTCTGGAACGCGGATTTTCCCGAAGCTCGTCCTCACAGGGGAGAATAGGCTTTTTGTTTACTTCCTTTATTATCGGCTTTTTCCCGCATACGCATACGGGGAAATCTCTCGGACAGGTACAACCGGAGGAAAGCTCCTTGAAGGCTGTCTTTACGGGTCTGTCCTCAAGCGAATGGAAGGAAATAATTGCAATTCTTCCGCCCTTTACAAGCGCTCTCGCAGCCGTATCTATCATCGGACGTATTGCATCAAGCTCGCGGTTTACCTCTATTCTTATAGCCTGAAAGCTTCTTTTTGCGGGGTGCGGACCGTCTATTCTCGCCTTTGCGGGAATGGCGGATTTTATTATCGCCGAAAGCTCCGTTGTCGTTTCTATCGGCTTGTCCGTACGCGCTTTAACGATTGCCGCCGCAATTCTTGGGGCAAATTTTTCCTCTCCGTACTCGAAAATTATACGCTTAAGCTCGTTTTCGGAGTATTCGTTAACAACGTTATACGCGCTAAACGGAGAATCGGTGTCCATTCTCATATCGAGAGGTGCGTCCTGCATATAGCTGAAGCCTCGCTCCGCAACGTCAAACTGATGCGAGGAGCAGCCGAGGTCGGCAAGCACGCCGCCGAGATTGTTTATTTCAAGTCGGCGAAGAACCTCCGAAAGGGAGGAGAAGTTATCGTTAATAAAGGTTACTCTGTCAAGATAGTCGCGAAGTCTTTCGGTTGCCGCCGCAATCGCGTTTTTGTCACGGTCAAAGCAAATGAGCCGTGAATTCGGACCCATACGGCGCGCTATTTCAAGCGAGTGTCCGCCGCCGCCCGTAGTGCAATCTACGTAGGTAAGACCGTCCTTAATATCAAGCGCCTCGATGCATTCGTAAAGAAGCACCGATACGTGGGAAAAGGGAAGATTACTCATTGTTTTTCCTCGTATTAAAGCCCGTATTGCTTCATAAGCTCGCGCATCTTGCCAAGGTCGCGTGTGGCTTCCTTCTCGTTCCAGGTTTCCTCCGCCCAGATTCTAATTTGTCTGCCCGCACCGACGAATACGATGCTCTTGTCGATTCCCGCGTGCTTTGCGAGTCTTTCGTCGAGAATAATTCTTCCGCTTGCGTCGGGAACGCACTTTTGTGCCGCACCGAGAAGGAAATCCTGTATCTCTACCGCCTCCGACTCGGGAAGACGCTCGATTTTTTCAACGTAAGCCGCCCAGTCCTCCGCTGTATAAATGGAGAGATAGGAGTCGAATTTTCTCGTGATATAAAACTCGTCGCCGAGATCCTCGCGGAATTTCGAGGGTATGAATACGCGCTTCTTTGCATCAAGCGAATGCTTAAACGAACCGACGAACGACATCCTTTCATCTCCTTTCTTCAAAAATAGGACTTTTTTGCAATTTTTGTGGTTCTAAAATGGGAAATTGATACACAATTATCCACTTAGCCCCACTTTGTCACTATTATAATACATATTTTTGAAAAAATCAATACCTTTTTTGAAAAAATATCAGAAAAATTTACAAATTTTACAAAAATAATTTTAATTTTTTAAAATCTCGAAAAAGCTCTTCCCAAAAGCGGTAATTTATGCTACAATGTAAAAGGAAAAGTGTTGAAAAAGTGTTTGGAGGAGGCTATGTCTTTTTTAAAAAGACTCTTTGGAGTCGGAAAAAAGCCGGGCAGCTATGCCTACCGAATGGAGCAGGCAAAGCAGCTTCACGGTCAGGCAATACAGTACGTGACCGAAAGGGTTGACGGTAACGAGGATATTATCGGGCGGGGCGGCTCGCTTGCAATTCACGAGGATACCTTTATCGTTGACAGCTCGGGCGACAGGCTTTTCGTATGCGAAATAAAGCATCTTGATGCAAGCTGGCTTATGAGTGGAAACGGAGTAATTATACGCGGTCCGAATCTTCTCGACGGCGGCAGGGAGCGCGTTATTACCGTACATTTCGTTTATCACAGAAAGTAGGTTTATGGTGAAGGATAAAAGGGTTTACGCTGTCATTCTCGCGGCGGGCATCGGAAGCAGAATGGGCGCGGATATAACGAAGCAGAAAATGCTTTTAAACGGACGCTCGGTTATAGCAAGAACGGTTGGCACATTCTATGAATGTGACTTTATTGAAAAAATGGTTATCGTCGGCCGTGCGGAGGAGCTTGATTATTTAAAAACCGAGCTTGCCCCCTACGCCGAAAAAATACACGCCACCGTCGTCGGAGGTGCTACTCGGCTTGACTCCGCAAGGCGCGGATTTCTGGCATTACCGAGCGAGGCAACGCATATTGCCCTTCACGACGGCGCACGTCCTCTCGTGAGCAAGGCTACCGTCCGTGCAGTGGTAGAATGTGCGGTAAAATACGGTGCGGCAACCGACGCGGGCAAAATCTACGATACCGTAAAGCGCGTTGACGTAAACGGCATAATCCGCGCTACTCTTGACAGGACGGAGCTTGCGGTTGCGAGAACGCCGCAGGTGTTTGACGTTGAAATCTACAAACGGGCATTGCAAAATGCGGGCGACGGGGTCGGAATAACCGACGATAATATGATGGTGGAGGCTCTCGGTGTGGAGCTTCATACGGTTGTGACCGACGAGCCTAATCCCAAAATCACCGTACCGCAGGATTTAAAATACGCCGAATTTTTACTTAACGAAAGGGAAGCGGCAAATGTGTAATTTAAGAATAGGGCACGGCTACGACGTGCATAGGCTCGTGGAGAACAGACCCCTCGTGCTTGGCGGAGTGGAGATTGAATACGCGCTCGGCTGTCTTGGACATTCGGATGCCGACGTGCTTTTACACGCAATAATGGACGCTCTTCTCGGTGCGGCGGCTCTTGGAGATATCGGAAGGCACTTTCCCGATACAGACCCCGCATATAAGGGTGCGTCAAGCCTTGAGCTTTTAAAAAGAGTTGTTGCCTTGCTTGCCGAAAAGGGAGCGAAGGCTGTGAATATCGATTCTACGCTGATTTTGCAAAGACCGAAGGTCGCGCCGTATATTGAACAAATGCGCGAAAATATCGCACGCGCCGTCGGAATTTCACCCGAATGCGTCAACGTAAAGGCTACCACCGAGGAGGGGCTTGGCTTTACGGGTAGCGGCGAGGGGGTAAGCGCCCACGCGATAGCGCTTGTGGAGCTTTTGTGAATTTGACTGCCGCGGCATTTATCCGCAGATACGGCTTACAAAAAGGCTTAAACGACGAATAAAAAAACCGCGAAACCGAGCTTTGGCATCGCGGGCGCGCGTTAATTATATAATGTAGAAAAATGAGGTTGCTATGATAAAAATTTCCCCCTCGGTGCTTGCCGCCGATCTTTCAAGACTCGCCGACGAGGTTGCCGAAATCGAGGCTGCGGGCGCGGATATGGTTCACCTTGACGTAATGGATGGCGTTTTCGTTACGAATATTACCTTTGGACTTCCCGTAATAGAAAGCCTTCGCAAAAAAACGGGCATCACCTTTGACGTCCACCTTATGATTGACAAGCCCGAAAGATACGTCGAGCGCTTTATCGACGCGGGCGCGGATATTCTTACCTTTCACGTGGAGGCTTGCGAGGACACCGCAAAAACGCTGAAGGCGATAAAGGCGCGCGGCTGTCTTGCCGCCGTTTCGGTAAAGCCGAATACTCCCGTAGAGGATATTTACGAATATCTTGACCTATGCGATATGGTTCTCGTTATGACGGTTGAGCCGGGCTACGGAGGACAGGCACTGATACCCGAATGCCTTGAAAAGGTGAAAAGTCTCCGCCGCGAAATAACCGCCCGCGGACTTGATATTATGATACAGGTTGATGGTGGAATTAACACGAAAAACGCCCCCGATGCAATTGCCGCGGGAGCGGACGTCCTCGTTGCGGGAAGTGCCGTTTTTAGCGCAAGCAATAAAGCAGAGGCTATTCGTGCGTTGAGGGGTTAAAATCAAGAAAATAATAAATAAATAGCGGCAGAATTGTACTTTTGATGATTTGGCTTTTTCAAAAAGCATCGTCAAAGCCAACTCCGATATATATAAAAGCGCACCCGATTTTGTCGGGTGCGCTTTGCTTTTTGTTTTTATTTTTTTACGGATTTTAATTTCCTTCAACGTCGATGCTCGTTTGACCCGCAACCTGCTTTCCACCCGCGGGAGCAACGTAGGTGAGTCCGAGGTGGTCGTAAGCAAGCCTCGTTGCACATCTTCCGCGCGGGGTGCGTGCAAGAAATCCGATTTGCATAAGATACGGCTCGTAAACGTCCTCTATCGTAATCGTTTCCTCGCCTATCGTTGCGGCAAGGGTATCGAGTCCAACGGGACCTCCGCCATAGAACTTTATAATCGCTTCAAGCAGGCGTCTGTCAACGTTATCGAGTCCAAGCTCGTCGATTTCAAGAGCCTCGAGTGCCATTTTTGCAATTTCGGAGGTTATAGTGCCGTTGCCCTTTACAAGCGCAAAATCACGCACACGTTTTAAAAGGCGGTTTGCAATACGCGGAGTTCCGCGTGAGCGTGATGCAATTCCCACCGCACCGTCGTCGGTTATGGCAATATCGAGAATGCTTGCCGACCTCTTTACGATAGTTGCAAGCTCCTCGGGGGTGTAAAGCTCAAGCTTTAGCAATACGCCGAATCTGTCGCGAAGCGGGGTTGTAAGCTGTCCTGCGCGCGTGGTCGCACCGATAAGCGTGAAGCGCGGAATAGGAAGCCTTATAGAACGGGCGGAGGGACCCTTTCCGATAATAATATCGAGTGCGTAGTCCTCCATAGCTGGGTAGAGTATTTCCTCCACAGCGCGGGAAAGTCGGTGTATCTCGTCGATGAAAAGCACGTCACCGTCCGAAAGGTTTGTAAGTATTGCGGCAAGGTCGCCCGCCTTTTCGATTGCGGGACCCGACGTTGTGCGTATATTTACGCCCATTTCGTTTGCAATAATGCCCGAAAGCGTTGTTTTTCCAAGACCGGGAGGGCCGTACAGTAAAACGTGGTCGAGAGCCTCGCCGCGAAGCTTTGCGCTTTCGATATAAACCTTAAGGTTGGATTTTGCCTTTTCCTGTCCGATGTAATCGGCAAGCACCCTCGGGCGAAGGTCGTTTTCCACCTCCGCATCCTGTACGGAGTCGTATTCGTTTGATACTATTCTGTTTTCAAAGTCAAATTCTGTGGTTTCCTCAAGCATTTACAAGAGCCTCCTTATCTCGCCAATTTTTTGAGAGCAAGCCGTATAATTTCACCGGAGGGCAGCTTTGAGTCGATACCCTTCAGCGCGGTGCTTACGGTTGCTCTGTCATATCCGAGCGCGGCAAGAGCCTCCGCCGCTTCTCCGAGATTACCACCTACGGTGGTATGCGCCACCGACGCAACGTCACCGAGCGTGCTGCTACCTCCCGAATAAATCATATCCTTTGCAACCTTGTCCTTAAGCTCAAGGATAATTCTTGCCGCGGTTTTTGCACCGATATTCTGTGCCTTTGCAATTGCCTTTGCCTCGTCGTTGATTATCGCAAGCGAGAGCCTTTCGGGTGTCATAATGGAGAGAATGCTCATTGCCGCCTTCGGACCTACGCCGCTTACCGAGGTGAGAAGGTTGAATGCCGTCCTTTCCTCGTTAGAGCCAAAGCCGAACATTTCAACACCGTCCTCGCGTACTGCAAGATAGGTGTAAAGCTTTACCCTTTGGTTCATTTTAGATGCAAGCGATTCGGAGGTTATAAGACTGATTGTGAGCTGATAACCGACTCCGCCACAGTCAATAACACAGTAATTTATATCTCGGACGGCAAGCTCGCCATTCAAATAATAAAACATTGGCTACCTCTTTCAAGTTGTTTGGCGAAAGCAACGTAAATCACCTCCGCGCATAAATTTACATTTTATTATAACACAAAAAACAATGGTTGTAAAGTGAAAACGGCAAAAAATGCAACAAATAAAAAGGGGGCGGAGTAAACCGCCCCAAAAGGGATTAGTAAATTGTGAAATTCGGCTCGAGAGCAAAGCCCAATTGATTGTCAAGCTCGATTTTAATTTGATAGGAGGAGGTAATCGGCTTGTCAAGCTTTACAGTAACGCGGTAATCCTTGCTGTATCCCTCTGCAATGGTGTAGTATTTTGAGCCGTCGAAAGCCGAAACCCTGTAATTGCCCCAAAGACCCATAACAAAGGAAACCGTGTCAAACGGATAAATGCCGCCAAACATAATCTGTGCGTTGAATTTATCCTGAAGAATAATTTGTGCTGTGGGGAGGGCGGCTATGTTCACCTTTTCGCCCGTTGCGACGGGATCGGACTCGTCCTCGGGATAATAGTGAAGCGAGATTTTGCGAAGGGTAAGCGGAGCGCATATTCCCCTTACGGTAAGACGGAGCTTTTTGTATGCTCCCTCCTTGAATCTGACTGCGCGAAGATAACCGACGGAGGTACCCGTGTAAAGAATTTGCGGCTCGTCACCGTCAAGGCTTTCAAGCACGAATTCGGTAATTCTTTCGCCAAGCTCCACCTTTTCGCCGAGAATAATTGTGTTAAACGCTCCTGCTCTTTCGGGAACATCTATATGAATAACCGCCTCGCTCCTATCCTCCGCGGTAGCGTAGAACAAGCTGTCATCGTCAAAAAGCGAAAGCGCGATTTCGGTGTCGCGTGAAAAATTGCTGTCCGCCGTAATTTTCGCTCCGTCAAGCATATTTACCGACAGCATTTTTTCTATCCGCTGATTGGATACGATTGCATTTTCCACGTCGGTGGGGTGAAGATTGCCCGTTGTATCGGGCGGAAAATTGAGAAGCATAATGGCGTTGTTTCCGACCGAGCGAAACCATATATCGTCTATAACCCTTGCCGATTTGACGAAGGCATCCTGGTCCTTGTGATAAAACCAACCGGGTCTTATAGAAACGTCAACCTCCGCGGGGACGTAAAGCTTGCCACCGATAACTCCGCGGTGCATATCCTCTACGTTTTCGACAATCATCATTTCGGGGTTAATGGAGGCGTAATGGGTTTTTCCCGCAAAGCCTGCCTCCGTGCCGACCCATCGCATTTCCGCGTAGGGGGTCGCGCCCATAGAGCCGAAAATTACAGCATCGGGCTGGTGCTTTCTTACAAGATACGCCCAAAGCCCCCAATCGTATTTTGCCTCAAGGCTTCCCGCACCGTCCCACCAAATCTCGTCAATTTTTCCGTATTGCGTAAGGATTTCCTCAAGCTGATTTGCATAGTAGGTGCTGTACTCGGGACTGCCCCAATATGGTGAATTTCTGTCCCACGGAGAAACGTAAATACCAACCTTGATACCGTATTCGTGACAGGCATCGGTGAATTCGCGTATTACGTCACCCTTTCCGTCCTTGTACGGACTGTTTTTTACCGAATGCTCGGTGTATTTTGATGGCCAAAGGCAAAATCCGTCGTGATGCTTTGCGGTGATAATCGCAAGCTTAAAGCCTGCCGTCTTTATATCGCGTATCCATCCGCGCACGTCCATATCGGTGGGGTTAAAGCTCTTTTCCGTCTCTGTTCCATCACCCCATTCGCTTCCCGAAAAGGTGTTGACTCCAAAGTGAAAGAATGCCTTTTTACCAATCTCGAAATGGTGCAGCTGTCGCTTTGTGGGGGTTGCGCCAAAGGGCTTGATATCTCCTTTTGTTTTGTCCATATCGGTTACTCCCTGTACAGTGATTTATAGTTGTTTTTCTTATCCTTGCATTCTCCCGCCCCTCTTGCTTTGGATTTGCTTTCGTCGCAGAGTGTGCGTCTTATGAGATATGAGGCTCCGACGGCGGCAAAGTAGAATGCTGTGAAAAGCACCATTCCCACGAAAATTCCCGCGCCGCTGCCATTAAGCCTGTATCCGAGAATGATAATGAGAAAGAAAGCGAGTGCGGAAACCAAATAAGCGAGAAGCCGCTTTACCCACGGCTTAAGGCTTGAGCCCTTAAATAAAAAATTCGTCATCGAGATAACAAATCCGAAAAGCAGGGTGAGGAAAAAGCGTCCAACGCTAACCGTTATTTCGGTCGCACCGACCGCACCGCCCAAAGCACCGCCGAGAGCATAATAAATCACTAAATACAGTACCGTGTATCCCGTGCCGTCGAGTATGATTTTTTTCAGTCTTTCCATAGCAACCTCCATCGGTTAATTTATTTCATATTAACATACCCGTGTGAATTTTTCAATACGGTATTTGAATTTTTTAAATGAATATTTGATGAATATTTCGGATAAATCATTGACAAAGCCCCCGTGTGTATGTATAATAATAAATAATAATATCACGCAGGCGAGGTAGCAGGGCAGTATGAACAGAAAAACAGCAAGAGAGAACGCTTTTATTCTTCTTTTTGAAAGGTCGATTAAAAAGGACGAAACCGCAGAGGAAATTTTTGAAAAGGCAACCGCCATACGCGGACTTGAATACGACGAGTACGTAACCCGTGTGTTTTTTGGCTGCGTCGAAAACGCGGTTGTAATTGCGGATACGGTTGAAAAGTGCCTTGTCGGCTGGAGGAAGGAGCGCATTTCACACGTATCGAGCGCGATTTTGGAGCTTGCAACCTACGAGCTTATGTTCCTTGACGACATTCCCGTAAAGGTTTCGATAAACGAAGCAATCGAGCTATCGAAAAAATACGACGAGGACAAGTCCTACGTGTTCGTCAACGGCGTTCTTAATAAGGTAGCCGAGCTTCTCGGAAGAAAATGAAAAAAGAGTATTTTGTCGGTATCGACACGAGCAACTATACCACCTCGGTTGCGGTTGTTGACCGCGACGGGGAGCTTGTTGCCAATTTAAAGACGCCGCTTACCGTTAATTCTGGAGAGCGCGGGCTTCGCCAGTCGGATGCCGTTTTTCAGCATATAAAAAACCTTCCGCCACTGATGGACTCCTTGGCGGAAATTGTTTGCGGCGGGGAAATACTCGCAATCGGAGTGAGCGAAAGACCGAGAAACCTCGACGGCTCTTATATGCCCTGCTTTTTGGCGGGAGTTGCCGCCGCGCACAGCCTTGCGGCGGGTCGGAATATACCGATTTTCGGCTTTTCGCATCAATGCGGGCATATTGCCGCCGCCATTTATTCGTCGGGCGCGTCCCTGAACGGAAGGAGCTTTGCCGCGATACACGCCTCGGGCGGGACTACCGAGCTTTTGCGTGCCACGGAGTGCGATAACGGCTTTTTGACCGAGCTTGTCGGCGGCACGCTTGACCTTAACGCGGGACAGGTTATCGACCGCGTCGGCGTTGCAATGGGGCTTTCCTTTCCCGCTGGAAGGCATATTGAGGAGCTTGCGCTCAAAAACAAAAAGAAAATTCCAAAAAGAAAGCCGCCCGTGCGCGGAATGCACTTTAACCTTTCGGGGGCGGAGAATATTGCGCTTTCGCTTTACCGCGAAGGCTCGGATGCAAGTCTTACGGCGGCGTTTGTGCTTGACTATATCGGAAGCGCGATTATTGCCGCCTGCAAGGAATACGTTGCGGTTTACAAAGACTCGGATTTCGTTTTCGCGGGCGGAGTTATGTGTAACTCCGTAATTAAAGAAAGAATAAAGAGGGAAATCCCCTCGTCGTATTTTGCAAAGCCCGAAATGTCGTCTGACAACGCGGTTGGCGTTGCCGTGCTTGCACGAAAAAGGCTTTGTAAATAATTTTGTAATTAAAAAAAGGAGGCAGCCGTGGATATATCCTCGCTTCGCGAGCGCGAAGGCTTCGGTCCTATGACCGTTTCGGAGCTTAATACCTACATTAAAAATATGTTCGACGGTAACCGCCTTCTTACGGGAGTTTCGGTTACGGGAGAAATTTCAAACTTTACCCGACACAAATCGGGACACCTCTACTTCTCGGTAAAGGATAACGAGGGGCAAATTCGCGCGGTAATGTTCCGTTCAAGTGCCGCGGGACTTAAATTCCTCCCCGAAAACGGTATGCGCGTTATCCTTCGCGGGTCGGTAAGCGTTTTCGTGCGCGACGGCTCCTACCAGCTTTACGTTTCGTCAATGCAGCCCGACGGTGTCGGTGCGCTTTATCTCGCCTACGAGCAGTTAAAGGAGCGCCTTTCGTGCGAGGGACTTTTCGACGTCGCGAAAAAGAAGCCGATACCACGCTATCCCGAGCGCATCGGAGTTATAACCTCGCCGACGGGAGCCGCGGTGCGCGATATAATTAACGTTCTCGGACGGAGATATCCGCTTGCCGCCGTTTATCTTTACCCCGCACTTGTGCAGGGGGAGGGCGCGGAGGAAACGCTCGTAAAGGGAATTGAATTTTTTGATAAAAGTCATCTTGTCGATACCGTAATTATCGGTCGCGGCGGAGGATCGATTGAGGACCTTTGGGCATTCAACGGCGAAGGTCTTGCCCGCGCAATTTACCGTGCCGACGTGCCGATTATTTCGGCGGTTGGACACGAAACCGACTTTACAATATGCGATTTCGTTGCCGATTTGCGCGCTCCCACCCCCTCTGCGGCGGCGGAGCTTGCCTCTCCCGACGTGCGAGAGCTTGAATTGCTCGTCGCAAATTCAACCGACAGAATGGATAGGGCGCTTATGCGCTTAACCGAAAAAATGCGCGAAAGGCTTGCAAAGGCAGCCGAGGGAAGAATAATGACCGACCCCGCCTTGATTTTTGAGCCGTATTGCGAAGGGGCGCGGCGGCTCTACGAGCGCGCGAATACCGCTTTTTCCGACACCGTTTCGAAGGCTCGGATTAAAATGGCAGGCGCGTGCGGAAGGCTTGAGGCTCTCAATCCGCTTTCCGTGCTTTCGCGCGGATTTTGCATTGCCGAGCGCGACGGCGGCGTATTGCATACTGCGAGCGAGCTTTCGGTCGGTGATAAAATAAGCGTAAGATTTGCCGACGGAGCAGCCTTTGCAACCGTTACCGAAATAAATATTCACGAAAGTGACTGCGGAGAATAAAATGGAAAATAAAATGAAATTTGAAGAAGCAATGGCACAGCTTGAGGCGGCGGTTGCAAGGCTGGAGGGTGGAAGCCTCGGTCTTGACGATGCGATTGCCGAGTACGAGCGCGCCGTAGGTCTTGTCAAAATATGCAACGAAAGGCTTCGTGATGCCGAGCAAAGGGTGCGCCTTCTTACCGAGGGTGCCGACGGCAGCGTAAGCGATATGCCCTTTGGCGGAGTAAATGAGGATTGACGTCTATCTTGCCTCGGCGGGAATTACCGCAAGCCGAACCGAGGCTAAAAATATGATTGCCCTCGGCGCGGTTTACGTTGACGGAAGACAGATAACCCGTCCCTCGTTTGAAATCGACGGGCTTGAGGACAAAATAACCGTTGACCGCACGCAAAAGCAATACGTGAGCCGCGGCGGTATAAAGCTTGCGGGCGCGCTTTCGGAGTTTAAGGTTAATCCGAGCGGCAAAAATTGCATTGACGTCGGCGCGTCAAGCGGAGGATTTACCGACTGCCTTTTACAAAACGGCGCAAGCTCGGTTTTTGCGGTGGATTCGGGATACGGTCAGCTTGCAAAGCCTCTTTGCTCCGACCCGCGGGTTAGCCTTATTGAAAACTATAACGCCAGATATATGAAGCCGAGCGATTTTCCGCATTTGTTCGAGCTTGCGGTAATGGACGTATCCTTTATATCCGCAAAATACATAATTGAGCCGCTTTACGCCTGCCTATCCGACGGTGCGGATTTATATGCCTTATAAAGCCTCAATTCGAGGTCGGGCGCACAGGACTCGGAAAGGGCGGAATAGTAAAGGACGAAAAGCTTCGCCGCGAAGCCGTTGGTGGCGTCGTTGAGTTTGCGGGGGGCGTCGGCTTTTCCTGCCTCGGGCTTATACAGTCGCCCATAAAGGGCGGCGACGGGAATATTGAATTTCTCGCCCACTTTAAAAAATAACCTCCTTCGCTTTTTAAGCCTATTGCGGACTTGCGAAGGGATGTAACACATATAAAGGAGGATGCTTCCTTGAAAAAGGCGGTTATCATCACCAATACGAAAAAGGACACGGAGCTTACCGTCACGCGCGCTACGGCGGAGCGGCTTCTCGGCGCGGGCATTTTGCCTTGCGTAAGGGAGGGGCTTTTCACCCAGCCGCCAAGCGGAGCAGGTACATATTCCCACATACCGCGCGACGCCGATTTTATCGTGGTTGTCGGAGGTGACGGCTCGGTAATCGACGCTTCGGGATATTCTATCGAATACGGAATACCGCTTGTGGCGGTTAATCTCGGCACTGTCGGCTATCTTGCACAGGTGGAAACCGAGGAGCTTTACTTGCTTGACAGACTCGCAACAGGCGAATACACGATAGAGCAAAAGATGCTTCTCTCGGTTGAAAAGGACGGGAAAATTTCTGAAGCATACGCGGTAAACGACGTCGTTATATCTCACGACGGCTATCTCGGAATTTCCGAGCTGCGAGTGACCGACGGACACGGAAACTCAATCGGCTACCGCGCCGACGGCGTTATTCTTTCCACGCCGCAGGGGTCAACCGCATATTCGCTCTCGTCGGGAGGTCCTATTTTATCCCACGGGATAGAGTCAATCTTGCTTACCCCCGTTTGCCCTCACTCCTTTTTTAACCGCTCGGTTTTGTTTTCCGCGGGCGAAAGGCTTACGGTCACAAACGTCGGGCAGGGAAGCCTTAATATAAGCATAGACGGACGGCGCTTCGGCTCGCTTAACTGCGGCGAGAGCTGCTTGGTATATGCTGCGGAAAAGAAAATCGGAATGATAAGCTTTAGCGAAAACACTATGTTCCGAAACCTATTCAAAAAAATGCGACTTATGGAGGATATAGATTAATGAAAAACGCAAGACAGGCGAAAATTCTCGAAATTATAGAAAAGCACGAGATAGGAACGCAGGAGGAGCTTATCGAAAAGCTTGCCGAATACGGAATTATCTCGACGCAAACCACGATTTCCCGCGATATCAGACAGCTGAAGCTTGTAAAAGGACCGACGGGAATGGGTACTTATAAGTACGTTGCGCCAAAGGCGCAGGCTACCGCCGTTTCACCCATTCACAACTCCGCCCTTACCAATGCCGTCACCGATATCGTGAGAGCGCAAAATATCGTCGTCGTCAAAACCCATTCGGGTATGGCAAACGCTGTTGCGGTTTGCATAGAGGGTCTTGCCCTTAACGGTATTATCGGCTCGGTTGCGGGTGACGATACCATACTTAACGTTACCGCGGATAACGATACTGCGGTTGACGTCCTCGCGGCGCTTCTTACCGCGTTTGAAAAATAACTGTTATAAAGGAAGAAACAATGCTGCTTTCTTTACGTATAGAAAACGTTGCCGTAATAAAGTGCGCGGATATTGATTTTTCACGCGGATTTACGGCAATGACGGGCGAAACGGGTGCGGGAAAGTCGGTTATTCTCGACGGCATCTCGCTTTTGCTCGGTGCAAAGGCTGACCGTGAGCTTATCCGCCACGGCGAGCCGCAGGCAAGCGTATCCGGACTGTTTACCGAGCTTTCGGAGGATATACTCAATACTCTTTCGGAGTGCGGGATTTTTGCGGACGAGGACGGAGCAATACATATCCTTCGCACCGTTGCCGCGGACGGAAGGTCCGCCGTGAGGATTAACGGAAGAGCCGTAAGCCTTTCCGTGCTTCGCTCGGTTACGCGAAGCCTCGTCGGCATTCACGGGCAAAGCGATACGGGCGCGCTTCTTGACCCACAGCATCACCTCGAGCTTGTCGATACCTACGCCAAAAACGAGGAGCTTCTTTCAAAATATCGCGAGCTTTACGGCGAGCTTGAAGCGGTGCGCTCGGAAATCGAGGGCATTTCAAGGAAGGAGGCAGAGCGCGAAAGGCTGAAGGAAATACTTGCCTACCAAATCTCGGATATTGACGCGCTTTCTCTTCGCGACGGTGAGGAGGAGGAGCTTATCGACCGTAAAATCAAAATTAAAAACAGCGAAAAGATTACCAAAAACTGCGAGTTTGTGCATAAGGCGCTTCGCGGAGGCGAAAAGGTAAGCGTTTATTCGCTCCTTTCAAGAAGCATTTCCGCCCTTAACCAGCTTTGCGGCGTTATTCCCGAGCTTGAGGGAAGGACCGAGGAGCTTACCGATATGATGTACCGCATCGACGATATTGCGGAGGTCGTAAAGGACCAGCTTGATTCGCTTGAGCGCGACCCCGAGGCACAGCTTAACGATATAGAAGCCCGTCTTGATAAAATTTCAAGGCTGAAGCGCAAATACGGGCTTACGGTAAAGGACGTGCTTGACTTTCGCGACAGGGCGAAGGCGGAGCTTGACTCCCTTGAAAACTCCGAGGAGCTGCTCGCAAGGCTTACCGAAAGGGAGGAGGAGCTTTATCAAAGGGCGCTCACCCTGGCGGAAACGCTTCACGGCGTGCGCGTAGGCTCGGCAAGGGAGCTTGAAGCGAGGGTAAAGCAAACGCTTGAATTTCTCGATATGCCGAAGGTTGTGTTTTACGCATCTATTACCGAGCAATACGCGGGCGAAAGAAAGCTTCTTAACCGAAACGGCTGCGATTCGCTTGAATTTTTCATAAGCGCAAACCGAGGCGCGGAGGCACAGTCCATATCGAAAATCGCGTCGGGCGGAGAGCTTGCGCGAATAATGCTTGCCTTAAAGAGCGTCATTGCCGACAGGGACGGCATAACGACTATGATTTTTGACGAGATAGATGCGGGAGTTTCGGGTAAAACCGCACGGAAAATCGGAATTAAAATGCGCGAGCTTTCAAAAAATGCACAGGTCTTTTGCGTTACGCACAGCGCGCAAATCGCCTCTCTCTCGGATACACATCTTTTAATCAGCAAGTCCGACGTTAACGGCGCGACCGAAACCTCAGTCCGCCCGCTTGATTACGAGGGCAGGGTTACGGAGCTTTCCCGTATTCTCGGAGGTATAAACGTTACAGCTTCTCAAAGGGAGGCGGCAATCGATATGCTTGCCGATAACGATTCGCTCCTTGGCGCGGTTTGATTTGCCGTGCGGAGGACGTAATTAAAAATGCGGGCGTAAAATATTTACGCGACTTTGACGTTGCGGGCATTTCAACCGTCGGCGTACGTTCGCTTGCGGCGTTTCTCGCAGCTCCCGAAAGCGGCGAGGAGCTTGTGCGCCTGTTGCGAGGACTTCACGCCGAGGGGATTGATTACCGTGTCGTCGGCGGAATGTCGAATATTATGCCAAGTTCGGAGTACTACCGCGGCGTTCTTATAAATACACGAAAAATCAATAGAAATTATGTGGCAGAAAATACGTTACACGCCGAATGCGGTGTGCGTCTGTCAACCGTTGTGCTTACGCTGAAGAAAAACGGACTCGGCGGTATGGCACAGCTGTATCATATTCCCGGCACTGTCGGAGGCTCCGTGCGAGGCAACGCGGGAGCGCACGGGATTGAAATTTCCGACGTTTTACAAAGCGCACTCGTATATATACCGAGCCGCGACGAAGTCCTTCGTCTTTCAAATTCCGAAATGCAATTCGGCTACCGTACCTCGCGGATAAAGACGGAGGGGACGGTGCTTTCCGCCGTTATTGCCGCCACTCCGTGCGACGCGGATAAAACCGATGCGGAAATCGAATATTACCGAAATCTCCGTAAATCACAGCCGCGGGGCGTGCGCACGCTCGGCAGCACCTTTAAGCGGCTAAACGGAAAAAGCGCGGGCTGGTATATCGACAGGTGCGGAATGAAGGGCTTTTCGGTGGGAGGTGCAACCGTTTCGGAGCTTCACGCGGGCTTTATCGTAAACCGCGGCGATGCAACCGTTTCCGACGTATTGTGCCTAATCGACACCGTAAAGGAAAGAGTGCTTTCACGGTTCGGAGTTCTTCTTGAGGAGGAGATTGATTATTTATAAATTGCGGGGTGGATATGTCATTTTGCAGCGAGCATAAAAATCAAATAATAGAGCATCTGCCCACGCAGGCGTGCTGTAGGCGCGCCCTCTTACAGGGGATTCTCTCGTCGAAGAGCCTGCTTTCGGGCAATGAAATAACCGTATCCGTTGACGGACGGAGGACTGCGGAGCTTATTGCGCTTCTCGTGCGTGAGATTTTCACGAAGGAGTCGGAAATTTCAACCTCGAAAAGCGGCGGAAGAAGGCAAATCGTCCGCTTCTCAAGTCCCGCCGCAATCCGTTACGTTTCGGCGTTTACAGAGGGCGGCGAATGCTTTACGGCAAAATGCGCGGGCTGTCAGGCGGCGTTTTTAAGCGGTGTCTTTCTCGCTTCGGGAAGGGCGTCCGACCCAGCGAAGCAATACTCGCTTGAATTTCTCGTTCCGTATAACAGGGAGCGCTTCTTCGAGCTGTTTGGCGAGCTTGGTCTTACTCCGAGAATATCAAAAAAGCCAAACGAGGTGCTGATTTATTTCAAAAAATCCACGGATATAGAGGATTTTTTTGCCCTTGCGGGAATGAACGACGCAATGTACGCCATAATGAATGAAAAAATTAACGGCGAGCTGCGAAATAACGTAAACCGAATTATTAACTGTACGACGAGTAATATAGGCAAGGCGGTTTCCGCCTCGCATTATCAAATAGAGCTGATTGAGCAGCTCATAGAAAAGGGGCTTATATCCAAGCTGCCCGAGGAGCTTGAGGCAACCGCGCGTATGAGACTTTTGCACCGCGACCTCTCGCTCTCGCAGCTTGCCGCGATTATTACCCCGAAAATATCAAAGCCCGGTCTTTCACACAGGCTTAAAAGAATAACCGAGCTTGCAAAGGAGCTGCTTGGAATAGACGGCGAATAACCGTCGGAGAGGAGAGAGAATGAGCGACTTCGTCCATTTACATTTACATACCGAATACAGCCTGCTTGACGGCGCGACGAGAATATCAAAAATTGCGGACAAAGCGATTTCTCTCGGACAGTCCGCTGTCGCCATAACCGACCACGGAGTTATGTACGGCGCGGTTGAGTTTTACAAGGAGCTGAAGAAAAAGGGCGTAAAGCCTATAATCGGGTGCGAGGCTTACGTTGCACCTCGCGGCAGATTTATGAAGGAGGGAAAGGCGGACAGCTCGGGCAACCACCTTATACTTCTTTGCAAAAACGCCGTCGGATATAAAAATCTATGCTATATGGTGTCCGAAAGCTTTATAAACGGCTTTTATTCAAGACCCCGTATAGATTTGTCGCTGCTTCGCGAGCATCACGAGGGGCTGATTGCTCTTTCGGGCTGTATCGGCGGAAAAATACCGCAGCTTATTCTCGCGGGAAGTATGGCGGAGGCGGAGAATGCCGCCCTTGAAATGCGGGAGATTTTCGGGGAGGATTTTTATCTTGAAATCCAAAACCACGGAATAACCGAGGAAAGGCAGACTGCCTTCGGCTTAAAGCTTATCTCCGAAAAGCTCGGAATACCGCTCGTTGCAACCAACGACGTCCATTATCTTGAGAAAAAGGACGCGGATACGCAGGCAACGCTTATGTGCATACAAACCAACTCGGTTATCACCGACGGAAGGCCGTCGGGCTTCTCAACCGACGAGTTTTACTTTAAATCCGCCGAGGAAATGGAGGCGCTTTTCGCGCCGTACGCGGGTGCTGTGGAAAACACGGTAAAAATTGCGGAAAAATGCAACTTCGACTTTGAATTTAACAATCTGCACCTGCCGACCTTTGAGCCGGAGGACAACCTCTCGCATAAGGATAAGCTTCGCAAGGACGCATATCTCGGCTTTGAGCAAAAGGTGAGGGGCGGTAGATTTGACTTTGAAAAAAATCCGAGAGAATTTTACATCGAAAGGCTTGAATACGAGCTTTCGGTTATAGATAAAATGGGCTTCAACGCTTATTTCCTTATCGTAAGCGACTTCGTTGCCTTCGCGAAAAACAGCGATATTCCCGTCGGACCCGGAAGAGGCTCGGGCGCGGGCAGCCTTGTGGCGTTTTGTATCGGTATAACCGACGTTGACCCGATAGCCTTTGACTTGCTTTTTGAAAGATTTTTGAACCCCGAGCGCGTGTCGATGCCTGATTTTGACATTGACTTCTGTTATAACAGACGCGAGGAGGTCATAGAATACGTAAAGCGCAAATACGGAGAGGACAGGGTCGCGCAAATCGTAACCTTCGGTACTCTCGCTCCTCGCGCCGCCGTGCGCGACGTAGGACGCGCGCTCGGTATGCCGTACAGTGCGGTTGACCCGATTGCAAAGCTTATCCCGTCGGATAGCCAGAGCATCGACGACGCGCTTAACAACAAGGAGCTTCGCTCGCTTTATATGTCGGATAACGAGGTCCGACGCCTAATCGACGTAAGCCGAGGGGTGGAGGGAATGCCTCGCCACGCCTCCACGCACGCCGCGGGTGTCGTAATCACCGAAAAGCCCACATGGGAATACGTGCCCCTGTCATATAGCGGTACGGGCGTGGTTACGCAGTTTGATATGACAACCTCTGCGGAGCTTGGACTCGTAAAATTCGATTTCCTCGGACTTCGTTACATCACCGTCATTCACGATGCGGAGCGCGAAATTCGCAAAAGAGTGCCGAGCTTTGATATTACAACCGTTCCGTTTGACGATAAAAAAACCTTCAAGCTGCTTTGCGATGCAAAATCCGACGGAGTTTTCCAGCTTGAGTCGGGGGGAATGAAGGCGGTTTTGACACGTCTTGCCCCCACCTGCTTTGAGGATATTATTGCCTGCATCGCGCTGTTCCGTCCGGGACCGATGGACTCGATTGACAAGTTTATTGCAAGAAAGCACGGGCGCGAGAGGACGGAGTACAAAATCGAGGCGCTGCGAAGCATTCTCGACGTAACCTACGGCTGTATAGTTTACCAGGAGCAGGTTATGCAGATTTGCCGTGAGCTTGCGGGCTATTCCTACGCGCACGCCGACCTCGTCCGCCGAGCTATGTCAAAGAAAAAAGAGGATGCTATGGCGGCGGAGCAGGATGCGTTTATCAAGGGCTGTCTTGAGCGCGGAATAGACGAGGCGGATGCAAAGGAGATTTTCGACGAAATGGTCGGCTTTGCAAAATACGCCTTCAACAAGAGTCACGCCACCGTTTACGGCGTAACCTCGTACAGAACCGCGTATTTGAAGGCACACTATCCCGCCGAATACTTCTGCGCGCTTTTGTCAAGCGTTCTTGATAACCTCAAAAAGACGGGCGAATATATCGCGGATGCACAAAAATTCGGCGTAAGCGTCCTGCGCCCCGACGTTAATTTCAGCGGAGTTGATTTTACCGTCGATAACGGGCAAATCCGCTTCGGACTTCTCGCAATCAAAAACGTCGGAAGACCGTTTGCGGAGGCTGTGGTAAGGGAGCGCAGGCTCGGAGGATTTAAATCCTTTGACGAGTTCGTTTCGCGCCTTTGCTCCGCCGACCTTAACAAAAGAACGCTTGAATCCCTGATAAAATGCGGAGTCTTCGATTCTCTCGGAGTTGCAAGAAGCTCGTTGCTCGCCTGCTACGAGGATATTCTCGAATCCGAGCAGACGAAAAAGCGTAACAACATTTCGGGACAAATAGATATGTTTTCTATGGCTATGTCGGGCGGGACGGATATTTCCGCCTCAGGCTACAGGTATCCCGAAATCAAGGAATTTAGCCTAAAGGAGCTTTTATTCCTTGAAAAGGAAAGCTCGGGAATGTATTTCTCGGGGCATATGATAGACAACTATTCAAACGCCCTTGAGGGAATAAGGGCGGAGAAAATATCGGTAATTTTGGAGGACTTTGCAGAGGATTTGAGCGAGAATCCCACCTATGCCGATAAATCAAGCGTAACCGTTGCGGGTATAATAACCGAGAAGAAAACGAAGATAACTAAAAACGGCACGACGATGGCTTTCATAAAGCTTGAGGACAGATACGCCGAAATAGAGGTCGTCGTTTTTGCAAAGCACTATTCCCGCTATGCCGATGACATTTTCGTTGACAATGCGATTGCAATAACGGGAAACATTTCTCACGAGGAGGGGGAGGAGCCGAGAATACTTCTTTCCTCGCTGACAACGCTCCCGCCTAACGGCACGGCAGCACCGAATACCGATGTGGGCGGCAAAAGCACACCGCAAGGCTCGGCATCCGTAACAAGCGCCGAAAACGGCAAAAAAAGCACACCGCAAGGCTCGGCGGGCGGAGCTGTGGCAGAGGGCGAAAGGGCGAAAACCGTTTATATAAAGGTCAAATCGCTCGACGACCCCAGGATAAATAACGTTCACCGACTTTCCGCGCTTTACCGCGGAAATGCAGAAATCGTTCTTTTCGACGAAAGCACCAAAAAATACAGCAAGCTCCGCGGTGTCACCCTTGACCCGTCGGAAAAGGTGCTTGAAAAGCTAATTTCGCATTTCGGCGAAGCCTCGGTGGTTTTGAGATAACGAATTTTAGGAGGACATTATGGCTATCAATTGGATTGTTGATATTTCGTTTTTGCTTATTATGGCAATAGGTATTATCGCGGGTATTAAGCTTGGCTTTGTCAAGGCCGTGGCAAAGCCCGTAAAGTTTGTTTTGGCGGTGGTAATCGCCTTTGCACTTGCGGCAAATCTTTCCGCTACGGTGATTGAGCCGCTTATTTCCGCACCGATTACCAATCACCTGACCTCGTTTTTGAGCGAGAAATTCTCGGATATTTCGGCTGAAACGGTCGATACGCTTCCCACGCTCGTAAAATTTGCGGCGGGGCTTTGCGGCGTTGATATTGCGGAGGTTGCGACAAACGCGGGCGAGGGCTCAATTATCTCCGCTATTGTTTCGCAGATTACCGACCCGTTTACGAGTATCATTTGCACCGCTATCGCGTTTATACTGCTGTTCTTCGTGGCAAAGATTGTTCTTTCGCTTCTTTTCGCGATTGTTAACAGAATTATCGATAACGGCATTGTCGGCGCGATTAATAAAATAATAGGCGCGGTATTTATGGGCGCACTCGCCTTTATCGTATGCTGGGCGCTGGCGTCGGTGTTTGAGCTTGTTATGAATCTTCCCGTTTTCGTGGGACAGGCGTGGGTGAACGAGTTTACGGGCGGCTTCGTCTATAAATTCTTGAAGTCGATTAACCCAATCGACATTTTGTTAAGCTTTTAATTATTGTAAAAGGAATAAAAAATGAGAATGCAAATTTGTGCCAGATGTAAAAAAAGACCCGCAATGGTTTTTATAACACGTCTGGATAACGGAAAATCTATTAACGAGGGACTGTGTCTTTTTTGTGCCAAGGAGCTTGGCATACAGCCCGTAAACGATATGCTTCGTAAAATGGGCGTTGACGACGAGGATATGGATAATATACTCTCGGATATTGAAAACGGACTTCCCGAGTTTTTTGAGTCGGAGGACGGCGACCTTCCCGACGGAAACATTCCCACGCTGAATATCGGTGAGCTTTTCGGTATGGGCGACGGCTCGGATAAAAAGCGCGGAAGGGGAAAGCGCGGAAGGGGAAAGGACGCTCCGATTGACGAAAGCAAGAAAAATCTTTCCACCTACTGTACCAATCTCAATCAGAAGGCTATCGACGGAAAAATCGATTCCCTGATAGGACGGGATAGGGAAATTGACCGCATAATCCAAATACTTTGCCGCAGGCAAAAGAACAATCCCTGCCTTATCGGCGAGCCGGGCGTTGGAAAAACCGCAATCGCGGAGGAGCTTGCAAAGCGCATCGTGGAGGGCAGAGTTCCCGCCGCGCTTACGGGCTTTGAAATTTGGATGCTCGACCTTACCTCCCTCGTTGCGGGAACGCAGTTCCGCGGACAGTTTGAATCGCGTATTCTCGCGCTTTTGAAGGAAATAAAGGCGGCGGGAAATATCATTCTTATGATTGACGAGGTTCACAATATCGCGGGTGCGGGTGAAACCTCGGACGGAAGTATGAGTGCCGCAAACCTCTTAAAGCCTGCGCTTTCACGCGGAGAAATAAGAGTAATCGGCGCAACCACGCTTAAGGAATACAGAAAGCATATCGAAAAGGACAGCGCGCTTGAAAGAAGATTTCAGCCCGTGAAGGTGGAGGAGCCTTCGGTTGACGAAACGGTTGATATTATTAAGGGAATAAAGAAGTATTACGAGGCGTTTCACGGGCTTCGTATTACCGATGACGTTGCCCGCGCAGCCGCAATCCTTTCGGAAAAGTATATAACCGACAGGTTTTTGCCCGATAAGGCAATCGACCTTATCGACGAGGCATCGAGCCGCGTCGCACTTGACAGCCCCGAGCTTAACGAGCATAAGCAGCTTACCGCACGCCTTGAAAAGGTGAATAAGGCAATGGCTGAAATGGAGGCTACACTTGAAAAGCCCGAGGGTCAAACCGAGGAAAATTACGGAGCAATCGCCTCGCTCAAATCCGAGAGAATGCGTATTGAAACGCGGCTCGGTGAAATAGACTCTGCGGTGAAAAATCTTACCGTTACCGTATCCGACCTTTTGAAGGTTATCGAAATCTGGACGGGAATCCCCGCTACGGAGCTTTCGGTAGGCGACCTTGAAAACCTCACGGGGCTTTACGAAAGGCTTTCGCGCCACATAATCGGACAGGAGAAGGCGGTTTCCGCCGTTGTCCGTGCCGTAAAACGGAAAAGAGCGGGCGTTTCCTATCGCACAAATCCCGTTTCTATGATTTTTGCAGGACCTACGGGAGTCGGTAAAACCGAGCTTGTGCGCGTGCTCGCACAGGATTTGTTTAAGCAGCCCGAATCGCTCATAAGGCTTGATATGTCGGAGTTTATGGAAAAGCACTCGGTATCGCGAATTATCGGCTCGCCTCCCGGCTACGTCGGCTACGACGAGGCAGGACAGCTTACCGAAAAAATAAGGCGCAGACCCTACTCGGTAGTCCTCTTTGACGAAATTGAAAAGGCGCACCCCGACGTGCTTAATATCCTTCTTCAAATTCTTGACGACGGACGTATTACCGACTCACAGGGCAGAGAAATCAACTTCTCCAATACCATAATCGTAATGACCACCAACGCGGGAAGCGAGCGCTCGAATGCGGTAAGCGGATTTACAACCGACCGACAGGTGCAAACCGAGGACAGAGTGGAAAAGGCACTCCTCAAATTCCTCCGTCCCGAGTTTATAAACCGCATCGACGAAATAATCACCTTCCGCCATCTTGAAATTCCCGACTTCGAGCGCATTGCGGAAATAATGCTCGGTAAGCTGAAGGACCACCTGGTTGAGAAGGGCATAGCCTTGACCTATACCGCACCCGTTTTGAAGTATATCGCCGAAAGCTCCTATTCCGAAAAATACGGAGCGAGAAATATGCGAAGATTTATCGAGAAAAACGTGGAGGATGAAATTGCGGAGCTGCTTATATCCGCATACCCGAATCCCATCGTCGGTATAGCTATGAGCATATCGGAGGGGAAAATTAAATTCAATACAATTTAATCATTTTAGGAGTATAAAAAATGGCAGAATGTTCACATGATTGCTCAAACTGTTCCTCAAAATGCAGCAAGGCGGACCTCCTTGCACCTATGAACAGCGCGAGCAAGGTAAAGAAGGTTATCGGCGTAGTAAGCGGAAAGGGCGGAGTCGGAAAATCTCTCGTAACCTCTATGCTTGCCGTTACTATGCAAAGACGCGGCTATAAGGCGGCTATACTTGACGCCGATATTACGGGTCCCTCAATACCGAAGGCATTCGGACTCGGCTGCGGAATAATCGAGGGAAGCGAGCTTGGAATGTTTCCCGCGCTTACCAAAACGGGTATCGAGGTTATGAGCGTAAATCTCCTTCTCGACGACGCATCAAAGCCCGTCGTATGGCGCGGACCCGTTATTGCGGGTACTGTAAAGCAGTTCTGGTCGGAGGTCGTTTGGAACGAGGTTGACTATATGTTCGTCGATATGCCTCCGGGAACGGGCGACGTGCCGCTTACCGTTTTCCAAAGCCTTCCGCTTGACGGCATTATAATTGTAACCAGCCCGCAGGACCTCGTATCTCTTATCGTTGAAAAGGTGGTAAATATGGCAAAGCTTATGGATATAAAGGTTCTCGGCCTCGTTGAAAACTACAGCTATATCGTTTGCCCCGACTGCGGAAAGGTTATCCGCCCCTACGGAGAAAGCAAAATCAACGCTCTCGCCGAGAGCTACGGCACAAGCGTGCTTGCACAGCTTCCCATCGACCCCGAGCTTGCCTCCCATTGCGACAAGGGCGTTATAGAGCTTTTTGAGGGCGACTATATGGAGCGTGCCTGCGACTTTATCGAGAAAAACGCGTAATTTTTCCGTTTTCGCTATTTGGTTCGAAAAATTCAACGTGCGGTATTAGCTCCCGCCATAACGGTAACCGAATGACATAAAATCTCCTTGCTAATGCAGGGAGATTTTTTATTTTTGCACCCGTTTTTTGACAAAATATTTGGTTTCCTTGTGCTACAATAGTAGCGTGAGGTGATTGAATTGCGGACTTTTTATATTGACGTGTATTTTTTGATAAATTTTACGGTGGATATTCTCGCCCTTTACGTATCGGTTAGGGTGCTTCACGCACCCGCAAAAATGCACAGGCTCGTTATCGCCGCGCTTCTCGGTGCCGCGGTTTCGGTTGCGGATGCGTTTTTATACGCTCTGCCGCTTTTGCGTGCGCTTTTGTTTGCGGCAAGCCTTCTTTTTTGCTCGTTAATCGTGATGCGGGCGTCGGGGGTGCGACGAAGAATTAAGCTTATTGCCGTGTTTTTCACGGTGGAGCTTTTGCTCGGCGGTGCGGTAAGCTTTTTTTATTCCGCCCTTGACGGAGTATTCGTCTCGCTTGGGTTAACGGGCGAGGGCGTTGAAAACCGAAAGGCTCTCATTCTTGCGGTTTTGGTTTTATTTTCAATAGGTATAATAAGGTTGCTGATTATGATATTTACAGATATTTTGGGAGAAAAAAGCGTGCGGGTCAGCATTACAGTTGCCGATACTACGGTGGAGGTGGAGGCTATGCTCGACAGCGGAAATCTCGTCAAGGACCCGATGAATATGCATCCGGTTTTGTTTATAAAGCCGACGCTTGCCCTGCGCCTTGTGCCACGGTGCGTCGCGGAGCTTAACGACCTTGACCTGCTTGACAACGATTACAGAAAGCGTATAAGGCTTATTCCCGTGACACGGGTCGGGGGTACGCACGTAATGACGGGTGTGCGGGCGGATAAGGTCGTCGTCACGAGGGGCGGCGTGAGCGAGGAAATTGAATTTACCGTTGCAATCGATAAGGAAGGGGGTACCTACGGTGGCTACGAGGCTCTTTTGCCAATCGCCGTAATCAGAGATGCTTTTTAAATGGCTTAAAGGAATAAGAACGAGGATTAGATGCTTTTTTCTGAAAAGGGCGCGCATTAACGGACTTTATTATATCAACGGCAACGACACGCTCCCTCCGCCGCTTCCGCCCGAGGTTGAGGAGGAGTTGATTGCCCGTATAGACACCCACGAGGCAAGGTGTATTTTGGTTGAGCATAACCTTCGCCTTGTCGCGTATATCGCAAAGCGGTTTGAAAATACGGGCGCAAATATTGAGGAGCTGATTTCAATCGGCACGCTCGGGCTTATGAAGGCGGTATCAACCTTTAACAAGGATAAAAACATCAAGCTTGCAACCTACGCCTCCCGCTGTATAGAAAACGAAATACTTATGTTTTTAAGGAAAAGCTCAACGCAAAGGCGGGAAATATCAATCGACGAGCCGCTTACGGTGTATTTGGACGGAAACGAGCTTCTGCTCTCGTATATTCTCGGAAGCGACTCCGACGTCGTATCGCGCGAAATGGAGGAGGACGAGGAAAGACGCCTTCTTCGTGAGGCGGTAAACGAGCTTAGCCCGCGCGAGCGAGTTATCATTGAAATGAGGTTTGGACTTTCGGGAGGCGAGGAAATGACGCAAAAGGAGGTTGCCGACGCGCTCGGAATTTCGCAAAGCTACATATCACGCCTTGAAAAACGGATAATGGAAAGGCTCAAAAAACGGCTTGCAACCGTAATTTAACCCGTTTTTTTCGTCGGTAAAAAATATTTTCGGAATTTTGTAAAAAACACTTGCAAAATAAATAAAAGTGTGTTATAATAGGTCGCAATGAAAAGAATCCAATTTAAGAAGAGGTGTTAAAATGAAGAACGGTATTCATCCCGAGTACAAAGCGGCTACCATCAGATGTGCTTGTGGTGCAAGCGTTGAGACTCACTCCGTAAAGGGTGATATGAACGTTGAAATCTGCTCCAAGTGCCATCCTTTTTATACAGGTAAGCAGAAATTCGTAGATGCCGGCGGACGCGTTGATAAGTTCAAGAAGCGTCTTGCAAAGGTGCAGAAGTAATCCTTGCTTAAAAAGAGCGTCGGTATTCCCACGCTCTTTTTATTTTTCTTGGAGGTGTTATGTCAGAAATGAATGAAACACGGGCAATTCTCGTCACCGTTGCCGAAAGAGGCACGGACGTGCCCGAATGTGAGCGAAGCCTTGACGAGCTTGAGCGACTTCTCGAAACCGCGGGAGGAAGCTGCTTTGCGAAAATTATACAGGTAAAGGAGTCCTTCGACCCCCGCACCTGCATCGGAAAGGGAAAGGTTACCGAAATCAAGGAGCTTTGCGAGGCAAACGGTATCGACCTCGTTATCTTTGATTTTGAGCTTACGCCCGCACAAATACGAAATCTTGAAAACGATATTGGCGTAGCCTCGGTTATCGACCGAAGCATGCTTATTCTCGATATATTCGCGCTTCACGCAACCTCGGGCGAGGGAAAGCTGCAGGTTGAATTGGCACAGCTGAAGTATTCCGCGCCCCGACTTATCGGAAAGGGAAGCGAGCTTTCCCGCCAGGGCGGTGGAATAGGCACTCGCGGACCCGGTGAAAGCAAGCTTGAAACCGACCGCCGCCACCTTCACGAAAGGGTAGTTGCGCTTGAAAGAAAGCTTGAGGAGCTTGAGGAAAACCGCGCAACCATGCGTCGGCAAAGGGATAAAAGCGGTCTTACGAAGGTTGCGCTCGTCGGCTATACAAACGCGGGAAAATCCTCGCTTTTAAACAAGCTTACGGGTGCGGACGTCCTCGCACAGGACAAGCTTTTTGCAACCCTTGACCCAACCACGCGAAAAATGGAGCTTCCCGACGGAGTAAGCATTCTTCTAACCGACACCGTCGGCTTTATACGAAAGCTTCCGCACCATCTCGTAAAGGCGTTTAAGTCAACGCTTGACGAGGTAAGATACGCCGATATACTGCTTATCGTTTCGGACGCCTCCGACCCCGAGGCACAGGAGCATATAGCGGTTGCGCGCGAGGTAATCTCCGACCTTGATTCCTCGGATAAGCCGACCGTTTACGTATATAACAAGTGCGATACTCTCGAAAACGCAGAATACGGAATCAGGGGCGAGGACCGCGTTAACGTGTCCGCAAAAACGGGCGAGGGAATTGATGGACTGCTCTCGCTTATCGGCGACGTAATTATGCGCACGAAAAGGGTATGCAGGCTTTTGATACCGTATAGCGAGCAGGGAATTGTCAGCAGCCTTTACAACTCGTACACCGTAAGCTCGGTTGAATATACCGATTCGGGCGTGGAGGTTGTGGCTGTGCTTGACGCACGCGGTATGGGGCTGTATGCCGACCTAATAAAGGGGGAGCCGTAAAATGCAGGGCTATATCACGGTAAAGCAATACGGCTTTTTCGAATACGAGGACAGAAAATCGGTTTTTATCGGAGAGGCGGCTCCCGTATCGAGCGAGGCGGAGGCTCTCGCCTTTATCGAGGGCGTAAAGAAAAAGTATCCCGATGCCCGACATCACGTGTACGCGTACGTGCTTCGCGATAATTCAATAATGAGGTTTACCGATGACCGCGAGCCGCAGGGAACGGCGGGAATGCCCGTGCTTGACGCAATACGCAAAAACGGCTGTACCGATACGGTTATTGTCGTTACTCGCTATTTCGGCGGAACTCTGCTCGGCACGGGCGGTCTTGTCCGTGCGTACTCGGCGGCGGCAATCGGTGCGTTGAAAAGCGCAGAGATTATCGAATACGACGTGTATTCGGAGCTGACGCTCGAGGTTGATTACTCGGACTATCAAAAAATCCTCCCGATTTTGACAAAGCGCGGCTTTCGCACGGAGAATTCACGCTTCACCGCCTCGGTGGAGCTTTACGGCACCGTCAAAAAAAGCGAGCTGGAGCTGCTCGCAGATGAGCTTACGCAGGCAACGTGCGGAAGAATAAAAACGAAAATTATCGGCGAAAAATTTGCATTTTAAAATTTTTTTCGGCTTTTTTGAAAATAAAAAAGTGTTTTTGATGTAATTTCGACTATATTACGTATGAAAGACACGGGAAAGGAGGCAAAGCCTTGATAAGCAGAGAAACAATCGAGGAGGTTCTTTTAAGAACCGATATACAAACCCTAATCGGCGGATACGTCGCGCTCAAGCGCGCAGGCTCTAACGTAAAGGGTCTTTGTCCCTTTCACAGCGAGAAAACGCCCTCCTTTACCGTTTATCCCGCGGATAACAGCTTTTATTGCTTCGGCTGCGGAGTTGGCGGAGATGCGATTTCCTTCGTGATGAAGATGGAAAACGTCGATTATCCCGACGCGGTCCAAATTCTTGCTAAAAGGGCGGGCATTACCGTTATAGATGATAGCAGGGAAAAATATTCAAACGGCCCGAAATTCGATAAAGAGCGTATCTATAAAATGAACGTGGATGCCGCGAAATTCTTCAATGCACAGCTTTTTCGGGACAACCCCGATTCCCGCGCGGCGCTTGATTATTTTACAAAGGAGCGCGGACTTTCGCTTGCTACCGTAAAGCATTTCGGACTCGGCTACGCGCCAAACAGCTACGACGCCTTCTCAAAATATATGCTTTCCCGCGGATATACCTACGAGGAGCTTGTCGTGGGCTTCCTTGCGGGAAAAAGCGAGCGTGGCGGCTATTACGACGCCTTCCGAAACAGGGTAATGTTCCCGATTATCGACGTTTCGGGCAACGTTATCGCCTTTGGCGGACGTGTTATGGACGACTCCAAGCCGAAATATAAAAACTCCTCGGATACCCCCGTTTTCAAAAAGCTGCGTAATCTTTTCGCACTGAATTTTGCACGCCACACCTGCCAGGAAACGATAATCCTGTGCGAAGGGTATATGGACGTTATCGCGCTTCATTCCGCGGGATTTACCAACGCGGTCGCAACCCTCGGCACGGCAATAACCTCCGAGCAGGCACGGCTTATGAGCAGATATACGAAGCGCGTCTTGATTTGCTATGATGCCGACGAGGCGGGACAAAAGGCGGCACAGCGCGCACTCGGAATGCTTGAGGAGGTCGGACTTGAGGTTCGCGTTATCTCAATCCCGGGAGCAAAGGACCCCGACGAATACATAAAGAAATACGGCAGGGACAGGTTTAACGACGTGCTTTCCGCCGCAAAGAGCAAGTTTGAATACAATCTCCAGCGCATACTTTCAAGGTATGACATAAATATTCCGCAACAAAAAATAGACGCTATAAAAGACCTCGCTTTTATGATATCCGAGATTTATTCCTCGGCAGAAAGAGATGTATATATCCGCGAGGTTGCACGCAGAATGGGCATCAGCTACGAAAGCCTAAAGAGCGTTGTTGACAGTCAGGTAAGGAAAAATGCAGAAAACAAGAAAAAGGAGCGCGACCGCAAAATGCAGCAGGAGGCGGTTGGCTACGGTGACAAGGTTAACCCCGATTACGCCCGCGCCCCCGACATAGCAAAGCACGAGGAGCGCGTGCTTGGCCTTATGCTTCTGTTCCCCGAGCATAGGGAAAAGGTTTTTCGCGAGGACCTTCTTTGCGAGGAGGATTTCTTTACCGACCTTGGCAAAAATATTTTCAATTTTTTGCGCGAGGCTTGCGAAAACGGGGACGAAAGGTTGGTTACTATAAGCGAGAGGTTCACTCCCGAGCAAATGGGGCGTATTGTTGAAATGAAGGCATCTCGAATGCAGCTTGACTCCAACGGAACGGACGTGCTTCTCGAATGTATTAATAATCTCAAGGCTGCCGTGAGTGAAAAGCGCGGTGAAAACAACAATCCAATGGATAGACTTAACGACCTTCTCAAAAAGAAGCGCGGCGGTTAAGGACTATGAAAGAAAGGTGTTAAAATGAGCAGAGACAAGATTGACGTAAACGAATTTATCGATTCGAAGGGGGAGGGGATTACCAACTCCGAGATTATGAACGTGCTGGAGGATATCGATTACGATATCGCCCCCGTTGACATCGACGCGGCAAATCCGCCCGACGACATCGACAGCGAGGAGTTCAAGGAGCTTGAGGAGGATGCAAAGAATTACGATTCTCCCGAGAATATGGAGAAGATATTTTCGCAGGAGGGGCTTGCTATCGACGACCCCGTGCGTATGTATCTCAAGGAAATCGGTAAAATTCCGCTTCTCACACCCGAGCGCGAAAAGTACCTTGCAGAGCAGATTACCCTTGGCAACAAGGCGGCAAAGGACGAGCTTATCGAGGCAAACCTCCGTCTTGTAGTAAGCATTGCGAAAAGGCACGTCGGAAAGGGAATGTATTTCCTTGACCTTATCCAAGAGGGAAACCTCGGACTTATCAAGGCGGTTGAAAAGTTCGATTACAGCAAGGGATATAAGTTCTCCACCTACGCAACCTGGTGGATAAGACAGGCTATTACGAGAGCAATCGCGGACCAGGCAAGGACGATAAGAATCCCCGTACATATGGTAGAAACCATACATAAGGTATCGAGAACCGCGCGCCAGCTTTTGCAGGAGCTTGGCAGAGAGCCTACCACCGACGAGATTGCGGAAAGACTCGGTATGACCGCGGACAAGGTCAGAGAGATTATGAAGATTGCACAGGACCCCGTGTCGCTTGAAACCCCCATCGGCGAGGAGGAGGGCAGCCATCTTGGGGACTTCGTGGAGGACAACGATTCTCCCGCACCCTCGGAGAGCGCGTCCTATTCTCTTCTGCGCGAGCAGATTACCAACATACTCAACACGCTTACCCCGAGAGAGGCGGAGGTTATAAGGCTTCGCTTCGGTCTTGAGGACGGACGTCCGAGGACGCTCGAGGAGGTTGGAAAGCAGTTTAAGATTACCCGTGAGAGAATCAGACAAATAGAGGCAAAGGCGCTTCGTAAGCTCCGCCACCCCTCAAGATCAAAGCCCTTGCGCGATTATCTTTCAAATTAATACAAAATATGCACAAAATAATATGCCCGTATATGTTAAAAATGACGTATATGGGCATTTGCTTTTTATAAAGCGAAAAACACTTGACATTTAGAATAAAATATAGTAAAATATATAAAGAAATTTATAACCTGAAAGGGATTACTTATGAAAAAGTTGATTTGTCTTTTGCTTTGTGTCGTTATGCTCGGCGGATTGCTTGTCGGCTGTAAGAACGATGACATCGTGGGTAAAATTGACGAGGAGCTGAAAAAGCTCGAGGACAAGGTACCGACCAAGGTCGTAGAGGAGATGGAATTTGATTTTTATATCATAGTGGGAGAGGGTACTACCGAAAACGCAAAGAAAACCGTTTCTCTTATGATAAATCAGCATCTTGAAAAGTTCAAGACAACGCTTGATATTCATTATCTCACCGCCGCGGAGTATGAGGAAAAGGCAAAGGCGGATATCGCTCTCGATACCGATGACAAGGCGGATATCCTTCTCGTAACGAGCGCGGAGATGTTTGACTATCTCTACGAAAACCGTCTTGTGGCAAATCTCACCGATTACTACCACCCCACCGCTTCCGCGTATAGAAGCCTTAATACGCAGATTGCGGCTTCGCTTCTGTCGGCTGTAACCGTTCACGAGCTTGCCTATACCAACGACGGAACCGAATATATTGCGCAAAACAAATACTGCGTGCCCAACAACCGCATCGTCGGAAGCTACGACATCTTCCTTATGAGCGTAGAGGCGGCGGAGTATTACAATATCGGCTCGGAAACCTTCGACGCTCTCTCGCCCGAGGAGCTTGAGGATAGAATTTACGCAAAGGCTGACGTTGACCCGATGTATTCCCGCGAGGAATGCGTCACCTATACGAGCGGAAGCTATGCGGAGCTTACCGAGTACATAAACAGCGGTAAATACTACGTAAAGTATTCCGTTCCCGAAATCACTCGCGAGGAAGCGTACGAGAGCGTTTTTGTAATCGCACGTCACAGCCTTGATAACCGTCACGTAAAGGGCTGGAAGGACACCACCGTGCAGTCGGATATCGATAAGTACACCGAGTATTACAACAGGTGTATGGAGATAATCTATGAGATTAACACGAACACCGACCTTCGTAACCTTCTGCAGTACGGAAAGGTTAACACAAATTGCAAGCTTGACAGAGAAACCAATACGGTAAGTCATAACGACATCGCGGAAAACGACGTTTACAATATGAATATCGAGTACACGGGCGACGTCTTTAAGGCGTACTACTGCGAGTGCGACGACATTCATATCTGGAGCGAGGAGATGGCTGCTTACGGCGAAATCCAGAACAAGGATGCCGTTCTCTCTCCCGAGGAATACGGGCTTTTGGTTATAGAGGGCGATATGCAGCTCATCGACCTTAGAATGAAGGAGCAGCTTCCCGACGGCGACTCCACTCTTGTAGAGGCGGAGAAAACTCTCTCCTTCTACGGCACGGTTACCAATAAGCTTAGCACTGTTTGGACCGTAAACGGAGAGGTGATTGAAGGTTCTACCTACAAAATCGAGCCCGGCGAGCAGGAGCAAACGCTTACCTTCGTTCTTACCGTAACCTATACCGACGGCGACACCGTTGTGAGCGCATCTGCCGATTATACGGTCACCGTTGCCGTTCTTAACTCGTCTGCGAATTGATTTGACCGCCTTGATACGGGGGCCACTCGGTCCCCGTATTTACGTTTAAATTTATTATAGTGCGCCGCCGTGTGCGCGCGTTGTTATGAGAGGAAAAAATGAAAAAGACTAAAGAAGAATTTAACATCAGGGATATCGTTTCGATTTTCCTGCCAAAGCTTTGGATTATCGTTTCGGTAGCCCTCGTCTTGGCGCTTTTGCTCGGATTTTATTCCGCGTTTTTAAAGACGGACACCTATTCGTCCACCGCAACGATGCTTGTTTCCAACGATGCGACGAGCCTTAACAACTCTGTTCTCGACGTATCCACCGAAATGGTAAAGCGTTGCGAAATCATTATCTTCAGCGACGAGTTTTTGCAAAAGATTATCACCGACGTAAAGGCGGATGAAAATTACAGCTCGGAGTGGAGGCTTTCGGTTTCCTTCGTTAAAGGCGTGCTTTCTATGAAGCAGCGCGGCGATACCGAGTTCTTCGACATCACCGTTACCACCGAGGATAGCGTGCTTTCCTATACTATCGTAAATGCGGTTGCAAAGAGAATAGAATCCGACCTTCCCGAGCTTCTTCCTTACGATTCAAAGTATATCAGAACGGGAACGGTTAATCACGCCGTGCCCGCATTGAACCCCGATAGCAAGCATACCGTTCGTAATTCGGTTATCGGCTTTGCCGCGGGAGCGATTCTTTCTATGGTTGCCGTATTCGTATGCACGATGTTCGACGTTACCATACGCGACAAGAAAAAGATTGAGGATAACTTCGATATCCCCGTGCTTGGCGTAATTCCTAAATTTGAAGTAGAGGAGGGCAATGACAAGTGAAGCTCTTCAGCCTTAAAAGAAAAGCCTCGTATCACAGCGACTCTGCAATAGATTCGCTCCGTATTCTCAGCGATACGACCCCGTTTGCGGTAAAGGAGGCGTACAGATCTCTTTACTCCAACGTGCTTTACCTTCCCATTGAATCAAGGTGCAAAAAAATCGCCGTTACAAGCGCATATCCCGGAGAGGGTAAAACCTCTATTTCCATAAATCTCGCATACTCCATTGCGGAAAACTCACCCGAATCCACCGTGCTTATCGTTGACTCGGATATGAGAAGCCCGAGAGTTGCGGAGCTTATTAATAAGGAAAATCACGGTGTTCACGGTCTTTCGGAGTATCTTGCGGGCATTGACGCAGTTCCTAACTTCCAGCCTACCGTTCACCCCAATCTTTCCTTCCTTTCCTCGGGAGCGACAAACGCTAACACCCCCGGTCTGCTTTCAGGCTCGAGAATGGAGGCGTTTATTCAGCTCATCGACGAGAGCTTTGATTACGTTATCTTCGACACTCCGCCCGTTAACGTGGTTGCCGACGCCGTTCTTCTTGCAGACAGGATTGACGGCTATCTCGTTGCAACCCGCGCCGACTTCTCGGACACCAATTCCTTTGGCGAGGCTGTAAAGAAGCTCGAAACCGCGGGAGCAAAGGTGTTTGGCGTCGTTCTTTGCGCGTATAATGCAAAGAGCGGAAAGGGCTACGGTAAATCCGGAAGATACGGAAGGTACGGAAAATACGGAAAATACGGAAAGTACGGCTCGTATTACGGAGGCTCGGATTCGGGCAACGGTAATTAACCGAAGTGCGCCGTTAATATAGGGAAAATGATTGATTTAATTGATTTTCATTCTCACGTTTTACCGCGTGCGGACCACGGCTCTGCCTCCGTTAATACCTCGCTTTCCCAGTTGTCTATGGCAAGGCTGGCGGGAGTTTCCCGCGTTTTCGCTACTCCGCATTTTTATCCCGCGGAGCAGGACGTTTCCCGCTTTCTCGCCCGCAGACAAGGCTCGTACGCCAATCTTTTAAAGGAGCTTGACGACTCCTTTCCGAAAATAGCTCTCGGCGCGGAGGTGCTGATTTGCGATAACATAGAGGCGCTTCCCGGAATAAGAGAGCTGTGCATCGAGGGGACGGACACGCTCCTGCTTGAGCTGCCCTTTAACGATTTTGATAAAAGGTACAGGACGTCGGTTGCCGCACTTATTAAGCAGGGGATTAACGTTGTCCTCGCTCACGCGGACAGGTACGATAGGGCGAATATAGATTCACTCCTGTCGGTTGGTGCGAAAATTCAGCTTAACGCAAATTCTCTTTCGGGACTTTTTGTTAAAAAGCATCTTTACGAATGGATTGACGCGGGACTCGTCGTCGGTCTTGGAAGCGATATTCACGGCGCCGACAAGCGCGCGTATAAATGCTTTTCGTCCGCAATCCGTAAAATGGGTGAAAAAAGAGCAGAAAAAATTATGACTGCAACGATGGAAATTTTTTCGGTTGCAGCCGATACAAAATAAGAAAAAAGCACCGAGGTCGGTGCTTTTTTCTGTATAAATTTCCGCTTTTGTTAGAAACTATATTTGACTAAACGTCAAAGGAGAAAAAAATGAAAGCTACAGGAATTGTAAGAAGAATAGACGACCTCGGTCGTATCGTTATACCGAAAGAAATAAGACGCACCTTGAGAATAAAGGAGGGCGACCCTCTTGAAATTTACACGGACAGAGAGGGGGAGGTAATCTTCAAAAAATATTCTCCCATAGGGGAGCTGCAGGCGTTTGCCGCCGAATATGCGGACACCCTGCAAAAAACCTCGTCGATGCCGATTTTTATCTGTGACAGAGATGAAATCATTGCGGTTTCGGGAGCGTCCAAAAAGGAATATCTTGACAGAAGGATTTCAAAGGGGCTGGAGGAAATCGTTGAGTCGCGCTCACTTTACGTGCGCTCAAGCGGCAAGGAGGCGGTTGCGGTTACCAACGACGGCGGCTCGCATTACGTCAACTGTGCAATGCCTATTTTGAGCGAGGGCGACGTAATCGGCTGCGTTGTAAGCGCGCATCAATTCGACGCGCCAAGCACGGGCAGAATTTCGGAGGAAACCGAAACGAAGCTTATTCAAACCGCGGGAATGTTTCTTGGAAGACAGATGGAAAGCTGATTAAAAGGGGTTGCGTTTGCAACCCCTTTTAATTATAGGATAAAAAATCCCTTCGCGATGATTTTTCAAAAGCAACGTAGGAGGTGCCTACGTTAACCGATAAAACGCCTCCATGCTCGTTGAAAAAAACGAGATTTCCAAGCTCGTCGGTTGCCCAGCTTATCTTAATTGCAGTCCCGCGTGTAAAATAGTAGCCGCTGCCACCGCCTACGGTATCGAGAATTGTTTCCGTAGCCTCCGCGGTTTCGTGCGTCAGTGCATCCGCAAACAAAACGAATACGTTATCGTAGGTGCATAGCCTGTCGTTAAGCAAATCTCTTACGGGATTTGCCCCCTTGTATAACGTATATTTGCCCTCGCTTGCGCTGTAAATAAGCTGACTTCCGTTTGAATCCGAGTAGGGAATTATAACCGAAAGTGCGGCCTCGCTTCCGCGGATTTCGGTATCCGAATGTATAAACGGAGCCTTCACCGTGTCACCGAGCAGTCGGCTTTGCCCGCTGTTTTTAATCAGCGCCTCTACAAGGTCGGAGTTGGTGTAGTGAAATTCCGTATATTCTGTGTATGAATATCCGCCGCTTTCGATAATATCAAGGTATTCAAGCTCGGTATCCGAGTATTCAAAGCTATCGTCGCCTCCGCGGGCTATGAGCATTGAGCCGAGTGCCTTGTTAATTGCGCTTATATAATCGCGTGTTGGCGCGATTGAGCCGATTTTACCAAGGTATGTACCTCGTGAAAAAAGAGAAAGATATCTCGTTTGACCGCCCTCGGTGGGGATTTCAACGGTTAAAAACGCATTTGAAATTCCGTATAGTGGTGAGTCGGAAGAATAAATAAAGGATATGGGAGCGTTTCCCGACTCGCTCGGAGAAATCGTATATCCCGTCAAATAATGCTTTACGGTAGGCTCGGGATTTGTAATCTCTCCCTGACTGTTCGATCCGTCTGTATTTTCATCGACCTCACCGCTTGACGGAGCGCCCGCCGCGGCATCGTCGCTATTTGGCTCGTTTTCAACAAATGATTGCCAACCGCTTGTTGCAAAGCTCGCGGTGCAGGTAAGTACTGCGGCAATCACAAAAAAGGCAACCAACCGTAAAAGGCTGCCACCCTTTGCAAGTTTCATTTTTTACCTCCTTATGCACGCGTCGGTGCATACGTTTTAGAATAGAGCGCCTTACTTGTTGTAGCGCTCCAACCACGCGTCAGCGTAGTCAAATGCGACCTTAAGACCGACAACGATTTTCTGCTCCTTCGGGCTGCCCGTGGAGCTTTCGCGGAGCTGTACCATTACCTTTTCGGGAATGCTTCCGTTTTCTCCGTCCTTTTCGGTCATAATCATCATATAAATGTAGAACTTATCCGACATATCGCCGTAGATAATTTCGTTATCCTGTCTTACAAGAGGCTTGCCCTTGTATTCAAGATATTCGTTTTCGTTAACGCCCTTTGCGTCAAGCATAGTGATTTCTCCTTTCTGTTTTTTTGAGAGCGACGGCGCTTGTCCGCTTCGCATATATAATAACAAATCTTTTTCTGCCTGTAAATAACTTTGACAAAAGACGACTTTGTTAATAATACGCGAAATTCAATCCTTTTTGACAAACGGCGTGTAGGTAAGCGAATATGCACCGCTTACAGGCCTTGGTCGGGTGAGGTGGAAAATTGAATCCGCCCTGTCCGAAAGAGCCTTTTGTCCCCTTGCGGTATCCGAAAGACCGAAGGTATCGGTCGGCTTCGTCAGTACCGAAATTCGGGATTGCTCTCTGATTTCTTTAAGACAGGCTCGCCCAATTCCGTCGAGCGCGAGAATCTGCGTATATTCGGGAAGCGTCCTTACGTCGGAGGAGGTAACGCCGAAGAAGGAGCACCATACAGCACGCAAAATTCTCGCATTGGTAAATTTTTTCGTTTCGGAAAGGCGCACCAATGCACTAATGTTATCTGCCTCAAGGCTCGCGCTCTTGAGACGGTTATATAAACCGCCCTTTGCATCGTGAAAATTTTCACCTGCATCGGAGGGGCTTAATCTGAAAAATGATAATACCGCGGGAGCAAGCCTTTCCATATCGCACGGAAACGCTCCCCGCCTTATAGCGTCGAGGACAACGGGCTTTGCCTCGTCGGGAATATATTCAAGCACCGAAATGTTACCCGAAAGAAGCTCCTTTCGTATAGCGGAGGCGCTTTGAAGGCTGCCCGCAACCACTTCGTCCTCGTTAAAGGCAGCACCCTCGCGAAGGACCGTGTGCGGCTTTATTTTGCTGTTAAACGATTTTAACGCCTTAATATATTCGATAGCTAAAATATTGTTTGGCGTAAGCGTGATGCCGTTTTTTTCTCCGTAGAGCCTGTTAAATGCAATCTCGCATACGCAAGGATAGCCGAGCGCGGCATTTTCGGGACGGTCAAGCAGCTCCGCGACAAGCTCCTCGTATTCATCACTTGCGGTGAGGGTCGCATATTCGGTCAAGGCGGAAATATCTCCGCTTTCGCTTCCGAAGGAGATAAGGTCAACAATACCGATTGAATCGGCGATGCTGACACCCGCGCGGGCAAAAAGCTCCGCAGAGGAGGCAGAGTAGGGGAAGGGAAGCTCAAGCACGAGATTTACGCCGCACTCTACCGCGGCACGCGCCCTGTCACCCTTGTCCATAACGGCGCTTTCGCCCCGTTGTGTAAAGCCGCCCGACATAATGGCAATAATCCTCGTATCCTCGCCAAGCTCGCGCCTGATTTGGTCGATATGATGCTTATGCCCGTTGTGGAAGGGATTGTATTCGCAAATAATAGCAACCGTTTTCATTTATCCCTCCCAAATTTTGTAAATTTACTTGATATTCCTTGAAAATAGTTGTATAATAATCCTTGCAATGAAAAAATCAAAGGAGTACTATTATGAAGGTATTGGTTGTAAACGCAGGCTCGTCCTCGTTAAAGTATCAGCTTTTTGATACTGAAAGCGAAAACGTGCTTGCAAAGGGTAACTGCGAGCGTATCGGAATCGACGGCTCCCGACTTATCCACAAAACGTCGGGAAAGGACGAATATATAAAGGAAACTCCCTTGCCCGATCATTCCGCCGCAACGAGGCTCGTTGTTGAAACGCTTCTTGACAGCGAGGTTGGATGCATCTCGTCCGTGGAGGAAATCGAGGCTATCGGTCACCGCGTTGTTCACGGCGGCGCATATTTCAGTCAGTCGATGCTCGCAAGCGACGAGGTTATGGAGATTCTCAACAAATGCGTTGCTTACGCACCGCTTCACACCCCCGCGGCTATTATGGGTATAAAGGGCTGTACCGCCGTAATGCCCGATCTTCCGCAGGTGCTTGTTTTCGATACCGCCTTCCACCAAACGATGGAGGAGAGCGCATATATGTACGCGATTTCCTACGATATGTACGAAAAGTATCAAATTCGCCGCTACGGTGCGCACGGCACCTCACACAGATACGTTAGCGCGGAAATGATAAAGCTTCTCGGAGGCAAAGCGGAGGGAACAAGGATTGTCACCTGTCACATCGGCAACGGCTCCTCTATCAGCGCGGTAAAGGACGGCAAATGCGTCGATACCTCTATGGGCTTTACACCGCTTGACGGTATTCTTATGGGTACTCGCAGCGGAGCTATCGACCCCGCAATAGTTACCTACCTTATGGAAAACGAAAATATGAGCGCAAAGGAAGCCGAAAGCTATTTGAACAAGCAGTGCGGCTTTGCGGGTATAAGCGGCGTAGGCTCGGACTCCCGCGATATCGAGAAGGCGATGAAGGCGGGCAACAAGCGTGCGAAGCTCGCATACGATATGCTTTGCTACCAGATAAAGAAATATATCGGTGCATACTCTGCCGCAATGGGCGGACTTGACGCCATCGTATTTACCGCGGGAATCGGCGAGCATTCTCCCTATATTCGCGAAAATTCTCTCTCGGGTCTTGAATATCTCGGCGTAAGGCTTGATACCGAGCGCAACACCTTCGGACACAGCGGCACTCCCGTGGAGATTTCCGCATCCAATTCCGCAGTAAAGGTATTTATGATACCCACAAACGAGGAGCTTGTTATCGCAAAGGATACCGAAGCAATCGTTTTGAATATGAAAAAATAAGCTTGCTTTTGGGGCTGTCGCAAGGAGTGCGACAGCCCTCTTTTTCTATAATACCATAAATAAATATTTATGTCAATAAATGTATAAAATTTATTAGAGCATTATATCGCAAATCCTTTGGCAAAGTGTGGCGTAAATTTTATCGTTGCTCGAAAAATCAACGGCGGCGGTGTATATTTTCTCAAGCGCAAAATGCTCGCTTGCCGCCTCTGAAAAGCTCTCACCTGCAAGCTTCAGCATTGACTTGTAATGAGAATAGAGCAGGGAAAAATGGGGACAGTATTTTTCACACTGATACTCTCCGATGCTTACGCCGTCGGTGCGTTTTTTGTTGTATGAAACAACCGTATTACCAATAACCACTCGCTCCGCAAGCCTGTCGTCAAGAGCCGAGGGGTAGCGCGTTGATACAATCCGCCTCTCGTCGCACCGCCTTTTTACCGCATCGAGAATTAAAGCGCACAAAAGCTCCTCGCCCTCTAAATTTACGAGGGTGCGCTCGGCTTGCACGGGGAGCGTGTATTCGCCGCCTTTTCCGAATGCGGAATATAAAACGTGTGCCGTTTTTGTGTTATTTCCGTTAATATCAAGGCGTGAAGCTATCTCGTCCGCAATTAACTCTGCCTCGTTATAAAATTCGGAATGTAATAATTTATCCCAAATATAATCAAATATCCCCTTCGCCGCAAAAAGCGTGCGGTATGCCGAGGAGTAGGCGGCGGATTTTTTTCTTGAACGGCTGACAATCTCGCTTTTTCGCCCCTCGAGATACTTAATATCAAAGCCGTCGCCGAGATTTACTATCTCGTCTATCGCGCCGGGGAAAACGGGGTCCTTCGTGTGCGGTGCTGTGCCGTCGATTATCGCAACGCTTTTGCCCCCGCGGCTCAAAATCACACCGTCGAGCGAGGATACGTCCGAGGAGCAAAGCACGGCGCTTGCATCAATTCCCATTTCGTTTGCGAAGGATACCGCACCGCGCAAAAGCGTGCTTTTTCCCGTTCCGGGTCCGCCCTTTAAAATAAAGAGCTTATCGTATTTTTCGGGTGCAAAAAGCACTCCGAACATACTTTTAAACCCGTCGTGGGAATTTCTCGCGCCGAAAAACGTGTCGCAAACCTTAAAGCTTTTTAATTCTATCATAGCCACCTCCGTTAAACTATTTCATAGTATTCCGTTTTTTAAAAAGCGTTAAACGCCCGCGAAGGGGAAATATAATGTAAAAGGAACTTGACATTTTACTAAAAATATTTTATAATAAAGCGTGGAGGTGAATTTTGAAATGAAGGTTATCGGACTTTGCGGCGGAAGCGGAAGCGGCAAGGGCGCGGTCGCACGCATCCTTTCGGGCTTTGGCATCGTTCATATAGATACAGACCTTGTGTATCACGAAATCACCTCGCGGCCGTCGGCTTGCCTTGATGCCTTGAGGGCGGAGTTTGGCGACGGTATCGCCCCCAACGGCTCACTTGACAGAGCAAGGCTCAGGGATATTGTATTCGCCGAGCCGTTTTCAAGGGAAAGGCTCGCGCGTCTTAATCAAATTACACACGCATACGTTATTGAGGAAGCCGAGCGCCGCATTAACGAGTGTCGGCTAAATGGCGAGCGGGGCGTTATAATCGATGCGCCTCTGCTTTTTGAGTCGGGACTTGATAGTCGGTGCGACAGGGTTATTGCCGTGGTTGCAAGCCGAGAGCTGCGGCTCGCGCGTATAATGCTTCGCGACGGAATATCGCTTGACACCGCGAAAAAGCGAATAGATGCACAACTTTCGGACGAGGCACTCTCGGCGAAAGCCGATTATACCGTCACCAATAACGGCACGCTCGAGGAGCTTTATTCCTCGGTAAAGCGCATTTATCTTGAAATTTTTAATTAACGCACAAATAAATCAATTTTAAGGAGAATAAAAATGTCAGAGCTTACAGCAAAGGAGCTTTTTGATAAGCTTTCCTATAAGAAAAAGAACGTGTTCGAGGCTTCCTCCCCCGAACAAATCAAGAAAATATACGATTATTCCGTCGGATATATGAAGTATCTTGACGATGCTAAAACCGAGCGCGAGGCGGCGGATACTACGGTTGCTATGCTTGAGGCAAACGGCTATACCGAGTATAAATTCGGGGACAAGCTTTCGCCCCGCGACAAGAGATATTTCAACCAAAAGGGAAAGAGCATCTTCGCATTCAGAGTAGGAAGCAAGAATATTGAAGAGGATGGAATTAAAATCCTTGCCGCGCATATAGACGCACCCCGCCTCGACCTTAAGCAGGTGCCTCTTTACGAGGATTCGAATATGGGATTTTTCAAGACCCATTACTACGGCGGCGTTAAAAAGTATCAGTGGACGGCAATTCCGCTTGCGCTTCACGGCGTGATTGTGAAGGCCGACGGCAGCACCGTAAAGGTTGTAATCGGAGAGGACGATTCCGACCCCGTATTCTATATTAACGACCTTCTTCCTCACCTTGGCGCGCGCCAGTCGCAGGAGCCTCTCGGCACTGCAATCTCGGGCGAAACGCTTAATATACTCGTCGGAGGACTTCCTTACGCCGACGAGGAGGTTTCCGAAAAGGTAAAAATGACCGTCCTTTCCTTGATTTACGAGAAGTACGGCGTTGTAGAGGAGGACTTCCTCTCTGCGGAGCTTTCGGTTGTTCCCGCCTTTAAGGCGAGGGATATCGGCTTTGACCGCGCTCTCATCGGTGCATACGGACACGATGACCGCGTTTGCTCCTATCCCGCGGTAACCGCGCTTCTTGATACCGAGAGCGAAAGCACCGTCCTCGTCGTGCTTGCCGACAAGGAGGAAATCGGCTCGGTCGGTCTTACGGGTATGCAGTCCGACGTTCTCGTTGACCTCATTGCAAAGATTTGCGAGCAGCTCGGAGCCGACGATATTATCGTAAGAAGCAATTCGGTTTGCTTAAGCGCGGACGTTACCGCGGCTTACGACCCGAACTTTGCCGACGTTTACGAAAAGCGTAACAGCGCGCTCGTATCCTGCGGTACGTGTATGAGTAAATATACGGGTGCGCGCGGAAAAAGCGGCACGAGCGACGCCTCCGCGGAGCTTGTCGGATACGTTCGCCGCGTTTTTGAGGAAAACGGAGTCATTTGGCAGACTGCGGAGCTTGGAAAGGTTGACGCGGGCGGCGGCGGAACCGTGGCACAGTACATTGCAAAGCATAATATTGAAACCGTGGATATCGGCGTTCCCGTAATTTCCATGCACGCCCCCTACGAGGTTGTTTCAAAGGCGGACGTTTACTCCACCTACACGGCATTTTGCGCCTTCATAAAATAGTAAGCTTTCTCAAAAATCATAAAACCGTGAATTTTTGAGGAGGGAAAATGTTTTTTAAAAAGCTTTCTTTAGCGGACGATAGATATAGGGAGATTGAGCAAATGCTCACTCTCCCCGAAGTCGTTTCGGATACGAAGAAATACAGACAGCTCATAAAGGAATATAACCGCCTTGGCGAAATCGTCGCAAAGTACAGGGAATACCTTGACTGCGATAGACAGATGAAGGAAGCCGACGAGCTTATGCGCGATTCAACGCTTGATTCGGAGCTTCGCGATATGGCGGAAATGGAATTTCACGAGCTTCGCGAAAGGCTTGACGGGCTTCGCGAGGAGCTAAAGCTCCTCCTTATGCCGCGCGACCCGAACGACGATAAAAACGTTATCGTTGAGCTGCGTCAGGGCGCGGGAGGCGAGGAGGCTGCGCTTTTTGCCGCCGACCTTTACCGTATGTACTCGATGTATGCCGCATCGCGCGGCTTCCGTACGGAGGTTATGTCGCTTAACGAAACCGAGCTTGGCGGTATAAAGGCAATTACCTTTACGGTAATAGGCGAGGGGGCATACTCCCGCTTTAAGTTTGAAAGCGGAGTTCACCGCGTACAGCGTATCCCCGTAACCGAGTCTAACGGAAGAATACAGACCTCGACCGTAACCGTCGCCGTCTTGCCCGAGGCTGACGAGGTAGAGGTAAACGTAAATCCCGCGGATATTAAAATAGAATCCTGCAAATCGAGCGGCGCGGGCGGTCAGCATATTAACAAAACCGAATCCGCCGTAAGGCTTACGCACCTTCCCACGGGAATCGTCATTGAGTGCGACCAGGAAAGAAGCCAGCTGCAAAACAAGGAAAAGGCGCTCCGCCTTCTTTATGCAAAGCTTTACGATACAAAACGCCGTGAGCAGGAGGAGGCAATCGCCTCAACGAGAAAAAGTCAGGTCGGAAGCGGTGACCGAAGCGAGAAAATCCGCACCTATAACTTCCCGCAATCGCGAGTTACCGACCATAGAATAAATAAAACCATTTTTTCTCTCGACGCCTTTTTGGACGGGGAGATTGACGGTATTATCGACGAGCTTATCGCCACCGATACCGCCGCGAGGTTAAACGGCGATGAGGATTGATACGAAAATCGTACGTATAGATAGCGGAATGCCGCTTGAGGCACAGCTTTTGGATGCGGCTGAAATTATAAAAAGCGGAGGACTCGTGGCATTTCCCACCGAAACGGTTTACGGACTCGGTGCGGATGCAACAAATTCGGATGCGGCAATGAAAATTTACGCCGCAAAGGGACGCCCCTCCGACAATCCGCTTATAATTCATATATCAACCCCGACGGAGGCGGAGGGATACGCCCACACCTGCGAGGTTTATTACAGGCTTGCGCGTGAGTTTATGCCCGGTCCCCTAACCGTTATCCTGCCCGCACGCGAAAGCGTGCCGCGTACAACGCGCGGAGGACTTGATACCGTTGCGGTGCGCTGTCCCGAAAACAAAATTGCATCGACACTTATCCGCCTTTCGGGAGTGCCGATTGCCGCACCCTCGGCTAATAGGTCGGGGAGCCCCTCGCCCACCTCCGCACAGCACGTAATCGACGATATGACGGGGCGGGTCGATATGATAATCGACGGCGGAAGCTGTGATTTCGGTCTTGAGTCAACGATAGTTTCGGTTAATCCCGACGAAAGCGTTACGCTTTTGCGCCCGGGTAAAATTACCGCCGCGGACATCACCGCCCTCGGAATTGAGGTAATAATTGCCGATGCCGTAAAGGACAGGCTTCGCGACGGAGAAATCGCGCTTTCCCCGGGAATGAAATACAGGCACTACGCCCCGAGCTGCGAGGTCTTGCTCCTTGACGCCGAAAAAGAAAAGGCGGCGGATTTTATCTTAAATTACGTAAAGGGGCGGGGAATAGCGAAATACGCCGTTATCGCATACAGCGAGGACGTCGGCTTTTACACAGGACTTCTGACAAATGCGTATATTTATAACTTTGGCGAAAAAGCGGACGAAATGACACAGGCACATTCGCTTTTTGATATATTACGGCGCGCCGATAAGGAGGACTTTTCGGTTATATTTGCGCCGCTCCCCCCCGCGGAGGGAATTGGCTTGGCTCTTTACAACCGAATGATAAGAGCCGCGGCACATAAAATAATCAGATTGTGACGGTAAAGAAATGGCAAAGAAAAAGAAAAACGAACAAAGGGAAATAAGCACCGCACCCGAGGCGGTAGCAACTCCGCAGCCGATAACCGAAACGCTCGTAAAGAACTATATGCCTTATGCAATGAGCGTTATCGTTTCGCGCGCAATTCCCGAAATCGACGGCTTTAAGCCTTCGCACCGAAAGCTCCTTTATACGATGTATAAAATGGGCTTGCTCACGGGACCGAGAACGAAAAGCGCGAATATAGTCGGTCAAACGATGCGCCTTAACCCTCACGGCGACGCGTCGATTTACGAAACGATGGTTCGTCTTACTCGCGGACACGAGGCGCTTCTTCATCCCTTCATAGACTCGAAGGGCTCATTCGGAAAACAGTATTCCCGCGATATGGCGTATGCCGCATCACGTTATACGGAAGCAAAGCTTGAAACGTTCTGCCAGGAATTATTCAGCGGTATTGACAAAAATGCAGTTGATTTCGTTCCTAACTACGATAACACGATGCAGGAGCCGAGCCTTCTTCCGACAACCTTCCCGAACATACTCGTTTCCGCAAACCTCGGTATCGCGGTAGGTATGACCTGCTCGATTTCCTCCTTCAATCTTGCGGAGGTTTGCGACGGAGCTATTGCGCTTCTTAAAAATCCAAAGGCATCTATCGATAGAATTTTGGACATAATCAAGGCACCCGATTTCCCGGGCGGCGCGCAGATTATTTACGACCGCGAGCAGATGCATCGGATTTACGAAACGGGTGTCGGAAGCTTTAAAATGCGTGCGAAATATCAGTACCACAAGAAGGAAAACTGCATTGAGGTGCTTGAAATTCCGTACTCCGCCTGCATAGAGTCGATAATCAAAAAGGCGGTTGAAATGATAAAGGGCGGAAAGCTTCGCGAGGTTACCGACGTCCGCGACGCAATCGACCTTAACGGCTTTAAGCTCGTTTTTGAGCTTCGCCGCGACGCAAATCCCGAGGTTGTTATGCAAAAGCTTTATGCCGCAACCGACATTGAGTGTAATTTTGATTGCAATTTCAATATTCTCGTCGAGGGCACTCCGATGCAGCTTGGCGTGCGTGAAATTCTTCTTGAATGGATTCGCTTCCGCTCGCAGTGCGTTACCCGTGAGTTGAGGTTTGACCTTGAAAAGAAGGAAAACAAGCTTGAATTGCTTATGGGTCTTGCTGCAATTTTGCTTGATATAGACAAGGCAATTCGCATTATCAGAGGCACGGAGCTTGAGGAGGACGTTGTCCCCAACCTTGCCGCCGGATTTAACCTTACGGTAAGGCAGGCGGAGTACATCGCGGAGATAAAGCTCCGTAATCTCAACAGACAGTATATCGTAAACCGTGTACAGGAAATTGAGAACATCCGCAAGGAAATAGCCGAAATAAAGGAAATACTTGCCGACGAGCTTAAGCTGAAGGCGCTTATCATTTCACAGCTTCAAGCCGTTAAAAAGAAGTACGGAAAGCCAAGAAGAACCGAAATTGTTGCAAAGGACGAGATTGCACAAACCGACAAGAAGGATTTGTTCTTCGAAAATTACAACTGCCGACTAGTTCTTACCGCGGGCGGATACTTCAAGAAGCTTTCGGTGCAGGGCGCGCGCTCCTCGGAGGAGCAAAAGCTCAAGGAGGGCGATTACGTTGCCTACGTTGAGGATACGGATAACAAGGGCGACGTGCTGTTCTTTACCGACAAGGGACAGATTTACCGTGCGCGCGTTGCCGATTTCGACCTTTGCAAGCCGAGCAGTATGGGCGACTATATTCCGAGCAAGCTTGCAATGGAGGACGACGAGCACGTAATTGGCTGTAAAATGATTTACGACCTCATTCCCGAGCATCATATGATTTACGTCTTTGAAAACGGAAAGGGACTTCGCGTTGCAATGAAGGCGTACGACTCGAAGAGCAAGCGAAGAAAGATTTCGGGCGCATATTCCACCGAGTCGCGTCCCGTCGGCGCAATCTACGAGGGCAAGGAGCCGAAGCTTATATTCATAAGGAGCGATGCGGGAAGGGCAATGCTTATCAAGAGTAACGTTATCCCCGTAAAGGCAACGAGAACCGCCGCGGGAGTTCAGATAATGCAGCTCCCGAAAAAGGGCGTAAAAATCGACCTCGTTACCGACAGAATCGACGACGTCGGTACGGATGCCGCAAAGTGCCGCAAAAACGTCATTCCCTCAACGGGAACGTCGATTGCACAGCTTTCGTTTAAGTTTTAATATAAAATCCCATAGCCAAAGCCGAATAATCCAAAGAGTTTTTTGGGTGCATATCGGACGGCTATGGGATTTTCGTATTTTCGGCTCGTTTATATTTTTACTCGTTCAGATTCTCGGCTCGTTCAAATTTTTGCCTTCGTTTATTTTTTGGCTTGAATTGCCTGCCGATATTTTTGGCTAACGCAAAAAAGTGGGGTACGCAACCAAGCGTACCCCATACGGCAAAGCTGAATTATAAGCTGTCGGTAATTTTATCAGTCGCCGAGCGTCTTGAACTTATATCCAACGCCCCAAACGGTTTTAAGCTCCCATTTGTCGGACGCACCCTCAAGCTTCTCGCGAAGCCTTTTTACGTGTACGTCAACGGTTCGGGAGTCACCGAGATAATCAAAGCCCCAAACCTTGTCAAGAAGCTGGTCGCGCGTGAAAACGCGGTTACAGTTAGATGCAAGAAAGTAGAGCAGCTCAAGCTCCTTCGGGGGAATATCGATAACCCTTCCGCAAAGCTTAAGCTCGTATTTTTTAAGACTGATTTCAAGGTTTTCAAAGCGCACAACCTCGTCGTCATCGGTGGATTTGTGTGAGTTATAGCGGCGAAGCACCGCCTTTATTCTTGCGGAAAGCTCCTTCATATCAAACGGCTTTACGATGAAATCGTCAGCACCAAGCTCAAGACCGAGGACCTTGTCTATAACGTCGCCCTTTGCGGTAATCATAATAACGGGCTTTGATGAGATTTCTCTGATTTCACGGCAAACCTGCCAGCCGTCCTTGCGCGGCATCATAATATCAAGCAAAACGAGGTCGGGGTCATAGGACTTAAACGCAGAAAGTCCCTCGTAGCCGTCGCCCGCGGTTTTAACCTTGTAGCCTTCGTTTTCAAAATAAAGCTTCAGCACCTCGCATATATTCGGGTCGTCATCTACAACGAGTAGCTTTGCATTCGTAATAGCTTCCATATCTACCTCCGTATTCCAAAAGTGTTATTTTTTCGTCAAATTTATTATAACTCATTTTTGTGCCGCAGTCAAGGGATTTTATGAACAAAATTATAATCGTTTTAAAAAAATTCACAATTAAAGCCGAAAATTTTCCCATAAAGCTTGTTTATCGCAATATTTTGCCAACTTGTATTGAAATTTCAAATATTGTATGATATAATAGTACGGATTGAAATAAGCAGAAAGCTGACCTTAAGGAGATAAATATGAAACTTGGTATCGTAGGACTTCCCAACGTGGGAAAGAGTACTCTTTTTAATGCGTTGACCAACGCGGGCGCGGAGAGCGCAAACTATCCGTTTTGCACGATTGACCCCAACGTCGGCATCGTTCCCGTTCCCGACAAAAGGCTTGACAAGCTTGCCGAGATGTACAAGCCCGAAAAGTTCACTCCCGCCGTTATTGAATTCGTTGATATCGCAGGACTTGTAAAGGGCGCGTCGAAGGGCGAGGGGCTTGGCAACAAATTCCTCGCAAACATACGCGAGGTTGATGCGATTGTACACGTTGTCCGCTGCTTTGAAAACAACGATATTATCCACGTGGAGGGAAGCATCGACCCCATTCGCGACGTAGAAACGATTGATATCGAGCTTATACTCTCCGACCTTGAGATTGTGGAGCGCGCTATCGACAGAACCGTAAAGGCGGCAAAGAGCGATAAAAAGCTTCTTGAAAAGCTTGACGTGCTTCAAAAGGTAAAGACCTGTCTTGAGGAGGGACGCTCCGCTCGCTCGCTCGGTCTTGACAAGGAGGAAATCGCTTGGATTGACGAATCCAGGCTTCTTACCTTAAAGCCAATCATTTACGTTGCAAATATTTCGGAGGACGAGGTTGCGGGCGACTACGAGTCCAACGAGGGCTACAAAAGGCTTAAGGCACACGCCGAAAGCGAGGGCAGCGAGATTATCGCCGTAAGCGCACAAATCGAGGCGGAGCTTGCGGAGCTTGAGGGCGAAGAAAAAATGAGCTTCCTTGCCGACCTCGGTATTGAGGAAAGCGGTCTTGATAAGCTCATTAAATCGGGTTATTCCTTGCTCGGTCTTATAAGCTTCCTTACCGCAGGACCGAAGGAGGTAAGAGCCTGGACGATTACCCGCGGAACAAAAGCGCCTGGAGCGGCAGGAAAAATTCACAGTGACTTTGAGCGTGGCTTTATCCGCGCGGAGGTTGTTGCCTTCGACGACCTCGTAAGGGAGGGCGACCGAAACAAGGTAAAGGAAAAGGGTCTGCTTCGCAGCGAGGGAAAGGAATACGTTATGAAGGACGGAGACGTCGTAGAATTCCTCTTCAACGTTTAATTGATTTTTATGGGAGTGTCGGTGAATTTCACCGATACTCCTTTTTCGTTTAAAAATTCCCGACATTCCTCCAAAAGTCCGTAATTCGCACCGAAAATAACGGCTTTTGCGGAGCTTGGCATAACGGAAAGCGTCTTGTATTTTGCGTATTTCGCGCCGCCCACGATTACGGTATCTGCGGAGTGAAGGGCATCGGGCGCGGGCAGATAATCCTCGGTAACGCAGTCGGCGGAAAGATAAAATATACTCATACCGTTATCGGCTACGGAAAAGGAATTGTAAAGCCTTGACGAGCCGGGCTGCGAATGCGAGTGGACGGTCAGCCTCGCCTCACCGAGCGAAAGCGTGTCACCGTCGTTGAAAAAGTCAAGCACGGTATCAAAATCCGCAACGTATTCGGCAATATAAAGCGCGTAACCGTATTCCTCGGTTGTTATCGGAGCCGGCAGAACAAGCCTTTCAACGTATATTTGTGAAAGCGTTTCGGTAACCGAATTTATTGTGTAGTAGGTATAGCTTGCGAGAACGAGATTGTCTATTACCGTCACCCTCTCGCTGTCTGCCGCCGCTTTCACCTTATTAACGTCAAGCTTATTCATACCGGAGGCGATAACCGAGTATTCGCCGTCCGAGGACACCGTAAGGATATTACAGCTTTCGTCGGAATAGTATATCGCGCAGGATCTGTTTTTGACAGCCGCGCTTTGTATAATTCCTACCGCGTTAAGTAAAACGAAAACGGCGGTAAGCACTGCTACCGAGATTTTCCTGTGCTTTTTGGCGGAAAAGATAACAAAGCAGAAAAAGAGCAGGGTAAGAATTATGCAAAGAGCCTTCACCAACCAAAAATCAAGAGGAATGAGCGAATACTCAAAGCGTGAAAACCAGCCTATTACATCAAAGGTTAATTCCGAAACGAAAAGTACGAGCCGTCCGACGGGCAAAACGCCTCCAACCAAAAGCGCCGCAATTGAAAGATACATCAAAAACTCGGTTAAAAAGGATAAAACGAGCGTGGCGGGAAGTGCAAGCACCGAAATTCCGTCGAAAAAGAATAGCGAGATAATCATAGATGCGCTGATTGCAAATACCGAGGCAAGCGTTGCGCCGAGCAACGCCTTTCCCGCCCTTTGGTGAAGCCTACCGCGCTTTCCGCGCTTGTTTAGAAGCTGCGATAGCAAAAGCAGTCCCATCGTCGCAAGCGCAGATAGCCAAAGCGCAATATCGTATACCGCGTACGGCTCGGCAAGTATTATAAAAAACACGGAAAGAGCAAGCGTGGTTGGACCGTCCGACCGCCTTGCAATAAGGAAAATAAATGAGGAAATCAACACCATAACGCCCGCGCGAGTAACCGAAGCGGACAAGCCGGTAAACGGAACGTAGAATATGACCGCAAGCGCGGTAAAAACGGTGCGAATGCCCTTTCCCATTTTAAACAGCTTCAAAACCAATGAAACGGCATAAGCGAGTATCACGAGATGCGCACCGCTTAATGCGAGAATATGCGTCGTGCCTGTCCGCGAAAAGCTTAATGCAAGGGCAGGGTCGATAACAACTCGCTCACCCGTCAAAAGGGCGGCTAAAAAGTCACCCGTGCGCTTGTCCGTCAGATTGCAAAGTCTTTTGTGAACCCCGTCGCGAAGCTCCGCGAAAAAGGAGCTGAAGGTTTTTCCGCCTTGCTCCGTTATACTAATGCCGTTAAGATTTTCGCCGAGGGCGGAATAGCCGAGCGAAAGGTAATAGCTTTTTGCACCGTTATCCAAAAGCGGCATAACGGTTGCGTTTGCGATGATTTTATCCCCGACGTTAAGCCCCGAAAGCACCTCCTTCGAGTCGGTGAAAAGAAGCCTGTGACTGTCGCGATCGCCGTTGATTTTATCCGTTCTTATCACTACGGTTGAGTAGGAGGTGTTGCTGTGATTTGCGTATGTAACCGTGCCCTCGAGGGATACCGAGCTGTTGTAAAGCTTCGTCGGATAGGCGGTAAAATTAAACAGCATTCCAAGCAAAAGAGATAGAATGAGCATTATAACGCACAGTCTAACGAAAGCTTTTCTGCCGCATAATATGTTCTTAAAAACAAAGGTTGCTATCAAAAATCCAAGAGCAGCGGATGCGAGAATTGCCGCAAGCGTATAGCCCGTGCCTACCGAAAAACAAAAGCCGCCAAGCATAATACAGAATATTAAGCATAGCGGTCTTTTGTAAAATAAATTCATTTTAAACCTCGAAAATCAATCCTCGTCGGTATAGAGAAGGCGCGACCCCTTCGGTATAACGAAGTTGAAGGCGTTTTTTACAATGGTGAAATCCACGTTTTTTGCACCCTTAATTTCACCGTCGATGCAAATCGGAATCGGCTCGTCAAACTCCATTCTGAAATGGTCGGTTTGCCTGTAATCGATAACCTTGCTTGCGCGGCGGCTATCGAGGTACGTCCCCTTCTTGTACTTTGAAACGAGCGAAAGGAAGGTAAGGCGCGAAACCTTATCAATGGAGCAAATGTCAAATCTTCCGTCCTGCAAAAGAGCAACGGGTGCGGACTTAAACCCTCCGCCGCAGAATTTTCCGTTTGCAATGGCGGTGAGCGTAAATTCCTTTTCAATAACCTCTCCGTTATCGTAAATGAGCTTCATCTTCGTGCCGAATTTTTTGCAAAGCACGACGAATACGCCCAAGATGTAGGAGATGCCGGGCGGTATAAGCTTATGCCTTTTAAGCCTGTCAGCCTCCTTTACAACCGCACAGTCAAAGCCGATATTAACCATATTTACACAGTAATACTCGTTGCACTTTATGAGGTCGAGCGATACCGTGTCGCCGTCGATTTGTGCGTCGATATTTTGGAAAATTCGCGTATTGTCGAAATTCCTGACGAAATCGTTACCCGACCCCTTCGGAATTACACCGAATTCAACGTTGGGGTTACAGGGTGCGCTGTTTACGATTTCGTTGATAGAGCCGTCGCCTCCAACGCAAATAAAGCGCTGTCTTTCACTTGAAATACGGACCATAGATCTTACGTATTCGGTTGCATCACCCGGACAGGTGGTGTAATATATGTGATAGTCAAGATGCCTTTCCTTGCAAGCGCGCTTGATATATTCGTCAAAATGGCGCTGCTTTCTGTTGCGCCCCGACTTTGGATTTAATATGAAATGGTAAATCATAATTCCTCTCGTTAAGCCCTAAAATCTTATTTAAAGCATAATTAACGTAGTTATTATATCAAATAATGGCGTTTTTGTCAATAGTTGTTATGATTTGACGAAAACAATTTGACGAAAACAAACGGTTATTTTTTGCTTTTCGCACGATCTCTTATCATATTATAGTAGGTCTTTGCGGCTTGCTCGGTTTTATTATTGCCGAATTCGTAATATTTTCTTCCGACAAGCTCGGCGGGAAGGTAATCCTGGATAACGTAATTGTTTTCGTAATCGTGCGGGTATAAATATCCCTTGAAATCGGGACTTTTAAGATGCTCGGGAATGTCCGTGCCGAGTCCCTTTTCAATATCCTCCACCGCCCTGTGGTAGGCGAGGTATGCGGAGTTTGACTTCGGTGCGGTCGCGAGAATACAAACCGCGTTTGCAAGGGGTATTGCCGCCTCGGGAAGTCCCACCGCCTTCGCGCTTTCACAGCAGGCGTATGCTATGCTCGCCGCAACGGGATAGGCACAGCCGACGTCCTCGTTTGCTATAACGAGTATTCTTCTGCACGCCGAAAGCAAATCTCCCGATGCTAAAATTTTAGCAAGATAGAAAACCGCCGCGTCGGGGTCGGAGCCTCTTATGGATTTTTGGAGACAGCTTAAATGATTGTAATGGACGTCTCCGTTGCGGTCGTAATGTCCGACAACCGAGGGAATGAGGGATTTTACCGCTTCGTCCGTTATTTCCCCGTCGCAAATGTAAAATGCGTTTTCGATAACGCCGATTGCCATTCTTACGTCACCGCCACAGGCAGCCGCAACTCCCTTGAGCAAAGCCTCGTCCGCGTATTTTTTAGTTCCGAAATCGGCGTTCAGCATAGTAATGGCTCTTTTGAGCGTAGGGACGCATTCGTCCGCCGTTACCGACTTAAATTCAAATACGGAGGAACGGGAGAGAAGGGCGTTGTAAACGTAATAATACGGATTTTCGGTAGTAGATGCAATGAGCGTAATCCTGCCGTCCTCCATAAATTCAAGAAGCGATTGCTGCTGCTTTTTGTTAAAGGACTGTATTTCGTCAAGATAAAGGAGCGTGCCGTTTTCCGAAAACATATTCTCGGTGCTTGTCAGTATCTCCTTTACGTCCGCAACGGATGCGGTCGTTGCGTTAAGCATAAAAAGCTGCATTCCAGATATTTGGGATATGATTTTCGCAACGGTTGTCTTTCCCGTCCCGGGAGGGCCGTAAAAAATCAAATTCGGAATTCTTCCTCTTTCGGTAAGACGGCGTAAAATACCGTTTTTACCGACGAGATGCGCTTGCCCCGCAACCTCGTCAAAGTTGGTTGGGCGAAGTCTGTCTGCTAATGGCTTTATCATTTAATTAACCTTTCGTTTATGAAATATCCGACACCCTTATTACTCTGCTTGCCATTTCGTTACGAAGCGCGATATGCTCCGTCTTTGTGAGAGTCGGGTCGTCGCTTGCCACGGATTTTGCCGCAATAAAAGCCGAATCAAAAAGCTCCTTGTCGTCGCAATAGGATGCAAATTTAAATTCAAATCCGCCACTCTGCCTGATATTATTGCTTGAATACGAAGAAAAGAAGTCACCGGGTCCTCTCAACATAAGGTCGCGCTCCGCAATCTCGTATCCGTCGTAGCAGCTTCGCATAACGTTAAGACGTGCCTGTGCCTTCTCGGTTTTTAAATCCGAAACGAGAATGCAGTAGGACTTTTTCGCTCCGCGTCCGACGCGTCCGCGAAGCTGGTGCAGCTGTGAAAGCCCGAACCTCTCCGCGTTTTCAACTATCATTAGCGTCGCATTCGGGACGTTTACGCCAACCTCGATTACGGTTGTCGATACGAGAATTTTCGTTTCTCCGCTTGCAAAGGAGGACATAACCGCCTCCTTTTCCGCGTTTTTCATCCGTCCGTGAAGACACTCGATTTTAATTTTCGGGAAAGCCCTTTTCAGCTCCTCGGTATATTCAACTGCGCTTTTAAGCGCGAGCGAATCGTAGCTTACAAGCTCAACGCTCGAGAGAGATACGGGATAAAGCTCCTCGGTATCCTCCTCCTTTTCAATAGAGGGGCAAACGACGTAGCACTGTCCGCCGAGCTTAATCTGCTTTTCGATAAATGAATTTATTCTCGTGCGATAGCTTTCGTCAACCACGAAGGTATCGACCCTGTTTCGTCCCTTTGGCATCTCGTCTATTCGCGAAATATCAAGGTCGCCGTAAAGCGCCAACGCAAGAGAGCGGGGAATGGGCGTTGCACTCATTACGAGCATATGCGCGGCCTCGGTCCTGCTTTTAAGTATTCCGCGCTGCTCCACGCCGAAGCGGTGCTGCTCGTCCGTTACGATAAGCCCGAGCCTTGAAAAATTCACCTTATCGCTTATCAGGGCGTGCGTCCCGATTACGAGGTCGATTTCGCCGCCCGCAAGCCTTTCGTGAACGTCGCGCTTTTTCGACGGAGTGAGCGAGCCTGTCAAAAGCTCCACCCGCACACCGAGCCTTCCGAGAAGGTCGGACAGGTCGGCAAAATGCTGCTGTGCGAGTATTTCGGTGGGGACCATAAGCGCGCTTTGGTATCCCGACTTAAAGGCAATGTATATAGCCGCCGCGGCGCAAACGGTTTTTCCGCAGCCGACGTCACCGACCAATATCCGCGACATCGCGGGGGTTATTCCGTCAACCCTTTTTAACACGGTATCCGCGTAAATATCGTTTATCGCGCGCTTTTGCGCACCGGTAAGCTCGTAGGGCAAAAGGTCCGTAAGCGGGGAAAGAGAGCAGGGCGAGAAGCTTACCCCCGCGGTAATACTCTTTTTCCCCGTTGAAAGCGCAATGCCGAGTCCGAAATAAAACATTTCGTCAAAGGCAAGACGCCTTCTCGCACCGAGAAGCGATTGCTCGTCAAGCGGAAAATGTGCGTTTTTTATCGCATAGCCGAGGCTCGCAAGCGAATTTTCCCGCCGAATACCGTCGGGAAGCGGGTCCTCCAAAAGCGGTAATACGTCGTCAATCGCCGATTTTATAAGCTTGTTTATAATCTTCGAGCTTATCCCGTCGGTAAGAGTGTATAGCGGCACGAGGCTCTCGAGAGGCACTCCCTCTATTACGGGGTCGTATTTCGGATTTACGAGGGTTGCGCGGCGGTTTTTGTTAAAGGTAAGCTTTCCGTAAAAGCGGAATACGCCGCCAACGACGAAAACCTCCTTTACAAAGGTGGAGTTAAAAAACACAATCTCAACCGAGCCGCTGTCGTCAAAGGCGCGAAAGCGCGAAACCGTGAGATTTTTTTTCAGCCTTGCGGAGGTAACCCCGCTTGCTACGGTGAGAATGTAGGAGTGCGCCGCCTCGGTGCTGTAATCTCCGAGCCGTGCAATGCTGCCGCGGTTTTCGTAGGAGCGAGGAAAATAGTAAATCAGGTCGCGCACGGTAAAAATACCGAGGTGTGAAAGCTTTTCGCTTCTTGCCTTACCGACACCCGAAAGATCCGAAATCTTCGTGTCGGGAGTGTATCTTTTATTCATATTTCGCTCCTTTCCCGTTTTATCTTTTCTATTGTACAACATTTTTGATTATTTTTCAAGTGCGTTAGCCGATTAATTTGTTATATTCGTAAAAAATATTAAAAAATAAAATTATTTAAAAATTTTGTTTACTTTTATTTTATAATGTGCTATAATATTATGACAAACTCTATGAAAGGAGGAGAGGCTGTGATAGAAAAACGGTTTCCCGATGCAAAAAAACAAAAGCTTACCGCCGTATTTATCATATCGCTTATGCTATCCGTTCTTCTCGGAGCGGGTACGGTCCTGCTTTCGGGGGTTGCGCTTTTGCTCCTGCCGTTTTTGGCGGGCACGCTTGCGGTGCTTTATACCTTTGACAAATCAAAACGGCATTGGGTATCTCTCTTGATTTCCTTTGCTACCGTATTTTTTGACCTTATCCTAAATCCAAGCGGCTCGGTTTGGGGCGCGGCGGCTGTGCTTCTCGCTACCTTCATTACTGCGTGGTTTTTGCGAAATGCGGGGAAGGCATTCTTCGTCGGACTGTCCGCCGTCACTCTTTCCTTCCTGATGCTGCTTTCGGTTTATTTGGCTGCGTTTTCAACCGTAGGCTTTGATTTTAACGCCGCAAACGAGCTTTTGAGCGTAGAGGCGGATAATCTCCGCTATTCGCTTGAGGAGGGGCTTGATATGCTGCTTTCGGTCGCAGCGGACGAGGAGCAAATTGCCGCCCTGCTTTCGGAGGGATACGTCCGTAGCTCGGTTGACCTTTATATGTCGATGCTTCCCTCGGTCGTGGTAATTTTGGCACTTGCCGTAACCGCACTTGCCAACGGCATTTATTTAATCGCAATTAGAGCTGCTTCAAAAAAAGCATCGCTCGGAACCGATATGTTTTGCACCTCGGCGACCTTTGCGGTATTTTTCGTCATACTTGCGATATTCAATTTGTTTGAATCCGACGGAAGCGTTTTCAACACCGCGATGCTAAATCTTTACAACGTTTTTCTCGTCGTATTCGCTTACGTAGGATTTCGCTTCGCCTCGTATATGCTTTCTCAAAGGATAAAGAGTCTGGCACTTTCGGTAATTATACTTTTGGTTGTATGCTTTATTTTCAGCGCCTTTTCCGTTAATTTGCTTTCGGTTGTAGGCGTGCTTGAAACCTTTGCGGTTTCGAAAATGTTCAGAGAAAAGCAAGAAAAAAAGGGAGGAGGTAACGGTTATGAATAACAATCACGACGTACCGTTCATATCTCGGCGCGAGCTTGTAATTTGTATTGCACTCGGCTGCCTTAATATCGCGCTGTTTGCTGTTGCCTGTGCCGTTTTAAAGGAGTTTAACGCAATAATTCTTGCCGTTTCCTTTATACTGCTTTATCTTGTCGAAATAGCAGTTATGTCGTCCTTCCGACAAAAGAAGGTGACCTACGCCCCGGAGGGCGGAATACACGGAATGCTCTCGGAGCGCTCCGCGGGAGTTCTTAAAAGCACCTCGCACCCCGTTGCGACCTTTAACGCGGAGGGTGTTATCGTGTGGGCAAACGCCTCTATGCTCGAGCTTCTCGATTGCGAGGAAAATCCCATTGGAAAGAGCATCGACCTTCTTTTCGGCTCTATTATAGACGATGACTTCGGAAAGAAGAAAATTTCGGTAAGGGACAGGCTTTTTGAGGCGGAGAGCTTTAAGCTTACCGCCGACTCGGAGGAGGACGCGCTTTTCGTTTTGTCCCTCACAGACGTAACCGCGCTTTTAGCCTCCGAAAAGAAATATAACGACAGCAGGGTGTGCATTGCTTACATTGCTATCGATAATATCGAGGACGTCCTTCACTACGTTCACGAAAAATTCCGCGTTGCGGTTTCACAGGTTGATGAAAAGCTGAAGGCTTGGGCTGACAGCATGGACGCAACCATAAAATCCTACGAGAACGATAAGTACATTATGTTTTTCGACTCGTCATCGCTTGATAAATGTATTGAAAACCGCTTCGCAATTCTTGACGAAATACGCGAAACCCGCGTCGGCGACGGCGTTTCGATAACCATATCGGTCGGAGTTGCACGCTCTGACGGAACGCTTCGCGCAAGAGAGGAGCAGGCAAGGGACGCTATCGACCTCGCGCTCCAGCGCGGAGGCGACCAGGTCGTATATATCAACAACGGCGTTACAGAATATTACGGCGGAAGAACGAAGTCGGTTTATAAGCGCTCGAACGTCCGCTCGCGTACCTTCACCAACCAGCTTACGGCTCTTATGGGACGCTCGGATAACGTTATCATAATGGGACACAGATACGGCGACTTTGATTCCTTCGGCGCGAGCATAGGCGTTGCGAGAATTGCAATGCTTTGCGGTATGAAGGTTAATATTGCGGTTGATTTGCGCGATAAAAACCTTGAAAACTGTATCGCGGTTATGCAGGGCACGGAGGAATACGCACAGATTTTCGTTGACAACGCCGACGGACTTGACCTTGTCGGTCCCGATACGCTCCTCGTGCTTGTTGACCACAACAATCTCTCCCGTTCACAGTTTGCGGATATCTCCACGAAGGTAAAAACGGTTGCCGTAATCGACCACCACAGAAAAACCGATACCTTTGAGGAAAGCGTAAAGGCAAACTATATCGAGCCGTCGGCATCCTCCTCCTGCGAGCTTGTTGCCGAAATGCTTGAAAGCGCGGTAAGCTCTCAAAACCTCCTAAAGGAGGAGGCGGATATGCTGCTTGCGGGATTTTTGCTTGATACGAAGCAGTTTACGCGAAACACGGGCACGCGAACCTTTGGCTCTGCATAGTATCTGCGCGGCGCGGGTGCAAGCCCCTCGGACGTTTACGCGCTGTTTAAAACCTCGCCCGACGATCTTAAAAAGGAGTCGCGCTTCCATACCGCAATCACGATTTACCGCGACAATATCGCGATTTCCGCTTGCGACGGCGAAACCGACGAGTCCTACCGAGTTATTGCATCGAAGGCGGCGGATAAAATGCTCACTCTCCGCGGAATTGACGCGGCGTTCACGCTTGTCAGAATCGGAGATCAAATTCATATTTCCGCGCGATCGTCGAGCAAAATTAACGTTCAGCTTATCCTTGAAAGGCTTGGCGGCGGCGGTCACTTCAACGTCGCGGGGGCACAGGTGGTTGACGATTCCATTCTTCGCGTGCTTGAAAATCTCAAAAACGCAATTGACAGCTATTTAGACAAATAAAGGAGTTATTATAAAATGAAGGTAGTATTACTTTGCGACGTAAAGGGACAGGGAAAAAAGGACCAAATCGTTGACGTTTCCGACGGATACGCGAGAAATTTCCTCTTCCCGCAGAAAAAGGCTATTCCCGCCGATGCAAAAGCAACGAGCGAGCTTAAAAGCAAGGCAGAGGCAAAGGAGTATAAAATCAGCGAGGATAAGAAGGCTGCACAGGCACTCGCCGATAAAATCAACGGCAGGGAAATCGAGATTGTTATGGGTCACGGTCAGGACGGAAGGCTCTACGGCTCCGTTACCGCAAAGGATATAGCCGAGGAGCTTAAAAAGGCAATCGGCTGTGACGTTGACAAGAGGAAAATCCAGCTGAAGGAGTCTATCCGCGCATACGGAAAGCACTCCGTGGTAATTAAAATCCTCGGCGACATCTCGGCAAGCTTCGTTGTATACGTACACGACTAAACATTTTAAAAAGGACGTAATAAAATGGATAGCAGTTCTTTAATTAAGCAGCTACCCGTGTCGGTAGAGGCGGAGCAGGCGGTTCTCGGCGCGATTATAGTTGATGCAAAGTGCCTTGACGCCGTGGGCGGAATGCTTGTTGCGGAGGATTTTTACCTCGATCAGCATAGGCATATTTACACCGTCCTTATGAAGATGTACGCCACCAACGCGGTAATAGATACCGTAACTCTCGTAAACGAGTATTCAAGCTTTACGGGAAGGGACGCGGATAACAGTGCGGAGTACATATATCTGCTCGCATCGAGCGTACCCGCCTCCTCAAACGTAAAGGAATATGCGAGAATTGTAAAGGATAAGGCTATTTTGCGCCGCCTTATCGGAGCGTGCGACGAGATTAACAACGAGGCTTACGAGGAGGTTGCTCCCGTCCGTACCATTCTCGACAGCGCACAGCAAAAAATATTCGATATATCAAACGGCAACGATACGAAGGAATTTCGCCACATTCGCGATATTCTTCACAACGTTTACCACGATCTTGAGGTTCTTTCCGAAACGAAGGGTGCGGTGCAGGGAACGAAAACGGGCTTTTCAAACCTTGACAAAATGCTCGTGCAGATGGGAAAGGGCGACCTTGTAATCGTCGGCGCGCGTCCCGGTATGGGTAAAACCTCCTTTGCGATGAACATCGCAACGAACGTTGCCAAATCCTCGGGAAAGGCTGTCGCAATTTTCTCGCTTGAAATGTCGGGAGAGCAGCTTGTGACGAGAATACTCTCGAGCGAAGCGCTCGTTGACTCCTATGCCCTGCGCTCGGGACAGCTGAAGGGCGAGGATTGGAACAATATCGCAAGCGTAGTGCAATCGCTTTCGGGCTGTGACATATATATCGACGATACCTCTGCGATTACCTCCACCGAAATGAAGTCGAAGCTTCGCAGGCTTAATAACCTCGGTCTTGTCGTTATCGACTATATCGGTCTTATGCAGACGACCTCCAAATCGGATAACAGGGCACAGCAGGTCGGTGAAATCTCGCGTAACCTCAAAATAATGGCAAAGGATTTCGGTATTCCGATTATCTGCTGCGCACAGCTTAACCGTGGCACGGAGTCGCGCCCTGGTGTGGGTAAAAAGCCGACGCTTGCCGACCTTCGTGATTCGGGTAGCATCGAGCAGGATGCGGATATCGTTCTTTTCCTCTACCGTGACGAGTATTATAAGAATATAAGCGGCACTGACGGAAGGGATCAGGAGGGCGGAGCCTCGGTTGCTCCCGTTGACGACAGCGCGAATACCGCGGAGGTTATTATCGCCAAAAACAGACACGGCTCTACGGGCAATATTAAAATGGGCTGGATAGGTCAGTTTACAAAGTTCAGAACGCTTGAAGAAGATGTACAGCCTAACTGATAAAATCAAAGCGCTTTATTCCTCCGAGGAAATGAAGCCGATTTATAAAGCCTTCCTCGATACCGCGGGCAAGCATGATATGCTCGGTGCAATGTCGGGCGCGGCTGCCATCGGCTTTTCGGGCGGACCGGATTCGGTTATGCTTCTGCTTTTGTTAAATAAGTACAGGTTGGAGCATAATATTAACGCCCCTCTGCTTGCAATTCACGTAAATCACTGTATTCGCGGAGCCTCCGCCGATTCAGATGCGGAGCTGTCACGGAGCTTGTGCGGCGCTCTCGGCGTTGAAACCGAGGTTGTAATAGTAAACGTTCCTCAAATGGCGAGCGAAAGCGGAATGGGGATTGAGGAAGCGGCAAGGAAGGCAAGATATTCTGCTTTTGAGAATATAATTTCGGGCAGAAAAAGTATATCGGCGGTTTTTCTCGCACACAATGCGACCGATAACGTTGAAACCGTAATCCTTAATATGCTGCGCGGAAGCGGTGTAAAGGGGATGTGCGGTATTCCGCCCGTGCGCGACGTTTATTACCGTCCGCTTTTGGGAATTGAAAAATGCGCTATTATTTCGCTTCTTGACGCCTTTTGTATTCCGTATGCAAAGGACGAAACCAACGAAAGCGACGATTACACCCGCAACTACGTACGGCATAATATTCTCCCGCATCTCGGTGCGGTAAATCCCTCGTACGCCGCCTCGGTTACACGCTTAAGCGACAATATGCGAAGCGCCTATTCGCTCGTTACCTCGCAATCCTTGCCCGCGCTTTCCTTGATAGGCGATGCACCGAGATTTTCGGTAAAGCATCTTCGCGGACTGCACTCGGCTGTATTTGCCGACGTTATATCGCGTTTGGTTTACAATAGGACTGGCGTTTTTCCCGACGAGGCACACGTAAAATCAATCGAAGCTCATATAGACGGCGATAATTTTTCGGTATCGCTTTCCCGTGCAAGCTTCGTTTGCCAGCGCGGAATTTGCTTTTTTGAGCTTAACGGCAAAAAAAGCGACGAAAATGTAATTTTTGAGCTTAAACCAGGAGAAAATAAAATTCAAGGCACAAACGCCACCGTGTTTCTCGAAATCGGTGGGGATTTTATGGAATTTTCTCCAAATATTTACAATTATTCAATATATGCCGACCTTAACGGTGGTATAATTGATAGCGGACTTTACCTTCGCTTCAGAAAAGAGGGTGACTCCTACCGATACGGCGGACTCACGCGAAAGCTGAAAAAGGTATTTAACGACAGGGAAATACCCCCGTATATGCGTGACGGTATTCCCGTTATTTGCGATAAAGACGGCATTTTGTGGGTTGTAGGACTCGGTATGCGTGACGGAGCAGGACCGCAATCGGGTGATAATATTCTGCGAATTACCGTTTTATTCGATGATTCCGAGGGAAAAAGGCTTTATACCGCTCGGAAATTTAACGACGAAAATATTTAGACAAGAAAGGCTTGGAAGAAACTGAATGAAGGTGAATTTCAAGAATATCATTCTGCTTATCGTGATTGTTGCGCTTATGATCGTCGGCGTTTCAATCTTCAACGGCATAACGAAAAAGCAGGATGAAATCGTGTACGGAGAGATTGCCTCCTACTTTGACAAAAATCTTATTAAAAAAATTGAAATTGACGAAAACAATCTTGTAACGGGAGTGCGCTACAATCTCGTTCAAAACGAGCTTGGCGAAAGCGTAATCGAGCTTGATAAAAACGGACAGCCGATTACCGTGGATTTTAAGTTCCAGCTTGCCTGGACCTTCCAGGTTGAGGAAATCGCAGAGCTTGCGAACAAGGAAATTGCGGAGGGAAATCTTGACCCGTCGAATTTTGACATCAAGGCACCCAAGCAAACTCCCTGGTATATTGCATACCTCCCCTACATTATAATAATTCTTGTATTCATCGGTCTTTGGATATTCGTGCTTCGCTCCTCCAACGCGGGCGGAGGCGGCGGAAAGATGAACTCCTTCGCAAAATCAAAGGCAAAGATGATGACGGGCGACAAAAACGCGGTAAAGTTTGCCGACGTTGCGGGCGCTGACGAGGAAAAGGCGGAGCTTGAGGAGGTTGTAGAGTTCCTTCGCGACCCCTCCAAATTCATAAAGCTCGGCGCGCGTATTCCGCGCGGTGTGCTTCTCGTCGGTCCTCCCGGTACGGGTAAAACCCTCCTTGCGAAGGCTGTCGCGGGCGAGGCGGGCGTTCCTTTCTACTCGATTTCCGGCTCCGATTTCGTTGAAATGTACGTCGGTGTCGGTGCATCTCGCGTGAGAGATTTGTTCGATACCGCAAGAAAGTCGAATGCCGCTATTATATTTATCGACGAGATTGACGCGGTGGGCAGACACCGTGGCGCCGGTCTTGGCGGCGGTCACGACGAAAGAGAGCAAACGCTTAACCAGCTTCTCGTTGAAATGGACGGCTTTGGCACGAACTCGGGCGTAATCGTTATGGCGGCAACCAACCGCCCCGACATTCTTGACCCCGCGCTTCTGCGTCCGGGTAGATTTGACAGAAAGATTACCGTAAACTATCCCGACGTAAAGGGCAGAGAAGCAATCCTTAAGGTTCATTGCCGTAACAAGCCGCTTGAGGAAAGCGTTGATTTTAAGAAAATCGCGCAGATTACCATCGGTTTTACGGGCGCGGAGCTTGCAAATCTTATGAACGAGGCCGCACTCCTTGCCGCTAAAAAGAATAAGGCGCTTATCGGTATGGAGGAAATTGACGAATCCTTTATGAAAATACTTCTCGGACCGCAAAAAAAGACGAGAGCGAGAAGCGAAAAGGACAACAAGCTCGTTGCCTATCACGAGGCGGGTCACGCGGTTGCATCCTACTACTGCGAGAATACCGACCCCGTAAAGCATATTACCATTATCCCCGCGGGAGATGCGGGCGGCGTAACGCTTACAAGACCTACGGAGGACCACTTCGGCTACTCCAAAAATCAAATGCTTGATATTATCGTACGCGCACTCGGCGGACGTGCGGCGGAGGAAATTATCTTTGAGGATATAACGACCGGCGCATCAAGCGATATTCAGCACGCAACCCGTATTGCACGCAATATGGTTACAAAATACGGTATGAGCGAAAAGCTTGGCACCGTCCTTTACGGCTCGGAGCATTCACAGGACGAGGTATTCCTCGGCAGAGATTTCTCCTCGGGTCAAAACTACTCGGAGGAAACCGCAGCCGTTATCGACGGTGAAATCCGCGGTATTATCGGCAGCTGCTACGATAGATGCCTTTCTATTCTCAAGGAGCATATCGACAAGCTTCACTTTATCGCAAGCTTCCTTCTTAAGAACGAATTTATGGAGGAGGATCAGTTCCTTGCCGCTATGCAGGGAGAAAACCCGACGATAGAGGAAATAGAGGCTATCGCAATCGAAAGAAAGCGTAAGAGCGAGGAGGAAAACAAAACCCGTCACGCCGAAAACGCAAAGCGCGAGGAGCTTGAAAGAGAGCGCGAGCGTCTTGCAAAGGAGGCAATTGCCGCAAATCTTGCGGAGGGAACAGTTCCCGACGGAAGCGACCTTCGCAAGGCAAGGGACTATACCGAAATGGGCACGTCCTTTGAGCCTGCCGACGAGGAAGCACCCTCCGACGGCAAAGCCGACACCGACAAGCCCGAGGATACCGAAGGTACCGACGGCGAATAAAAGAAAAGCGGCTTTTTCAAGCCGCTTTTCCTAATCAAAAAAAACAAATCGAAAAGCAAATTTAAAAGGACGCGGCAAAATGCCGCGCCCTTTGCTTTTTATACGGAATGAATACCGTTTGCCGCATCCGAGTTTGAATCGATGCTGTATTTTTGATGCTTTCTCCAGTCGAAGAACTTGATCGCAACCTGCTCAAAGAGTGCGAGGGAGAGAAGGTCCTCGTCCTGCTCCTGATAGGGAGCAACCCTCTGACGGAGGGAGTCGATTTCGGGAGCAATCTTGTCTGCGGGTCTGTAATCGATAATTTCCTCGTCGCCGATAATCTTCTTCTTGAAATCGGGGTCGATTGCCGCGGGGCATTTACCGTACTCGCCTCTTACAAGTGCCTTGAACTCCTTGGTTACTCTTGCATATCTGCCGTCCTCGGCAAAAATTACGTTGTTAACAGCCTGCGTTCCGACAATCTGCGAGGTGGGAGTTACAAGCGGAGGATAGCCCGCATCGCGTCTTACGGCCGCAACCTCCTCGAGAACCGCGTCAAGCTTGTCAAGCTTACCCGCCATCTTAAGCTGGGAGATAAGGTTGGAAAGCACTCCGCCGGGAACCTGGTAACGTAGAGCGTTTACGTCAACCTTAAGAACCTTCGGGTCGATAAGACCGCTTGCAATATACTTTTCGCGAATTCCGTTAAAGTGCTTTGCAACAACGTCAAGCTTCGCAAGGTCGAGTCCCGTATCGTAGGGCGTACCCTGAAGAGATGCAACAAGCGACTCGGTGGGGGTGTGCGACGTACCCATTGCAAGGGGAGAAATTGCGGTATCTACGTTATCGACGCCCGCCTCAATAGCCTTAAGAAGCGTCATAGAGCCAAGACCCGCGGTATAGTGGCAGTGAAGGTTTACGGGGATTTTTACGGTGTTCTTTATAGTCTTTACGAGCTGATATGCCTCGTAGGGCTTAAGAAGACCCGACATATCCTTGATGCAAATGGAGTGCGCGCCCATCTCCTCAAGCTGCTTTGCATAAGCTGCAAAGCCCTCGTTGGTGTGGAAGGGAGAGGTGGTGTAGGAGATAGCAGCCTGAACGTGACCGCCCTCCTTGATTGTTGCCTTGATAGCCGTTTCAAGGTTTCTTGCATCGTTAAGAGCATCGAAAATTCTGATAATATCGATACCGTTTGCGATGGATTTTTGAACGAAGTATTCAACTACGTCGTCAGCGTAATGTCTGTATCCGAGAATGTTTTGTCCGCGGAAAAGCATCTGAAGCTTCGTATTCTTCATATGCGCTCTTATAGTGCGGAGTCTTTCCCACGGGTCCTCGTTAAGGAAACGAAGACAAGCATCGAAGGTTGCGCCGCCCCACGCCTCAACGGAGTAGTAGCCTACCTCGTCCATTGCGTCAAGAATAGGGAGCATTTCGTCGGTGGTCATTCTCGTAGCCGCGAGCGACTGGTGCGCGTCACGGAGAACGGTTTCGGTTATACGTACCTTTGACATTTTATATTCCTTTCGTATTTGTTAAATTAGCGGAAAAGGCTTAAGAATACGCCCGCCGCAACTGCAGAGCCGATAACGCCCGCAACGTTGGGACCCATCGCGTGCATAAGCAGGAAGTTGGAGGGGTCAGCCTTGCGACCCTCGTCCTGTGCAACTCTTGCCGCCATAGGAACGGCGGAAACGCCCGCAGCACCGATAAGGGGATTAACCTTGCCCTTCGTAACGAAGCACATAATCTTTCCGACGATAAGACCGCCGCAGGTGGAAACCACGAATGCGCAAAGTCCAAGACCGATAATGTAAAGAGTCTGGGGCTTAAGGAAGTTTTCCGCACTTGCGGTAGCGCCAACCGATACGCCGAGCATAATCGTAACGATGTTGATAAGCTCGTTTTGCGCGGTTTTGGAGAGTCTGTCCGCAACGCCCGAAACGTTAAAGAGGTTACCGAGCATAAGGAAGCCGACAAGGGGTGCCGCATCGGGAATGATAAGCGTAACGACAAGGGTAACGAGAATAGGGAATACAACCTTCTCAACCTTGGAAACGGGACGAAGGTTGGTCATTTTTATCTGTCTTTCCTTCTTGGTGGTGAAAAGACGCATAAAGGGAGGCTGGATAATCGGGATAAGCGCCATATACGAGTATGCCGCAATCGCAATCGCACCGAGAAGGTGGGGAGCAAGCTCCTTTGTTACGAGAATTGCGGTAGGGCCGTCCGCGCCGCCGATAATACCGATAGCGCCCGCCTCAAGCGGAGAGAAGCCGATGAAAAGCGCGGCAAAGAATGCTGCGAATACACCGAACTGTGCGCCCGCACCCATAAGAAGCGACTTGGGATTTGAGATAAGGGGAGTGAAGTCGGTCATAGCACCAACACCAAGGAAGATAAGCGAGGGATAAATACCAAGCTTTA
>JAFXHU010000019.1 GCA_017533565.1 Clostridia bacterium
ACGCCTAGGGGAATCGAACCCCTGTTACAGCCGTGAAAGGGCCGTGTCTTAACCGCTTGACCAAGGCGCCTTATAAAAACGCACGTCATACCGTCGGGTGAAGCCGTGCGTTTTGTTTGGTAGCGAATGTCGGATTTGAACCAACGACCTGCCGGGTATGAACCGGACGCTCTAGCCAACTGAGCTAATTCGCCATAACCTTCGCATTTGTGCTTGGATATTATACCACAAGGAAAAACAAAAGTCAATAGGATTTTTAAATTTTTTTCGTTTTATTTTGAAAGGGCAATTGTTGACAAAACCTCCCGTACGATGTATAATTTTTACGAGATGGAAAAGGAGGAAAATATGAATACGAAAACGACGCTTTCGGGTGCGGGGAGCAACGCCTCCGCCCTTAACAAAGGCTTAACGGTTTTACTTATAGCCGCAATAATTATATTTACGGTAACCTTTTCGATAGGGCTTCCGATTTACGTCCGTCCGTTTTATTACGCACATATAGAGGCGCTCGATATGCCGTATTGGACCGACCTTTCGCACGGTCAAATCCGTGAGGCATACGACGAGGTGCTTGACTATCTTACTCTCCCCGGCGGGGAATTTGGCGCGGGAGTCCTTTCCTACAGCGAGGAGGGCGCTTCGCATTTCGCCGATTGCAAAAAGCTTTTTAACCTTAATCTTTGGGCTATGCTGATTTCGGGCGTGCTTATAATCTCGCTCGTTTGGCTTGATAAAAGGGGCAAAATTTCATTTTACCGCTTCGGCGGCTTTCCGCCCTGCTTCACTGCGGGAGCTGGCACGCTTTCGCTTTTTGCGGTTTTGGGAGGGCTTGCCGCGATAAACTTCGACCTCGCCTTTCAGGTGTTTCACAAGGTGTTTTTCCCGGGAAAGGACAACTGGCTTTTCGACCCGAAGGTTGACGAAATAATCAACGTTATGCCGTTTGAGTTTTTCAGAAACTGTGCAATCTTGATTTTGTCCTCGGTTGTGGTTATTTCGGTGACGCTTATTATTATCGGCGCAAAATCAAGGCGTAGAGGCAATTAAGAATAAATTCGGCACAAAGAAAAAAGACGCGGGGCTTATCCACCCTGCGTCTTAATTTTTCAAAAAAGCGGCACCCCGTGTATGGATTTTGCGCGTTTTTTATAAAAACGAGGGCTTGGCTTGCGGCTTCGTTAACACGCCTTTTCTTTTGGGACGGGAAAAGTCAATCCCTGCGAATAAAGTTGGTGTAAATCTTCTTTTCCCTTTCGGGAGCGCCAAACGCCTCCTTGCCAAGGGCAATGGATTTTATAAGAAACGCCATATTTTTTCCGAGCATTCTCATAGTCTGGAGTCCCTCGGCATCGCATTCGGCATCCTCCGCACCGCTTCCGTGTACCTGATTCCAGTAGGTGGAGGAGGCAATCGGCATTCCGCTTATCGCAAAGTATTTGTTAAGCACGTCGAAGCTCGCCGTACAGCCGCCGCGTCTTGCACAAACGACCGAAGCGCCGACCTTCATCGACTTGTCAAAGCGGGAGGAGTAAAACAGCCTGTCAAGCAGGGCAAGAAACGCACCGTTTGGAGATGCGTAGTAAACGGGAGAGCCGATAACAATACCGTCCGCCTCGCGCAGCTTTTCTGCAAGCTCGTTTACAATATCGTCTATCACGCATTTTTTAAGCTTTCCGCAGGCATAGCAGCCCTTACAGCCAGAAACGGTAATATGTCCGACCCGAATAAGCTCAACCTCCACGCCATCGCTTTCAAGCGAAGCCTTAACCTCGTTAAGCGCTCTTGCCGTCGTGCCGTTTTCGTGCGGACTTCCTGATAAAATAAGAACCTTTGGCATCTTTTCCATATTTTTCTCCTTTCAGTTTCGCCGTGCAGAGTCTTATATACCCATTATACTACGCCGCCCCCGAAAATGCAACCGTTTTTATAAAACGCCGTGCGAAAGTTTTTTTGGGGAAGGGCTTTTTATGTATAAGACCTGTACGTTTTTTAAAAAACGCCGACCCCGTGCTAAATTTCGATAGGCAATCAACCGCTGTTTTTTATTTGTAATGTAATTAAATGTTTACAAAACGCTGCGTTTAAACCGCTCTCGGTGCAAATTCCGCGCCGCGTGTAAAAGCTTTTTTAAAAATATTTTCGCATAAACTCGCGCGTGCCCTTGCTTTTTGCGCGCTCGGTATGCTATAATTAAATAAATTAAAGAAATTCACCGAAACGGAGTATATATGAACAGTCTTGATTTCAGCCTTCTTTATCCCACCGTGGAAAAAAGAAATTTCCACGAGGTTGCCGAAAACCGTCCCAACGTATCCGAGGCGGTTTGCGACGAGCTTGGACTTAACGAGATTTTTGGGTTAAAGAGCGGCTCGCTTACCGACTTTTTTACCTCCGACCCCGAGGTTATACGCTACCGACAGCAAACGGTCGCCGACCTTCTCGAGCTGCCCGAGCTGCTTGAAACGCTGTCCGGCATTCATCCCATTCTCGACGATATAAGGGAGCTTCGCCGACTTGACAACGATAACGTAAGCTCCGCCGACTCCTACCTTTACAGCATCACCGAAATAGAGCTTTACGTAAGCTGCCTTGATACGCTTCACAAGGGGCTTTCCGCGGTAAAGGACAAAATTTACGGCACCGCCTTCACCCGTCTTTCCGAATTTGTAACCGAGCTTTGCGAGTCGGAATACTACGTTCAGCTTAACAAAAAGCTTTCCGCCCTAACCGAGCGCGTGCATGAGGTGCGAAGCGTTACGATAGGCGTCAACCTTGACAGGGAATTTCGTCCCGAAAGCGCTGCGGTAATTTCGCTTAACGGCGAGCGCTTTAAGTCAGGAAGGGTGCTTGATAAAATCCTCCGCCTTTCCTTTAAAAACGATGCCTTCACCTGCATCTCTGAACTTTCGCCCTTTGGAAAGGGACAAAGCGAAAACAAGCAGGAGGCACTCAACGGCGCGTTTAACTCTGCTATCGAGGACGTATTTCGCTCCTCCGTGCGCGGCTGGCGTGCGATAGTTGCCGAATACGTTATCGAAAACACCGATTTCCTTCTTCGTCTTTTGCCCGAGATAGAGTTTCTTTCGCGTGCGGCGGAAGTTGTAGGACGGCTTCGCGAAAAGGGTCTTTCGGTTGTATTCCCCGAGGTCGCACCCGCCGATGAAAAGGCTTTTTCGGCTACCGAGCTTTATAATCCCCGCGTTGCTCTCGCAATCGATGACGAAATAGTGGCTAACGACCTCGTCTTTGACGATAATGCAAAAATTTACGTGCTTTCGGGACCTAACAGAGGCGGAAAGTCGGTTATAACCGTTGCCGTCGGAGCGGCACAGGCTATGTGCCAGCTTGGTCTGCCCGTCCCTGCGTCCTTTGCGAAAATATCGGTTACGTCGGGAATTTTCACGCATTTCCCCGAGGGCGCGGACGATACGATAGACAAGGGTAGGCTTGGCGAGGAGTGCGCAAGGCTTCGCGAGATTTTCGACGCAATCGACGAGGACGGAATGTTTCTTCTCGACGAGTCCCTGTCCAGCACGGGAGCATACGAGGCGTCCTACATTGCCTCCGAAATACTTACCGCGCTTGCGGTGATGGGCTGTCGCGGAATTTTCTCAACGCACCTGCACGAGCTTGCCGCCATTATACCCGAAATCAACGAGCGCTCCCGAGAGAGGGGAGGCGTGCCGATTGACACGCTGGTTGCGGGAATAGAGGAGGGGCGTCGCTCCTTCAAAATTCACCGTGCAAAGCCCGACGGAAGGTCCTACGCCCGCGATATCGCAGACAAATACGGTCTGTCCTTTGACAGCCTTATGGAAAGGAATAAAAAATGAGCATCGTAATCGGCATTGACGTTGGCGGAAGCACGACAAAAATCGTCGGCTTCAAGAAAAACGGCGAGGGTCGGGAGATTATAGCACCGCAGTTCATCTCGGCAAACGACCCGCTTACCGCAACCTACGGAGCGTTTGGCAAGTTTACCGATGAAAACCGAATAGCAATTTCCGATATAGAGCGCGTATATATGACGGGCGTAGGCTCCTCCTACATAAAGCGCAACCTCTACGGCATAGACTGTATAAGAGTTCCCGAGTTTACCTGTATCGGTAGGGGAGGTCTATACCTCTCGGGTCTTGACAACGCCCTCGTTGTGAGTATGGGCACGGGTACTGCTCTTGTGCATGCAAACGGCGGCAGTATGAACTACCTCGGCGGAACGGGAGTCGGCGGCGGAACGCTCGTCGGACTTTCAAAGCTTATGTGCGGTGCGGAGAGCATCGAGCATATCGTGGAGCTTGGCGCGGGCGGAAGCCTCGCTAACGTTGACCTTCGCATAAAGGATATGACCACAAAGGATGCACTCGGCGGCCTTCCCGGCGATATGACGGCGGCAAACTTCGGAAACGTGTCCGAGGTGGCGGACAGGGGGGACGTTGCCCTCGGAATAATGAATATGGTCTTTGAAACGGTTGCAATGGTGTCGGTTTTCGCCGCAAGGCAGGCGGGAGTAAAGGACGTAGTTTTAACGGGAAATTTAACACGCCTCGGCTTTTGTGCCGAAAAATTTGCCGAAATCAACGGTATGGGATACGGCGTAAATTTCTCGATTCCGACGATGTCACAGTTCTCCACCGTAATCGGCTGTGCGCTTGAGGAAGATTGATTTAGTAAACAATTATTTACAAAAAACGAAATACAAAAGTGAGGTAACGATGAACATTTTGCGATTTATGATACCGAAAAGCCTTTCCGTTTACATCCGCGACGACAGCACCGTGCGCCAGGGGACGGAAAAGATGAGATATCACCGCTACGTTGCTATTCCCATTCTCGATTCGGAGGGGAAATACGTTGACACTCTGCGTAACGACGACGTTTTGAATTACTTCATCGAAAATAAAAATCTCACCCGCCGCGACCTTGAAAAAACTCCCGTAATGGCGGTTGCGGACACCTCCTGTAAGCCGCTTTCTCACGATGCGAGCTTTGAATCGCTGTTTGAGGAGGTAAGGGAGCATAACTTCGTTCCCGTGGTTGACGACAGAGGCTGCTTTATCGGCATAGTGCTTCGTCGCGAGGTGATGAATTATCTTTGGAAGAAAAGAGGGGTTTAGTTGATATGAGTGAATCCGAAGCTTTGAAGGACAGGAGCATAATTTCCGAAGCGGAGGGAGAGCGCACCGATGCGCCCTCCGAGGAAAGCACCGCCGATACGGCCGAAGCGGCAGCCAAGGTGAATGAAAAGGAAGCCTCCGAGGGGGGCACACCCGAGGCGGCGGAGAAAAAGGACGCAGCCGAAAGACTTCGCGAGGCGGGAGATACCATAAGTCGTGCAAGCGCACAGGCGGAGAGCCTTAAGCGCCGCAGAGAGGAAAGCGGCTCATCCGACGCTACCGACGCGGAAAAAAGGCGCGAGGAGGAAATGAAGCGCCTTGCCGAGGAGGAGAAAAAAAGAACAAGCGCGGCGGAGGAAAAGCGCGCCGCCTACGAGTATGCGGAAAGCTACCGAGCAAGGATACGCTCCGAGCGAGAGAGTGCCGCATCAAAGAAAAAGGAAGAGGAAAAAGCGCGCGCCCGCGCCGAGGAAAGGCTCGCAAGAGAGCGAGAGCTAAAGGCGGATATAGAGCGCGAGCGAGAGGCGGCAAGAGCAAGAGGAGAGCGTGCGGAAAGCCTGCTCGAGCGGGTAGGCGGTGACGTTAGCTCGGTCGGTGCAAGGGGCGAAAGCTCCGCTGATGCGTTTTTTGACACGCCCGACTCCGAATTGCCGATAACCGCGGATAAGAGCGAAGCCGATACGAGGGCTTTGGAGGATACGAAGGCTACGGACGAAGCCGACGTTACCCCGACCGCAGAGGAAGGGAAAGCGAGCGCGGAGGCTGCGTGTGCTACCGCCTCCACCGATAAGCCCGCCGATAGTTCCGCACCCTCGGACGAAGCCGATAAAGACCCGACGGGGGAGGCGGAGGATAAGCCCGAAAAGCCCGACGACTACGTTATCACCGTTGACGGCGGTCATTCGGAGCGCGACCTGCTTTACATAGAGGGCGCGGTGGCTTGTGAAATCGCGATTGATACCGCGCCGCCCGCACCGAGTCTGCCTGAAAAGCCCGCGGCTGTTGAGCCGAGTGCGGATTCCGACCACGCAAGGACGGCACAGCCGACGGAAGCGCCCGCACCGAGCTATACCTCCACGCCATACGGCGACTTTTCGGAGTATCCGACGAAGGATGAAGGACTGCCCGAGCCTGCGGCATCCGACACCGAGCGCAGGTATGAGGAGGAGGCAGAGCTTGCTCGCCACTCAAAGGAATCCGAAGCAGAGCAAAGGGCGGTCAAAAAGGAGGAAAAGCAGAGCGAGGATAAGGTTTACCCCGACCCCGAGCCGCATAACGGAAGGAAAAGGCTTCGTAAAACGAAGGAGGAGCGCGCAGAGGAGCGCCGTGCATTGCTTGAGTTTGAGCGGGATTCGCGAAGCGGAAGGCCGTTTGGCGAAAAGGAAAAAACCGCCGACGAGAGAATAGTTGACGAGCTTGAGGACGAGGAGTCTGCGCGCCGTGACACCGCCGCCGCGGAGGTTGGCGATTCAAGCACGAGAACCGAAAGCGCGGATACCCTCGAGGCAAAGCCCGTGTTTGACCAAAAGGCTCTCGAGAAGAACAAAAAGCGTCAAATCAAAAACGACACTCTGCTAATCGAGCATAGAATTTACAACGATATTCGCCGTCTGGAGATGGATACGAGGACGGGGGATATAAGCTTTACCGCGAAAATCGAGGACGAGAAGGAGCGTCGTAAAAGAGGAAAGAAGAAAACGGCGCTTTCCAATACCCGAAGGCTGCTTTCGACGGCGAAAAAATACGAAAACGCCGATAACGAAAGATACTACCGCCTCGTGCTTACCGACGTGGACGAGATAAAGCTCCCGAAAAGCACCGACAGGGATGAGTTAAGGGAAACCCGTAATAAGCTTTTGGAGCTTCTTAAGCGCAGAGATGAGCTTAACGTAAAGCTCGTAGAGCTTTATTCTATTTCCGAGGGCGGAAAGGGAAAGGTTGCCGAGGGGCGCTTCAAGGCTATACTTAACGCTAAAAAGACCGCCTACAAAAAGCAGCTTCCGACCTATAAAAAGTACGAAAGGGCAAAAATTTCCCGTGCCGACAAGGAAAAGCTTTACCCGCTTCTTGACGAGCGCACCGAGCTTTACGGCGAGCTTGCAAGGGTCAATTATGCTCTCAAAAAGGAGAAGGCAACGGGACTTGCCAAAAAGGAATTAAAGCGGGAAAGAACGAAAATTATGCGCAAGCTTGATGAAAACAGGCAGGCGATTTTGCACTACGAGCGAAAGGCGTTGAAGCGCGCCGATAAGGAAGCCGAAAAAAGCCGTGCCGCAATTCTCGGCTGGTCCGTGCTTGGAGTTGTCGCGGTTGGCGCTCTTTTGGTTATAATTTTCTGGAATCAAATCCAGCCGTGGCTTGTGAACAGTGCGTTCCCGTGGATTCAGCAAAAGTTTTCACAGCTTGTTGAGTGGGCGTTCTCGCTTAAAAACGGGGGCAGCGCGGAATAAGGAGGAAAAATGGCAGCAAAGACAGCTAAAAGAGAATACGAGGGACTGTCCGTGCCCGAGCTTACCGATGCGGAGCGCGTTGAGTATATCGAAAGGCTTGAGTCGGAGCGCGACGATGTGATTTTTGAGCTTGAGCAGCTTATGAGAAGAAGCGCGAAGCTTTTGCGCCGCCGTTCTCTTGCAAGAAGGAAATATAAGCTCGGAAGCTCTCCGAACGACCGTCCCGTATAAAAGTATTTGGTTATTACGCCAAAAATTTTCGGAAATTTTCAATAAACACTTGATTTTTATAAAATATATGCTATAATGGCATTGTATGTAAATTATGAGAGAAGAAGGAGAGTGACCCGAGAGGGCCACTCTCTTTACGTGTAAGGCGCAAGAGCCGAAAGGAGAATGCTATGAAGAAAAACGTTAGAGAAACGGTAAGAGAGGCAATACTCCCCACCGTAACCGAGCTTGGTTATCGCATTTGGGACGTCACCTACGGAAAGGTTGGCGCGGATTACCACCTTGAAATCACCATCGACAGCGATGCGGGTATTTCCATCGACGACTGCGAAAGGGTGCATCGCGCAATCGACCCCATTCTTGACGAGTGCGACCCCATCGAGGGCTTTTATTACCTCGAGGTTTCCTCCCCGGGAATTGAGAGGGAGCTTCGCACCGAGGAGCATATCAACGCCTGCCTCGGAGAGAGAGTGGAGGCAAAGCTTTTTGCGGCAAACGACGGAAGAAAGAGCATCGTCGGAACACTTCTTTCCTACGAAAACGGAGCCGTCACTATTGACGAGGACGGAGTTAAAACGTCTATTCTCCGCAGCGATATTTCAAAGCTTACAACCCTCTACGTAGAGGAATAAAACGGTTTATAAATAATAAATATAGAAAGGAATAGCCGCGCTGCGAAAAACGGCGGGCTACGGTACAACGGAAAAATGAATGCAGAGTTATTCAACGCCCTTGACGTCCTTGAGAAAGAACACGGTATTCCCAAGGAGTATATGCTGGCAAAAATCGAGGAGGCGCTCGCAAACGCCTGCAAAAAGGAAATCGGTCCTACCGCAATTATCAGAGTACATCTTGACCCCGTAAAATGCGATATGAAGGTATATCAGCAAAGGAAGGTCGTTCCCGACGGAGAGGTTGTTGACCCCGTTTCGGAAATCTCCTACTCGGATGCGAAGGCACTTTCCCGCCGTCATAAGCTTGGCGGAGTTGTTGAAACCGAGCTTAAGACCAAGAATTTCCGCCGCTTCTCCGCCCAGACGGGAAGCCAGATGATTATCCAGGCTATCCGCACCGCGGAGCGCGAAAGACAAACGAAGGAATACGAGGATAAGCGCGAGGAGATTATCACCGCCGTGGTTGACAAGGTTGATATGATTACGGGAAATCTTATTCTCGATACGGGTACGGGCTACGCAACGCTTTTGAAGTCGGAGCAGATTCCCGGCGAGTCCCACGACGTCGGCGACAGAATAAAGGTATTTATCTCCGAGGTTAAAACGGGAGAAACCCGCGGACCTATCGTTACTCTTTCAAGAACTCACCCCAATTTTGTTAAAAGACTTTTCGAGCTTGAAATCCCCGAGGTACAGGACGGCACCGTTGAGATTAAGGGTGTTGCTCGCGAGGCGGGCAGCAGAACGAAGATTGCCGTAGCCTCAAAGGATGAAAACGTTGATGCCGTCGGCTCCTGTATCGGTAGAAACGGTATGAGAATACAGGCGGTTCTCGACGAGCTTTCGGGAGAGAGAATAGACGTAATCAAATATAGCGAGAATATCGAGGAATATATTGCGGAGGCGCTCTCTCCTGCGAAGGTAATATCCGTCGTTATGGACGGCGAGCGTTCCTGCAGAGTCACCGTTTCCCCCGATCAGCTTTCACTCGCTATCGGAAAGGCGGGAGAGAATGCAAAGCTCGTTGCCCGTCTTACCGGCTGCAAGATAGATATTAAATCCTAATGAAGTCAAATAGCTCTAACGTACGCAAAGCACCTGTAAGGCGTTGCACGGGATGCGCGGAGCATTTCCCGAAAAACGAGCTTATCAGAGTGGTAAGAACACCCGAAGGGGAGGTTTTGCTCGACCTTACGGGTAAGAAATCGGGTAGGGGCGCATATATATGTAAGAGTGCGTCCTGTCTTAAAAAGGCGAGAAAATCAAGAAGGCTTGAAACCTCGCTCGAATGTGCGATATCCGATGAGGTGTACGATAGAATGGAGGTGGAAATTTCCCGTGCGGAATGATGAAAATTCAACACGGGTGCGTGGGATGCTTGGCCTTGCTATGAGAGCGGGCAGGGTTATCATCGGAACGGAGCAGGTTTGCGTTGCCCTTAAAAAAGGGAAGATAAAGCTTGCCCTCGTCGCGCGCGATGCCTCCCCGTCCACAAAGAAAAGGATTGCCGTTAAATGCGAGTTTTACGGCGTGAGCTTAAAAGAGATACAAATTGATGCGGCGGAGCTTGGCGACCTGCTTGGAAAGACCTACGCCCCTGCGGTTGTGGGAGTTGCCGACGACGGCTTTGCAAGGGAGCTTATCCTCGCGTCAAAATCAGAATGAAAGGAAGTTTCTTAATCTGAAGAAACGGTGGCATATATGGCAAAGAATATGAAGATCACGGATCTTTCACGCGACTTTTCAATGAAGTCAAAGGATGTTTGCGACGCCTTTCGCGAAATCGGTGTTGAAAAGAACAGCGGAGGTGCGGTGTCGGATGCGGAATTTGAGAGCTTTATGAATCATATAACCTCGAAGCATCAGATATCCGATATCGACGCATATATCGACGGAAAGATTTCTATACGTACTAAAAACGCAGCGCCGAAGGCAGAGCCGAAGCCCGCACCGAAGGCGGAAGCAAAGCCCGAAGCGAAGGCAGAGGCAAAGCCTGCGGCAGCTCCCGCACAAAAGACGGAGCCGAAGCCAGAGGCAAAGCCTGCACCGAAGGCAGAGCCGAAGCCCGAGGCAAAGCCGAGGGAAAATGCACAGGCGGAGGCTCCTCGCCGTGCCGAGGACAGCCGCGCGGCAAGACCCGACGGCAAGCAGGGACAGAATAACGGCCGTCCCGCGGCAAACGGTGCGGGAAATCAGAGAAGCGACGGTCGCAGAGGTGATAACCGCGACGCACGCGACAGAAACGGTTACCAGGGACAGCGCGACAGATATTCCGCAGCTCCGTCCTCCGACCTGTTTGCAAAGCGCCGTGAAAATATGAACAAGAATGCCGAGGGCGGCTACCGCAAGCCCGACGGACAGCGTCCCGCACAGGGCGCAAAGCCGCAGCAGGGCAATAACGCCAACCGCCCCCAGCCGACGCAGCCCGTAAAGCCCGTCGCACCCGCGCCCGCACCCTCCGCGAATACCGCAAGACCCGCACAGCAGGCACAGCAGGCGGCTCTTGAGAAGAAGCAAAAGGCACAGGAAAACGCAGCAAAGGCAGCCGCTCCCGCCCCCAAAAAGGAGGAGAAGAAGCAGGCGCAGAAGCAGCAGTATAAGACAATCACTCCCGCCGTTAATTCGTCTAACGTAAAGGGCGGAGTTAATATCGGCGCAGAGCATGCTCCCGCAACCGCACCGGGTAAGAGAGTCGTTGACCTCCGCACCTCCGACGTTGACCTTTCCAAATACGATGACAGATACAACGATAAGTATATGGGCATCGCAAGAGGCACCGACAACACCCAGTCCAAGACCAAGCTTAAGAAGCAGGATAACAAGGGACAGAATCAGAAGGGTGCAAAGGATAAGGAAAGAGCCGCGAAGGAGAAGATGAAGCGCCTTGAGGCAGAGCGCGCGAGAGCAAAGCAGCTTGAGGTTACGATTCCGGAGGAAATCACCGTATCCGACTTTGCCGCGAGAATTAAGAAAAGCTCGGGCGAGGTTATCAAAAAGCTTATGATGATGGGCGAAATGAAGGGTATGAACGACGTCATCGACTTTGGCACTGCCGAGGTTATCGCCGACGAATTCGGCGTAAAGGTACACAAGGAGGTCGTCGTTACCATTGAGGAAAGGCTCTTTACCGAGGCGGAGGATAACGAGGAGGATCTCGTAGAGAGAGCGCCCGTTGTCTGCGTAATGGGTCACGTTGACCACGGTAAGACCTCTATCCTTGACGCAATCCGTCACACTAACGTAACCCGCGGAGAGGCGGGCGGTATTACACAGGCAATCGGTGCATACCGTGTTAAAATTAACGGAAAGGACATCACCTTCCTCGATACCCCCGGTCACGAGGCGTTTACCGCAATGCGTATGAGAGGTGCGCAGTCCACCGATATCGCAATACTCGTCGTTGCCGCAGATGACGGCGTAATGCCGCAGACGGTAGAGGCTATCAACCACGCAAAGGCGGCGGGCATCGATATTATCGTAGCAATTAACAAGATGGATAAGCCTACGGCAAATCCCGATAACGTTCTTAACCAGCTTACCACCTACGAGCTTGTTCCCGAGGCTTGGGGCGGTGACGTAATCACCGTGCCCTGTTCCGCACATACCAAAATGGGTATAGAGGACCTTCTTGAAAGCGTGCTTCTCGTTGCGGAGGTAAAGGAGCTTCGTGCCAACCCCAAAAAGAGAGCAAAGGGTATCGTTATCGAGTCGAAGCTTGATAAGGGACGCGGTCCCGTTGCGACAATTCTCGTTCAAAACGGTACGCTTCGCCAGGGTGACTACGTAATCGTCGGCACATCGACGGGTAGAGTAAGAGCAATGGTTGACCATAACGGTAAAACCGTAAAGGAGGCCGGACCCTCCGTTCCCGTTGAGATTATCGGTCTTGACGACGTTCCGCAGGCGGGCGACGAGCTTAACGCGGTAGAGGACGAGAAGATGGCAAGAAACCTTGCCGACCAACGCCGTGAAAAGCAGCGCCAGGAGATTCTCGCGGCAAATTCCCGCGTAAACCTCGACGACCTGTTCTCCCGTATTTCGGAGGGTGTACAGACGCTTAACATTATCGTAAAGGCGGATGTTGCAGGCTCCTGCGAGGCGGTGAAGGCTTCACTTCTTAAGCTCTCCAACGACGAGGTTAAGGTAAATATTATCCACACCGCGGTAGGCGGTATCACCGAAAACGACGTTATGCTCGCATCCGCATCCGATGCAATCATCGTCGGCTTTAACGTAAGACCCGACCGTAACGCTCTTGAAAGCGCGGAGCGCAACGGTGTTGACATTCGTACTCACCGCATTATCTACGAGATTATCGACGAGATAGAGGCGGCAATGAAGGGTATGCTTGCTCCCGAGTTTAAGGAGGTTATCCTCGGTCACGCGGAGGTGCGCCAAACCATCAAGGTTCCGGGCGTCGGAATTATCGCGGGCTGCTACGTTCAGGACGGAAAGATTACGAGAAACGCATCGATTCGTATCGTTCGCGACGGTATCGTTATCTTCGAGGATAAGATTGCATCCTTGCGCAGATTCAAGGACGACGTTAAGGAGGTTAACTCCGGCTACGAGTGCGGCGTCGGCATTGAAAAGTTCAACGATATAAGAGAGGGCGACTCTCTCGAAGCATTCATAATGGAGGAGGTAAAGAGATAATCTCTCTTTTCTCCGACAAAAAAGGCTTGCCGATTTTGGCAAGCCTTTTTTAATTGCTTATTGTGGAAAAATATAATTTAATTTAACACGGGAGGGGGCTAATCCTCGTCATTCGGGTAATTCTCCGCTTGGTCAAAGGAGTCGGTTGTCGGATATTTATGCCCGATTTCGTAAACTAAAGTGTACAAAGGGGAATAGTAAACTTCATCGTCGTCGCTTTTATATCCCGCACCGTTGTTGTCGCCGGTAAGCAGGTAGCTCGCCTCGTAGGATATGCAGGTAGGCACTCCGATTAAAAGAGGGGTGCTAACTCGCTTGTCGCCCTTCCATCTAAAAACGTTGTAGCCTACGATAACCCCGTCGTCAACTATGTAGGATTCAATTCGTGCAAAATCTGTTATAAAGTCACAGGGGTAAAAGGTTGAGCAGGCGATGTGAGGATAAAAGTCGTGTATATCCGACGAAAGCGATTCGTGGCTGATTAGGAGAGATTTCGCCTGCTCAAGAAGCGACTTACCCCTTGCTCTTTCGCGGTAACCGGGTACGAGATTCGGCGTGCCCATATCGGGCGTGTATGCTACGGTTCTTTTCTCCGCCGACTCGGGAAGATTGTATTTCACGTTACGCACACCCGCAAACGCGTTATCCTTAACGGTGTCGAGCTTTTCAAGGCTCAAAAGTGTAATTTCTTCAATACCGCTTTCGAAAAAGGCACAGCCGCCGATGTATTTTACGTTCTTCGGAATTGTAATCGAGCGCAAGGAGCGACAGCCGTAAAACGCCTCGTCCTCAATCTCGGTTATGCTGTCGGGAAGGCTTACGCTTTCAAGCTGCTCAAGACCCGTAAAGCCGCCAAAGTCCTTTAACCCCTCGGGAAGCCTCACCGTCCTTAAATTTTTAAATTTTGAAAAAACGTCGGAGCAAATGCTCTGCACGCCATCGGAAATTTCAATCTCGGTTACCTTGTCGTAGTCCCTTCCGCTTGCGGTGTAAATATCCCAAATAAACCTTACCGGCTCTACTTCTCCGTTGGGGATTATTTCTCTGAATTTATAAACCAATTTCATTGACCTTGCTCCTTTTTCGTAAATATTCTTTCAATCGTTACAGCATTGCTTTTGTATTTGGTTAAGAGAGTCAGCCGTTTTCTATATTCCTTATATAATGGAATATGTACTGCTGTGCAATTCCCGCATATCTGCCGAGGGTCGCGGGGTCGAGCCTTCCGTCAAAGTAGGTATCAATCGCACGCTTCATCCATACGTCAATCGGGAAAGCCTCTAAATTTGCAAAGCCGAATAGTGCGACACAGGAGGCAACCTTGTCACCGACGCCCTTGATTTGCTTAAGACATTCCACCGTGTGGGTGTAGCTCCTTGCCGCCGCGATTTTTTCAAGATTTACGCGACCCGTGGCAACGGCATCCGCCGCCGCCAGAATATAGCCGTAGCGAAAGCCAGGCTTCGACGGGAGCAGTCCCTCGGGCTTTTCAAGTATTTGCTCCGCCGTCGGAAAGGTGTAGCATCTTCCGCATTTTTTGCATTTTTCTTCACACGGGGTGCCGTCAATCACCGAAAGCGGACATTTTTCGCCCCCGCCGTTTTGTAAATAAATGTTTACACCGTACTCGGCGCATATTTCGCGGACAATCTTCCGTATTCTCGGAATGTTGTTGTTTTGGCTGATTATAAATGAAACGAGAGCCTCCCACGGGTCCTGCTTTAAAATCGCAATACCGCCCGCGCACTGTGCCGCCGATTTTAGCCACTCGCTGTCGGTGTGGCGGAGAATATCCGCCTTTACCTCGGATAAATCCGTATCGAGCGAAAAGAAGCCGCGCGCAACCCCCTCGAAAGCCTCGTCGGTCATATTGAAGAAAAGAAGCTCTCCGCGTTCCCTTTGCCCGACCTCAATAATAACGCCTCCGACGGGAATTCTGTATTCCGCGGTGCATTCGCTCTCAATTCGCTCGTAGCGAAAGCACTGCCCGCACTCCATAGTGTCGCACAGGTCGTATTCGCCAAGCCCCGTAACCGCTATGCAGCTTCTACCGAAAACATTCGCTGTTTTTTTCTCAAACATTTTTTATCTACCTCTTGAAAACCGAAGGAAATTGTTGTATAATAAATTCGTACAAATATATTTAAATATATTTTAACACATTTTTCGTCATTTTTCAAGGGGCGGCGGCTCGTTTTTTGCCGCGTAAGGAGGTATTTTGGAGCAAATTTATATGATACCCGTAACCGAGGCTTTTGAAGCCACGGCGGGAAAGCCCGAATGCGGCTGTCCGCTTTGCCGTCTTTACAAAAAGCTGCAGGAGGACGAGCTTGATATTATCCTCGGCGCGTCGATGATGGAGCCGGATATACGGATTAAAACGAATGAGCAGGGCTTTTGCCTTACTCACTACAATATGATGCTCGGCAGACGGCGTATGCTCGGTATGGGGCTTATGATGGAAAGCCATCTTGCGGAGGTTGAAAAAAAGCTTCGCGGACCCGCCGTCCTCGGTGACAGGCGAGCCTCCGCACTCAACGCACTCGGCAGGCTTGAATGCGATTGCTACGTTTGCGGAAGAATAGAGAAAAACCTCGCCGCAATGGTATCTACCGCCGTCCTCCTTTGGGACAGCGATTATAACGGCTTCCGAAAGCTTTTTGAAAAGCAGCCGTGGTTTTGTATGCCGCATTACCGCGCTATGCTCGAGTATGCGTCGAAAAAGCTTTCAAAGAAAAGCTATCACCCCTTTTACGACGCCGCCTACGCAATTCAGGAGCGTTATTTAAAGGAGCTTTCGGGCGACGTTTCCTGGTTTTGCAAAAAGTTCGATTACCGCTACGACGAGGAGCCTTGGTACAATTCGAAGGACTCCGTAAAGCGGGCAATACGCTTCCTCGGCGGCTCGTTTGGCGAGGAGGATAACGGAAAATGATTAGAATAATTTATCTGTGGGAGGGCTTTACCAAATGATTATTGAGAAAATCGATATAAGGAGCTTTGGCGTGCTTACCGACCTCGCCCTGGAGTTTTCGGACACCGTCAACGTTATAGAGGGACAAAACGAGGCGGGCAAATCCACCATTGCCGCATTTATAAAGTATATGCTTTTCGGCTTTGAGAGCGTGGAGTCCGACGTCACCCTCGGAGAGAGAAAAAAGCGCATAAACTGGAATACGGGAGTTGCGCAAGGCTCTATGATAGTCAGGGTAAAGGGAAAGCGCTATCTCGTTTCCCGAAGCACCGTTTACGGTGAGCCGGTGGGTGACAGACCCACGTATAAGGAGGACTCCTCCATTATCGATATGGAAACGGGAGCCACCGCGTTTGGAAAATTCCCCGCGGGGGAGGTTTTCTTCGGCGTATCCCGCGAGCTTTACGAGAATACCGCCTTCGTCGGACAAATCGGCGACGCCGCGATAAACGAGGGAAGCGTAAAGGAATCGATTGAAAACATTCTCTTCTCCGCATCCGAAAAAATGAATAACCAGCGTGCGCTTGCGCTTGTCGGTGACAAGATGGAGGGGCTTTTCAACCGCACGGGTCACGGCGGAGCGATTTACGACCTCGTTACAAAGCGCGACGACCTTGAGGAGCGGTTTAAGAAATCCAAGGAGGATAACAAGCAAATCCTCGCAAAGGAGGCGGAGCTTCACCGCATCAAAACCGACCGTGCAGAGGCGGAAAATATGCTTAACAAGCTTCACGAGCTTGACAGCTGCTATAAAAACGTTATGCTTATCCAAACTTTTGAAAAGCTTCACGAGCTGGAGGAGGATGCGGAGGCAAAGGCGGCGGCATACAATGCGTTTATCGAGGAAAACACCCACGCGGGCTACGTCCCGAGCGAGGCATACCTTTCCGAGCTTGGTGCGGCTCGCCGCGCGGTAAACGACACCTACTACGCACTCCGCGATGCCGAGGATAAATATACGAAGGAAAAGAATGCCATCGGCATTACTCACGAGATTGAAAATGCAATTGAGGTTGCCGACCGCCACGGCGGAGAATCGCGCGCGGAGGCTCGCGCCGACCGCGCAAAGCGCAGGATTGCAAGCGGAATTGCTCTTTCCGTGATTACCGCGCTCTTGGCTCTTGCCGCCGTCGTTACCGAAATCGTTGCCGTCGGCGTGCTTGCAGGCATTGCCTTCCGTATTCTTTTCGGAGCGGTTGGCGCGGCTGCGGTTGCGGGGACTGTGTACTTTATTCTTGATATGCTTAAGGCAAAGGGTGCGCTTGAATCGCTTTGCTCTGATTTCGGTGTGAATAGCTACGCCGACCTGAAGGGCAAGCTTGGCATTATCGCCGAAGCAAGAGAAAAGCGTGACGGTATGGCACGCTCTACCGAGGAGGCACGCCTTGCAAAGGAGGCGGCAAGCGTTGCATACGACGAGGCGAAGGCGGAGCTTACCCGCGTTATCGTCCGTTGGGGAGAGGAGCCTCCTACCTCCGAGCTTAATTTGTTCCTCGACCGTCTTGAGGCACGCGTGCTTGCCTTCCTTGAGCGCAAGCGTCTGCTTCTCGAGGAGAAGAATACCGCGGAGCTTACCGTAAGAGAAATACGCAGCACGCTTTCCGACAAAAACGAAATCGACATAAGGGCACAGGTTTCTCCCATAAAGAGAAAGGCACTTGCCACGATTAACCACGACGAAATTATAACGGGAATTGCCGCCTTCAAGGCAAAGATTATCGAGGTGGACAAGCTCGCCTACGGCGTTGAAAACGAGCTTATCGCGCTTAAGGCGCGCGCGGGCGACCCGGGAGAGCTTTATGCAAAAATGGCGGTGCTTGACGCACGCATTGCCGAGCTTAAGGCAAAGCATAAGGCATACTTTATCGCACATAAATCCATTGAAAGTGCCTCCGACGACCTGCGCGACGAGATTTCGCCAAGGCTCGGTGAATACGCTACTATGCTTATGAGCATAATGACCGATAAAAAGTATTGCGAGTTTGACGTTTCCGACGGACTTAAGGTGTCCTTCCTTGCGGAGGACGGCGAAAAGAGGACGGTTGATTTCCTTTCGGGAGGAACTCGCGACCTCGCTTACATAGCGGTGCGTATGGCTCTTATCGATATGCTTTTCGACGAAAAGCCGCCCGTTATCTTCGACGAAAGCTTCGCGCATCAGGATAACCTGCGTGCAAGGTCTATGATGAAGGCTATCGCACGTCTTGCCGAGGACGGACAGCAAAGCTTTATTTTCACCTGCCGCGCAAGAGAGGCGGCACTCGCTACCGAGCTTGTAAACGGTGCGGGCGTGTTCACGCTTTCGGTTACATCATCCGACATTGCGTAAGCATTAAAGCGGTGCGGAGCTTCATTTGCCCCGCGTCTTGACAGTAATCAGCCGAAGGAGAGCCTCCGAGGGTGGTATCTCAAAGCGGCGAAAGGAAGGAATATGAGCAAAAAAATTCTTATAGTCGGCAGTGCCAATATGGACCTGTCTATGAATATGTACAAGGTACCCGCGGCGGGCGAAACGCTTGTTGACGACGGAGGCGTTGCCTACGTCCCGGGCGGAAAGGGTGCAAACTCCGCGGTTGCCTTCGCAAGGCTCGGTGCGGAAAGCGTATTTTGTGCAAAGCTTGGCGCGGACCTCCACGGACAAAAGCTCTATCAGTATTACAAGGAGCTTGGCGTTAATACCTCCTACGTAAAGGTTGACAGGGAAAACCCCACGGGTCTTGCCGTGGTTATGAAGGAGTCCGACGGAAGCAATCGCATCGTCGTTTATCCCGGGGCTAACGCAAATCTCACCACGGATAACGTTGCGGAGGCGTTTGAATGTAAGCCCGACGCTCTTTACATCGGCTTTGAGGTGCCGTTTGCAATAGCCGTTGCCGCGGCTAAAATGGCAAGCGCGAGAGGAATACCGATTTTCGTTGACGCGGCTCCCGCAGACAAGGAATATCCGCTTGAAAATCTTCCTCCCGTTGAAATCTTCTCCCCAAACGAAACCGAAACGCTTGAATATACGGGCATTCTGCCGCAGGGGGCGGACTCCTCGCTTCGCGCCGCGCTTAATCTTTTCAAAAGAGTGAAGTGCAGATACCTCGTTATAAAGCAGGGAAGCAGAGGTGCTTTTATCTATGACGGAAGGCATTATTCCTTCGTTCCCGCGATGAAGGCGGGAGAGGTGGTTGACACCACCGCCGCGGGCGATGCCTTTACCGCCGCTATGACTCTTAAATATCTTGAAAACAGCGGTGAAATAACCACCGCCGTTAAATACGGCACCGCCGCGGGTGCGCTTACCGTTACCCGAAGGGGTGCTTCGCAGGCTATTCCTACCGCGGACGAGGTAGAGGCTCTGCTGTTAAGCGGCGGAAGATAACTGCTTGAAAAATATGAATTTTGTTTTGACGCCGCTTTGTTGCGGAGGTATGACTCTCCGCCCCGACGGCAAGGGGGAGGGCGAAATATGCGAGCTATCGCACTGACGGGACCGACCGCATCGGGAAAGACCGCGTTATCTCTCGCGGTTGCAAGCGCCCTCGGATGCGAGATTATCTCGCTTGATTCGATGCAAATATACCGCGGAATGGATATCGGGACTGCAAAGGCTACGGCTGCAGAGCGAAGTGCCGTGCCGCACCATATGCTCGATATCGCTTCGCCCGCCGAAATATACAGCGCGGAGGATTACCGACTCGCCGCCTTGGAATGCGCGCGAGGTATCACCGCACGCGGAGGGCTTCCGCTTTTCGTTGGAGGCACGGGACTTTATCTCGATACTCTTATTCGCGGGACAAGTCCGCTTTCTCCGCCCGCGGATGAGAAGGTAAGGGCGCGCCTTGCTGCAGAGGCGGCAAGCGAGGGCGGAGCGCACAGGCTCTGGCTCCGTCTTTCGGAGGTTGACCCCGAAAGCGCGGAAAAAACGCACGAAAACAATCTGCGCCGCGTGGTGCGCGCGCTTGAAATTTACGAGCTTACGGGAAAAAGCAAAACCTACTTTGACCGTCTTTCGCGTGTGGAGTCGCGCGACATCTCCTTCGGGCATATAACTCTTGATTTTCACAATAGAGAAACGCTTTACTCGCGCGTAAACGAGCGTGTTGACGCGATGCTTGCCGACGGACTTCTCGAGGAGGTACGCGCTCTCTTTGATGCGGGACTGTTAAGCGGCGACACCACCGCGGCACAGGCAATAGGCTACAAGGAAATCGCGGCGTATCTCCGCGGTGAAATCACGCTTTCCGAGGCGGTGGAGCTTATAAAGCTTTCATCAAGACGCTATGCAAAAAGACAGCTAACCTGGTTTAGACATAACGCCGACGCGGTGCGCCTTTTCGTCGATAACGAGGACGGAGAGCTGCTTCCGCGCGAGCAGCTTGCTTCGGAGGCAATACGGATTTTTAGGGAGCTTGTAAGCGAAGCCGACGATTAAGGGCAAAGCCTACGGGCGAGCCGAGCAATAACCGATAACGAAATCACAAATAACCGAAAATCCCAAGCCTGCCTTGGGATGCGAAAGGCAAAAATGAAGGCAAACGAATTAAAGCAGCTTATTCTTACGGGCGGAATGGAGAAGCATAGGGAGCTTTATTCCGACCTTAACGGACAGTCGAAAAGGCTTTGCAATGCCATAGACGAATTCACCTCGCTTTTCGGTGGGGAGAGGGAGCTTTACGTCTTCTCCGTCCCGGGAAGAAGCGAGATTATCGGCAACCACACCGACCACAACCGCGGAAAGGTTCTTGCGGGAGCAATCGACCGCGACATAATTGCGGTTGTTGCGAAAAACTCGGACGGTGTCATCCGCTTTCATTCGGAGGGATATGCTCCCGACGAGGTAAGCATTCTTGATACGCACACCGCCGATAACTTTGAAAAATACACCTCCGCCGCCCTTATTGCGGGCGTTGTAAACGGCTTTGAGGCAAGGGGCTATGCGGTTGGAGGCTACGACTGCTACTCGAATACCGAGGTTTTGAAGGGAAGCGGCATTTCCTCCTCCGCGGCATACGAGGTTATGATTGGAAATATTCTCAACCACCTTTATAACGGCGGAAGGATAGATAACAAGGAGCTTGCCCATATCGCACAGTATGCGGAAAATAAATTTTTCGGCAAGCCCTGCGGACTTATGGACCAAATGGCGTGCGCCGTCGGCGGATTCGTATATATCGATTTTGCCGATGCAAATCAGCCGAGGGTAGAGCCGATTTCCTTTTCGATTGGTGAGCGCGGATATTCGCTTTCAATCGTTAATACGGGAGGAAATCACGCCGACCTTAACGAGGATTACGCCTCCGTGCCAAGGGAAATGAGGGCGGTTGCCGCGGCACTCGGAAAAACCGTTTTGCGGGAGATAACCGAGGCGGAGCTTTTTGAAAAAATTACCGAGCTTCGCAAGACCGTCGGCGACAGGGCAATTCTCCGCGCAATTCATTTCCTCCGCGAAAACGAAAGGGTCGGTGCTGCCGCAAGCGCGCTTCGCGACGGTGACGTAAACGCCTTTCTTTCTGCGGTAAGGGAGTCGGGACGCTCCTCCTTCGAGTATCTTCAAAACGTCTATACCAACGTCAACGTAGGAGAGCAGGGGCTTTCTCTCGCTCTCGCTCTGACCGACGGCTTCCTCGGTGGCGAGGGTGCGCTCCGCGTTCACGGCGGAGGCTTTGCGGGTACTGTACAGGTATTCCTTCCAACCTCTCGCGTCGGTGAATACGCGGATTATATAGGCAAGGTATTCGGAGAGGGTGCGGCAATGACCCTTGATATCCGCCCCGTTGGCGCGACGCGCTTATTCTGACTAAAGGACGGGAGCAAATATATCTCGTCCGCGCTACATTTTGATAATAATTTTTTAGGAGAATAGATATGGCAACGAAAAAGACAAGCGAAAAGGCAACCGATAAGCTTCCCGTCAGCGACAAGAAGGCGGCGGTTGAAAGCGTAATCACAAGAATAGAAAAGGAGTGCGGAAAAGGCTCTATTATGCGCCTTGGCGACGGACCCTCGCTGCTCGACGTGCAGGCGGTTTCGACAGGCTCGCTCTCTCTTGACTTCGCTCTCGGAGTAGGTGGAATTCCGCGCGGAAGAATTATCGAAATCTTTGGCCCGGAGTCCTCGGGTAAAACTACTATTGCCCTTCACGTTATCGCGGAGGTGCAAAAGCTCGGCGGTGACGCCGCATTTATAGACGCGGAGCATGCACTCGACCCCGTATATGCAAAAAATCTCGGAGTTGATACCAACAACCTCCTCGTGTCACAGCCCGACTGCGGAGAGCAGGCGCTTGAAATCGCCGAAACACTCGTTAACTCGGGTGCTATCGATATTATCGTTATCGACTCTGTTGCGGCACTCGTGCCTCGCCAGGAGATTGAGGGCGATATGGGACAGTCAAGCGTCGGTGTACAGGCGCGCCTTATGTCCCAGGCGATGAGAAAGCTTGTCGGCGCGGTTGGAAAGTCCAACTGTATTCTTATCTTCACCAACCAGCTTCGTGAAAAGGTTGGCGTTATGTACGGAAATCCCGAGGTTACCACGGGCGGTAAGGCGCTTAAGTTCTACACCTCCGTGCGTATTGACGTCCGCCGCGTAGAGTCGCTCAAAAACGGCTCGGAGGTTTACGGCGCGCGTACAAGATGTAAAATCGTAAAGAACAAGGTTGCTCCCCCCTTCAAGGTTGCGGAGTTTGATATTCTCTACGGTACGGGTATTTCAAAGTCCACCGAAATTATCGATATGGCAATCAACCTCGGCATTATCGAGAAAAGTGGCGCGTGGTTCTACTACGAGGGCGACAGACTCGGACAGGGAAAGGACAACGTCAGAAAGTTTATCGAGAGCGACGCGGCACTTATGGCGGAGCTTGAAAAGAAGGTTCGTGACCGTGTAAGCGGCGCGGCGGAGGGTGATGCTCCCGCGCTTTCCGACGACGATTTTGAAATCAACGATTTCGACGAAAACGACTAATATTTCCAAAAAAGGTGCGGTGCGTGTTAAATTATCCCGTTTTTGCACCCTTTTGCTTATCCATAAAATGCAATCAATTGTTTACAAACGGTGATTATGGCTATCGTAAAATATATAAAGGAATTAAAAAGCGGACGTATAAGCGTTGGCGTTGATTTGGACGGGGAAAGCGTCGCTTACAGCATTCCAAAATCCGAATACGGAAAAATGTCCTTTACGGTCGGCGGTGTGCTTGACGGGGAGGAGCTTTCGCACCTTGCCTCGCTTGACGGCGAATACCGCGCTATAAAAAAGGCACTCTCGCTGCTTTCCTATTCCGACAAAAACAAAAGAGAGCTTTATGCAAGGCTCGTTCGCGAGGGATATTCAAGGGAGCATTCGCGCGCGGCGGTTGAATACTGCCTTATGCACGGGTATATAAAGGAGGACGACCAGCTTCGCCGTCTTATCCTTCGGGAGGCAAACGTTAACCTCCGCGGTCCGCGCTACATTCGCGAAAAGCTTGCCGCAAAGGGCTACTCGCGCGACGGCATCGACGCTGTGACCGACGGGCTTTTGGAGTCGGGAGAGATTGACTTCGCGGCGAATTTCAATAAGCTTTGCGAAAAAAAAGGTGCTTTTGACCCCGACGAAAGAAGGGCGCTTGCCTACAAATACGGCTTTCGCACCGAGTGATTTATCTTTCCCTAAAGCGCGCGGACGGTGCAAATCCCGCCCCGCCTTCTCAAAGCAAAAAACGATTTATCCGAAAACGAACAAAAGCGACCTTGAAATCAAGGTCGCTTTTGTTATGGAGCGTGACTTTTAATCCGACCATACGATATCAACGCGCGCACCGTCGTATGCACGTGTCCAATCGTATTCCTTAACAACACTGCCGTCCTCGGACACGAATTTTTCGGGACAGGCATTCGTCGCGTAGTCGGCAATACCGTATCTTCTTTTATCCTCGTCCGCGGTAAGGAAGATTTCGTTAATACGCGCCATTTGCCTACCGTTAAGAATGTGCGGAGTAACCGATGCCAACGCGGTGCAGCCCGTAAGCGCGCACATTTCAAGATAGTCAAGGTTTAACTCTGCATCAACCCTGTCGGTAAACGCGGCACAGTCGGGGTCGGCGCGGTAAAGGGTATCGTTAAGCGGAAGCCGCATCATACTGTTTACTCCGTGACGGCGGGTTAATTCAAAATGATTTCCGCTCGTATCGTTTCCCGTCCGATAAACCGAGTGTATTCCCGCACAAAGGTGACCGATAGCGTTACAGCCGATAACCTCTGCACCGCCCGCACCCTCCTGTATTGCGGCGTAAAGCCGCTTTATCGCCGTTGCGGTGGTGATGCTTTTATCAAAAAAGGCTCTGTCACTCTTGCACATATTTGCCGTGTGCATTTCCGTGGAAAGCGGGCTTACTCCGAAAGCATCAATCGTTGTAAAGTCGTGCTTTATAAGCTCGTAGCCCCACGCGCGTATATTTGCCGTGACCTCTCTTACGTATTCAAGCGTGTAGGGGTGCGTCGGGTCGAGTATGCTTCCGCCCGAACCGAGCGAAAGCCTTGCCCTTTCGGGAATATCCGAAAGGGTAAGAAGGGGTCTAAACCAAATTCCCGCCTTCGCGCCCCTTTTATGAATATCCTCCGCCGTGTCCGCCATAGAGGTGAAATTCGAGTTGACCGTCCACGGTCCTCCGTTGTATTTATTCTCTCCGAGAGCGCGCTCAAGCTGCCAGCCGTCGTCGATTATCATATACGGGCGGTGCTTTGCACCCGTACACATTTGCATAAGGTAGTCGGTTTCCTCGCGTATGGACTCCTTTGATATTTTGCCGTATGCCCAATACCAGTTGTTTACACCGAAAATCGGCTCTGCGGGAAGGACGGGCGCATCGCAAAGCATTGCGGAAAACCTTTTTGCAACCGTATATGCGTCCTCGCCCTCGTCCGAAAAATGCTCGACAACCTCGCACGCCAAAATCGGCTCTGCAAGGTCCGTGCCGACGCTACCGCTTTTTAAATTAAGGAAAAGGGTCACGCCGTGCAAATCCACCTGCCAAAACGCGAAGCAGTCCGCACCCGTTTTAACTCCGTAGCAGCCGATGCGTCCGCCCATTTTTACGTAGCAAAACCAACCGAGCGCCCTGTGCGGCATTACCGAGCGCCATTCAAAAAGCGCACCGTCACAGCACCTCTCCCACTGGTCGCCGTAAACGCTTTCTATACCGTTCATATCCCCGCGAAAGCGAAGCTTCAAATACTTTACGGGCGCGCCCGAGGGATAAACCGTAACCCTCGCGCTTTTTTCTCCCACAGTATAATCGTATTTTACGTCGCACGCCGCCGACGCCCTCTCCTCAAAGCGAAAGGGGCTTGCCTCCGTTGCTCCGAATACCGCATCGGGTGTACGCAAAACCGATACGAAATTTTTCATATCTGCATTCTCCTTTTATTCTTAAAACTAAAAGGGGGTAAATACAAGACCGACGAATGCCGAAAATCCCATATTTACCTCCCCGTGTTAAATTTTAAAGGTTATATCGCCGTAGGTCGGAACGGGCCAGTATTCCCTTGCGGTAAGCACCTCCATCTCGTCCACCACGCGGCGAAGCGCCTCCATTTTCGGCGCGACCGAGGTTTTGTAGTAAAACGCCGCCTCCTCGTCGCACTTTTTGACGGCGTTGTTTTCCGCACGCAAAAGCTCGTTGTAAGCCGCGTAGGTACGGGAAAGCAGCACCGAAAGTCTTTCGATAATATCCTTTTCCGCCGAAAGCTCAAGGCTTGGCAAAACCGAAAGCCTTGCACCGACGCTCTCCGAAAGCACGCCGACGTATTTGCTAACCGAGGGAATAAAGTCGCGGATAGTCATCTCAAGCATCGTTTTTGCCTCGATATTCTTCACCTTTCGGTAGTTTCCAAAGAAAATCTCGCGTCTTGAACGCATTTCGGCCTCGCTCATTACGCCGAATTTTCCGAAAAGCTCCACGTTCTTTTCGTCGGTAAAATGCGCGTAAGCCTCGGGAGAGGTCTTAAAGTTGGAAAGCCCGCGTGCCTGTGCCTCCTTTTCCCATTCCTTCGAATAGGAGTTACCCGAAAACAGTATCCTTTTATGCTCGCGGAAGGTTCGTGCGATAATCGCATCGAGATTGCCCTCCGAAAAGCCGACGGACTCAAGCTCTACCGCAAAATCGGTAAGCGCGCTTGCCACCGCGGTATTGAGTACTATGTTGGCAAAGGCAATATTTTGCGATGCACCTACCATTCTAAACTCAAACTTGTTGCCCGTAAAGGCAAAGGGGGAGGTGCGGTTTCTGTCGGTGGTATCCTGTCTAACCTTCGGCATAGAGCTTACGCCGAGGGACATATATTTTTTCTTTTTGTTGGCAACCGCGCTTCCCTCTATGATAGAGTGAACGATAGCGTCAAGGTCGTCACCGAGATACACCGAGATAATGGAGGGCGGAGCCTCCCCGCCGCCAAGACGGCAGTCGTTGCCCGCGGTTGCGGTCGAAATGCGAAGAAGGTCCTGATACTCGTCCACCGCCTTTATAACTGCGGCAAGGAAGAGAAGAAATTGCTTGTTGTCCGCGGGTGCCTTTCCCGGCTTGAAGAGGTTTACTCCCGCATCTGTGCCGAGCGACCAGTTGTTATGCTTGCCAGAGCCGCTCATTCCCTCAAACGGCTTTTCCGAAAGAATGCACGCCATACCGTACTTTGGCGCAAGCTTTCGCATAACCTCCATAGTGAGAAGGTTGTTATCTACCGCAATGTTGGTTGTACAGAATATGGGCGCAAGCTCGTGCTGCGAGGGGGCTGCCTCGTTGTGCTTCGTCTTCGCGCTTATTCCGAGCCGCCAAAGCTCAAGGTCAAGCTCGTGCATATATGCCGAAACCTTCGTCGGGAGGCTTCCGAAATAGTGGTCGTCCATTTCCTGTCCCTTTACGGCGGGTGCGCCGAAAAGCGTCCTTCCGCAATAAAACAGGTCGCGCCTTGCCTTAAAATCCTCCTCGTCGATGAGGAAGTATTCCTGCTCCGCGCCGACACTCGGAATAACGCGGCTTGTTACCCCGTCGCCGAAAAGTCGCAAAATGCGAAGCGCGGCGTTGTTTATCGCGTCCATAGAGCGAAGAAGCGGAGTCTTCGTGTCGAGTGCCTCGCCCGTATATGAGCAAAAGGCGGTTGGTATGTAAAGCGAGCCGTCGCGTATAAAGGCGTAGGAGGCGGGGTCCCAAGCTGTATATCCCCTCGCCTCAAAGGTGGCGCGAAGACCGCCCGAGGGGAAGGAGGAGGCGTCGGATTCTCCCTTTATAAGCTCCTTGCCCGAAAACTCCATTATTGCCTTTCCGTGTCCGACGGGGGAGAGAAAGGCGTCGTGCTTTTCCGCGGTTACGCCCGTAAGCGGCTGAAACCAATGGGTAAAGTGCGTTGCGCCATGCTCGATTGCCCAATCCTTCATTGCGCCCGCGACGACGTCGGCAATTCCCGCGTCGATTTCCTTGCCGTTTGCGATAGTATTAAGAAGGGATTTATATACCTCCTTTGGCAGGCGCTCGCGCATTACGTCCTCGCTAAACACCTGTGAGGCGAAAATCTCGGATATTTTCTCCATCCCATTTTCCTCCCGAAACATTTTTCCATTCTAATTATAATGGAAAGCATCTCCGATGTCAAGAATTTTCATTCTTTCTGCGATATTTTTATGCGCGAATTATTTTGTACGCATATATATTGACTTTTTGACAGCATAGTGATATAATCTTATAATGGTAGAAAATGTGCAAGGGGTGGCTTGCCCCGAAAAAATAAAGGAAAAAGAATGTATTACATAACACTTGATTTGGAGTGGAATCAGGCGTATGCGCAAAAGGCACTCGCCGTCCAGCGCCAGCTTTCCGCGCGGCTTCGCGGAGAGGTTATTCAAATCGGCGCGGTAAAGCTTGATAAAAATATGAATATATGCGGCTCGTATCAGGTGATTGTAAAGCCAAAGTATTACAAGAAGCTGCACAAGCACGTGTCAGAGCTTACGGGAATTACACAGGAGCAGATGGATATGGGCACCGCCCTCTCGGAGGCTGCCGAAAAATTCAAGGCGTGGTGCGGAAAAAGCTTTGCCTTTCTCACCTGGGGACCCGACGATATCCCGATGCTGAAGGAAAATTTTCACGTACACGGTATCGACTCCGAATGGCTCGAGCAATCCTACGACCTTCAAAAAATATTCAATATGCAAACCGACGGCGGCTCGAAGCAACGCTCGCTCGAGTATGCTATGGAGTATTTTGAAATACCGCAAACTCTCCCCGCACACGATGCTTTAAACGATGCGTATTTTACCGCGCTCGTTGCACAAAAGCTCAACGTGCAGGAGGGGGTAAGGTGCTATCCCAAAACCGACGGCGATTATCTTGAAAGCTCGGTTATCGGCGATGCAGACGCGGGGGAGGACGGCTACGTCACAATCGGCGAGCTGCTCGACGACGAATGCGTAAGCGCACCGCTTTGCCCGCTTTGCCACTCGCCTCTCGTATCGAAAAACAAGCCCCTGCATTCAAAGGGACAGCGCTATACCTTCCATTACCAATGCAAAAAGCACGGTGATTTACTGCTCGTATTAAAGCTGCACAGAAACTTTAACGAAACCTGGCGCGCAAAGCGCACCGTTTCTCACGCAACGGAGGAGCAGCTTGCCGAATTTCACCGCGGGCTTGAGCGCACCGCAACCCGTAAAAAGGTGCGCAGAAGAAAGCCCTCCTACCCCCGTCGCGCTAAAAGTGACGGAAATTCCTGATTTCTTTTGTAAAATTATTTTTGAAAGCTCTTGACAATTCCTTTTTTACTGTGCTATAATTTAAGTACAATCAATGGCTTTCTATTTCATACATACAACATACGGAGGTATTCTATGAAATATGAAGTTCCTGTATGCGAGATAATTGAAATTTGCGTAGAAGATGTAATTACTACAAGCGTTCCCGTTACCGGTGCTGAAAAGGCTCCTTACGGAGATACCGTAGTCGTTGACATCAACACCGACAACGGCGAAAATGGCCTTGCGGGCAACTGATTAAATTAAATCGCAATTTGACGCGGTGGGTCCCCAACCCACCGCGTTTTATTTTTGCATTGCCTTCGGTGATAAAGGGAGGCTTTTGCCCGGTGTTCCTCGCACCGATTTTCCTCGCAAGCCGTTGTATGGCGGTATAACCGTGAATTGAAAAGCCCAAACGGATAAGGTTGCGTTTTCAATCCACAAACCCGAAGCGTCAATCGCATAATGCCGTGCTTTATAATTCGCTTATCCGAAAGCGCCGAGTGCGAAGAAAATGTTTTATAGCCCGCGGAATGAAAAGCCCCCACCCGTGTTAAATCGGGTGGGGAAAATTGCTATATTTTGCAAACAATTATTTGCATTATTCGTTTGTAACGGTTATCTTGCTTTCAACGTAGCTATTTGATGCGACATTGAATTGATATCCGTTTTTGTTGTTCCTAATCGTTACGCTTCCGCCGATTGCGACGGGGTTGTTCGTCGAGGCGCTTGTAATATCACTATTTGAAAATCCGCTGAAAACGGTTACGGAGCTGCCCGTGCTGATTTTGAGATTATCTATAATAACGCTCGGCAAATGACAAACGTAGCCGAAATAATGGTCGTACCAGCTTCCCGAAAAGATGCTTGCTTTTCCGCTGTTTTTGAGAATTACGTCCTTTATGATAACCACACCGTCCCAAGTGCTGCCGTAATCCGAGCGAAGATGCACGACCTGATTGCTGTTTACCGTAGTACCCTCTATACGAAGGCAGCCCGCACCTATTGCGGTGATGCCCGCGTGACCGATTTCGGAATTTATAATGCTTGAGTTATACATGCCCTTGTGCGCGTCAAAGCGGGAAAGGATACAGCCGTCGTAGGTAAGGTTTTTACAATAATTCGACCCCATAATACCCCAAAGCGACTTGTCGGTGATGCTGTTTGTCTGGGTACAGCCTCTCCAGGTTATCGCATTCGCGTTGCTTGCCGAAATATCGTACGTGCCCATACTGTTCGACGAGTCGGTTTCAAGCTTGTAGGTTTTGTGACCCGAATAAACGATATTTTCAAAAAGAATATTGTTACAGCAGCTTACCGCCAAAAATCCGTTATACGGCGCACCCGTGTCACCCTCTCCCGTAATAAGGTGGGTAATATTAGATACCGTAACGTTGGAGCGCGTGATTGCAATTCCGCGGCTGTAGTAATTGTATTGACGCGGCGCTTGATTTGCAACCGTTGTGAATACACCGCCCGTTACCGTAATAGGTGTGTCGGAGGCGGGATACATTTTGACGTCGGTAACCGTGGCGTAATCCCAAAGAAGGGGCGTGGACTCGTCGATGTCACCGTTTTCGTGTACGAGTATAACCTCCTGCTGCACCGCGCCGGAATCCGCGTTGCTTCCGTAGCGTATGTACTGCCTGACGTTGGAGTTGTAAAGAATGACAATATATTTTTGGTCAAGCGTAAAGCCGATATTCGTTGCACCCTTTGAAAGGGAGGTAAGCTGTCCCTTCAGCTGTGTGTTTACCTTAAGAGAGGTTGCCACGGTAAATACGTTGGTGCTTCTAATCGGACTTGTCACGCTGTAAAGTGTATCGTCGATAATAAACTCCGCACCCGTCCAATCCGTGTCGGTTTCGATGCGAATGTTTTCGCTGTGCGCGCCAAGATGGAATACCGCCCCGTCATCACGCCTCTCGTCACCGCAGGCGTCGATTTTAAGACCGTATTTGTTTGCGGTATCGTGCGCCAGCTTTATAGCCGCAAAATCGTCGGTAGCTCCGTCGCCAACCGCGCCGAAGTCAAAATAGCTCACCGTGTGCAGAAGCCTTGAGTAGCTTGCACCGACCTCCACGTCACCGCTTGCGCTGTCCTTTATCGTATTTTGGAGGTATTTCTCCATTTCCGACTCAAAAAGCGGCGGGTACTGACATTCTACGTAAAGAGAGCCGCCCTCGGTATATGCGCGAAAGCCGTCAAGCTCGCTCTTTTCCGTGCTTTTGATATAAATTCCGCGCCCGTCGTGCTGCTCCGTAATTTCAAGGTAGTAGCCCGCGCTGTCGTACATTCTTATCTGCATAAGCCTTGCGGCAGACATCGCGCTCTCGTCGCTCGGGTCGCACACAAGCTTAAAGCCACCCGCCGAAAGCTCCACTCCGTCTATGGCAAGCGAGGTGATAGCGTAGCTTTCGCGCACGGTTTTGTTGTGGTCCCTGTCAAGCGTTATGTTTTTCGTGCCGGCATCGTAGCTTAAATACTCCGACACGAAAATGTCAAGCGCAACGGTCAGTGACTCCTCCGTGCCGCCGAGGATAACGATTTTATTCCCGATAACTCGGATTGTGTAGCCCTTGTTTCCGAGAATGTACTTTGATACGGTTGCCTCCTCTCTGCCGAGGAAGGTACCGACAAGCACCTCGTATTCGGAAATCTGCGTGTCAAGGTCGTCGCGCACCGCATCTGCCATTATGCCGCTTTTTTGAAGCTGCGAAACGCTTGCAAAAAGGTGATTGCGAAATTCACTCGAATAATCCGAGAAGGAATACACGAAGCTGAAATTTACTTGCCCGTCCTTGACAAGATATATCTTGCTCGGGTCCCTTGCGGCTTCGTTTCCGTTTTCGCCGCCCTGATTTTCACCGCCCTCGGTTTCACCGCCTTGGTTTTCTCCCTCTTGATTTTCACCGCTCGGCTCGCTCGGAGAGGGAAGGAGGGAATTGCAGGACGTAAGCAAAAATGCCGCCAAAAGCAAAATCGCTATAAGAGGTAAAATGCGTTTTCTTCTACTCATAATATCTCCTCATAATATCTCCAAAAATATGTTTTTCAGCATAAGTATAGCATATCGCGTGGCAGCAATCAAGTACACTTTGTTAATTTTAAAAAAAAATACTCGCGCGACCCACCTATGGCAGAGTCACGCGAGTGCGACGCTTTATTATGCCTTTTTTTCACTATTGCGAAGCCTTACCGTCAAAATCAACGCCGCTGCAATAGCAGCAGCCGCCGCGGTAACAATCGCAACCGCAAGCCAATTGACCGAGGCAAGACCCGAAAGAAGAAGCTCTCCCGATTCTCCCTGGAGCTTTGAAAATACGAGCGCGGTATCCGTAACGAGTGCCGCCATAACTGCAAATGCAGCACCTAAAAGCAAATATACGGATACGGTATCAAGCCGCTCGGATTTGACACGGGTGGGCACTTCGCGCCTGAAATCGATTGCTCCGCCGACGTAAAGGGCGAGCAGGGCGGAAATGATAAGCTCGGGAATCATATACACGCTGTTGTAGCTTATCGAGTAGGAAAGCGAAGCCGCATCGGGCAAGGGAAGCCCCGCCCAAATCGTTGCACCCGTAATAACGTGGCAAATATACCTTACCGCGTTTGCTACGGATATTCCCGCCGTAAGGGCAAGAGCCTGGTTTTTGATAACGCGCTTGAATATTCCGCCAAGACCGAAAACCGCGTAGGCTAAAATATAGTCGAAGAGCGCGAGTGCCACCACGGATTGCCAGCCCGTGACGTAGGAAAAATTCTCAAGACCGAGAAGAAGCTGGATTAGCGAGGCTACGGTTGCACTTACCATACCAAAGCCAATTCCGTGTCGGTATGCGATAATTACTATCGGCAGCATAGATGCGAGCGTTACCGACCCGCCAACAGGCATATCGACGATTTTAAGCACGGACAGAATTGACGCGAGCGCTATCATTATCGCGCATTCCACCATTGCAAGAACCCTTTTGTTTCTCATAGAAACCTCCTTAAATCTGACACGGGTGGGTACTTCCCGTGAAAAAATAAATACCGCACAGGACATAACGTCGGTGCGGTATGATTTAAGGTTAAATCCAAAATCTTCCTACGACGGCATTATCCGTATCAGGTTAGAGGGTTTAGCATAGCTATCTCAGCCTTTCGGCACCCCTGATTTGATTTGTTTTGTTCTGTTCGGTTGAGCCTATTGTAGCACAGCCGTTTCGTTTTGTCAAGCGGGTTTTCAAATTATCCCGTTAAATCAAATTTTCAATAAACGGGTAAATTATGCTTGAAAGCTCGAATTCCTCCGTCCCCTCGTAGGGCTTTGCGTAATGGACGTGCTTTCCGTGCTTTTCGACGGTTTGTACCCTTGACGTATCTATGCCGAATGATTTGAGCGTCGCAACGGTAAGCAAAAGCTGCTCGCGGCGTGCGGGAATATCATCGTCCGACCAAATAAAAAGCATCGGGGGATAATTCTTTTCCCTTCCGATATGGTAAAGCGGTGCCGCACCGTCAATCACAACCCGCCTCGTGTCCTCGCCGCGCTCCTTAAGCACGTTAAAATGCACGGTCGGCTGTCCCGCATCGTGAACGTAACCGTCTATATCCGAATTTGAAAGCCCGAATTCGGCAAGAAATTGCGGGTCAAAGCAGAGCATCATAGAAATATATCCGCCCGCGCTCGTGCCGCCGACGAAAAGCCTTGAAATCCTTTCGCCAAGCTCGGATTTGAGCCATTTTATCCCCTCCGCACAGTCGCGGATAAAATCGGGGTATTTTGCGCTTGGATACATTCGGTAGTTAAGGCTTGCTACCGCAATCCCCCGCGGTACAAGATGGTTTGCAAGGCATCTGCCGTCTCGTCCCTTGTCGCCTTCTACAATACCGCCGCCGTGAAAATATACGAAAAGGGGGAAGCTCTCTCCATCGGGGAGGTATAGGTCAAGCGACCTGTCCGAAGTCTTTTCCTTTGAGTAAAATACGTTAGCCCTTGTTATCATACAATCCTCCAAGTATCAGTCGCAAATTCTATCGATAACTCTTGCAACCTCGCCGTCGCCGTCCGCCGCCGCAAATTCAAGAGAGTACATACCGCGGTAGCCAATATCCGAAAAAGCCGATAGCGCCGCCGCAATATCTATATCACCGCAGCCGATTTCACAGTCGGAAAAGCGCACCCCGTCCTCCGAAACGTATTCGGGGTCCTCGCCGCCGAATAAATAATCCTTAAGGTGTGCGTGACGAATACGGCTGCCCATTTTCTTTATAAAAGCGGAGGGGTCGGTGTCGGCAAAAAGGACGTTGCCAATATCGGCAACAACGCCTATTCTCTCACCCGAAAGGCTTACAATACGGTCAACCCATTCGATTCCGTTGAATACAAACCCCTGTGGCTCGACGAGAGTTTTCACCCCAAGCGGAGCGCAAAAATCGGCAAGAGAAAGGGCAATGGCGGCACCCGTGTTAAATCTTTTCTCCCTTTCCTCGGTGCAAAGGCGTCCGCAACGGTAATCCAAGGCTATGGTGTGATGAAGATACGGGATTTCAAGCTCCGAGCAAATCTCGGCATAGCCGAAAAGCATAGAAAGGCTTTCTTCGGGGCTTGATATCGCATCTATCCCAACGCTGAAGCAGGGAAGGCAAAGTCCCCTTTCGCGGGCGTATTTCCCGATTTCTCTCGCGGCATCAAGGCTCGGGGTCTTAAGCTCCTCGCAAAAATTCATAAGCTCAACGCCGCCGATGCCAAACCTCGCCGCACAGTCTATTATCTCACGCGACCGAGAGCGTCCCTTGTACATCGAGCTGTAAAAGCACAGCTTTTCTCTTTTAATTTTCATATCAAATCCTCCGTTTTTGCGGATTATGACAACTTTTATTTACAAAATCAATCCTTTGGATAAAGTCCCAACATCTCGTCCAGCGCGCGCATTACACCGAGCTTTCCGTAATCGTAGGAAAGTCCGCCCTGCATATACGCGGTGTACGGCTCGCAAATCGGTCCGTCCGCAGACAGCTCGTTGGTAGCGCCCGTAACAAACGTGCCCGCCGCCATAATTTCGGGGTGTGGGTAGCCGGGCATATCTCCGGGCTCGGGAATTGCATACGCCTCAACGGGCGAGCCCATCTGTATTCCGCGACAGAATTTTATAAGCTTGTCGGCGGAGTGAAGGTCAATCGTCTGTACAATATCGGTGCGCTTTTCGTCGTATTTGGGGCTTACGTCGGAATATCCCGCAAGCTCGAGAAGCCTTGCCGCAAATGCCATAGACTTCAGCGTTGCCGCCGTAGTCGTGGGTGCCATAAACAACCCCTTGAAAAAGGAGGCAAGCTGATTGTAATTCGCACCGAGCGACTTTCCGACACAGGGGGCGGTAAGCCTGTCGGCAATATCCGCGATAACCTCGCGCCCGCCTACGCAGTAGCCGCCCGAAAGTGCAAAGCCCGCACCGAGATTTTTCATAAGCGAGCCAACGAAAACGTCTGCGCCAACGTCGGTCGGCTCTCTGTCCTCGGTAAATTCGCCGTAGCAGTTGTCAACCATTATTACCGTGTCGGGACAGGCGTCCTTTATAACCTTTACCGCCTCGGCAATTTGGTCGATATAAAGGCTCTTCCTTTGTGCGTAGCCGCGGCTTCTTTGAATTGCGGCAACCTTAATATCCCCGCGCGATACTCTTTCGCGTATTGCGTCAAGGTCGAATTCGTTGCCCTTGAGGTCGATTTCCTCGTATTTTACGCCGTATTTGATAAGCGAGTTTCTGCTATCTCCCGCAGTGCCTATAACGCTTTGGAGCGTGTCGTATGGCGTACCTGTTACGTAAAGAAGCGTTTCGCCCGGCTTTAAAAGACCGCCGAGAGTTACGGCAAGGGCGTGCGTGCCCGACATAAGCTGCGGACGGACGAGCGCATCCTCCGCCCCGAAAACGTGAGCGTAAACCTCCTCAAGCTTATCTCTGCCCGCATCGTAGTAGCCGTATCCCGTTATCTCGAGAAAATCCGTTGTTGAAACGCGGCATTCCTGAAATGCGGTAAGCACCTTTGCCGAGCAAATAAGCGCGTTTTCGTCTATTTTCTTGAACACCTCGGCACAGTCCGCCTCCGCCCGTCTTGCAAGCTCTGCGGTATAATCGCTGATTTTAAATCCGTAGTACATCGTTTTTTCCTCTTACATTTCTTCTAAAAGTGCTGTGATTTGCGAAAGCTCGTATATTTCGTAATCGGGAGTAATTCCCGTTTCGTTTTCTTTTCCTTTTGGGTTAAAGTAAACGGTGCGTATTCCCGCGTTAATTCCGCCCTGTATATCCGACGAAAGACTGTCGCCGACGATAACGCAATTATCGCGGCTGCCACCGATTTTTTCAAAAACCGCGTCGAAGAATTTTGCGCTCGGCTTGTCCGCGCCGATTTTTTCGGAAATGAAAATTCCGTCGAGAAGCCTGTCGATTTTCGTTACCGAAATCCGCCCCTCCTGCACGTCAGTGTTGCCGTTTGTCACGGCGAAAAGGCGGTATTTTCCGCGCAAATTCAAGAGCAGCTCCTGCGCGCCGACTACGTAGCTGCCCTCAAGCGAGAGCCGCTTTGCATAATATTTTTGTACCTCGGCGGGGTCGGCGGCTACACCAAGCTGCGAGAAAAGCTCGCGAAACCTGCCGACGAGGACCTCCTCGCGCGTCCATTCCCCACGCTCGAGCCTTCTCCAGGAGGCGCGGTTTATTTCAAGATATTTGTCAACCGCCTCCCGCGTGCTTGGCACTCCGAAGCGTGAAAAGGTGTCTAAAATAGATACCAGCTCGTTTTCCGTAAAGTTAAGCAGGGTATCGTCAAGGTCGAAAAGAATTGTGTCCGTCATACGCCCTCCGTTTTTCCGACACATATTTTAACATATATTTATGCGTTTTTCAAGTGCGTGCGCCCGTAAAAATACCTAAAATTTCACTTTCGCGGCTTTTGTGTCAAAAATGCCGAGCCGTAAGCGGCTCGGCAAATTAAATTGCTACTCGCAAAAGGGGCGGATTACTCGGTAAACACCTTTTTTATTGCCTCAAGATAGCCGTAGCCGTAAAGGTCGTCAGGCTCGAGATACGAGGTTTCCGTCCACTCATTCCAGGAGTTTACAGTGATAAGCGCAGGACGCTCAGGATGCTTTTCAAGCATTTTGTCGGTGTATTCCTTTGCCGCGACAAGTGCTCTTTCAAAGGCCTCGGGTGTGTTGTTTTTTACGATACCGGGGCGGAATTTCTTAAATCGGGGATTGTTGTCCCAGCCGCAGGAAACGTGTGCATAGTAAGGAATACCGTAGTCCTTCTCTGCGCAGTCCCAAACCCTTTTTACGTCCTCCATAATCTCGCCGTAGTCGCGGTCGATGTCGGTAAAATGAACGAATTGATAGTGCGAAAAGCTGTCTATGCCCAAAAGCTTCATCACCTCCGCGGAGTCAATAACCGCACCGCCGTCAACACCCGAAAGGTTAAGCGTGCTTCCGCTTCTTCCCGTAATCTGAAGATGCACACCGGGAAGCCCCTTTTCCTTGACTCTCCTCTTGAGCCATTCGAGGGCGGCTGCCGCCTCCTCCGCGCTTCCCATTCCTTCAACGAAGGTTGAAAGCTCGTAAATCATAAAGACGGGACATCCGTCGATTGTGTAATAATTCGGAAGGAAAAAGTACTTGTCGATTATTCTTTCGCACATTTCCTCAAAATCGATACGGTTGATTCCGCCCTTCCAAATAACCGTTTCGCCAACCTCCGTGTCCGAAAGGTCATAGCTCCAAAGGTGGTTGGCGTTGTGGTTTGCCCACATAAGATAGAACTTCATTCTATCGTTGTTTTTTGCGCCGAGGAAGCCGTCGTTAAGACAGCATTCGAGGAAGGGACGCCTGTCAAACCAATACCAATCGTAAATGAATACGTTTACGCCGTGGTCGGCGGCAGCGTTGATTTCCATTTCCATTACCGCAGGGTCTGCCTCGTTGACGTAGCCCCAAAGCGGCCTTCTCGGCCAATTGTGCCCATCAAACTTCGGGACTGCTTTTTTGACGGTTTGCCACTCTCCGTAGCCCTCCTGCCAAAAAATTTTGGAGCGCGGCTCGTCACCCGTATAGGAGGGCCAAACGTACGCCGCAATATCATACTGTCTTTTCATAATTACCTCACGAATTTAAAAAATCTAATGCAAGTAAATTATACATTATAGCGTATCGGTTGTCAAGAAAAAAGAGCCGCGGGAGCGACTCTTTTTTGATATTAAACGGTTGCGGCTTCCTTTTGCTCGTTTTCCTTTGCGTCGGGAGTCGTATTTTTCCTGTTTTGAATATGGATAACGAGATAGTAAATGCCGTAAACCATAAGAGCGACACAGAATACCGCCGCAATTACCGCAAAGGGCATAAGAGCCTTCGGCACGAAGGGGAAGGTAGAGCCGGTAAGGAAGAACCAGTCGTAATGCGGGGAGGCATCGTAATCGTAGGGGTTGTAGCTATATACCACGTTTCCTATCATTGCCCACGCCGCGATAAGCACGAGTCCGATAAGAACCTTGTAGCAGCGCTTGAAAACGGGCTTAACAGTACCCGTAGCGAGGTTGAGATAGCCCCACGCAAGAAGCACGCCGTGGTAAAGGAAGGTTTGAATAACCTTGTAGCAGAAGGCGGAAAGGTCGCCCACCGCGCTTCCGGGATAGGTAAGATACATAAGCGGAGCAACTATCGCAAGAATTGCAACAGGCTCTCGGAAGCGGTAGAATTTTTCGTTGAACTGAACGAAGGCGACGACGGGACAAAGAACGGTGCAGATATGGAAGGGGAGCTTGTCAACGTCAAGCATATAAAGAACCGTTCCGTCGGCGCATTCGTGCGTGTTGTAAAGCGGAATAGCAAAGAAATCGAATGCGTAAAGAGCGCAAAGCGCAATCGCAAGAGCCGAAAATACCTTGCTTTGCGTTTTCTGCGAGGCTTTCTTTAAAAATACGCCCGCGGTGATAACTCCCGCAACGATAAGAGCAAAGTAGAAAATGTGCCAAAAGTTAAAAAGCGCGATTTCACAGGGGGTGGCACGCTTTTCAAAAAGCCAAAGTACAAAATTTCTCATAAATACCTCCAAAAAGCAATTTAGTGGGTATGCGTGTTAAATTATTCGTTGATTTCGTCTGCTTTCGGTTTTATAATATCATCGCCCAAAAGCGCGGATAATGTAAATATTTCTTTCCATTTTTTCTTAAGCGCAAGCTTCTCGAACAAAACGGTAAAGATGAAAGCAACGGCTACGCCCGCAACGCCCATAACCGCGGTGTTAAGCCAAGGCATAGATGCAAAGGGCGGCTCCTGAAGATACATTGCGTTGCAATCCTCGATACCGAATTTTGCAAATATCGCATTGATGCCAAGACCGATAAGGAGAAAGAGCAAAAGACCCGAAACTACGCTCAAAACGTTTCTTACACGTATTTTTACAAGACCCGAAACGCCGAGGAAAAGTGTGCCGAGAATCATTGTGGAGTGGCTCAAAAGCCCCTTTAGCACGCTGTAATCGAGGAGGGTCGGATTGCTGTCAAAGTTTGCGTTAAACACAAGACCGATAATTCCGCACACCGTGCCGCCAAGGCAGGTAAATTCCGAAAGAATACGGTAAAGGACGTTGTTACGCGGCATACAGGATACAAGCACCAAAAGCCACATACAAATGTTGCAGGGGTAAATAAGGAAAAGCACATTGTCGGGGATTTCCACCGCACCCGCATTCTTTAAAAAGTCAACCCAAAGGTCGCTTATATGTATAAGCACGGTAATCCACGCGCACCAACGCACCGCAAGGTTTTTGCCTTCGTCGGTTTTCAAATACCTTTTTCCAAGCCAAAGCAATACACCCGTAACGGCAAAGGCCACGACCATATAAAGAATATGCTGTAAAGTAAACATCTTAACCTCTTTTGTCGAATAATGTTAACATTTTGTTTATATTCTATCATACCGCGGCAAAAAAGGCAACAGCATATTTCTTAAATAAAATTAAACGCCCGCACCGCGCGAGGAAGGTGGCAAGGATTTGCCGCTTTAATCTGCTTTGCCGTAAAACAAAAATCCCCCGAAAAGGGGGATTTTGATGGTGTTTTTATACCGAAAGCCGAATTTTGGTAGGGAAAATTAAAGCCCCGCCACCTTTATTCTTGTAAGCGCGCGCTCCAGCCTTGCCTTTGCAAGTGCGATTTCGCGCTCGTCCGTCGCTGTGGTAAGCTTGCTTTCCGCGCGCTCCTTTGCCTTTTTCGCTCTTTCGACGTCGATTTTGTCTGCGAATTCAAAGGTCACCGCTGCAAGCCTTACCTCTCCGCCCAAAACGGTAAGAAAGCCGCCCGAGCAGGAGGCGAATTTTGACACGCCCCCCGTGATAATCCTCGCTCTGCCCGTTGCAACCGACGCCATATAGTCCATATGACCCGCGAGTATTTCAACGTCGCCGTCGTCGGTGTGAACGAGAAGGCTCTCCGCCTCGCCCGAAAAGGCGAGTCCGTCAGGGGTAACGATTTCAAGGTTAAAGCCTTTCACTCTACGCCTCGCCTCCGAGCTTTCTTGCCTTTTCAACAGCCTCGTCTATCGTACCGACGAAGAGGAAGGCGGATTCGGGCAGCGAGTCGTGCTTTCCGTCGAGAATTTCGCGGAAGCCGCGAATGGTTTCCTTAACGGGCACGTAACGTCCCTCCATACCCGTAAACTGCTCTGCTACGGTGAACGGCTGGGAAAGGAAGCGCTGTATCTTTCTTGCACGGCTTACCACGAGCTTATCCTCCTCGGAAAGCTCATCCATACCCATAATTGCGATAATATCCTGAAGCTCCTTGTATCTTTGGAGAATTCTTTGAACCTCTCTTGCAACCTCGTAATGCTCGATTCCGACAACGTCGGGCGCAAGAATACGGGAGGTGGATTCAAGCGGGTCAACCGCGGGATAAATACCGAGAGATGCAATGCTTCGCGAAAGAACCGTGGTTGCGTCAAGATGCGCAAACGTGGTTGCGGGCGCAGGGTCGGTAAGGTCGTCCGCGGGAACGTAAACCGCCTGTACCGACGTAATCGAGCCGTTCTTCGTGGAGGTAATTCTCTCCTGAAGCGCGCCCATCTCGGTTGCGAGGGTGGGTTGATATCCAACCGCCGACGGCATACGGCCGAGAAGCGCCGAAACCTCCGAGCCTGCCTGTGTAAATCTGTAAATATTGTCGATAAAGAGAAGAACGTCCTGTCCCTCCTTGTCGCGGAAATACTCCGCCATGGTAAGACCCGAAAGTCCGACTCTCATTCTCGCTCCCGGAGGCTCGTTCATCTGTCCGTAAACGAGTGCGGTTTTTGCAAGAACTCCCGACTCCTTCATCTCGTTGTAAAGGTCGTTGCCCTCTCTCGTTCTCTCGCCGACACCGGTGAATACCGAGATACCGCCATGCTCCTTTGCAACGTTGTTGATAAGCTCCATAATAAGGACGGTTTTACCAACTCCCGCACCGCCGAAAAGACCGATTTTACCACCCTTTGCATAGGGGGCGATAAGGTCAACGACCTTAATACCCGTTTCGAGAATTTCGGTCGTTCCCTCCTGCTCGGAGTAGGAGGGCGGGTCGCGGTGAATGCACCATCTCTCCGCATCCTCGATAGGCTCGCCGTTGTCAATAGGCTCGCCAAGGAGGTTGAATATACGTCCAAGCGTCTGCTTTCCGACGGGGACGGTAATGCCCGTGCCCGTGTAAACCGCCTCCATACCGCGCGATAAACCGTCGGTGGAGGACATTGCGATACAGCGTACCACGTCGTCGCCGATTTGGCTGGCAACCTCGCACACGAGCCTTCCGCCCTCGTGCTGTATTTCGATTGCGCCGAGAAGGTCGGGCAGACGTCCGCCCTCAAATCTTATATCGAGAACGGGTCCGATTATCTGTATAATCCTTCCGATGCTTTTTTTCATTCCTTTTGTTTCCTTTCAATTAGAGTGCCTCTGCACCCGATACTATCTCGGTGATTTCCTGTGTAATAATCGCCTGACGCGCGCGGTTGTAGCGAAGCATAAGCGTGTCTATCATTTCCGAGGCGTTCTTGTTTGCCGCGTTCATTGCCGTTCTTCTCGCTCCCTGCTCGGAGGCAAGCGACTCGGTTACAGCGGAGTAAATCACTCCGCCAACGTAGTAGGGAACTATTCTCTCGAGCATTTCCTCGGGGTCTGCATCGCACTCGGGCGCGCCCGAGCTTGCCTCTCTTTCAAGCGGGAGCAGCTGCTCGTAAACGGGAGTCTGCGTGAGCATTGATACGAATTTGGTATATACGGCAACGACCCTGTCGTATTCGCCCGCGATAAAGCCGCGGCATACCTCCTTGCCGATGCCCATTGCCGCGCTGACACCGAGGCTTGACACGTATTCGTATTCGTCCGAGATAACCGTTCTTTTTCTGTGACGGTAGTATTCAAGCGCCTTTTTACCCACGGGAATAACCGCGGAGTCCTTGCCGCTGTCGAGCGCGTCCATAAGACGGAATATATTTGCGTTGTATCCGCCCGCAAGTCCTCTGTCACCTGCGATAACGATGTAAAGGGTGCGACCCGTGTCACGTTTTTCACACCACGGACTCGCGCAAACCTCCTCGGAGGCAAGCACGTCGTCTATCGCCCTTCCGAGAACCTCGTAGAAGGGACGGGTCCCCTCCGCCTTTTCCTTTGCCCGACGAAGCTTTGACGTGGCGACAAGCTCCATTGCCTTCGTTATCTGCATGGTGCTTTCAACGCTTTTGATACGCGCCTTGATATCATTCATTGATGCGCCTGCCATAGCCCCTCCGTCAGTTGCCCGTAAATCTTGCGAGAACGGTGAGTATCGCTTCCTTGAGTGCCGCCGTCGTTTCGTCGGTAAGCACGCCCGTTTCTCTTATTGAGCAAAGAAGCTCATCCTGCGTTGCTACGAGATATTCGAAAAGCTCGGATTCAAATCTTGAAATATCCTCTACGGCAACGTCCTTCAGCATATTGTTAACGACTGCGTAGATTATCGCAACCTGAAGCTCTACCGCAATGGGCGAATTTCTGCCCTGCTTGAGTACCTCAACGATGCGCTGCCCCTGCTCAAGACGCGCCTTTGTGTCCGCGTCGAGGTCGGAGCCAAACTGTGCAAAGCCCTGAAGCTCTCTGTACTGCGAGTAAAGGAGCTTAAGCGTTCCCGAAACCTTCTTCATCGCCTTTATCTGCGCGTTACCGCCGACACGGGATACCGAAATACCGGGGTTGACCGCGGGCATAACTCCCGAGTGGAAAAGCTCACTTTCAAGGAATATCTGACCGTCGGTGATGGATATAACGTTCGTGGGAATGTATGCCGAAACGTCACCCGCCTGCGTTTCAATAATGGGAAGCGCGGTAAGCGAGCCTCCGCCGTATTCGGGAGCAAGCCTTGCGGCTCTTTCGAGAAGACGGGAGTGAAGGTAGAATACGTCACCGGGATACGCCTCGCGGCCCGGGGGACGGCGGATAAGGAGCGAGAGGGCACGGTAAGCCACCGCGTGCTTTGAAAGGTCGTCGTAAACGATAAGCACGTCGCGTCCCTTGTCCATAAAGTATTCGCCCATAGTACAGCCGGAGTAGGGGGCAATGTACTGAAGCGGCGCGGGGTCGGAGGCGGTAGCCGCAACCACGATGGTGTAGTCCATAGCACCGTTTTTGTAAAGCGTGTCAACCACGTTTGTTACGGTGGACTGCTTTTGACCTATCGCAACGTAGATGCAGATAACGTCCTTGCCCTTTTGATTGATTATCGTGTCGGTTGCGATAACCGTTTTACCCGTCTGCCTGTCGCCGATTATAAGCTCGCGCTGACCGCGGCCGATGGGAATCATACTGTCTATTGCCTTTATACCCGTTTGAAGCGGAACGGAAACCGACTTTCTCTCGATAATTCCGTACGCGCGTCTTTCAATCGGGTCAAATCTTTCGGATTCGATAGGTCCGCGAGCGTCAATCGGCTGTCCGAGTGCGTTAACGACTCTGCCAATCATATTTTCGCCTACGGGGACCGAAACGACTCTGCCCGTGCGCTTTACAACGCTGCCCTCGGCTATACCGACGTCGGTGCCGAGAAGAACGCAGCTTACGAGGCTTTCCTCAAGGTTAAGCGCCATACCGAACGAGCCGTTTGAAAATTCAAGAAGCTCGTTTGACTTGCATTTGTCAAGCCCGTGCACCTTTGCAATTCCGTCGCCGACGGAAATAACGTAGCCGATTTCGTCCTGCTCGGTTTTTGCCGAGTAGCTCTTAATCTGCTCCTTGATTATCTTGCTGATATCATCAATTCTTGATTGCATTTGTATTTACCAACTTATTATTTATTTGCCTTTAAATTATCGTGTCCGTGAGCATTTTTTCAAAGCCGTCAAGCCGCGTCTTGAGCGACCCGTCGAGCTGTATGCCCATATAACGCAGCTTTATACCGCCGAGAATGGAGGGGTCAACCGTGTTCGTGACGATAACGGTTTTTCCCGTCCTTTTCGCAAGCCTGTCGGTAAGCCTTTTTACCTGCTCCTCCGAGAGGGGAATTGCCGTAATAGCCTCCACGCGCTCAATGCCGCGCGCCTCGTCGTAAACCGAAAGATACGCCTTTAATACCTTGATAAGCGAGTGTGCCTCTCTTTTTTCGGCAAGCATTTTTACAAGACTGCATAAATTAACGTCAACTGACGAAAGAATTTTGTCAATTACCGAAAGGCGCTCCGCCTTTGAAACCGCGGGGGTGTCGAGAAGCTTTATTACGTCGGGATTTTCCTCGATAGCCGCGATAAGGACGGTGACGTCCTCTCTGACTCTCTCGGTGCTTCCGACCTCCTCGGTAAGTAAAAACAGCGCACGCCCGTACTCAATAGCGTTAATCATCGCCGTCACCTATCCCGTCGATAAAGCTGTCGATAAGCTCCTTATGCTCATCCTCGGAAACGTCGCGCTCAATGATTGCGGAGGCAATACCGATTGCCATACCCGAAACCTCGTTCTTTACCTCGTTAAGCGCGCGCTTTTTCTCCTGCTCGATTTTTTCCTCCGCACGCTCCATAACACGGTCAGCCTTTGCATTTGCCTCGCGGAGAATTTCCTCCTCCTTAAGCTGTGCGCGTCTTACCGCGGAGCGAAGGATTTCCTCGCTTTCCTCGTTTGCATGCTCGATTTTTTCCTCGTACTCCGCCTTCATTTTCTCCGCGTCGCTGCGGTCCTTTTCGGCGGTTTCGTACATATCGTCAACCTCCCTTTGCCTGTCGTCTATCATTTTCTTGACGGGCTTAAAGAGGAGCTTTTTCAAAAAGAAATAGAGAATAAGCAGGTTTATCCAGGCAAACAGCATCGTCCAGAGATTTACTCCGACAAAGCTTTCAAATTCTCCTAAAAACCATTCCATTTATCAATCCTACTTTTCGTTTAGTCGTTGCCCGAAGGGGCAGGGGGCGTTTGCCCCCCGATTGAGCGTATCAGTTAACGCCCATGAACATAAGAAGAAGGGATACGACGAGAGCGTAAATACCCGTCGTCTCGGTAATTGCACAACCGAGAATCATGTTGGTACGGAGAGTACCTGCCATCTCGGGCTGGCGTGCCATACCCTCGAGAGCCTTACCTACCGCGTTACCCTCACCGATAGCGGGACCGATAGCGCCGATTCCCATACAAAGTGCTGCACCAAGTGCTCTTGCTGCGTTTACATCCATTTTCTTTTCCTCCAAAATGTGTTTTATTTTTATTTTTTAATAAGCCTTACGTTTGCCCGTACCCTCGGGCGCAAAATTACTTCGCCTCTTTCGCCTTTGCCTCAAGCTTTCTTTTCGTCTTTTCGGGAAGCTCCTCGTAGGGAGGGCAGGCGCCGCCGACGTAAACCATAGTTAAAAGTGAGAATACGAGTGCCTGAACAAATCCCGAAAACAGGTCGAAGTATATAGAAAGAAATGCGGGAATACCAATCTGTAAAAGCGGCGGGAATACGTTAAGCACTACGTCGGGAAGCCAGGAGAAAAGCGCGTGCGTTGCCGCCGCAAGTGCCGCGTAAATAAGCGCGGTAAGCACCGAGCCGCCCGCAACGTTACCGAAATGACGGAACGCCATCGAAAGCGGGTTTGCAATCTCGCTGACGATATTCATCGGAGTCATAACGACGATAGGCTCGGTAAAGCCCTTCAGCCACGCTCCGAAGCCGAAATTCTTGATATTGTTGTACCACACCATACCCGTGGTGACGATTGCCCACGCCGCCGTTACCGAAAGGTCCGCGGTTGTGGAGCGAAAAATCTGTGTCGTGCCGATAAGAGTGCCGATGATGGACGAAAGGAACAGGGTGCCGATGTAGGGTGCAAACTTCAAATTATGCTCGCCCATTGTGTCGCGCACCATTCCGTAAAGCATATTTACGAGCTTTTCGGTTACAACCTGAAGCCTTCCCGGGCGCTTTTTGAGATTTCGTCCCGCAATAAGTGCGATTGCTATCAAAATCACCGTAACCGCAAAAATCGAAACCGTCGTTTGCGTTATCGGATTGCTGAACATCTGCCAAACCAATTGATTACCGCTGAATTTTTCGTATATTGCGCGTATTCGCAAATATATCATCGGTCCGTTTACGGATAAATCCATTAAGCGTTTCCTCCCTTCATTTTCTCAATCAGTATGATAAGCGGGCGTTGAACGAGCATCGGTATAACCACCGTTATTACGTTAAACCAGCCCGTAAAGAGCAGTGCGCACGCCGCCACTAAAATCAAGGTGCGGAGAATATAGGACTTCGTTACCTCCATTTGCACGCGCACCGCGTTTTCGTTGGCAAATTTTTGTGCCTCCTCCTCGTCCATTTCGGAGTCCCCGCGCACGGTCATATACTTGTCAACCGCGCGATTGACGGTGTAGCACAGCGCGAAAAAGTTCGTTACCGTTGCAGCTACGCCAAGCACAGCGCCCGTTATAACCTCGTAAAAGTTACCGTCGTATAGGATGCTCGGCATCTCGGGTAAAAACGCCACCAAAAGCGCGAAAATACCGATTACCGCAGCACTCACCGCGCTCTCTGCAAGCAGAAGCCACAGCACCGAAATATATCTGTTTTCCTTTTTCATATCAGTTCTCCGTTTTTTCGTTTTGCCTCTCGCCGACCCGTGTCCTTTTTCTGTCTTGCTCGTGCTGTGCCTCAAGACGCTCGAGGCTTTTCATAGCCGCAATCAAAAAGCGTATCATCGTGACAAAGCCCGTGACTGCTCCGACAAGAATAAGCGGCACGTATATCCAGCTCGGTGCGGAAAGAAATCTTACCGCCAGGTATCCGATACCGAAGCCGAGCGCAATCTGCCAAGCGAGGGTAAATATTGCCTGAAAGGCTATGTTTATAACGTAAAACGCGCTTACCGCCTTTTTGTACATAAGCCCTCCAAACGGGGTAAAACCCCAAAATCTACCAAATAGCATTTTACCACAAAACTGCCAAAAAAATCAAGTCCTTTGGCATAAGTTAATATATTAACAAAGTTTTTGCGCGAGCGTGTGTTTAGTATGTACAAGGAAGAATACCGCTATAAATGCACCTTGCACAAATTTCCGTTTCGGCGCGTGCGGCAAGCCTTGGCTGTGGGCAACAAAAAAGACCTCCGCCAAGCAATTTGCGGAGGTCAATCGTATTTACCGCTTTTAGTGAGTGAGCGCAGGCTCTCCGTCCTTACCCATTCGCACCGTGCCGAAAATAACGGGAGCGTGCCTTGGAGGCTCGGCACTTACCGTAAGAGCGCGAAGATAACGCTCCTCGGCTGCCAAAATCGCATCCTTTTTGTTTGTGTGAAGCAGGGCGATAACCTCTCCCCCCGTGATTTTATCACCCGTCTTTTTGAGAATGATAATCCCCGCGGAGTGGTCGATTTCGTCCTCCTTGGAGGCTCTGCCCGCGCCAAGGTCGCACGCTGAAATACCAATCTGCTCGGTATCCATTGCGTAAATGTAGCCGTCCTCGCTTGCGCGGATTTCGTGAACGTATGCCGAAACGGGGAATTTCTCGGGATTTGATATGTAATTCGCATCTCCGCCCTGTGCCGCTATCCATTCCTTAAGCTTTGCAAGCGCCGAGCCGTTTTCGAGTGCATTTTTGCAAAGCTCTCTTGCCTCCGCCTTGTCCTTCTTCATAGAGAGGGCAACCATCTCGGTCGCAAGCGCGAGGCATACCTCGGTAAGGTCGGGGGCGCCTCTGCCCGAGAGGGTTTCTATTGCCTCCTTTACCTCAAGCGAGTTTCCGACCGCCGAGCCGAGGGGGGTGTCCATGCTTGAAATAATTGCGGAAACCTGTCTGCCTCTGTCGTAGCCGATTGCCACCATCTTTTTCGCCAGCTCTACCGCATCCTCCGCACAGCTCATAAACGCGCCCGAGCCGTATTTAACGTCAAGCACGATGGAGTGAGAGCCTGCTGCAAGCTTTTTGCCCATAACCGACGAGGTTATGAGAGGGACGGAATCCACCGTTGCCGTCACGTCGCGAAGCGCATACAGCTTTTTATCAAGAGGGGCAAGGTTGCCCGACTGTCCGATTACGGCAACGCCGACCTTTTCCACCGTCGCGATAAATTGCTCGCGCGTAAGCGTGGTGGAAAAGCCGGGAATGGATTCAAGCTTGTCAATCGTGCCGCCCGTGTGACCGAGACCTCTGCCACTCATTTTCGCGACACAGCCTCCCACCGCCGCAACAATGGGCGTTACAATCATTGTAGTTTTATCTCCGACGCCGCCCGTCGAGTGCTTGTCAACCGAGCGGTCGCCAAACATAGAAAGGTCAACCGTATCGCCCGACTCCGCAATAGCGAGAGTGAGAAGCGAGGCTTCTCTGTCGGTCATACCGCGCCAAAGCACCGCCATCAAAAAGGCGGACATCTGGTAATCGGGGATTTCCCCGTCAACGTAGGCTTTTCCGAGAAAGGCAATCTCCTCTGCGGTTAATTCCTCTCCGTGCTTCTTCTTTTGAATAATATCGTAAAAACGCATTTCTCTCTCCAAGCGGTGCGTGCCTCGCACCGTAATATAAGCTCCCCGCGCCACGCAAAAGCCGTGTCGCCCCGCGGACGGCGGGCTTGTTTGGTAAAATCAGTCTAAAATTTAAACGGCTTTGCAAGAAGGTCGGCAAAGCGGTAAACGTTATATCCGCCCTCGCCGTTTTCGGTGATTATTTCAAAGTCGGCGTCGCAAAACTCCGCCATCACCTGAAGGCATACCGCACACGGCTGACATTCGCCCTCGGTAGCCTTGCCCGACGGACCGCCGACAACCGCAATGGCGGTAAAGTCGCGATACCCCTGTGCCACCGCGTGAAAAATAGCCACGCGCTCCGCGCAAAGGGTCGCGGAATAGGAGCTGTTTTCAACGTTACAGCCGGTAAATATCCTTCCGTCGCACGAAAGCAGCGCCGCACCCACCGCAAAATGCGAATATGGGGAATAGGAGCCACCCCGTGCAGAGCTTGCCACCGAAACAAGCTCTCTGTATTCTTTATCCGAAAGCCTCATATAGCCTCCAAAACGTAAACTTTTATTTACTTAATTACTCGGCTTGAATACCGAGCGCATCGCAAAGCGCGGTGTTCATATTCTCCGAATACTTAACGCCGAAAAGAGTGCATACGAGCGCTCCTACCGAGTCGAAGCCGAGAATTGTGCCGAGATTTTTGGGTTCCACAGCCTTGCCGTAAATTATGAGAGGAATGTACTCTCTCGTGTGGTCGGTGCTTTGGTCCGACGGGTCACAGCCGTGGTCGGCGGTGATTATGAGAAGGTCGTCCTCCCGAAGCAAATCAAGCATTTTGGGCAGTGCCGCATCAAATTCGTTCATTGCGGTTGCATACCCCACCGCGTCCTGCCTGTGTCCGTAAAGCATATCGAAATCAACGAGGTTTGTAAAGCAAAGACCCGTAAAGTCCTTTTTCATCGCCTCAAGAGTAAGGCGTATTCCCTCGGTGTTGGAGTGCGTATATTCGTACTCGGTAATTCCGTCACCCGCAAAAATGTCGTAAATCTTGCCGATTGATTTTACCGTGTAGCCACCCTCCTTGAGTGCGGCAAGCGCGGTTTTCGACGGCGGGACGAGAGAGTAATCGTGGCGGTTTGCGGTGCGCTTGTACTGTCCGTCAACCGTCGTAAAGGGGCGTGCAATAATTCTGCCGACGCCATGCTCGCCAACGAGAAGCTCTCGCGCAATCTCGCAGTAGCGGTAAAGCTCGGAAAGCGGTACTATATCCTCGTGTGCCGCAATCTGGAAAACGCTGTCCGCCGAGGTATAAACGATAAGCTTTCCCGTTTTTATATGCTCGTCACCGTAGTCGCGGATAACGTCCGTGCCGGAGTAGGGAAGATTGCAAAGCGTGCCTCTGCCCGTTCTTTTCTCGAATTCCCGTATTACCTCGTCGGGAAATCCGCACGGGTAGGTCGGAAGCGGCCTTTCGGATACAATACCCATAAGCTCCCAGTGTCCTACCGTGGTATCCTTTCCCATACTCTTTTCCTGTATTCTCGCAACCGCCGCCTTGGGAGCGTTAACGCCCTCGATTGCATCAACTCCGTCAATGCAGCCAAGTCCCATTTCGGTAAGGTGCGGGATATTCAAAGCGCCCGACGCCTTAATGCTTGCGAGTGTGTTTGCCCCGACGTCGCCAAAAAGGTGAGCGTCAGGCTCCGCCCCGATTCCAAAGGAGTCGAGAACTGTTAAAAATACTCTTTTTATCTTCATATCCGTAAAATCGCTTTTCTTATTTTTCGCTCATTTGCACCGCTACGCCAAGAGCAATCTCCATCATATCCGTAAAGGAGTTTTGCCTTGCGTCCGCGTCAAGCGCCTCGCCCGTGAGAAGGTGGTCGGAAACCGTGCAAATCGCAAGCGCACGCTTGCCCGCGTATGCCGCGTTCATATAGAGTGCCGCCGCCTCCATCTCTACGCCGAGGACACCCATTCTCGTCCACTTTTCGCGTGCGGTGGGGTCTGCGTTGTAGAAAATGTCCGAGGAAAGAATGTTTCCGACGACATAGCTTGCGCCGATTTTCTTCGCCTCCTCGATTGCCGCGGTCATAAGCTCGTAGTCGCAAATGGGAGCAAACGTGCCCTCAAGGTTGTACTGCACAGCATAGTTAGAGGTGGTGCATGCACCCATACCGATGATTACGTCGCGGATTTTTACCCTTTCGCTCGTTCCGCCCGCAGAGCCGACGCGGATAATATTGTCAACTCCGAAGAAATTGTAAAGCTCGTAGGAATAAATGCCGATGGAGGGCATACCCATACCGCTTGCCATAACCGAAACGGGAACACCCTTATAGCTGCCCGTGTAGCCCTGAATACCGCGCACGTTGTTTACAAGACGCGCATTTTCAAGAAAATTTTCCGCAATGAATTTTGAACGAAGCGGGTCGCCGGGCATAAGCACCGTCCTTGCAAAATCCGAAGGCTCCGCCTTTATGTGTGGGGTGTGAAACTTACTCATTTTCGATATAGCGCATCAATAGCCGTGCGCTTCCTCCTTCTTAAGAATTTTTACTATTCTCGACGTGCCGAGGCGGTCAGCCCCAAGCTCTACGAATTTTTCCGCATCCGCGATGGACGAAATACCGCCCGCCGCCTTTATTTTTACGTTAGGTCCGATGTGCTTTGCAAAAAGCTCTATATCCTCAAAGGTCGCGCCCGCGGTGGAAAAGCCCGTGGAGGTCTTGATGTAGTCCGCGCCCGCATCCGTAACAATCTCGCACATCTTGATTTTCTCCTCCTCCGAAAGAAGGCAGGTTTCGATAATTACCTTCAAAATCTTGTCGCCGCAGGTTGCCTTAAGCGCCCTGATTTCGTCAAGCACCTTGCCGTATTCCTTCGCACGAAGGTAACCCGTGTTGATAACCATATCAATCTCGTCCGCACCGTCGCTTATTGCGTCGAGCGTTTCCGCAACCTTTGCGGTGGTGGAGCTGTATCCGTTGGGGAAGCCGATTACCGTGCAAATCGCGAGCCTGTCGCCGACGTATTCCTTCGCCTCCTTGACGTAGCAGGGGGGAATGCAGGCGGAGGCAACTCCGTACTTGATTCCGTCGTCGAGGATTACCTTAATATCCTCAAAGGTCGCGCATCTGTCAAGAAGCGTGTGATCCACTCTTTTAAGAATTTCCTTAATATCCATTTTTATATCTCCTTTTGCTTTTTTATTTTCGTAAAGTGCCGCGCCGTCCCGTCTGCCTTTTTGTCGGCGCGTCGGCTGCTTATTCCTTTTCCTTGCGAATTTGCTCTACGTAGCAGCGGTGGCAAAGCGCGATATAGCTGTCGTTACCGCCGAGCATTACCTGGCTTCCCTTTGTGACTATCCTTCCGTTGCCGTCGATACGCGCGTTTACCGTCGCCTTCGAGCCACAGGTGCAAATCGTCTTTATCTCGGCAATGGAGTCCGCCACCTCGAAAAGACGAAGGCTTCCCGGGAAGCAATGCGTAAGAAAGTCGGTGCGAAGTCCAAAGCACAAAACGGGAATGTCACACTCATTAACCACCGCGCGAAGCTGGTCTATCTGCTCCGCGGAGAAGAATTGACACTCGTCCGCAATGATTACGTCGTCCTCCGAATGCTCGCTCTTAAAAATTTCAAAAATATTGTCCGAGCGCTTTATCGGCTGGCATACCGCCGAAAGCCCGATGCGCGACTGTATAACGTCCGCCCCGTCGCGTGTGTCGGTTGACGGCTTGATAAGCCATACCTTCATTCCGCGCTCCTCGTAGTTAAACCGTGTAATGAGCGCCTGCGCCGTTTTTGACGAGCCCATCGCTCCGTATTTAAAGTAAAGCTTTGCCATAAGAATCTCCCACAAAAAATAAATCGGGATAAAAATCCACATTAAGTATATCATATATAAACAAAAAAGTAAAGTAAAAAAATATGGGTTCGCTTTGAACATTTTGCCGAAAAAATTATTTTAAAAAAGTGTGGAAAAATTCGCTAAAATGTGTTAGAATATAGAAAGCACACAGAAAACGAATTAAAAAGGAGGACCGAATGAAGCTTATTATTGCCGAAAAGCCGAGCCTTGCCCGCAATATCGTCGCGGGTATCGGGGAAATGAGTAAAAAGGACGGCTATTTTATCAACGGGGAATATATCGTTACTTGGGCATTCGGCCATCTTTTTTCGCTCGTTGACGTTGAAGCCTACACGGGTACGGAGGATAAGCGCTGGACGCTCGACAACCTCCCCTGCTTTCCCGAAAAATTTCGCTTTGAGCTTCGGAAGCAGGATGACAAAAAAACCGTCGACGCGGGTGTAAGAAAGCAGTTTAACGTAATAAAAACGCTCGCCAACCGTGCGGACGTCGATACAATCGTAAACGCGGGCGACGCGGACAGGGAGGGTGAAATCATCGTCCGTCTTTGCGTCAATCACGCGCTTACCTCGCCGAAAGCTCAAAAAAGGCTTTGGCTTCCCGACCAAACCCCCGAAACCGTCCGCCGCGCACTCTCCGAAATGAAGGACGAGAGCGAGTACGACAACCTCGCGGGCGAGGGCTTTGCCCGTACCTATATCGACTGGCTTTACGGCGTAAATTTAACACGGTATGCCACTATTATGTCGGGCGGAAAGCTTTTGCGCGTCGGAAGGGTTATCGTTCCCATTGTAAAAGCAATATACGACCGCGACCTTGAAATCCGAAATTTCAAGCCCGAAGCCTACTACGTAATTTCAAGCGATGCCGAAACCCACGGCGAAAGAGTAGAGCTTACAAGTAAACAAAGGTTTACAAAAGATGAGCTTTTGAAGGCGGAGGAGCAGGCGCGTCTTTACAATTCCGTCGGCGCGGTTGTCACCGCAAAGGAGAGCAAAAAGGACGCAATTCTCCCGGGAAAACTCTATTCGCTCTCAACTCTCCAAAACGTGCTCGGCAAAAAGTACAAAATGTCAATGGCGGAAAGCCTTGCGATAATACAAAAGCTTTACGAGGAGGGGTATCTCACCTATCCGAGAACGAACTCCGAATACCTTGCCACCGCGGAAAAAGACAAAATGCGACAGATTATTTCGGGCGTCGCAAGGCTCGGCTACCCCGTAAGGTTTAAGGACTCCAAATACATCTTCGACGACTCTAAAATCGAGTCGCACTCCGCGCTGACTCCGACCTATAAAATCCCCGCAAA
>JAFXHU010000020.1 GCA_017533565.1 Clostridia bacterium
ATTTTTCGGAGGCAACACCAAACCGAAATTGAAACGTTTTGACACACTTTTAAAACGGTTTGAACCGATTTGACACGGCTTTAAAACGGTTTGAAACGAAGTTGAAACGAACTTTCAATTCGGAAGGTAAAATAACCGCTACGCGGTACGACCCCCGACCCCCGTCGGGGGTCTTTTTTTACCCCAAAAATCCCCCGCAAAGCCTTTTAGAGTTTAGCCTTCCCCTTTGGGGAATGGGGACGAGAGTTGCGAGCAACTCGATGGATGAGGTTCTTTGCCTTCTCTTGTGAGAGAAGGGGGACGAGAGTTGCGAGCAACTCGATGGATGAGTAGTCCCCGCCCTCGTCAAAATCACCATATTTCCCGTCAAAAAAGTTTACAAATTATCCTATAAGTATGTCGCGCGCGTGTTGACAAATATAGTTTAAGGTGGTACAATATTAGATGTATAAATATGACAAGGAAGAAACGATATGATTAAAACGTTGCTGAAAAGTGTGCGTGAATACAAACGCCCCTCGCTTTTAACGCCGCTTTTCGTATTCTTCGAGGTTGTTCTCGAATGCCTCATACCTATGGTAATCGCCGAGCTTGTCGAAACCTACGAAAAATCGCAGAGCGTTACCGATATTCTCAAATACGGCGCTATCGTCGTTGCTTTGGCTTTGCTTTCGCTCACCTTCGGTGCGGTTGCGGGTGTGACCTGTGCTACCGCGTCCACGGGCTTTGCGAAAAATCTTCGCCACGATATGTACTACGCGGTCCAGGATTATTCCTTTGAAAACATCGACCGCTTTTCGACCTCATCGCTCGTTACGCGACTCACGACCGACGTTGCACACGTGCAAATGTCCTATATGATGATTATCCGTACCGCAATTCGCTCGCCCTTTATGTTCATTTTCGCCATCGTAATGGCTTTCCTTATGGGCGGAAAAATGGCGTGGATTTTCATCTGCGTAATTCCCATTCTCGGCGGCGTGCTTTTTGCCGTTGCCCGTATGGCAATGCCGCTTTTCAAAAAGGTATTCAAAAAGTACGATAACCTCAACGCCTCCGTCCAGGAGAATATAAAGGGTATGCGCGTAGTAAAATCCTTTGTAAGAGAGGATTACGAGAAAAAGAAGTTCGGCTTCGCCTCGGAGGACGTTGCCCGCGACTTCACCCGCGCCGACCGCATCCTCGCCCTTAACGGCCCCGTGATGCAGCTTTGCCTCAATATCGTAATGGTTTTCGTCCTTTCCTTCGGCTCTTATACCACCGTTTCCACCGTGGAGGGAAGCCTCGGCATCGGACAAATGTCCGCGCTCCTTACCTACGGCTTTATGATTTTGTCAAGCCTTATGATGCTTTCGATGATTTTCGTCACCATCACCATCTCGCTTGAATCTATGCGCCGTATTTCGGAGGTGCTGAACGAAAAATCCACCCTCACAAGCCCCGAAAACCCCGTAACCGAGGTTGCCGACGGCTCTATCGAGTTTGAAAACGTCACCTTCAAGTATTCATCTACCGCACACAAAAACGCACTCTCCGACATCAATCTTTCGATAAAATCGGGCGAAACCGTCGGTATTATCGGAGGTACGGGCTCGTCGAAATCCACCCTTATCCAGCTTATACCGCGCCTTTACGACGCAACCGAGGGTGTTGTGCGCGTCGGCGGAATTGACGTGCGCGATTACGACCTGGAGGTCCTGCGCGATAACGTTGCCGTCGTTCTTCAAAAGAACGTGCTTTTCTCGGGAACGATAAAGCAAAACCTTCGCTGGGGTAACAAGGATGCCACCGACGAGGAGCTTCGCGAGGCGTGCCACCTTGCCTGTGCCGACGAGTTTATCGACAGCTTCCCCGACGGCTACGATACCTACATCGAGCAGGGCGGAACAAACGTTTCGGGCGGACAAAAGCAAAGGCTTTGTATCGCTCGCGCCCTTCTTAAAAAGCCGAAAATTCTTATTCTCGACGACTCTACAAGCGCGGTTGACACTCACACCGACGCGAAAATCCGTGCCGCAATGCGCGAATATATCCCCGAAACCACTAAAATCATAATTGCACAGCGTATCGCCTCCGTAGAGGAGGCTGACCGCACTATCGTCCTTGACGGCGGTAAAATCGTTGCGGTCGGCACGCACGAGGAGCTTCTCGCCACCTGCGATATCTACCGCGAAACCTATACCACGCAAACAAAGGGAGGTGAGGACTAATGGCAAAAATTCCAAACGGAAAGCCCCGTCCAAAGGCAAAAAAAGGCACGTTTAAGCGCCTTTTGAAAACCGTATTCTCCTTTTATCCCGTGCTTTTGCCCCTGACCCTCTGCTGCATCGTGTTCTCCGCGGTGGTTGCGTCTATGCCCTCGCTCTTTATGGAGCGCGTATTCGCCGCTATCGAGCAGGGGCTTGACCTTGCCCGCGGTAACGAGGAGCTTGGTATCGTGGGCATCGGCGGCGCTGCCGCCTGGAATGAGGTAAAGGGTGACGTCTTTAAAACGGTTATTATTCTCGGCTGCCTTTATCTTTTGTCCCTGACCTCGGCGTTCACTTATAACCAGCTTATGGCTATAATTACCCAAGGTTCGCTCAAAAAATTCCGCGACAAAATGTTCGCAAGGATGCAGGAGCTGCCTATCAAGTACTTCGACACCCACAACCACGGCGACGTAATGTCCTATTACACCAACGATATCGACACCCTGCGCCAGCTTATTTCACAGTCCCTGCCACAGCTTTTGATTTCGGGCGTAACTCTTACCGTGCTTATATGCATTATGCTCTATTTCTCGGTATGGATGACCCTCGTAATCGTGGCGGGAGTATTCGCAATGACCCTCGTGAGCAAAAAAATCGGCGGCGGCTCGGCAAAATACTTCGTCCGCCAGCAGATTGCTATCGGTAAAACCGAGGGCTTCGTAGAGGAAATGATGCACGGTCAAAAGGTTGTAAAGGTCTTTAACCACGAGGACGAGGCAAAAATTGACTTCGACCGCGTAAATAACGAGCTTTGCAGCGAGGCGTGCAGGGCGAACAAGTACGCCAACACCCTTATGCCGATAATCAACAATATCGGAAATATCCTCTACGTCCTCGTCGGAGTTGTCGGCGGCGTTCTTATCTATCTCAACGTTCCAAACCTCTCTATATCGGGCAAAATTCTTGCCGTTTCGCTCGTCGTTCCGTTCCTCAATATTACAAAGCAGTTTACAGGCTCGGTAGGTCAGGTTTCAAACCAGATAAACTCTGTAATTATGGGTCTTGCGGGCGCGTCGCGTATCTTTGAAATTCTTGACGAGGAGCCGGAAGCCGACGAGGGCTACGTAACCCTCGTAAATGCGAAGGAAATCAACGGCGTGCTTGTAGAATGCAAGGAGCGCACGGGTAAATGGGCGTGGAAGCACCCGCACAAGGCTGACGGTACGGTTACCTATACCGAGCTTAAGGGCGACGTCCGTATGACCGACGTTGACTTTGAATACGTGGAGGGAAAGCGTGTGCTTAACAACATCACCCTCTACGCCGAGCCTGGACAGCAGGTTGCCTTCGTTGGCGCAACGGGTGCGGGAAAAACCACTATCACAAATCTTATAAACCGCTTTTACGATATTGCCGACGGAAAAATCCGCTACGACGGCATAAATATTAACAAAATCAAGAAAAGCTCACTCCGCCGATCCCTCGGTATAGTTTTACAGGACGTAAACCTCTTTACGGGAACGGTTATGGACAATATCCGATACGGAAAGCTTGACGCCACCGACGAGGAATGTATCGCCGCGGCAAAGCTCTCGGGTGCGGACGATTTCATCACCCGACTTCCCGACGGATACGAAACAATGCTCACCGCAAACGGCGCAAACCTCTCGCAGGGACAGCGGCAGCTGCTCTCCATTGCACGTGCCGCCGTTGCCGATCCGCCCGTTATGATTCTTGACGAGGCTACCTCCTCGATAGATACCCGTACCGAGCAGATTGTACAGCGCGGTATGGACGCGCTTATGGAGGGAAGGACCGTGTTCGTTATCGCGCACCGCCTCTCCACCGTAAAGAACTCCGACGTCATTATGGTGCTTGACCACGGCGAAATTATCGAGCGAGGAAGCCATGACGAGCTTATTGCAAAGCGCGGACAGTATTACCGCCTCTATACGGGTGCGTTCGAGCTTGAATAATCCAACACGGGCAAGGGGGAAAAAAGCCTTGCTCGTGTTTTATAACGAAAAACGCTTAAATTTAACACGGGTATGCACTAATTTACAAAATTCGTGCATTTTGCAAACTATAATTTACATTTTGGGGGTATTATGGGCGGCTGCGCTTTCACGGGACACAGATACGTTTCTCCTTCGCACGAGCCATACATTCGCAATCTTATAGCGCGTGCCATACGCTTCGCCTACGGGGAGGGTTGCCGCGAGTTTTACAACGGCGGTGCTGTCGGCTTCGACCTTTTGGCGGCGGAGGTGTTTGCCGCCATCTCCGACGAGCTTCCCGACGCAAGGCTGATTTTGCTTTTACCCTGCGCCAACCA
>JAFXHU010000021.1 GCA_017533565.1 Clostridia bacterium
AATGATGGAAGCACTTGGAATGGTAGAGACCAGAGGTCTCGTAGCAGCAATCGAGGCTGCAGATGCAATGGTTAAGGCGGCAAACGTTGTACTTATCGGCTCTGAGAAGATCGGTAGCGGACTCGTAAGCGTTATGGTTCGCGGTGACGTTGGTGCGGTAAAGGCTGCTGTTGAGGCAGGCTCTGCTGCTGCTCACGCTCTTGGCGAGGTTATCGCTACTCACGTAATTCCCAGACCCCACGCCGACGTTGAGAAGCTTCTTCCCGTTATCAAGTAATCCTATAAAAAGGAGCTTGGTATATGAAGGCAATAGCGCTGCTTGAGGTTCAGGCGATGGTCGCCGCAATCACGGGCCTTGACGCTATGGTAAAGGCGGCTGACGTAAAGCTCATTCACGTTGAAAAGCGCCTCGGCGGACGGCTCGTTACCGTTGTCGTCGAGGGAGAGGTTTCGGCTGTCCGCGCGGCACTCGATGCGGGCGCGGCGGCTGCCGCCGAGGTCGGAAAGGTTAAGTGTTGCGAGGTTATCGCAAGACCCCACCCCGACGTAATGGCATTTTTGACCACGGGCTGATGCCCGCGTCGGAAAGAAAACAACCGAAATGGGAAAGTCGGATAAATTCGATACTCCCCATTGACGCACAGCGGAAAAGTCGCGGTTAAAAGCCACGAAACTATCCGCACCGAATTTGGTTTTTGGGCAAACGCCTGAAAATATATAAATTACGCTTAATAAAAAATTTTTATAGGAGGAAAACAAAATGGAAGCACTTGGAATGGTTGAAACCAGAGGTCTTGTAGCTGCAATCGAGGCTGCAGATGCTATGGTAAAGGCTGCAAACGTTGTACTCATCGGCTCCGAGAAGATCGGTAGCGGACTCGTAAGCGTTATGGTTCGCGGTGACGTCGGTGCGGTAAAGGCTGCTGTTGAGGCAGGCTCTGCTGCTGCTCACGCTCTTGGCGAGGTTATCGCTACTCACGTTATTCCCAGACCTCACGCTGACGTTGAGAAGCTTCTCCCCTCTATCAAGTAATTTCCTTTACCGAAGGGTAAGAAATTTCTTAAAAGGTAATTGCGGCAAAAAATCGGCGCCGCATTACCCGATACGGGAACGGTATCCAAACCCCAAACGGGGTTTGGGTACTGCATAAGCATATTGAGAGAAAACGCTTGTTTGCTTTGAATTTTGGTGGCGGCGGACGCCACCGGGCGAAAATCTTATGTGCTTATGCAGTACATACGGGCGAATGCCCAAATCAATAAACCGAAAGGATACGGATATGGAAAACATTGAAAAGACCGTTGCGGAAATAGTAAGACAGGTTATAGCAGGCATTGAAGCGGGAGAAAAGACCTCTTGCGATGGCTGTAAATCCTCTTGTGGCGCGTCCTGTGCCTCCACCTCGGAGGTCCCCGTCGGCGTATCTAACAGACACATACACCTTTGCCGTGCAGACCTTGAAACGCTTTTCGGAAAGGGCTACGAGCTTACACCCTTTAAGGACCTTTCCCAGCCGGGGCAATACGCCTGCAAGGAAACGCTTACCATTGTAGGACCGTCGCTTCGCCCGATTGAAAACGTGCGCGTGCTTGGACCGGTAAGAGGCGCGTCGCAGGTTGAGATTTCCAAAACCGACAGCTACACCCTCAAGGTAAAGCCTCCGGTAAGAGAGTCGGGCAAAATCGCAGGCTCCTCCCCCATCACGATTATCGGACCGAAGGGAGTTGTCACGCTTACCGAGGGCTGTATTATCGCAAACCGCCACATACATATGTCGCTTGAGGACGGTGCAAGATTTGGGGTGAAGGATAACGACTACGTCACCGTTGACGTAGAGGGAACAAGACGCACAAGATGGTACGACGTACAGGTTAGAGTACACAAGGATTTCCGCCTTGAAATGCACGTTGATACCGACGATGCAAATGCTGTCGGAATCGGCAACGGCTGTAAGGTAAAAATCGTAAAAGAGTAACCCCGTGTTAAAAAAACGGCGCTTTTCGTACGGGCTGCGCCGCCAAATACCGCAAAATAATTTAAAGAGGTATAAAAATGTTAAAGGGAATTATTATCGGACACATCGTGTCAACAAGAAAGCAGGAAAGCCTCGTAGGCAGCAAGTTTATGGAGGTTGAAATTATCGAAAACGGCGAAAGAACCGGCAAGTATATGGTTGCAATCGACTCCGTCGGTGCGGGCATCGGCGAAACCGTGCTTATTACCACGGGCTCGTCCGCGCGCCTTGCGCTTCGCAACACCTCCGCGCCTGCCGATGCCGTTATCGTCGGTATCGTTGACGCAAACTGATTTTTGAGCCGCAATTTGCGGCGTAGCATTTGATTTAACGCCCGCAAGCGGCGAAAGGAAAAATATGGACTTAAAGGAATTGATGAAGGAGAGTGGCATAGTCGGTGACGGTGGAGCAGGGTTTCCATCCTACGCCAAGCTTGCCGAGGGTGCCGACACCCTTGTGGTGAACGGCTGTGAGTGTGAGCCTCTCCTCTATACAGACTACACGATTTTGAAAAGAGAGCTTCCAATGGTGCTCCACGGCATTCGTGCTGTTATGGAATACTGTAAGCTCGGGCGTGCACTCCTTGCGGTAAAGGAGCACACGGCAAAAAGGCTCGGATTTACCGAGGGGCAAAGGCTTGCCGACGGCGTTTATGCGCGCGTGCTTGGCAACACCTATCCCGCGGGTGACGAAATCACCCTCATATACGAGGCGACGGGAAGACTCGTGCGCCCCGGCAATCTCCCGCTTACAAAGGGGGTTATAGTATATAACGTCGAAACGATGTACAATCTCGCCCGCGCTATGAAATACGGGGAGAGTGTTACCACGAAATGGCTTACCGTCGGTGGCGATATTGACAGACCCGTGGTGCTTCGCGTGCCTATCGGCACGCTTGTGCGCGACATATTCGAAAGGCTCGGAATAACGGTTGACGAGGCTCACTCGGTTATAGAGGGCGGACCCTCTATGGGTAAAATAATCAACCACGAAACCGCCGAGATTTGTAAAACCACGAAGGCTATACTCGTTTTGCCAAACGACGTGCGTGCCGTTGAAAGCAAGCTCATAAACGAGCGTGCCGCTGTGAAAAGAGCCGAAACCGCCTGCTGTCAATGCACGCGCTGTACCGATATGTGTCCGAGATTTTTGCTCGGCTATCCGCTTGAGCCGCACAAAATGGTACGCACCGCGATGAGCGTTGCCGACGCCACCCCCGACCTCGTGCTTACCGCAACGCTTTGCTGCGGATGCGGAATATGCGAAAACCTCGCCTGCAGTCAGGGCATCTCGCCGAGGGCGGTTATCAACAATTACAAGGCACTCCTCGGTAAAAATAAAATGAAATTTATCGGCAAGGACGAGGTCTTTGCAAGATACGAAAGAGAATACAGAAAAATTCCGTCGGAAAAATGGGCTGCAACGCTCGGTGTTGCGAAATACGACAGGGTGGCGGAATATATCGGCGAAATCAACGACTTTGACCGTGTGGAGCTTCCGCTTGGAAGGTTTATCGGCGCACCCTCGATGCCCGTCGTAAGGGACGGAGAGGAGGTAAGAATCGGACAAATCGTTGCCGTTGCGCGCGACGGTCTTTCGGTTTCGCTTGCCGCCTCCATTAACGGAAGGGTCACCGTTTCCGACACCGAAATAATGATAGATAGGGTATAAAAGATGTATAAGGCAATAGGTGTAATTGAATTAAAATGCATACCGAAGGGTGTGGAGGCGGCGGATGCCGCGCTCAAAAGCGCGGGCGTCGAGATGGTTTCCTCGCATCCCTCCTGTCCCGGAAAATACGAAATAATTCTTTCCGGCTCGATTTCAAACGTAAGCGCGGCGGTAAATCACGTGGTTTCCCGCTTTGAGGGCTACGTTATCGACCATTCGATTATGGGACGTATAGACGAGCAGGTTATCTCCGCGCTTTTCGGCACGCAATCGGTTGATGCGCGCGGCTCTCTCGGACTTATCGAAACCTTCTCCGCGGCAAGCGCGATAAAGGCGGCGGACGTGGCTGTAAAGACGGCTCGCGTGGAAATTCTCGACCTTCGCGTTTCGCGCGGTATGGGCGGAAAGGGCGTTGTCCTTCTCGTCGGAGAAATCGGTGACGTTACCGCGGCAACGGAGGCGGGTGCGGAGTATGCGCGCACGGTCGCAAGCCTTTCCGCAACCTCGGTTATCGCCGCCCCGCACGAGGAGCTTTGGCGTCAGCTTTGATAGCCCCTTCCCGTCGCTTGCTTGGCGGGAGCTTAAAGTGAAATCATTACATAAAAATTCCGAAAGGACTGCTTATGGAACAGATAAAATTCGTAATTGAAAAGAGCGCGAGAATAGATAAGCTTATAAGCGCGCTTTACGAGAAAATGCCCGAGATTGAAACCTCGCGCGGAGTGCTTGTAACCGAAAGCTACAAGGCTACGGAGGACCTCCCGATTATCAGAAGAAGGAGCGCGGCGTTTTCCCACATTCTTAAAAATATTCCCATCGTAATCCGCGACGGAGAGCTTATCGTCGGAAGCGCGACGGTCACCCCCCGCGGCTGTCAGGTATTCCCCGAATACTCCTACGAATGGCTGGAGGCGGAGCTTGACACGGTTGCAACCCGTGCCGCCGACCCGTTCTATATTTCGGAGGAAAACAAGGCGGTGCTTCGTGAGATTTATCCCTGGTGGCACGGAAAGACCTGCTCCGACCTTGCAAGGGCGAATATGTCGCCCGAGGCGTACGCCGCATTTACGAAGCACGCGATCTTCACCCCGGGAAACTATTTCTATAACGGCATAGGTCACGTATGCGTAGATTATCCGAAGGTGCTTAAAATCGGCTACCGCGGAATTATCAACGAGGCGCAAAGGGCGATGGATAAGCTTGACGTATCCGACGCCGATTACGTAAGCCGCACGAATTTCCTCTTTGCGGTTATCGAAAGCTGTGAGGCGGTTATCGAATACGCCCGCCGCTACTCCCGACTTGCCCGCGATATGGCAAAGGCGGAAAAATGCAAATACCGCAGGGCGGAGCTTGAAAAAATCGCAAGAAACTGTGCGCGCGTGCCCGAATTCGGAGCGCAGAGCTTCCACGAGGCGTGCCAGTCCTTCTGGTTTATTCAGATGCTCCTTCAGGTTGAGTCGTCGGGTCACTCCATCTCGCCCGGACGCTTTGACCGGTATATGTATCCCTACTACAAAAAGGATATAGATGCGGGCGTTATCACGCGCGAGGAGGCACAGGAGCTTCTCGACTGCGTATGGGTAAAGCTTAACGATATCAACAAGGTAAGAGATGCGGCGTCCGCCGACGGCTTTGCGGGCTACGGAATGTTCCAAAACCTTATCGTCGGAGGACAGGACGAGCATGGACTTGACTCCACAAACGACCTTTCCTATATGTGTATTGAGGCGGCTATGCACGTGCCGCTGCCCCAGCCCTCCATTTCCATAAGAATTCACAACGGCACTCCCGATAGCCTTATGCTGAAGGCGGCGGCGCTTACAAGACTCGGCACGGGACTTCCCGCATATTACAACGACGAGGTTATCATTCCCTCGATTATGGCTCGCGGTCTTACGCTTGAGGACGCGCGCGACTACTGTATTATCGGCTGCGTAGAGCCGCAGGCTCCGCACAAGACCGACGGCTGGCACGATGCGGCGTTCTTCAATATGTGCCGCCCAATGGAGCTTGCCTTCAATTCGGGAATGGACAAGGGTGTGAAAATCGGCGTGGATACCAAGCCCGTGGAGGAAATGACCTCCTTCGACGAGTTCTACGATGCCTATAAGGCACAGCAGAGCTATATGATAAAGCTTCTTGTAAACGCGAATAACGCCATTGACCTTGCCCACGCGGTAAGATGCCCGCTTCCTTTCCAAAGCTGTATGGTTGATGACTGTATCGGACGCGGCAAATCGTTGCAGGAGGGCGGCGCGATTTACAACTTTACAGGACCGCAGGGCTTCGGCATTGCAAACAACACCGACGGTCTTATCGCGGTAAGACAGCTCGTTTTTGAGCAGAAGAAATACACCCTTGCCGAGATAAGAGAGGCACTCAAGGCAAACTTCGGCTACGGACTTTCGGGCACGGCGGCTCTTAATCTTACCACCGAGATTGCCACCGAGCTTGCAAGAGAGGGGATTGAAATCAACGAGGCGGCTGTCCGCACCATTTATAACGAGGTGACGACCTGCGGCTCGCTTTCCGCCGAAACGAAGGCGAAGTACAGAGAGCTTAAGCGAGCGATAGACGAGGACTGCCCCAAATACGGTAACGATATTTACGAGGTGGATATGTTTGCGCGCGACGTTGCAAACACCTACACAAGAGAGGTTGAAAAGTACAAAAACCCCCGCGGCGGTATCTTCCAGGCGGGACTTTACCCCGTATCCGCTAACGTTCCGCTTGGCGGCACGACGGGCGCAACCCCCGACGGAAGGCTCGCATACACACCTCTTGCCGACGGCATAGGACCCGCTTCGGGCAGGGACGTAAAGGGACCCACCGCAACCGCAAACTCGGTTGCAAGGCTGGAGCAGGGCGTTGCCTCCAACGGCACGCTTCTTAACCAAAAGTTCCACCCCTCGGCACTTGAGGGAATGGGCGGTCTTATGAAATTCTCCGCACTCATTCGCTCATACTTTGACCAAAAGGGTATGCATATGCAGTTCAACGTCGTAACGAGAGAAACGCTTCTCGACGCGCAAAAGCACCCCGAAAATTATAAAACCCTCGTAGTCAGGGTTGCGGGCTATTCCGCACTCTTTACCACTCTTTCAAAGTCCTTGCAGGACGATATTATCAATAGAACACAACAAGGATTTTGATTTTTAGCGAATTTTTAATTTGCCGCAGCAATTTATCCGACGGCAAATGAATTTAACCGCAATTTAACCTAACAAAGCGAAAGGAGGAACACCGTGAGCCATTACGATACGAGGGGCAGAATATTTAATATTCAACGCTTTTCCATACACGACGGACCCGGAATACGCACCATAGTGTTCCTCAAGGGCTGTTATTTGCGGTGTGCGTGGTGCTGTAACCCCGAGTCGCAGCGCTACGAAATCGAAACGATGACCGAGGGAGGAAAGACGAAAACCGTCGGGCGCGACGTAACCGTTGCCGAGATAATGCCCGAAATTCTCTCCGACCTCCCCTATTACAGAAGAAGCGGCGGCGGCCTTACCCTCTCGGGCGGTGAGGTGCTTGCACAGGCGGATTTTGCCCGCGACCTTCTTCGTGCCGCGAAGGAAAACGGACTTCACACGGCAATCGAAACCGCGGCGTCCTTGCCGTTTGGCGAGATTGAAAAGCTTTTACCCTATCTCGACCTTATTATGATGGATATAAAGCTTCTCGACCCCGAAAGGCATAGGGAATATACGGGTGCGGACAACTCGCTCATTCTCGCAAATGCAAGACTGCTTGCCGAGTCGGGCGTAAGGCTTATAATTCGCACCCCCGTAGTGCCGGGTGTAAACGACGGCGATGCCGACATCCGCGCGATAGCCTCCTTTGCACGAGGGCTTGGCGGGGTGAGCGAGTATCACCTTTTACCCTATCACAGGCTTGGAAGCGACAAGTACGACGGACTTGGAAGGCGGTATTCGCTTTCCGAGATAAATCCGCCCTCAAGAGAAAAAATGGAGCATCTTCTCTCGGTTGCGGAGGAGTCGGGACTGAAATGCCAAATCGGCGGCTAATATACACCCCGTGTTAAATTAAAAAGCAAAAAACGGATTTTGCCCGCCGTTTCGGTTGGTAAAGAAATGTAAACAAAGGTTAGAAAACACAAGCATTTATATAAAAGGAGTTTATTATGGAGCTTCATGAAAATATGAGAATAGTCCAAGAGCTTGTCCCCGGTAAGCAGGTGACGCTTTGTCACATTATTGCAAACCCCGACGACATTCTATATGTAAAGCTTGGACTTGACCCCCGTACCGATTATACGAGAAGCGCAATCGGCGTTTTGACGATTTCACCCGCGGAGAGCGCGGTTATTGCCGCGGATATTGCTCTTAAATCCTCGGGCGCGGAGGTCGGCTTCGTTGACCGCTTTACGGGCACGCTTATTATTTCGGGAAGCGTATCCGCGGTAGAGTCCGCATTCACCGCGATAAGAGAGTACGTTATCAACAAGCTCGGCTACACCTGCTGCGAGCTTACGAAAACCTAATTTGACCGAAGGACGGTAGCTTTACCGAGGCGGTAAAAGAAATGAAAAAAATAATCCTTATCGGAAGGGTTGCTGCGGGAAAAACCACCCTGACACAGGCTCTGCGCGGAGAGGACATTCACTACTATAAAACGCAGTATATAAATTACCTCGATACCATCATCGACACCCCGGGAGAGTACACCGAGCTTCGCCAGACCTCGGGTGCGCTTGCGCTTTACGCCTACGAGGCGGATATTGTCGGCTTGGTTTTGAGCGCAAACGAGCCGTATTCCATTTTCTCCCCCTGCATTACCAGCCTCGTAAATCGCGAGGTTGTCGGAATTATAACGGGAATAGACAAGCCGGACGCCAACGTGGAGCGCGTGGAAAGGTGGCTTCGCCTTGCGGGGTGTAAGAAAATTTTTCCTCTTTCCGCATACACGGGCGAGGGGATAAGGGAGCTTCTCAACTACCTGCGCGAGGAAGGCGACCCCGAAATAGAATAGCGCAAAAACTTGACACGCCCCACGGCTTTTGGGGCGAAAGGAGCAAAAATGAGCAGAACGAAGGTTATTACCTTTGCAAATAACAAGGGTGGAAGCGGAAAGACAACCACCACCTCGAATATAGGTGCGGCAATGGCAAGGCTCGGAAAGCGGGTGCTTCTCGTTGACGGGGATATGCAGATGAATTTGACGCTCTCCTTCTTTGACGAGGAAAGGTCGCTTGCACTTGCGGAGGGGGATAAAAACATCTACACCGCAATAAGGGAGGAGCGCGACCTCTCCGACTTCGTTATACCGACGGGAATTGAAAACCTTGACATTATACCGTCGAGCTCGCTTATGAGTGGGATAGAGTTTGACCTCTTTACGAAATGGCAAAGGGAGCTTATCCTCAAAAAGTGCATTTCGCCGATTCTTGCGCGCGGCTATTACGATTACGTGCTTATCGATGCGCCCCCGACCCTCGGCGGCTGGGTTATGAATATTATGTGCGCGGCAGACTACGTTATCATTCCCGTTGAGGCAAGCCCGTGGGGACTTTTCGGACTTGCGAATATGTTTGACTTTATAAATAAGGTGCGCTCTATTGCTCCGAGGCTTGAGGTCCTCGGCATTGCGATAACGAAGGCGGACGAAAGAAAGAGCTATTTCAAGCAAACGCTTGAAACCCTTCGCGAGTTTGAGGCGGCGCGGCTTTTTGAAACCTACATTCGCGTTGACGCCACCGTTGAATGGGCACAGGATAACAGCCAGCCCGTCGTAACCTACAAAAAATACAGCCGCTCCGCGGTTGAATATACCAAGCTTGCAAAGGAGATTATGAAGTATGCCGATAGGTAAAAATTCGCTCAAGAGAGTAACCAACAACGGTTATTCCGCGGTAAAAACGAGCGCTCCCGATATGGAAAACAGCACGGTGGCAGAGCCTGCCGCAGCAAAGGCAACACCCGCGCCCGATAAAAAAGCGGCAGCGGCAAGTGCGGGAGCAAAAAAGACCTCCGCCACGGCAAAGGTGGCAGGCTCAAAGACTCCTGCGGCTGCAAAATCCGCCGCAAAGCCAACCGAAAAAACTCCTGCGGCTGCAAAACCCGCCACTAAAAAGACTCCCGCCGCAAAGACCTCGGCAAAGCCCGCGGCAAAATCCGCCGCAAAGTCCGCGCCGACGAAGAAAAAGCCGACGCCGAGCGTAAGCTCAACGACCATTCCCGCACCCGCGGAGGTAGTGATGGCGGTTGTAGCTCCCGCACCAAGCACCAAGGAGGAAAAGCCGTATTGCAACCTCGGTGACAGCCTCCCGATACATCTTTTATAAAAAACAAAGCCACCGTCCTTGGGTATGCTTCGGCAGTCACCCGTGCGGCGGCTTTTTTGCTTTTGCGGTGCGCGCTCGTTTGTTTTGCCTGCGCGCGGCTTCGTTTTATGTAAATTTACGAAATTGTTTGTTAAAACTCCCGTTTCATTACAAAAGTACTTGAATTTAAAAACAATAAATGCTAAAATTTGCTTGGCAATACGCCGAAAAGGGGGATAAAATGGAAAAGAAATTTATATCTGCAACGAAAGAGTATTCCGAGCTTGAAAGACATATTCCCGCACCGTATTTAAGGCGGAGCTTTAGAATTGACGAAGCGGCGAGAGAGGCAAAAATCAGAATATGCGGACTCGGCTTTTACATTCTCTATATAAACGGAAAACGGGTTTCAAAGGGGCATATCGCACCCTATATTTCCAACCCCGACCACGTATGCTACTACGATACCTTTGACGTAACCGAGCTGCTTTCCGTCGGCGAAAACGTTATCGGCGTTATTCTCGGAAACGGCTTTCTTAACTGTGCGGGAGGCTTCATTTGGGATTTTGACGATGCGAATTTTCGCTCCGCGCCTATGCTTGCGCTGGAGCTTTCGGTAAGGACCGACTGCGGCGAAATTACGCTCAACGCTGACGGGGAGTTTCTCACCCATCCGTCGCCCATCACCTTTGACGATATTCGCGGCGGCGAAAATTACGATGCGCGCCTTGAAATCGAGGGCTGGAGCAGGGCGGGCTTTGATACCGAGGGCTGGACTCCCGCAATTGCCGCACCCACTCCACGAGGCAAAATGAGGGAATGCACCGCAGAGCCGATAAGGGCATACCGTGAAATTTCTCCCGTAAGCATAACGAAAGAGGGCGACGCCTTCATATACGATTTTGGCATTAACACCGCGGGAATTACCCGACTTCGTATAAAGGGAGAGCGCGGTCAGCTCGTTACACTTTGGCACGCGGAGATGCTTCGCGACGGCAAATTTTACAACGATAACATTCGTTTTATCCGTCCCGATGCGGGGGCATACGATACCTATAACCAAACTCTGCGCTTTATCTGCTCGGGAGGTGAGGACGTTTACGAGCCGCATTTCCACTATTCGGGCTTCCGCTACGTAAAGGTGGAGGGGATTACCGAGGAGCAGGCAACCCCCGAGCTTCTTACCTATCTCGTTATGTCCTCCGCGCTTGAGAGCATCGGCGGCTTCAAATGCTCAGACGAAAGGCTTAATACGCTTTTCGCAATGGTTAAAAATGCCGACAGGTCGAATTTCTTCTATTTTCCCACCGACTGTCCGCACCGCGAGAAAAACGGCTGGACAGGTGACGCCTCGCTGTCCTCCGACCACACGACTCTGCTTTTTAGTACCGAAAAAAGCTACCGCGAATGGCTTTACAATATAAGATGCGCGCAACGGCTTGACGGTGCGCTCCCCGGAATTGTGCAGACGGCGGGCTGGGGCTTTGAATGGGGCAACGGACCTACGTGGGACAGCGTGCTGTTTAACCTCCCCTATACGCTTTACAAATACCGCGGCTGTACGGACGTTATTCGCGAAAACGCACACGCGATGCTTCGCTACCTTGAATACGTAATCACGAAAAGGTCGCCCGACGGCACTGTTGCGATAGGTCTTGGCGACTGGGTGCCCGTCAACAAGGAGGCGCACGATTACGATGCACCGCTTGCCCTGACCGACAGCGTAATGGTTATGGATATGGCAAGGAAGGCTGCCGAAATGCTGGGTGCTGTCGGTATGAAGCACCAGGCGGCTTTTGCCAACGGAATTTATCTTGATATGCGCGAAACCGTGCGCCGCGAGATGGTTGACCTTGAGTCCCTCGTTGTGAAGGGAGAATGTCAGTCCTCGCAGGCGATTGCCCTCTATTACGGTGTTTTTGAAAAGGGAGAGGAACAGGGCGCGCTTGCCCATCTTCTTCGCTTCATTCACGCAAAGGACGATGCCTTCGACTGCGGATTTATCGGAATGCACTGTATTTTCGACGTGCTTGCAAGGCTTGGCGAATACGACCTCGCATACGAAATGATTACCCGCGACAAATTCCCGTCCTACACGCTCCTTATCGAGCAGGGGCATACCGCAATCCCCGAGCATTTCTTTGACGAGTCACACGCACCAAGCTCCTATAATCACCATTTCCTCGGCGATATTGCCCGCTGGTTTATGACGCGTCTTGCGGGTCTTAACGTCATTGACAGCAGGACGGTGGAGATTGCACCCTGTCCCGTTCACGGTATAGATTTTGCACAGGCGTATTACGACCTTCCAAAGGGTAGGGCAGCCGTCCGCTGGAGCCGCGACGAAAACGGAAAGGTGGAGGTCGATTACACCGTTCCAACGGGTGTAACCGTCCGCCATTGGAGCAGCTCAAGCGAAAAGGTGGCGTTTGATTGATAAAAAGCACCCGCCCCGTGTTGAATTTTGTTGAGTTTTGATAATCGTAAAAGCAAAAATGCAAACAATTATTTGCAAAACAAAAACGGCGCAGAAATGCGCCGTTTTTTATCCCTTAAGGGCGTGATGAGATACACGCGGGGCGTGGTGATATGTACCTGCGGTGATGAGATGCACCTGCGGTGATGATATGCCAAGCCTATTGCTTGGATAAAAAAATCGCAGAACATCGTTCTGCGATTTTTTATGGTGCACCTTCAGGGATTCGAACCCGGGACCCACTGATTAAGAGTCAGTTGCTCTACCAACTGAGCTAAAGGTGCGAGTGCTTTTCGTTTAAAGCCTGATTATTATAACACAGGAAAAAACACTTTGCAATACCTTTTTCGCAAGAAAAGATAAAATGCAATAAACTATTCTTTATAGCCAAACTACATTGCAAAAAGTAAGAAAAAGTGCGGTTTAATTATTCCTTGCTTCGGTTTACAGTGAGGGATTTTGGCAATGCACCCTTCCTTTTAATATATAAATACGCCCAAGTAGATACCGCAAGCGAGGCAACGAGGTCAACTATAAGGTCGGTCATCGTGTCGGTGAGCGCGGCTCTGCCAACGAGGGGAGAGAGCCTTTGTCCCGCACCGAGGGGTGCTGAAAACTTTTGCATATTAAGTCCGAGAAGCCCGTCGAAGGAAAATTCGTAAATTTCCCAAAGCACTCCCACCAAAACCGAAAAGCCGAGCGAGAGCAGGGCGGTAAGGGCGGGTGAAATTTCCTCGCCCGTGAAAAGTCGTGGGAGCGAAAGACCGAGAAAGGAGAGAAGCACCGCGCTGTAAATATGCATTACGGTATCCCAAGCCGCAACTCGGTAGTAAAGCATCGCAAATTCGCCGAGAAAAATCGCACCCCAAAGAAAAAGCATATACGCTACGTAAAGACCGCTTGGCAAATCTATTCGCAGGGGGCGCGCCAAAAGTCGGGGCAGGCGCAGAAAAAACACCCCCGCCGTAAGCTGAAAAAGAATAAGGCGGTATTCAGCGGAGGCGCGAAACGCCTCGTCAAATATAACCCTGACGGGAATGACGGTCAGAGCGAAAACGAAGGATGAAAGAATAAAGCAATAAAAGGCAAAGGTTACGCCCTCCTCGCTTTTTCCCCTTGTATTTTTTTGGTCGAAAAATCTTGTTTTTCTTGGCATAGCACCCCCGAAAAGCTTCCTCCGTATCCTTCAAAAGCAACAAAAAAACACGGGGCAAGGCTACCCCGTGTAAAGTTTTAACTGAATTTCGGTGCTAAATGCCGACAATATCCCGTATAACCGCGCCGCCGATTATAAGACCCGCCACGCTTGGGACGAAGGAAACGCTTCCCGGCAGCCTCTCGCCCGTGGGATTGATTGGCGGCTCGTCCGAAAACAAAACCTTAAGCTGCGTGATTTTTCGCTTTTTAAGCTCGGTGCGAATAACCCTTGCAAGAGGGCAGGTATGCGTTTTCGAAATATCGGTAACGGCAAAGCGCGTCGGGTCAAGCTTGTTGCCCGTGCCCATAGAGGAAATAATCCTAACGCCCGCGCGCACCGCGCCTTCTATGAGAAAAAGCTTTGACCTCACGCTGTCAATGGCGTCTATTACGTAATCAAAATCCGAAAGGCAAATGCCCCCCGTGCTTTCCTCCGAATAAAAGATATTGTAGCACTCGACCGTACAGTCGGGGTTTATCTCTCTTATTCTTTCCCGCGCAACCTCGGTTTTATACCTTCCAACCGTTTTTGACGTTGCAATTATTTGTCGGTTTATATTGGAGGGTGACACCGTATCCGCGTCGATGAGGACGATTTTCCCGACCCCCGCCCGCGCGATAGCCTCAACGGCAAATCCGCCGACTCCGCCAACGCCGAAAACGGCAACGCAAGCCTTCTTTAATTTTTCGATACCCTCCGTGCCGAGGAGCATCTCGGTCCTCGTGTACATACTGTCCTGCATTTCCTGTCCTCCGCGCCGCCACCTGCGCAGCCGTCGCCTTCGTTTTGTTTAAAAGCTGCCACCCGTGTCGCGTTTTCACGCATTTTCGGGCAAGACTCCGATAAAAAATCCGTTTGCCCTTTATACCGTTATTATACCCCAAAACCGTGCCCGTGTCAACATCTGCAAAAAAATACGCCGCCGAAGGAAAAAATCTATTGAAATATAACTCAAGTGGTAGTATAATAAAGAAAAGCCTTTTCGGTGAAGCGTGACCTTCCTTTACCAATTTAAAGAAGGGCTTAAAGCGGGGTGCTTTATGCTATCTAAAATTTTCTCCTCGGGAGTTGTGGGCATCGACGGGTTTTCGGTAACCGTCGAGTGCAGCGCGTGGGACAGGATGCCGCGCTTCGAGCTTGTCGGACTTCCCGACGCAGCAGTAAAGGAAGCGAAAAACCGAGTGCAATCCGCCTGTGAAAACAGCGGATTTATGTTTCCCGCGCTTGATATAATGATAAATCTCGCTCCCGCCGACGTCAAAAAGGAGGGTACGGTTTTCGACCTTGCCATTATTCTTGCGATTTTGCAAAGTGACGGAGTTATCTCGCGCGAATACGATTTCTCGGACAAATGCATCGTCGGAGAGCTTTCGCTTTCGGGAGAGCTTCGCGCGGTAAGCGGAGTGCTTTCGATGACGGTTTCGGCACGCGACCTCGGAATGAAGGAGATATACGTTCCGTACGATAACGCGCTCGAGGCGTCGGTTGTTTCGGGCATAACCGTTTACGGAGTCAAAACCCTGCGCGAGGCGGTTGAGCATTTTAAGGGAGCCTGCCCGATTGAGCCGACACCGCCGAGCTTTTCGGCAATCGACCTTACCCGTCACGAAAAAACGCTTGACTTTTATGACGTCTGCGGTCAGCTTCGTGCAAAGCGCGCCCTTGAGGTTGCCGCCGCGGGCGGTCACAACGTGCTTATGATAGGACCTCCCGGTACGGGAAAATCAATGCTTGCAAAGCGTCTGCCCTCCATTTTACCGGATATGGACTTTGAGGAGGCACTTGAAACCACGAAAATACATTCGGTAAGCGGAAAGCTTCGCAAGGGACTCGTTACAGAAAGACCCTTTCGCTCGCCTCACCATACCGTGAGTATGCCTGGACTTGTCGGAGGAGGAGCATATCCGCGCCCGGGTGAAATTTCCTTGGCGCACAACGGCGTCCTTTTCCTTGACGAGCTTCCCGAGTTTTCAAAGCAGGTAACCGAGGGGCTGCGCCAGCCGCTTGAGGACGGAGTTGTTACCGTAACCCGTGCCGCGGCAAAAATCACCTATCCCGCAAAGTTTATGCTCGTTTGTGCGATGAACCCCTGCCGATGCGGATATTTCGGCGACCCAAACCGCCGCTGCTCCTGCAATCCCGCATCCATATCAAAGTATCTTGAAAAGGTTTCGGGTCCGCTTCTTGACAGAATAGATATAGAAATAGAGCTTCCCTCCGTGTCCTATACCGACCTCGCGGGAAAGGGCGTGCATGGAGAGCCGTCCGCGGAAATAAGAAAGCGCGTAAACGCCGCAAGAGAGTTTACGAACAAGCGACTTGCCGCTGCGGGGGATAAAACGGGAGTGCTTAACGCAAATATGTCAACCGAGCTGCTTCGCCGACATTGCGTGCTTACCGACGAGGCTTCAAGCCTTATGAAGGAGGCGTTTGAAAAGCTCGGGCTTTCCGCAAGAGGACACGACAGGGTTTTGCGCGTTGCAAGAACGATTGCCGACCTTGACGGCTCGGAGGTCATAGACGACGGGCATATTGCGGAGGCTATAATGTACCGCTCCCTTGACCGCAAATATTGGAAAAGAGGGTAGGGCGTGTTAAATTTTACCGACCCTTGCGCGGTAAAATCATAGCTGTATTTGCAAACAATTATTTACATTTTTAACGAACGGCGGAGGTCCTTTTTCCGCCGTTTTGCTATTGTCAGCCGCCCGCACAGGGCGGTTGCTTTTGTCGTTTTTTCTTTTCGGGATCGGCGTCAAAGCGGAACTTTTTGTTTTTTTGGCTTTGCACCCGCGACTCTTGGTTTTGCCGTGATTTTTTGTTTTTTGCCGTGCTTTCGTGGACCTTACGCCCGCGTTTTTTGGGATTTTACACTCGCGGAGCGAGGCGGCACGGGCTTTTTTCACTTTATCCGCGCGTGTCGGGCATATATCAAAATAGTAGAACTTTTCGGGCAAAATACACAAATATCTCGTGCGGGTGTTGAAATGTAAAATATATAGTGCTATAATGTGAGCAGTGCAGAATCGAATTTAAGGAGATTACTATGAAGAATTTCAAAAAGATTTCGGCTCTTTTGCTTCTCGTTGCGGCACTTTCCGTCGGTCTTGTTATCGGCGGCTTTGCCGAGGATTATACGGGTACGGTAGAGGAGCTTAATGCAATGGTGGCAAACGTTGACACCGCGTCCGACGGCTATACCGCGCTTGCCGAGATTGCGGACTACATTCCCACGGTTGACCCCTCGGCTGACGGATACGCCGATGCCGTTGCTGCTGCAAATACAAGGGTGGAGGAAAAGCTTGCCTCCCTTCTTGGACAGATGGCAGCCGATACCGCGGAATTAAAGTCCCTGCAGAGCGAGCTTCAAAAGGCAAAGGCTATTTGCGACGCGATGGCTATCGTTGAAAACCCGCTCGTTAACGGCGTTATTCTTGAAAAGGCACAAACCGTTGCAGAGCGTTATCTCGACCTTGTTGCAAGCGAAACGGTTGCAAGCACCGCGAGAAACCAGATTGCCATCAACAACTTCAACGCATTTATAAAGCTTGGACTTTGCGATACCGATACCGACGCATATACGGCTATGATGCAGGATGCGGAGGCACGCTTTGCGCTCCAGGACGGGGCAAAGGAGGCAAACCGCCAGCTTATGCTCGCAGAGGGTACTCTCGAGGCATACAACCTTGCCACTATGTACAATACCGATTTCGGTACGGGCGCGCACCCCTTCCCCACGGTCGGTAACCCCGGAAAGAGCAAGGTTTCCGCATCCACGGGATACCTTACCATCAATTACGAGGGCAACTCCGCGGGTACTAATACCTACGTGCAGGGCAACTATAACTCCGGCTTTTCTTCAAAGGGAGTCGTAGTAGATTTTGACTTTACTACCTTTGGTAAGATGGTCGCGGCCGGAGGCTTCCACCTTGAGGGCGGAGGACACCAGGCTCTCGGCGACGGAGATGCCTCCAAGCTTAAGGACAAATGGGACAGTGACTCAATGAAGCTTTATGCCTCCTATTTCAAAATACTTACTGACGGTACCGTAAGAGTTTCGGATGGCAGCCCCGATGCGAGCATATCCTTCTTCAAGACCGAGGACGGAAAGGACGGCCCCGCGGGCGTTCTTCTTCAAAACAGTATCACACAGGGCGAGTGGATGCACTACACCGTAATCTTCAACCCCGAGAACTTCACCTACTCGGTTTACTGCGAGTACGAGCATCTCGGTACTTACAGCGGAAAGGTACACGGCTTCCATTACGATCTTTCTGCTATTCGTTTTTCGGCTTCAACAAACGTTGGAGAGTGGTCTATCGATAACCTCCAGGTTTACCAGGGCACCGCGCTTCGCAATCTTGGTATGTTTGAACGCATGAGCTTGGAGGAAAAGTTCGTTTACTACGCAAACTACTACACCAACGATGCTCTTGCGGATACTCTCGGAAGATATACCTCGAAGAAGCAGGCGGAGTCGATGTTGAGCAAGTACCTTAACGAGGACGGCAGCTTCAAGCCGTTTGAGCAGGGCGAGCTTTCCGACGAGGCTTATGCAGAGCTTTGCGCGGATATACAGGCGGCAATTGAAAGGATGTCCGGCTTTGACGCTACCACCTTTGTTGAAAATCTTAAAATCTCCAACCGCGACCTCTTTATCGGCTACGTGAACGAGGCTCTTGCTATAAGCAGAGATCTCTCCTCTGCAAGCATAGAGAACCGCAAGAAGGCGGTTGCAAAGGTGGAGGACTTCATCGTTTCCTCTGACGGAATGATTGACGAAAACGCCGAATACAAGGAGGTATTCGCGAAGTTCGTGGAGTGCCAGCGCAACCGTTACGCCGATGAAAACATTATTCTTTTCAACGGATATATGTCGGTTTATTCAAAGGTTAGCACGCTTAACGCTATGCGTAAGTATTATAACCTCGCATACGCAATATTCAACGACCCGACCTATCCCTTAAGCTCCGACGATGCAGAGCTTCCGGGCTTTGAGGCTTATGCGGAGGCTTACGAGCTTTATGCCAACGCCGCTGCGGCTATCGTAGCCTTCGAGAAGAACGAAAACTCCAAGAAGATTATCGCCTGCTACGAGCTTGTGTCGGTGTACGACCCCGAAACCTGGGAGGAAAATTACGACGTGATGAATCCCTACGTCGTTATGATCAGAGATACGATTGCGGAGGGATACTTCAACTACGATTACGAGGGCGTTGATAAGGTTATCGAGGCATTTACTCCGATGGACGAACGCTTCTACGAGCTTCTCCAGCAGGTTCATATCGCGGAAATCTCCGCACGCCTTGACTTCGTATATAACAACGATGCGTATATCGAAAAGAGCGGAACGCTCTCCTATATCACAAGATACCTTGAAAGCAACGATATAGACAGAACCAATCCCGAAATGGCAATACTCATCTCCAACTACGAAACCACGCTCGAGGAGCTTTCCTTCAGAGAGGCTGATTACGAAACCGTTCTTAACCAGAACGCCTCCTACTTCGTTTCTCTCGTAGAGAAGATGCGTATCAGCAACGACTTTAACGAAAAGCGTGAGCTTTACGATAAGGCTATCGGCTTCTACTTCGCGCTCAACGCAAATTACGAGGGCGCACAGGAGGCAATCGCCGTATTCGACGCGCACACCGATTACTTTGAAAAGGGTGAGATTTCCTCCACCCGCTTCCTTGATGCGGTTGTAATTCTTCGCACCGCAGATACCGAGGAGGAGAAGTATGAGGCTCTTGTAAATTGCTATATTTACAGCCTTGACGCCGTTGCTACCTACACGGGTGTAGAGGAGGCGCTTGAATACTTCAATGCGGAGTACGAGGCGTACAGCTCCACCGCTAACGAGGCTATCAAGGTTATCGAGAGCATCGGAGTTACCGTCGGCTCGGTACGCGCAAACTGCGGAGCTTACTCGATTATTGCCGTAATTGTTAAAAAGCTTTTTGACTAATCTTTAAAAATTCTTCATTTTGCCCCTCGGGTTTCCGAGGGGCTTTTTTTACGCGATAACCAACGGCACGGTAAGGGGTGTGGATTTTTAACATAAAAATAGCAGCTTTTATGCAATAACGCGCGAAAACTTTTGTCAAACAATACGAATTGATTTGTTATTTATGCCAAAATATTTATTTCTTATTGAAAAATTCTCGCGCGTGTGTTATTATTATTATGTATAAAAATATCTTGAAATTTCTTTAATGGAAACGGAGAAAGCTTATGAAGAATTTTAAAAGGCTGCTCGTCGTTCTCGCGCTTGTTTTTGCGCTTTCCCTCGGCGTGCTTACTACCGCATTTGCAAACGCAGATGCGCAGCTGCCCGAAGGCGGTGACGCGGAGAGCGGCAATACGGAGATAGCACCCGACGAAGGCTCGGGCGACGGCTCCGAGGGCGACGGTGAAAATAGCGATAGGGAGCAAATCCTTGCCGACCGCCTTGCGGCTATCGAGGCGAATACACCTCTTAAGCAGTACGACCTCCCCGTTATTCAGGGGCCCCTTACCTGGGAGAACGGAAGAATCGAAACTACCTCCTGGAAGCAAAGCGGAGCTGATTTAAAAGCATCGTGGGGACAGATGCTCGGTAACGTCGGAGTCAACGATTTTCTTATTGAATACGAGGAAAACGGCAACGCCTACTTTACCGTAAGATATCACGGAGAGGCGGAAAAGGAGTACGAGGAGGAAACGGGAAAGACGCTTCACTCCTATCCCTATATTGACGTTAACCCCCGTGTACAGGAGAACAACCTCGTAATTGATTTCGACATCACCTGCTTTGGCGATGCGTATCCGAAGATGGGCATCGAGCATTCGACGGTTGACAAGGACGGAGGCGGAAGGGCACAGCCGCGTATCCTTGAAATACAGCCCGACGGAAGCATTTCTCCCTCCTTTGGTTCGGGAAACTGTCAGTCGGGACACAAGATTACCGAAGAGGAGAACGAAAAGGTTAACTCCATAAAGCTCGGCTTTGGAGAGTGGACGCACATCACCCTCGTTTACGAGTCGGACACCTGCTTCGTTTCGCTCTACGTCGATTACGAGTTTATCTGCCGCTACGATACAAGACCCGTTGGCGTTTCTCAATACGAGCTTAAAATCTTCCGTTACGGAACCGCCAACTCCGACTACCAGGATGGCGAGGTTTCCATAGATAACTTCGTTGCATACGAAGGCTCGTATATCCGTACCCCCGACCTCTTTGAAAATATGACCGCCCCCGATAAATTCATTTTCTACAGCGGCTATGCAATCAACACGTCGGCACCGAACTCGGACCGCGTAACCGCATATAAGCTTGCGCAAAATCTCGTTGAAAAGTACTACAAGGACGGTGAATTTGTTCCCGCGGAGCTTGACGGCTTCTCCGAGGAGGAGCTTGCGGCTCTTAACGAAAGGCTTGAGATGGCGGTTAACAGCTACAACGCCTTTATTGCCGACGGCTACGAGGAGCTTTATACTACGTATATAACCAACAACCTTTCCGAATACGGAAGGCTTGTACAGGAGTTTTACGATACGCAAATCCGCACACTTGCCTCGCTTGAGGACAGAAGGGCGGCGCTTGCGGTAATCGATGCGTTTTTGAAGGATTGCGGCGACGATATTCTTAAATCGGAGGACTCGGATTTCCTTGACGTAAAGACGGCTTACGACGGCATCGTGGCGCAAATTACCAACGATTCGAATATATTGACCTTTATCGGCGCGGTTGAAAAATTCTACGCCGCAACGAAATTCTCCGCAGAGGTAATTCAAAAGCATTACAATAATATCCAAACGGTTTATCAAACCATTACCGATAACTCGGTTTTGAATGCGGAGGGCTTTGAGGAGTACAAAAACGCATACGAGCTTTACGGTGCTGCTGCAGAGATTCTCTCGCAAAAGCTGCGCGAAAAGAATTCAAAGGTTATAGTTGAATGTATCGCCTTTATCGACGAATACACCACGCAGGAGCAGTGGGAAGCAAATTCCGATTACATAAACAAATACGTCCTTATCGTGCGCGAAATCGTAAAGGACAGAGATGAAAACGGCGAATTAAAGTACGACGAGTCCTACGAGGGCGTCGTCGAGGCGGTTGAATTCTTTGCGATTGTTGACGAGTACTTCTACGGCATTCTTCAAAGACAGCACGCCGATTATATCAACGAGCTGCTTGAAAGATATCTTGCCGCAACGGGCTACGTTGAAAAGGTTGGTATTTGCGCGCACATCCGTGCATATATTGCCAACGCGGATATTTCGCTTGAGCATGAGCTTGTCGCTCCCGCGGTAACCCGCCTTGCGATTTACGAAAGCGAGCTTGAGCAGTATCGCGACGATTACAACGACGTTCTTACCCAAAACACCACGATATTCAAGAACACCGTAAACCTTATGTCCACCGCGGGCGGATACGCCGAGCTTCTCGAGCTTTACAATAAGGCACAGGAGCTTTATTTCGCAATGAACGTAGGTGACGAGTCTATTGCGCGTGAGCTTGCAATATTCGACGAAATGACCTTCACGCTTGAGGCAATGAGGGCGGCATCCAACGAATTTATCGTTTCCGTGGAGCTTCTTCGTGCGGCTGTCACCGAGGAGGAGAAATATCTCGCACTCGTCGAATGTGCCTTCTATGCAGGCAACGCGGATACCGATTATGCGGGCGTTACGGAGGCTATGGAATATTACCTTTCCGAGTATAACGCTTACAACGGCGTTGCTACCGCAATAATCTCGGAAATAGAGTCTATGACGAATGCGGCGGTTGCATCGGTGCGCGCAAACTGCGGCGTTAACGAGATAATCGCGGTTATCGTAAAGAAGATTACCGAGGAGAATTGATTTTACCCGCGGGTGCATCAAGCTCCGCCCAAATAACCGAACATATAATAATATGAAAAAACCGACCCGTTTTGGGTCGGTTTTTGTTATCCGTAAGCGTAAAATTCAAAAAGGCTTTTTATAAATCAATCCGAAAATACCTCGTCAACGCAGTATATGCTTTTGACGGGAGGCTCTCGGTGAAACCACGCGCCCTTTGTAAAATCGGGAAAGGCTACGGGTGCGCCGCCCCTTGCAATCGACTCCGTAGAAAGCGGACCTATCGCGAGCCAGGTTGCCGTGTCGTATGCGTCGATGGGAGTGTCGGTGCCTGCCTTCACCGCCTCGAAAAATGCGCGAAGCACGTGCCAATCTATTCCCTCTGCGTGCCCGCCATTATCTTCAATTCCTCCGTTTTTGTGAAGGGGATGGTCGTATTTTTCAAAAAATTCTTCCTTGTTATTCATAACGCCCTCCGCCATTCCTTCAAGGAAGAAGGTCGTGCTTCCGTTGCCCTCCTCAATGCAGCCGCCGAGCGTGCCGCGTATCGAAAAGCTTCTTGAATAATACGGGCGCGGAAGCGTTGTGTCAAGAGTAAGCCGCACCGTTTCCCCGTTTGCACAGGTAATTACCGAGGTAACGATATCCCCCTGCTTGAAGTCCTTTCCGTAAAGAGGATAATCCTCGGGAAGGTGGCGTGAAACAAAGCTGTTAAGCCCTCGGCTTTTCGATGCAAAGGAGGATATAGTCATCGCCCTGTTACCGCGGTTAATGCCAAGCGTCTTTGCAATCGGCCCGAATGCGTGGGTGGGGTAGTTTTCGCAATTGCGGTTTTGGTATTCGTACTGTCTGTAATGCGTTTCGTCCCATTCTTTTTTGACCGCGTTGCCGAAAAGCTCTACCTCGTTAAGATAATGGCTGTACGAGCCGTCCGCGTGAATAAGCTCTCCGAAAAGACCTGCCCTCGCCATTTTGAGTGCGGCAAGCTCCGTTCTTCCGTAACAGCAGTTTTCAAGCATCATAAGCGGCGCGCCAAATTCCTCGTAAGCGTCAACGAGCTTAAAGCACTCGTCGATATCGTGCACGCAACCGACCTCCACACCCGTATATTTACCCGCACGAAGCGAATCAAGCGAGATTTTTGCGTGTGAATACCAATCGGTCATAACGATAACGGCGTCAACCTCCTTGTCGTTTAATACGTCAAAATAATTTTGGGTAAATTTCGGAAGCGGCTTGCCCGTGTCCTCGCAAAAGCCCTCCGCGCGCTCGAGCTTGCTTTGCACGAGGTCGCAAACCCATACGACGTCCACGTCGTCCATTTTGTACGCAAGCTTCAGCATAAGAAAGCCACGCCTGCCGACTCCAATCCAGCCGAGTCGCACTCTTTCCCGTTTTTCTCTTTTAATAATCATAGAACAACCCCCTTGACTAAAGGTATTTGGTATGCTAATATAATTTTAAACTATATAAATTCAAAATACCATACGTAAAAAAGGATTATTATTTAGAAAATGAATACGTTTTTCACCGACTCCATACGCCCTAAAAAGCGCTTTGAAATTCACGGAATATATACCTCAATCGACAAGGCATGCGACGCGGGCTTTGAATTTAGCGGCGAATCCCACCCGTTTTGGGAGCTTCTCTACGTAAAGGATGGCGTTGTGGAGGTCATAGAGGAGGAGAATACCTACGTGCTTTACGGCGGGACTATGATTTGTCACGCCCCGGGCGAGTTTCACAGAATAAAAAGCGTAAAGGGGGCGGGCGCGCGCATACACGTTCTTACAATCGACCACAGCGGAGTCCTTCCCGAAAATATAAAAAACGGAGTATTTGCGCTTCCGCTTGAATTGAGGTCGGAGTACGAAAAATGCTTTGCAAAGCTTTATTATATGTGCTACGAAAAGGATAGGAATAAAATCGGGAACAGCGACGCTTGCTCGTCAAACGCCGCCCCGCCATCTCGGGAGGCTGGTAATCCGAACAAAATCGGGCACGAGGGGCTTGCAAGGCTGACGGTGTTTTTGCTCTCTCTTGCAAATATAAGCGCAAACGAGGAGATGCTTTCTACCTCGCGCGGCGCGGCTGAATACAGCCGTATCGTTTCGGTGATGCAGGACGGAGTGGATGACTGTCTTTCGCTCGAGCAAATTGCACAAATCCGCCACGTAAGCAAAAGCTACGTGACAAAGCTGTTTAAATCCTACGCGGGAGAGGGGCCGATGCAATATTACGCAAGAATAAGAATTGCGAGAATACAGTCGCTCTTGCTCGGAGGATACAGCCTTTCCGAAATAGCGGAGAAAATGGGCTTCTCCTCGCTCTCCTACCTCTCCGCCTTTTTTAAGGAGCGCTGTAAAATTTCCGCATCCGAATGGCTCGCCCGCGCAAAAGAAAAATAAAAAACCGACCCGCTTCGGGTCGGTTTTTGTTATGAAATCCAAGCTGCGATGGGGAAATTATTCCCACTCAATGGTGCCTGTGGGCTTGGGGGTGAGGTCGTAGAGCACGCGGTTGATGCCCTCAACCTCGGAGGTGATGCGCGCGGTGATTTTGTGAAGGACGGCGTAGGGAATTTCCTCGACCGTTGCGCTCATTGCATCGGTGGTGTTTACGGCGCGAATGATTGCGGGCCAGCCCTCGTATCTGGAGTCGTCCTTTACACCGACGCTCTTGATGTCGGGGATAACCACGAAATACTGCCATACCTTTTCGTTAAGTCCCGCGATGTCAAACTCCTCGCGAAGGATTGCATCCGCCTCGCGAAGTGCGTTAAGACGGTCGCGCGTAATTGCACCAAGGCATCTTACGCCAAGTCCGGGACCGGGGAACGGCTGACGGTAAACCATCGCGTGGGGAAGTCCGAGCGCCTCTCCGACAACTCTTACCTCGTCCTTGAAAAGGAGCTTTATTGGCTCGACAAGCTCAAACTTGAGGTCCTCGGGAAGCCCACCGACGTTGTGGTGGGATTTGACCGCCTTTTTACCCTCTGCCGCCTTTACACTCTCAAGAATGTCGGGGTAGATTGTACCCTGTGCGAGAAATTCAATGCCCTCGAGCTTTCTTGCTTCCTCTGCAAAAATTTCGATAAATTCCTTTCCGATTATCTTTCTCTTTGATTCGGGGTCGGAAACTCCCGCCAAAAGATTCAGATAACGGTCGGTTGCATCAATGTAAATGAGATTTGCGTCAAGCGTCCTTCCAAAGATGTCGATAACCTGCTCCGACTCTCCCTTTCTGATAAGACCGTGGTTTACGTGCACGCAAACGAGCTGCTTGCCGATTGCCTTGATAAGAAGGGCGGCTACAACGGAGGAGTCAACTCCGCCCGAAAGCGCAAGCAAAACCTTCTTGCCTCCAACCTGCTGTCTTACCCTTTCGACCTGCTCGTCGATAAACGCCTTTGCAAGCTCGGGAGTGTTAATTCTTTTCATATCCTCGGGTCTTTTGTTTTCGCACATAGTAAGAGCCTCCATAAAATATTTACAAATAAATTATACACCAATTCAGGGCGTTTTACAAGATATATTTTTCACAAAATTAGAGCGTAATGAATATTTTGAATATAGAAAAAATAAATAAGGAGTTGCTTATGCTCGTGATAAAGCAGTACAACCGTCAGCGGGCGGTTGAATATGCCAAAAGGTATGCCTTTTCACAAAATCCCGTGTTTGGAAATTTTCGGGGAATAGGCGGAAACTGTACCAATTTCGTGTCGCAATCGATTTACGCGGGAAGCTGTGTGATGAATTACACGAAAACCTACGGCTGGTATTACGTTTCGCTCGATGACAGAGCGCCCGCCTGGACGGGTGTGGATTACTTTTACAATTTTATGACCACGAATACGGGTGTCGGGCCGTTTGGGCGTGCGGTTTCGCTCGATATGGCGGAGGTCGGTGACGTTATACAGCTTGCAAAAAACGACGGCGGGTATTACCACACCCTGCTTATAGTCGGATTTGAGGGGGAGGACCCACTCGTTGCCGCGCAAACCGACGACGCCTACGCAAGACCGCTTTCAACCTATACCTACGACTATTCCCGAAATATAAAAATCGACGGCGTAAGGCTGGAGGTAGAGGACGTTACCGACTGCTTTGACAGTGTGTATAACGGAATTGCGATAATACCCACAGGGGCGCGATAGGACGCCACCCGTGTTAAATTAAATTCCGACTTGCCGCCGCTTTGCGCTAAATTTAAGTAAACAATAGTTGTCATTTTCTCTACGCCTGCGCGTCGCGCGGGCGTTTTCCTTTTTTCAAATTATAATATATAACCTTAAGGGGTTGATTTGTCGCGCCCGCTGTGCTATAATTAAAATGTCAAAAAGTGCGAAAAAACGCAAAGGAGAGAAAAATGAAAAACCTGAAGCTGCGCGCCGTTGCGCTTTTAATGCTGATTTCGCTTTTGGTTTCGCTCGCCGTTGTTCCAAGCTCGGCGGCGGGTCAGCCCTCTAAATATTCATCTACCTCAAACTCGGGCGAAAGGGACGTTGTTTGTACAACGCTGGCCGGTACAACCGCGGCGGGGTATTATACGGGAAGCTATGCATACGATACGCTCTCTCAAATGTCAAAGGATACGGTTTTTCAATCGCTTCGTACTCTTATGACAAGCACGCATAAAAAGGTAACCTCGTACGACAATTGCCGCGATTATGCCACTAAAACCGACTGTGAGAACGAGAACGGTAAAATCATAATGCTCTATTCCTCCTACGAAGCAACCTATTCGGAGTACAACGGCGGTAACGGCTGGAACAGGGAGCACGTTTGGCCAAAATCTCTTGGCGGCGATAACACGTCGGGAGGCGGTGCTGACCTTCACCATATTCGACCCGACGAAAACAAAACAAATTCTAACCGTGGAAATAAAAAATTCGGCAACGTTTCGGGCGGTTCAACCAGCACGGGAAACCTCTCCGGTGCTGTTGGCGGAACCTATTCCGGAAGCTTCTTTGAGCCTAACGACAATGCGAAGGGTGACGTTGCAAGAATAGTTCTTTATATGTGGGTAAGATGGGGCTCTTCTTGGGGCTGCGACAGCGTTACGGAGGTTTTTCAAAGCGTTGACGTGCTTCTCGAGTGGTGCGCGCTTGACCCGGTTGATACCTGGGAAATGGGACGTAACGAGGTCGTTTACGCAATCCAGGGTAACCGTAACGTTTTTATCGACTACCCCGAATACGCGTGGCTTGTTTTCGGTGAGTCTGTTCCTGCCGATATGCAAACCCCGTCGGGCAAGGCTGCAAGCGGTAGCGTTGGCGGCGGTGACGTTGGCGGCGGTGACGTCGGTGGCGGAGATACCGTATGCCAGCACAAGAACACCGTGATAAAGAATGCACAGGCTGCGACCTGCGGCAAAAACGGCTACACGGGTGACACCTACTGTAACGATTGCAAAACAACCGTACAAAAGGGCACGGCAATTTCCGCAACGGGAAATCACGTCTTTGGCGAATGGCAGCCCGACACCAACGGCTACGAAAAGCGAAGCTGTACGGTTTGCGGCTATTCACAAAGCCGTTACCCGGGAGCGGTCGAGGACTGTAAGCACACGAAGGGCTTTTATACGGCAAACTACGTTGCGCCCACCTGTACTGAGGACGGATATTCGGGTGACGATTACTGTAGCGAATGTCACGAAATTATGGTGTCGGGCGTGATTCTTCAAGCCGAGGGGCACGTCTTTGGCGAAGCCGAGGTAATAGTAAGCGCAACCGCGGAAAAGTCGGGACTTGAGCGCAGGGTATGCACCCTCTGCGGCGAGGAGTCGGTAAGCACGGTTCCCATAGCCTCAAACGGCAGCACGGAAAATACGGTAGTGACGGTTGTCTGCGGGGGCGGCGGTGTAATTACGGTCGGTGCAATTCTTTTCTTCCTTCTAAGGAAAAGACTTTTTTAACAGCCCGCATATAGTAAAAATTTAAACGATTGTTGTCAAAACGGAGTAAAAATGGAAAACGAGAATAAAACCGTTACCCTTCCTTCGGACGGGGAGCTTTTGAAAATAGCGGAGGACGTGATTGAAAAATACAAAGGTCCTCTCGGGGAGCTTGCATAATGATAAGTGTTAATACCGCGATAGCTATTCACGAAAAAATCGCCGAAAAAACGGGCGGCGATGTGGGAGTAAGAGATATGGGGCTTCTTGAAGGCGCACTTGCATCTCCCTTTATGACCTTCGGCGGCTGCGAGCTTTATCCCACGCCGGTTGAAAAGGCGGTGCATCTCGGCTTTTCGGTAATCTCAAGCCACCCCTTCGTTGACGGAAACAAGCGCGTAGGCGTGGTTTTGATGCTCACCCTGCTTGCCGCATACGGCTTTGGTATGCCGCTTTCGGACGGGGACGTGTATCACATAGGAATGTCGGTTGCCGCGGGCGAAATGCGCGAGCAGGAGCTGCTTTCCTACCTCTTATCACGAATTAAATAGACAAACGGCCATATAAAGAAAGAGAGAACAAATCGGTTTTTGCCGAAGCGTCCTCTCTTTTTTCGTTAAATTTTAAAATTGGTAAATTACATACCGACTCTGTGGTCCTTTCCCGTGAAGAAAAGAACCTTGTAATCCGAGCCGATAATGCGGGATATAATTCTTCCGTCGTATTTCGCCCTCAAATCCGCCGCGGAAAGGTTGGTGGAAATAATGGTGGAAAGACCCTTGTTGCACCTCGTGTTAATGATATTGTAGAGGGTTGCAATAGAGAATTGATTTACAAACTCCGTGCCGAGGTCGTCGATTATGAGAAGATCGCATTCAAGGTATTTGTCACCCTCTATCTCCCTTTGACCGTAGCCCGAATGAAATCTGTCGTTTTCAAATGCGGTGATTACGTTTTGAATGCTGTCGTAATGGACGTCGTAGCCCTGGTGAATGACCTCTCTTGCGATTGCGGTTGAAATGTGCGTTTTTCCCGTGCCCGTCGAGCCGATCAAAAGAAGATTATCTCTGTGCGCGGCAAAATTCTTCGCAAACGCCTTTGCCGTATCGAGGTTCTTTATCATTCTTTGATACCCCTGCTCGTCGTCGCGATACCATTCAAGGTCGAAGTTTTCAAACGACTGCTTTTCTATGAGACTGCCGATGCCCGAGGAGCGAATATTCTTCGTGATAAGCAATTCCTTAAGGCATTTGCACATTTTCGTTCCGACAAAGCCCGTGTCGGAGCAGTCCTTGCAAACGTAATGCACGTCGGTGTAATCGGCGGGGTAGCCAAGACCGACGAGGATTTTTCTGCGCTTTGCCATAAGCTCCTCGTTTCTTGCACGAAGGGGAGCAATATCTCCGCCCGAGCAGGCAAGCTTAAAAAGCGCAAGCCCCGTGCCCGTCAGCTCGTCGTCGATTTCCTTTATTTCGCTATACAAAAAGCGAAGCTCGTCGTTTCTTGCCTCGGCGGTAGCCTCCGCATTTGCGCGTCTTGCCTCAATTTCCTCTCTTGCGAGTCTGTAATTTTCTATTGAATACATACAATTCTCCATTCTGCCGCCCGTATTTGGCGAGCAAGCCTTTAGTTATCCTCCGAGTCGGTGCTGCCATAGCTGCGCTTGAGCGCCGCCATCAGTGCATCCTCCGTATCGAAATCGTTGTATTTTGCGTTTGATTCGCGCTTTGCCGAGGACCTCGTGCCCGCGGCGGAAAGACCGTCAAGCCTTTCCTTATCTCTTTGCTCTTTTTCGCTTTTGCGCTTTTGCGCGCGGTAATCCTCGCCCTTTGTAAGACATTCGGATACGGTTTTACAGCCCGCCTCGTGCCATTCGGTGAGTATTCGGTCCATTCGCGAAAAGGGAACGTTTGCCGACACGGTTTTCGTTGCCGCGCCGTATGCCGCCGAAATTATTTCCATATCGTAGCCAAGCTCGCACATCCATTTTTTTACGTAGGCAATCTCGGTATCCGAAAGCGGTCGGTAAATTTCAAATTTATTGCGGAATTCCCATTCCTCGTTGCTCGTCTTTTCAATTTTGCTTATGTAAAGCTCAAGCTCCTCGACGGTATCGATGCCCTTTTTGGCGAGTCTTTCAACCTCGGTTAAAAGCTTTCGCGGGGTAACGTTTACCCTTCTTTCGCACAGATGCGCGATGAGAATAAGCAAATATTCCTGCGATACCCCCCTGTCGGTAAGGAGGTATTCCAAATCCTTTATCTCCTCGGGAGATAGGGTCGGCTTTTTCATAAGCCTTGCACATTCGTCGAGAAACTGTGCCAGCTCTCCGTCGCGCACGTTTCTTGCCACCTCAACGGAGGGCTTGTCGTATCTTTCGTCGGAGCGCCGTCTTTGCTTAAACTCGTCGATTACCGTTTCGCCCTCGCACTCGGTAATAACGCCGCACTCCTGCCAAAGCACGAGGCTTGCTCGGCATCTCGCCGCCGAGGCTCCCGACACACGTGCGAGGTCCTCTACGCTTGCAATTTTTCCGCCGAGGCTTATAAGGGCGAGCAGTATGCGAAGCTCCTCTCGGCTTGCTTCCTGAAAGCCCTCAAGCTCGGTAAGTCCGTCTAAATTTATATCAAAGGTCATTCTTCATCCCCGTCGCTTGGCATTTCGCCCTGTGATTTTATTTCATAGCAAAGGGTCATAAGCGAATCGCCAAGATGTATATTTTCTATTGCAACGTTGCCGCCGCCGAGCGTAAGCTCCGTGCTTGCATAATTCCAAATACCGCGCACTCCCGCAAGCACGAGGGTGGTCGCAACCGAGTTTGCCGCCTCCTTCGGGACGGTAAGGACTCCGATATCTACCGAGTTTTCGGTGCAAAAATCGTGAAGGTCGTCAATGCTGTAAACGGGAAGCCCGTAGATTTTAGTACCGATTATGCTCTTGTCAACGTCGAAAAGCGCAAGCTTTTTAACCCCGCGTCTTTCAAACATACGGCTTGCAGCGAGAGCCTTTCCGAGGTTACCCGCCCCGACGATAACGGCGCGATACGCCTCGTTTACTCCGAGAAGCTCGCTGATTTTACCGTAAAGGTATTCGATGTTGTAGCCGTAGCCCTGCTGTCCGAAGCCGCCGAAGCAGTTAAGGTCCTGCCTGATTTGGGAGGCGGTAACTCCCATTATCTTCGAAAGCTCCGCGCTCGATATTCTTCCGCGCCCCTCGCGCAAAAGCTCGCCGAGAAATCTGTGATAGCGCGGAAGCCTTTTTATTACCGCCGCGGGCACTGCCGTTCTTGTCGTCTCCGCTGCTCTTTGGGTGCTTTGATTTTTATCCATTTGTCAAGCCTCCTTGTTAATCTATGCTGTCTGCCGCGCTCGCGTTGAGCGAGGTATCTGCTCTTTTTCCCGCCATAAAATCGTAGTAGCCCTGTGCCGCAATCATTGCCGCATTATCTCCGCAAAGTGACACGGGTGGCATATAAAGCCGCACTCCCTTTGCCGCGGCAAGCTCCGAAAGCCGTCTGCGGAGGTGGGAATTTGCCGCAACTCCGCCCGAAAGCACGAGGTCCTCGCCGGGGAAGCGGTCAAGAGCCATAGAGAGCTTTTTGGAAACACCCTCCACCGCCTCGTAGGTATAGCGCGCGGCGAAAAGCGCGCGGGGAAGCTCTATACCCCTTTGCTCGTATTTATGTATGAGATTTATTGCCGCGGTTTTAAGCCCCGAGAAGGAAAAATCGAGGCTGTCGTCCTTTACCGCGGGGGAGGGAAGCAGCATTTCGGGGTTGCGGTACGCCTCGCTCCTCTTGTATTTTTTGTGAAAGCCGACGGGGTCGCCCGTTGCCTCGGTAAAGCCCTCGGTAGAAAGCTCGTCAAAGCCTCGTCCCGCGGGGTAGGGAATGCCGATAATGCGTCCGATTTTGTCAAACGCCTCGCCGATAGCGTCGTCCCTCGTTTCTCCGAGAGTCACGGTGGTGCAGTAATCGGGCACTCGGTAAATCGCCGTATGTCCGCCCGAAACGGTAAGAGCGATGAACGGAGGTCTCGGCACCTCCTCTCCCGAAAGATACGCCGCCGCGATATGTCCCTTTATGTGGTCAACGGCTACAAGAGGCTTGTTATTCGCAAAGGCAAGAGCCTTCGCGAAATTCACTCCGACAAGAAGCGCACCGATAAGCCCGGGGTTGGAGGTTACGGCAATCGCATCGATTTCCGCCATAGTCACGCCCGCCGCCTCCATAGCCTCGTAGGTTATGGAGCTTATTGCCTCGATGTGCGCGCGGCTTGCGATTTCGGGCACGACTCCGCCGTAAAGACGGTGGGTGTCAACCTGCGACGCTATGATATTTGATTTTATGATAAAGCGCTCGCCCTCGCGCGCAACGACTGCGGCGGAGGTTTCGTCACACGAGCTTTCAAATGCTAAAATATTCATTGCTTGTCCTCGTTTTTGGGGTTTGGTTGGGCGGAATGCTCCGCCCCGTGTTAATTTTTCGCTTGGCAATACCCCATAAATCCCTTGCCAAGCGCCCGTAATCGATTTTGCGCCCTTATGTCAGCCCTCAAGGTCGGCGCGGCTTGCCCGTATCATTATTACCGCGTCCTCCGTCGGGTCCTTGTAGTAATTTTTCCTTACCGATACCTCTTTAAAGCCGTAGGAGAGATACAGCCTTCGCGCGGCAACGTTGCTTGCGCGCACCTCCAAAAACGCGGTTTCAAGACCCACGCCGCGGGAGGTTTTCATAGCGTAGTCCAAAAGGCGGTAGCCGTAGCCGCGCCTTCTGTATTCGGGGTCAACCGCGACTCTGTAAATCTCCCCCTCGGGAGCGATTATGCGACCCGCGACGAAGGCAACGAGCCTTTCACCCTCGACTGCGCTAAAGCACATTGCCCCCTCGGTGCAAATGAGGTCGGCAAAGTCCCTTTCGCTCCACGGGTCGGGAAAGCACCTCGCCTCAAGAGCCGCCATTTTCGGAGCGTCAAACGGAGTAGAGCGTCTGAAATCCATACACGCCCCCGCTTATTCCCCGTCCGAAGTCGATTCGGAGCTGTCCGCCGTCTTGATTTCCTCAAGGATTTTCGCAATTCGCGCGCCATGCTCGATTGAGCCGTCCTTTACGAAATTAAGCTCGGGAGTTATACGCAGATTAAGCGTTACCGCAAGGTGGTGACGGAGCATACCCGTGCATTTTTTAAGACCCTCCGCCGCCTCCTTCCAGTCGCCCATACAGGAAAAATAGACCGTCGCGTATTTAAGGTCGGGAGCAACCTCCGCCCTCGTTATGCTGACGAAGTTATTTACAACCTTCGGCTCTCTTACGTTGCCGAGCGCGATTGCAAGCTCCTTTGCTACCGCATCGTTTATTCTTCCGCGTCTGTATTTTGCCATTTTTACGTCCTCGCTTTTTATTTGCTTGCCCCGTCTTGGGGCTTCTTTATTTTTCGTTGTTTTTTCGCTTAAATACGCGGGGCGTTGCCGCCTTTCGCTCAAATACGCAGGGCGTTGCCGCCTTTCGTTTTGAAAACGTAGTCTATTCCGCCCTCTCCGCTTGCCGTGGGTATAAGCTCCGCACCGATTTGCGCCGAGTCCACGACGTGCCTTATTCCAAGCTCCGCACCGAGCCTTTCCGCAAGCCCCTTGATTGATGAAAAGTGCGTACACCCGAGAATAAGCGTGTCACAGCCCCGCGCCCCCTGTAAAAGCTCGCGGAGCATTTTTTCGGTTGACGGGGAAAGTGCCCCGTCGCTTTCGCCTCCGTCTATAATCCCGACGAGCGGCTGTGCCTCTATCTCGACAACCTCCCGTTCCGAAATTGCCCGTGCAAAGGCGTGGGAGGCAACCGTCCTACCCGTTGCGATAACTGCGATTTTGGATTTTGAAAGCTCCTCGGCTCGCCTTGCCGTTCTTGAAAGAATGGGATAAACTCCCCGTTTGTCCTCCACGGAGTCGAATACCGTGCAGGCGGTGCAGCAGGCTATTATTATCCTCTGCGCCCCCATTCGTCTTAACCAAGCCAAATTTTCGTTTACTATGCCCGAAAGCTCGAAATCTCTCTTTGTGCCGTAAGGAGCGCGCCCCCTGTCGCAAAGGAAGATTACGTCGTCCGCGCGGTTTCTCGCTCTTGCAAAGCGAAGAAGGTTCTTGCCGCCCTCTCCGCTGTCGAAGATGCCGAGGGTCATCTATTTGCCGCGTCCTCGACGAGCAGGTTGAAAAGCTCACCCTCGTCTATTCCCGCCGCCCTCATAAGCGCGGGATAAAGGCTGTCTTTCGTAAAGCCGGGGAGAGTGTTAATCTCGTTGAAAAGCAGCCGCCCGTCCGAGAGGAAAAAGTCGATACGCGCCGTGCCGCAAAGCGAAGCCGCCTCGCAAAGCCTTACCGCGTATTCGCGTATTTTTTCGGCAACGCCGCCGCTTATATCCGCGGGGCATACCGTTTGCGTGCTGCCGCCGTATTTTTTGTCAAAGTCGTAAAACCCGTTGCAAAGCACCTCGCCAACGGGCGAAAGAATATGCCGTCCGCGAAGAAATAAAGCCCCGATTTCAAGCTCCCGCTTGCCGTCAATAAACTCCTCGATAAGCACCTCGCCGTAAAGCGCGGCGCGGCGAAATACGGAGGTAAGCTCCGCCTCGTCCCTTGCGGCTCCCGCTCCAACCGAGCTGCCAAGCCTTCTTGGCTTTACGAAAACGGGAAAGCCGATTTGCCTTGCCGCCCGAGCCGCGTCCTCAAGGCTTGCCGCCCTTGGAAGCGATACGCCGCGTGCGGTCGGTATGCCGATTTGCTCCGCAAGCGCGCGTGTAAAGCCCTTGTCGATGCAGACCGCACCCGTGATTACGTCAGCCCCCGTAAAGGGAATGCCCGCCGAATCAAGCGCGCCCTGAATCCGCCCGTCCTCGCCGTAATCTCCGTGCAAAAGCGGTATGGCGCAGTCAACGGGAAGTATTTTTTCACCGTCGAAAAGTCCGCAAAGCTCCCCCGCTCGGCAGGGAAAGACCTCCCTTTTATGCGAGGCGCGGTATGTATCATGCCCGCTCGGTGAAGGGACTCCGTCCGAAAGCCACCAAGCACCCGCCTTGTCGATAAAAACGCATAAAAGCTCGTATTTTCGTCTGTCTATAACGCTCCAAACGTATTCGGCGCTTGCGATGGATACCGAATGCTCGCACCCCCGACCGCCGTAAAGCAGAGCGATTTTTCTTTTGCCGTTTGTCAAATTCATCACCTCGCCACATTCTATGACGGGCGGAGTGTTGTGGTGAATTGCAGCTCGGTTGGGAGTGCCAACGACGGCCGCGAGGCGGTTTAGGGTCGCCTCGGCTTCCTATATTGAGCAGTTAAACGGGCGTGCCCGCTTTATTTGCCCTTCGTTATAACGGCAACCCTGTCGTTGCCCGAATAGTCACGTAAAATTTCGATTTTTGCGTTATTCTCGCCTGCAAGCCGCCGCAAAAGCTCCGCTTGGTCAAAGCCGATTTCAAACGCCAAAAATCCGTTTTCCTTTATCATTGAAAGACCGAGAGGGACGAGCCTTTCGTAAAAAGCTGCTCCCCCGTTTTCTGCGACGAGCGCGATTTTCGGCTCGCAAAAAAGCTCCGGCTCAAGCTCGGCGTAAGCCTCGCCCGCGATATACGGCGGGTTGGAAAGCACCGCAAAATATTCGCCGTGGGGACTTTTAAAATTTTCGCCGAGAAGGTCGGCTTTTATAAACGAAATTCTATCGCAAACGCCGTTTATCTCGGCGTTTGCCCTCGCAAGTCGGAGCGCTCCGTCCGAAATATCCACCGCAACGGCGGTAGTATCTTGCGTGCCGCAAAGCGTGGAAATTGCAATACAGCCGCTTCCCGTGCAAAGGTCGATAAAGCGTTCCCCCCGCGGTATGCCTTTCATTGCATATTCCACGAGAATTTCGGTGTCGGAGCGCGGGATAAGGCAGTCGGGAGATACCCGATAAACCTCGTTACAAAACGCAACCTCGCCGATTATGTACTGAAGCGGCTCGCGCTTCATTCGGCGTAAAATCGCCGCCTCGGCCTCCTTTGATGCGACGGCATCGGGTCGGGTCAAAAGCGTAGCCCTGTCCACCCCGTCGAAATGCGAAAAAATTTCTCTTGCATCGTGCGCCGCGGAGTCTATGCCCGCCGCCCTTAAAAGGGCTATCGCCTCGTTAAGCGTCATTTTCGTCGGTGTCGTCGGAGCTGTCAGCTGCGGTGCATTCCCCGCTTGTGTCTGCCGCTTCGTTTGCGGCGGGGTGGTCACCGTCGGTGTCGTCGGCTTCGTCTGCCTCGCTTACCGTGATTTTCGGCTCTGTCGCAACGTCAACAATCGGTGTGTCAATTCCGATTTCGGGAAGGTCGAATGCGCCCTCGCTTGCGGCGCTGCTCGCTGTATCTCTATTTTCGCTTTCGCCATCGGCTGTGCCGTCGTCCTCGCAACCTTCGCTTGTGTTTTCGGGCTTCGGCTCCCATTCGCGATTGTTGAAAAACTCCATATACTCGGGATACTCGTCGCGGAGCGCGCACTTTATCGAGGTGATAGCAACCTCGAGCATATCGAGCGTCGGCTCCTTCGTGGTAAGCCTTTGCACCCAAAGACCGGGCGCGGAAATAACGCGGGTAAATAGGTTGTCGTGCTTTCCCGCAAGCATAAGGACCTCGTATCCGATGCCCATCGTAATCGGTAAAAGCAAAATCTTTATGCCGGATACGGCAAGCGAATATATTATATCGGAGGGGAAAAGTGCCTTTGACGGGAGAATAAATCTCACGAAAATGCCGATAAAAACTCCGATAAGAATCATAAGAAACATAAAGCTCGTGCCGCATCTCGGGTGAAAGCGGGTGTGCTTTTTTGCGTTTTCGGGGGTAAGCTCCTCGCCCGCCTCAAAGCAGGCAATCGACTTATGCTCCGCACCGTGATACATAAAGGTGCGCTTTATATCAGGCATAAGAATAACGAGAGAAAGATAGGCAAGGAATATGCCGATTTTCACAAGACCCTCTAAGACTGCGACGGTTACGACCCCAAACGGGAGAGCGTTAAGCACCGTTGTGAAAAACCACTCGATACCGTCGGCAATGACGGAGGGAAGCACGAAGAAAAGTCCTAGAGCCAGCGCAAGACCAAGCACCACGCCAAGCACCATTACAACGTCAACCGTGCCAACCGCGCTTTTTCCCTCCGCTCTTCTTTTTTCCTTTTTCGCCTTTTCCTTCTCGTCCTCAAGCTCCAGCGCCTCCGCAGAGATTTCAAGCGTCTTTACCGAAAGCTTCATCATCTCGATAAAATTAACGAAGCCGCGTATTACGGGGAGGTTAAGCAGCTTTTTTTCCTTTCTTACCGAAACGAATTTATCGTCGGTAACGACGAGCGAGCCGTCCTCCTTGCGACAGGTGGTGACCGTCCTCTCGCCCGCCTTCATCATCACGCCCTCAAGCACGGCCTGTCCGCCGACCTTGTTAAGGCGGGAGCAATCTATGTTACATTCCTTTTTCATTTTATGTAGCCTTCCTTTCCGACCCACGGGATAAAATGCTCGCCCGCGTGCAGACACCTGCGCGTAGCGTATGGGTCGCGATATTATATTATAGCACACGTAAACGGAAAAATAAATAGATTTTATAAAATTTTAAAAATAATGCCATAAATCTCCTTCGCACTTGACACGCGGCACGCCCGTGTTGTATAATCGGTATGTAAAAAAAGCCGTATCGTCGGTATATAAAACGGAGGAGATTATGAAAAAAATATATAGGCTTATCCCCGCGTTAAAGGACAATCTTTGGGGAGGAAATAAGCTTCGCACCTACGGAAAGGAGTCCGAAGCCGACAGAATTGCCGAAAGCTGGGAGCTTTCCTTTACAAAGGGGGGCGAGGCGAAAACCGAGGACGGAAGAACTATGTCGGAGGCTTTCCCGCGTGAGTGCTGGGGCAAAAATGCCGAAAAATTTCAATTTTTCCCGACCCTTACGAAATTTATAGATGCAAGAGAAAAGCTCTCTGTACAGGTGCATCCCTCCGACGGCTACGCCCTTGAAAACGAGGGACAGTACGGCAAAACCGAAATGTGGTACGTTGTAGAGGCGGACGAGGGCGCGGGGCTTTATATGGGTCTTAACGAGGCGGTCGCCCCCGAAAAATTCCGCGCGGCTGTGGAGGACGGCACGGTTGAAAAGCTCCTATCCTTTAAGGAGGTAAGGACGGGTGACGTATTCTTTATCCCGTCGGGCACGATACACGCAATCGGCGCGGGAGTCGTTATCTTTGAAATTCAACAAAACAGCACGCTGACCTACCGCCTTTACGATTATATGCGCCGCGACAAGGACGGCAACCTTCGCGAGCTTCATATTGAAAAGGCAATGCTCGTTTCCGACCTTGACGTATATAAACCCGCACCCCGTGTCGCAAATTCGCCCGAAATTATCGGAAAATGCGAATATTTTGAAACGGCAAAATACAAACTAAACTTTACAAATTTGACGCTTGACGTCACTCCCGACTCCTTCCTTTCCGTCACATGTGTCGGCGGCGCGGGTGAAATCGAGGGCGAAAAAATCCAAAAGGGTGACACCTTCTTTATCCCCGCGGGCGCGGGTAAAATAACCGTCTCGGGCGGCGAAGGTCTTGAAATTATCACGGTAAAAATACCAAAAATGTAAATGAATGAATAAATTTCCTTCTATGGGATAAACTCTCCGTAAGGGTAAATACCCCGAAAGGAGAAAAACATGACACTCACGCAAAAGGAAGCAAGCATTCTGAAGGACCTGAAGGCACAGGAGGAGCTTTGCATCGAAAAATACGGAAAGTATGCCGATGCGGCGTGCGACCCCTCGCTCAAATCGCTCTTTAACGAAATCAAAACCGCGGAAACCTCGCACCTCGACACCATCAACCGCATTATGAACGGGGAGGAGGTCGCAATGCCCCAAGCACCCAAAAGCGCGGCGGAGGCAAAATACAACGGCGCGCCCTCGTCCTGCTCTGTGGCTGACAAAAACAACGACGCCTACCTTTGCAAGGACGCGCTCTCAATGGAAAAGCACGTTTCGGGCGTTTACAACACCGGCGTTTTCGAGTTCAATTCGCCCACCCTTCGCGACACGCTCGCCCATATTCAAAAGGAGGAGCAGGACCACGGCGAAAAGCTCTATTCCTACCTCTCTGCTTGCGGTATGTACTGCTAATCAAGGGCTTTGGCGGGGTAAAAACAAAAAACGGCAGCTTACCACTGCCGTTTTTTCTATGCCGTTTTTTATTTATCGCTTTTATCCTCAAATTCGGGGTCGAAAACCGTGCCAAAGGTCATTCGCGGCGCGGAGGAATCGCCCTCCCTTTTCTTCCGCTTGAGAAGGATTTCAACACCCGTCAAAATAAGCGCAGCCCCCGCCAAAACGTACTCGCTCGGCCACTTCGGATAAATAATAAGCCAAAGTCCGATAAGAATTTCAAATATCGAAACCAAAAGGCGCACCCACCAAACCGCCTCCGCCGTACTTGGTAAAAGCACGCATTTTATAAGCGCGGGGATTGCCCGCACCAAAAGATAAATTCCGTACCCGATGCAAAGCATCCAGGCAAGAGAGGAGCGCGACGTGATGAGGAATATTCCAAATCCGATAAGGCAAAGCGTGCGCCCAACCGAAAGATAATAGCCTATTCCGCGGTACTCCGTATCGAGCAGTGAAACGGTAAGAATACCGACGAATATGGAAAATATTCCCGCAATTACGAGAAGTATATCAAGTGCCGGCTTCCACAAATACGGAAGCACCGTAAACGCCACACCGAAAACGAGGCATGCAATGCCGTAGTACAGGGGCGTGTTAAATTCTTTAAGCCTTTCAAGAAGCTTTTTCATTATTGCACCTCACATAAAATGTAAACAAATATTTACCTTATTCATCCGCCTCGTCTGCTTTTACGTCCTTTTCCTCCGCATCCTTCGCATCGGGTGCATTTTTCCTTTTATCCCCCTTTTCAACGATTATTGCGGAGGAGAAAAACGCCGACAAAAGATTGAGTATTCCGTCCGAAATTATTACGGTACCCGAAAGGGTGGCAAGCCTCGCGGGGTCGGAGGGTGTAAGCTTGCAAAGCAAAAACGCGGATATTATTATCGCAACCGAAAGGGCGGTCACAATCCACCACCCGTAGTAGGAAAGACGGCGGGAAAGCACCGAAAGCTGGAGCTTAAACGCTCCGTCGATTATAAGCAAAAGGAAAAGTATATTCGCGATAACCTCTATCGCACCGCCTCTTGCAATCATTGTGATAATTCCGCAAACGATTGCGCTTAATCCAACCGAAAGACGAAGCGCAAACCTTATCCCGCGCCCCTTGTCAAGGAGGGTGTATATACTAAAGCCTATGCCCACCGCGGCGAGAATACAACCCATAATTATTGCAAGCGTTTCGTACGCATCCTGCGCGCTTATAAAGGAAACGCCGATTGTAATCAAAAGCCCGCCGATAAGTAAATAGCCCCAACCGAATTTTTTTATTTTTTCTAACATTTTTATTATCTCCTGCGAAAAAAGGATTTATCTAACGTTATTTTAACACAGAGCCGCAAGCTTTGTCAATATATCGGATTTTTACACGAATTTTTATCATACGAGGGATTATATTATGGAGCTTCCCGTTAATTACAAAGATGAATATTACAAAATTCTCCTTGACTGCCTTTATTACGTGCAAAGCGGAAATAGCATAAGGGCAACCGCCGCCATCGGCTTGTACGAGGATTATGAAAGAAGGATAATATCCGCCCTTGGCACGGAGGGGGAGAGGGTAATTCTTGAAATAAAGGGGCTTGCCGACGGGCGAGCGCGCGAGCTTGGTATAGGATTTTTCACGGGTCAGCTTGACGACCTTCGCGACCGCCGCCGCGTAAGGACGCTGTATCCCGTTCCGTATGAATTTAATCCGCCGCGAGTAACCTGTGACGTTGACCTTTGGCTATCTCTTACCGATGCCGAGGGGGAGGTGCTCGATTATAATATATACGCAACCGTTATTTTTGAGGGGAATATGTACCTTGAAATAATTTACCCCGACGAAATAAAAACCCGCCGCCGCCTCGCTTATTACAGGGTCGAGCAGCAAAGCAGCAAAATTTTGCTCACTCTCGTGGAGGACGAGGCGCTTCACAAAAAGCTCTCCGACATAACCGACCGTCTTATATAAAAGAGGACCAACACGCCGCGGCGTGTTGGCCGTTTAATTATTCCTCGCCCTCGTCCTCGTCGGCGTCCTCCTCCTTTGCCTGTGTATCGAGGTCGTCGTTGAAAAGGCTTACGTTGTTTGCGTTGAGATAATAGGAGTCGCCCTCCTTTGAAATAAATCGGTACTCGTCGTCGTCAACGTCGTAAATCTCTCCGCGAAGGTCAAGCCTTCTTCCCGCGCGGCAGATTACCTCCAAAAACTCATCGACGTCAAACTCGTCAACCTCAATCCCTATATCGTCGTTGGAGAAGGTGATGTAGCTGCTTTCGTCCTCCGTCACCGATTTATAATCGTCGTCGTAATCGATATATCCGTCGTCAATTTCAAAAAAATCGTCAAGCCCTCCGCCGTTTATGAAGGATATAAATTTTTCAAGCTCGGACTTCTTTCCCGAAGCGGTAATTTCAAAATAGATTTCGTCGTAAAGTGTCATAAATACTCCTTAAATTCCGTGTGTCATAAGTATAGCACAGGCAAAAAGCCTTGTCAATATATATTTTGGAGCGTTTTCGCTTCCTTATAATTATATATACGCGCTGTAAAACAGGTTACGGTTGACAAATTTTGCGTTTTGTGCTATAATGCGGTTACAAACCTTGAAGGGAGGCTTAATATGGATAACAAGGATGTTCTTGAAATGGAAGAGTCTGTAAATACGAAGCAAAAGGTGACCGCGGGTCGCGTCGTACACATTACCGCCGCAATTATACTCCTCGTTGCTGCCACTGTGGCGATTGCCTTTACCATTTATTTCGGAGTGGAATTTTTCGTAACGCGCGCGGAGCATAACGCCCTTGAGGGAACGGGAGAAAGTCAGCTTGGCACCGGAATTGCACAGGCGTTTTTGATTGTCTTTACCCTTATCGGTGTGGTCGTTTCTGCGGCACTGTCGATTATCAGCCTCGTGCTTTCGATAACCGTGTTTAAATACAGAGAGGGAAGAGAAAAGACCTTCGGCTTGGTAAGCATAATCTTGAACGGAGCTTACATACTCACCGCCCTCGTGCTTTTCTTCGTTATTATTTTGATTTAAAGGCTCTTATTCGCCGCCTCGCTTGACGGGGCGGCGCTTTTTTTGCGCTTTTTGTTGCTTTTTGAAAGTTGTATATCCTGTACAAAAATTTTTTAATTTTTTTTACAAAAAGACTTGACATTTCGTTTTTTTTGGGTTATAATATCAAAGCGCGCAAAACGAGGGTGACCTCGGGCGTGCAGCTTGCTCCTTGAAAATTGAACAACAAAGAAAATTTTTGTACACTTAAATTGGTAAGAACTGATTTAGTGCGAAAGATTCTCGTTAAACACTTTGAAAAAAAGAAACTCAAAAAGTAAGAAGAAGCTTAGATTAAA
>JAFXHU010000022.1 GCA_017533565.1 Clostridia bacterium
ATTGGTACGGACGGTAAGCCTTCCCCGGTGGGGGAAGGTGGCATACGAGCGAAGCGAGTATGACGGATGAGGCGTTGGCGGGATGTTACAAAGAGCAACGGGTTGCACTACAAGGCTCTTATGTGCCAAGGCGGGGACTACTCATCCGTCACCTGCGGTGACACCTTCTCTCACAAGAGAAGGCTAATGAAGATTGCCGTTTATAGCAGCCAAAGTCCCCTTGTTGGCGAAGAAATGGTGAGATTTCGTGCTTTATGAGCGAAGGCGTACGAGGGTACGTCGAGCGAGAAAAGTGCGGAAGATTGCCGTTTATTCGTCAACAAAAGAAAAAAGCGCAGTCCTACCGTCCATAGCTATGGGACGGAAAACCGCGGTGCCACCCATATTACGGGAAAAATCCCGTCACTTTAGCTCTTTCGGAAAGAGTACCCCCACTCGTCGCGGGAAGCTCGGAAAGCGGAAAGCCGTACACACGGGAATGACTTTCACCGACCGTCATCTCTCTTTACCCTTCGTAGCGGAATATTCTTTCGTCACAGCTTTGGGTCTATTATATATTATCCTTTCGGATTTTTCAAGTACCTTTTGACGATTTTTTTATTTTTTTCTTGCCTATGCGTGAAAACTGTGTTAAAATAATAAAAAACGGAGGTGAACGTGATGATTGTTTTCGGAAGGGATATAAAGGAAGCCGACCTTGGCGGCGGTGTAAGGCGCAAGGTACTCGCCCACGACGAGAGCATAATGACGGTGGAGGTTTCATTTGACACGGGTGCGGTAGGTGCGGTGCATACGCATCCGCATTCGCAGATAAGCTACTGCGTTTCGGGCAGCTTCAGGGCGGATATCGGCGGCGAGGTAAAGATAATTTCCGTGGGCGACAGCTACGTTGTTGAGCCAAATCTTCCACACGGGGTGGTATGCCTTTCGGCGGGAACTCTCGTTGACGTTTTTGCCCCCGCGAGAGAGGATTTTTTGAAATAAGCAAGGACGGGACACCTTTTTAACCGATAAAAATTCGGAAAGCACGCACGATTTGTTTACAATGTCTATTGATTTTTACGCTTGCGTAATGTATAATCAATAAGTGTGATACATTGAAAATTTTATTTTAAGGAGAAATATTATGTTAGTTTCTGCAAAGGAAATGCTGACCAAGGCAAAGGAAGGTCACTATGCCGTAGGTCAGTTCAACATCAACAACCTTGAGTGGGCGAAGGCTATCCTTCTTACCGCGGAGGAAATGAAGTCCCCCGTCATTCTCGGCGTATCCGAGGGCGCGGGCAAGTATATGTGCGGCTACAAAACCATCGTCGGTATGGTAGAGGGTATGATTGAGGGGCTCGGTATCACCGTTCCCGTTGCGCTTCACCTTGACCACGGCTCATACGAGCATGCGTACAAGTGCATTGAGGCGGGCTTCTCCTCTGTAATGTTCGACGGCTCGCACTACCCGATTGACGAGAACATCGCAAAGACAAAGGAGCTTGTTGCCGTTTGTAACGAAAAGGGTCTTTCGCTTGAGGCGGAGGTTGGCTCAATCGGCGGCGAGGAGGACGGAGTTATCGGCGGCGGCGAGGTCGCAGACCCCAAGGAGTGCGCTATGATTGCGGGTCTTGGCGTGACTATGCTTGCGGCAGGTATCGGTAACATTCACGGTAAGTACCCCGAAAATTGGAAGGGTCTTAACTTTGACGTTCTCGCAAAGATTTCCGAGGAGTGCGGCGATATGCCCCTCGTTCTTCACGGCGGTACGGGTATCCCCGCGGATATGATTAAAAAGGCTATCTCCCTCGGCGTTTCCAAGATTAACGTCAATACGGAGTGCCAGCTCTCCTTCGCAGCCGCTACCCGTGGCTACATCGAGGCGGGCAAGGACCTCCAGGGTAAGGGCTTTGACCCGAGAAAGCTTCTTGCACCGGGCGTAGAGGCAATCAAGGCAACAGTCAGAGAAAAGATTGAGCTTTTCGGCTCGGCAGGTAAGGCGTAAGTTTCGCCCGTCGCTCCCCGTCCATTCACATAGTCGCGCTCTGTCGTCTTCGCAAGCCTACGACTCCGCCCGCTCCTTGTTCGGTGGACTTCGCTTCTTAAAAACCGTCGTTTAGACGCTTTTTACTCGCTCACCGGGCGTAGAGGCAATCAAAGCAACCGTTAGAGAAAAGATTGAGCTTTTCGGCTCGGCAGGTAAGGCGTAATACTCTATAATACCGATTTTTCTGGCATCCGACGCGCACGCGTCGGATGTTCGCGCTTTAAAATAACATACAAAACGACGGTTTAACCGCGAAAGGAGAAAAATGGATACGAATATTAACAAATCGGAACGCAAAAGATTTTTAAACGCACAAAGAATGGTTTTAATTTGCACTATTATTAACGCCATCCTGATTATCTACATCGTAGTAACTAACATTCTCGCCCTATTATTTCCCTCTATTGGAATAGAATTTGACAAAATTGAAATCCTGACCAATATGCTTTCAATGATTCCCTCGGCGATAGCCTGTGTCGCTTTTTTACTTCTTTACCTCGCCATCAAAAGCGGCTCTTTAAAAAAGGCATATATAGCCGGCTTTACAAGGGTGCTGGCTACGGTTTTGGTATTTATCTTGAGAATTCTTTTTCATCTGATAGGTTTACTTGACGCCGGAGCCGTCCCTCTCACTCTAACTACGTTTATTTTCAATATCGTTACCATCGCAATTTGGGGAGTGGTAATTGTCGCGATTTTCTCAACCGATAACAAGCCACGCTCGGCTTACTTTAAAAACTCCATATTCGTAAAATACATACTTGTCATTCTTGCGGCACTAATTTCTTTGAAAATAGAAATTATTATTTTGGGAACGATATTTACACAAACCTCCTTTTCGCTGATAAGTCTTTTTGATCTTGCTACATTTTTTGTAGTTGTCCGACATTATAAGTACAATTTACAGATATAAAGTGCGAAGCAATCCGCATAATATAGAGAAAGCACCGCAGAAAATGCGGTGCTTTTTTCTTTTGTTTTCTCATAAGAGAAGGCGAATTATACAAGGCTTTGCGCGGAGGGTAAGCCTCCCTCCGGGAGGGAGGTGGATTTTGCGCAGCAAAATACGGAAGGAGCCTGCGGGGCTTTCGGTATAGACGGTAGGTAATCGGTTTTTATTAAAAGCTCTCGCGCTCTCCTTCAGTCGCCTTCGGCGCCAGCTCCCTCCCGGAGGGAGCCTTTGGTACGTAACGTTGTGCTGGGGCTTTGTGCGGGGGATTTGGGGTTGTCAACCCTTCCAACGAGTTGCTCGCAACTCTCGTCCCCATTCTCTCGCAAGAGAAGGCTAAACGCTACAAGGCTCTTTGCGGGGGTGCTTTTTTATTCAACCGCCCATTTTAAAAGCTCAAAATCGGTAGAGATATAGACGTATCCGTTTTTGACGAATGCGCGGGTGCGGTCTGCCCTTCCGTCGCAATCCACGGTGGCGAGGACTGTGATTTTTCCGTTTTTAACAGAATAGATAAGGTAGGCATCGCCGACGTAAACGGTTCTTCCCTCTTCGTCCTCGTAGTATAGGTTTTCAACCTGCATTCCGAAGATGCCAAGCTCTCGGTTTACGAGATAGGATTTATATACGGTGGAATAGCTGCCGCCGAATACAAAGCTGTCGGTTGAGATAACTTCGGAGCCTTCCTCGCGATAGACCTCGAGCTTTCCGTTTCTGTTGACATCAACTCCGATGCCGAGAAGATAGCCGTCCCCCAGCTGAATAAGGTTATCCGAATATCCGTCAATCGTGCCCGTATCGGTAGAGGATATTTTATCGTAATCCGAAAGGTCAAAGAAGAAAACGGGGTCGGTAAGCTTTATAACCTCGGCGGTGCAGACATAGAGCTTATCTCCGTCAAATCTCACGCTTCTTGCCTCCTCTCCGTCGGGGGCAAAGTATTTAACCGCCCTTCTTTCGGTATAGTCGGCGAGATTGAAAATGTAGAGCGAGGCGTTATCCGTAAATTTATAGCCTCCGTTACGCATAACGAGGTTTGTGCTTGTCACAAGGCGGAGGTAGCCGTCCTTTTCGTCAAGGCTGTATTGGTCCTTTACCCAGCCCTCTACGGTGATTTTACCCTTTAGGGTAAGTCCGTCCTCAAAGGTGACGTGCGCGATTTCGGTCATATTACGGCTTATATAGCCGTATTCCTCGCGGCTTTCGGAATAGCTGTGCGCGGCAAAGGCTCCGTTTTCGGTAACGTAGAGCGAATTCGTGTAGTTAAAGAGCGCGACGGTATCCTTTGGCTCGGATGCCCCCTCGTCAATAAGCATAAGCACGCTGTACTTTACCTCTGTCATTATATCGGGCATAACTATATCCTCCATCGGGATAAGCTCGTTGCCCTTGCCCGAATTAACCGCGGGGATATAGGTTTCGGGGCTTGCGTATTGAATTTCCGACTTGTTCAAATAATAATCTGTAACAACGAGAATTTGGCTTCCGATTTTGCGAGAGGTATTATACCCGCCCGAAAGGGTTACGACTCCCAACACGGTGGGTGCGGCGGGATTTTCAACGTTTACGGTATAAACCGCGGTGCTTTGACGGTCGTGCACGTCGTAATAGGTGCAAATCACGGTCACGGTTTTAAGGTCGGCGGAAAGATACATTTCGGCACTGCTGTAAACCATTCCGCGCGCATTCTCCGAAAGCGGAAGTGTTATCTGTGAAATCGGATTTGTGGCTTCGGTGCCGTCCTTTATCCCATAGACCGAAAGCGTCAGCTGATGTCTTGTGTATCCGTCCGTAAACGTCTTATACGACACGCGGTAAAGGTGTGCGTCGGATGCCTTTATGAGGTCAGCCTCTATAACGCCCGCGACCTGGTTATCCGTTACCTCGAAGTAGCCGCTTGCCCCATCCGACGAGACTCCCGTATCTCCCGGTGCAAACTCGGGTGCTGCTCCGCCGTTCATATCGCTCTTTGTCGGGAACATATTTTCAAGCGAGGCAAGGAGCTTTTCAAAATTGTTCTTGTGCTTTTGCGGGCGGTAGTAATAGCTCGCAAGACGGGAGATTACGGGATAATACTCGTCCCCCTCGTATGCACTTATATTCGGTGTATTATTAAACGGGATAAACAGATAGAGCGAGAGGCTTACTACAATCGCAAACGATGCGGCAAGCGCGACCCACTTGCGAAGGCTTACCTTGCGCCTTTCCTTCCCCGCCGCCTCGTCAACGTAGCGGTCGGAAATATTGCCGATTGCACCGAAAAGGCGCTCTGATTTTTCTTTTTTCATAGGGTGATACCCTCCTTTTCAAGCTTTTCTTTAAGGGCAAGGCGGGTGCGGTAAAGAATAATTTTTACGTTCGAGAGGGATAGCCCCTCCTCGCGTGCGATGTCCTCGGTTTCCTTTGCGAAAAAGTATCTTTTGACGAAGATTTTGCGCTCCCTTTTCGCAAGAGAGCCGATAAAGGAATTGATTGCAACCGAAAGCGCAAGCTCCTCGGTTGGGTCGCCGTCACCGTCGGGAATACACTCCGAAAGCTCGTCTATAAGCACCGAGGCGTACATTTCGGCAATTCCGCGGTTTTTGCGGTAGCGGTCAATCGAGAGGTTTCGCACGATTTTGGTTAAAAAGGAGGAAAACGAGCGCGGCCGTGTCGGCGGAACGGTATTCCACGTACGCAGATAGGTGTCGTTTACGCACTCCTCCGCATCGGGAATGCTCGACAGTATCCCGTAGGACACCGAGGTAAGCATCCGCCCGTATTTGTCAGCCGTTTCGGCTATTGCAGACTCGTCGCGAGAAAAATACAGCGCTATAATTTTTTCGTCGGTCATTGGCTTTTCTCCTTTCGCCTTTTTTGCCCTTCATCCTATATGACGGGAAAAGACTGCCTCAAGTTACAGGGTTTGGAAAAATTTTATAAAAGCCCCGCAAATTGCGGGGCAAGATTAGAATGTCTATTCAAGCAAGGGTGGCTCTAAAAATTCGTCGCGCATATTGAAATCATCAACGTATCCGCATATCTTGCACGTTCTACCGTTAATGCTCAAAACATAATTATGTGAGGTTAAGGAATAATAATCACATTGTGAACAGGTTTTTTCATGCCCTTTCGACGTATTCCGCGTAGAAACATCGTGAAGTGCTGTAACTATATGTCCGCAATTAACACAAGTATCGATATGCTGCGTTGAATTAAAAGTACGCTGCATATTATGTGCTTCGTTATATGAAAATTCACAGTCATCGCATCCACAAAAATGTTCCTCGTCGGAAGCCGAAACATAATTAAAGGTATGTGCTGCGGTTTCGGAGTAACCGCAAACGGTACAAGTATCGGTATGTTCGTTGTTATCGTAACTACGAGAAATAGTATGCTCGTGAAGCGGATGCCCTCCAAAGGTACAGGCACAATATTTAACCATTTCGGAATTCGCGGTAGAAATTCTTATATAGTTATCGCTACATTTATGCTCAAGATTTTGGATATTTAAACAGGTTGCTCGAAGGTCTGTTCTGTAATTGGTTTCGGATAATGGTTTATTAATTGAGTTGCTTGTCCATCCCAAATGACAGTAAATATTTGTTTCGTCGCATGAATATGCAATAAAGGCATGACCGTTTTTCCCTACATTCAAATCAGTAGGACCGCCGCTTACGATAACGGGAATTCCTTGGCTAACCTTTTGTCTTATAAAAGCAAGCGTCGCAGCGTCCCCCTCGTTATTATATCCACACGTTTCAAACTCGATTTGTTCTCTTGAAAAAACCGAAACTTCTTGTCCCGTAACCTCGTCAATTTTTGTTAAACCAAAGAGATAATCATCAAGGACTTGGTCTCGAATTTCACTACTGATCCCTAGTGGGTGCACACCATCAGAATAATTGAAGGCGTTGTATTCGTCCTTTCCTATTTTCAAAAGATTAAAGTGAAAATAATACCTTGAGTATATGTCAATGTATTGAGAAAGACGCCGAAGTCCTGTTTCGCTCAACGAATTTGACTCCAAATTGTTAGGGTCAACCACATTTGCTATCTCATCAGGTTCATAAAAAATTCCGGGGGAATTCGTTGTTTCAAAATTTAATGTATCACTTCCGGAAAGATATGTGTTTGATTCATAATATTCGGGAATAATATCGTCATTCCAATAAGTATCGTAAAACGATAAAAGCATTGCGGCGGCTACGTAATTGCAAGAGCCGCGTTTATTATTTCCAAAATTTTCACCTAAATTATTGAAATATACCTCCGCAAAGGTATCAAAGCTTCCTTCTGTAGGTTGTGATGCTCCGCCCTCGCCTGTATCGGCGTATGAAGGTAGTATAAACAAAGAAATCAATAGCGAGGTCATCAAAACATAGGAAATAATTTTAATAGCTTTCATATTCGTCCTCCGTTCCTCCGCAAATGCTATCTAAATCAAGCAATCCGTTAAGGTAAAGCTCTGCATCTATTTCTGAAAAAATAACCGTTCCGTCAAAAAGCATTATACTACCGTTTGCGGTTATATATCTTCCGCTTTGTCCAGCAACGTTTACGTTCGTATTAATAGCTACATCTCCCGGTATAACTCCAAGCTGTATCATATCGTCGTCAAGAATTTTTGTTAAACCGCAATCCAAACAAGTTCCGGTATCCGTTTGAGAATTGATGCGAAATCTATGAGACTCGTACATAGTATAACCACACTTAACACACGTTGCTTTGTGCTTTTCAAATGAGTCTGCCAAATATTGATATTCGTGAGCCTCCTCTATCACCCCGCAATGACATGTATAAATATGCTTTGAGGAATCTACAGTATAACTTATACTTTCACCCTCGACCTCGGCACGGTGAATGTGTGCGGGTACAGTAAGGTCGCAAGAGCAATAATATATGTCATCGGCAGGATTATTGGTTGGTCTGTAAAAATAGTTATCGGAACAACTGTGCGTAAGAGCAGAAGTGTCAAGATAAATGGCAGCGTATATATATGTATCATCTGTATCATCAAAATTCTCTCCCAAATGCTGATATTTATACGTAGTCAACCCGTTGCCACGTCGAAAATTTGAGTGAATGTAAATTTCGTCATTGTAAACGCTATAGTCATACGCAAGCATAGCAACACCGTTATTGTTTGGACCAAATCGCTCGGATGTGTATTTACACAAAATTACCGGTGTATTTTCTCTGATTTTTGAAATAACAAAATCTTGCGTCGGTTCAATCGTCATTACCACGTTTACCGTATCAAGTCCCACGAGCGACAAATACCCTTCTAACAGAGTAGTCAACTCGTCGGGGGTAAGGGCGTAAGGAAGAAGATCTTGTGTACCATTCTCATCAAAAATTCCGAAGGAATAACCCAAAGAAATAAGATATTGATTAAAGAATGCTTCCTCATAATTACCAATCAACTCGTATAAATTAATTCTTCCTATATTTGAAATTTTGCCATAACAAATCATAGCATCATTCATTACACCCGGAGAAACTGCGGATAACATCGTTACGTCCACCGAATTATTTTCAACGATAGCATTAAGATCGTATTTTTCGGGGACAAAACGGTCGTCAAGGTAAGTATCATAATACGAAAGCAACATACTTGCCACGACAAAAGATGATGATGAATTATTTTGTTCTGGAAAATTATCCAACAAGCGAGTGAAATAATATGCCATAAAGGAATCACAAAAGCAGCCTTCAACATCATTGTCACTTGTTCGATCATTATAATCCATCTTAGACGGTATATTTTCAGACTCTCCGAAAGAAACAAATGCAATAAATATGGAAAATAACAAAAATAAAGCTACTATTTTTATTGGTTTTAATTTCATTTTATCCTCCCGTTTTGACCAGTATCATTAGAGAAAGCAATTCTTCAAAAATTATATCGGTAACGCTTTCAACCAGCTCTTCTGTAAAATAGGTTGTACTGATTCTGTATGTTACTTCAAAAGACAAACCATAATCAACATTCGAATCAATTGACGTGTCTTTGAACTTATAAATATAGTTCACCCCCTTGCTATACACCATATGTGCAACTTCGTCATAATACTCGTTGTTTATATCGTTAAAGCTCGTGTGGCACACTTTTTGAAAATCCGAAATTTCCAGTTGGACCGGGTCTATCGGTTGTGATTTCTTATAGGCGTATGTGTAGGTAAATTCAACATCAATATGAATGATTTGTAATTCATGATTAAGCTTTTCGCCGATGTTAAATAAATCCGCCCCCGGTACAACGACAAAAGTAAACCAGCAACTCTGTTTAATCGGTCGGCGAATAGTAGAATGACATTCATATCCACCACCGGACAACCAGTAACCTCCCTCGGCTGTTTTTTCGTGTCCATAAGGATTTAGGCAATCTCCGTGTCTTTCGGTTATAAGATCATCATCAAAGCAAATCACTCTGACATCATCTTCATCAGACCATTCGTTTTGGAGAGATTCTTTGACTTCGGCAGATGTCAAAAAGACCGCTTTGCGCTTTACAGTTTCGGGCTCCTCTTTAACCGAGGGAATTATATCCTCGTTTCCTTCGTTAATTTTATCCGTACTTTGACTACACGCCGTAAAGAGATTAATAAGCAACGCAAGAAGCAAAATAATTGATATTTTTTTCATACGGTTCTCCTTTCTCGATATTCTATAATCGTTGCGCAATTAGCACAAAACTCAAACGAGGAAAATGCTTCATAAACATTATAGCAAAATAAATAAACGTTGTCAACCCCACCCCCAACGTAGGATATAGCACAAATCTTGGCGCTTGTAAGTGTCAGAGCATTCCAAAAATTTCCGACCTTTTCGGTGATTTTATTGTCGGTGTTGCACAAATTGGGCGTTAGGAATATTCAAAAAAGCTTTCGCATATAGTGTTTTGATGATACTTTTGGGGAGGTTTTTATGGCACAAAAAACGGAAAAAATTTACGAGGAAATTGCCAAGAGAACGGGGGGTCGTATATATATAGGAGTCGTCGGCCCTGTGAGGACGGGAAAATCCACCTTTATCCACAGGTTCTGTGATACCGTTTTGACACTTTTGGCAACCAATAATTACCAAAAAGAGCGAATTATCGACGAAATTCCGCAAAGCGCGGGCGGACGGACGGTTATGACGACCGAGCCGAAGTTCATTCCCGAGGAGGCAATGCGGATTAAGCTAGAGGACGAAACCGAGCTTAACGTCAAGCTTATCGACTGCGTAGGCTATATGGTGGAGGGCGCGCTCGGTGCGCTTGAGGACGGAGTACCGCGAATGATTAACACGCCCTGGTCCGACGAGCCGTTGCCCTTTGACCGCGCGGCGGAGATAGGCACGGAAAAGGTAATTCGCGAGCATTCGACGATAGGTATTCTCGTCACCACCGACGGCAGCATTACCGACCTTCCGCGCGAGGCGTACGTTTCGGCGGAGGAGCGAGTTGCGCGCGAGCTTTGCGAGCTTCAAAAGCCGTTTGCGATAGTTCTTAACTCGGCGCATCCCGAAAGCGAGGAGGCAAAGCGGCTCGCCACGGAGCTTGAGGAAAAGTATTCTGCACCCGTGGCTCTTGTCAACTGTACCGAGCTTAACGGCGAGGATATACGCGAAATTTTGGCTCTCGTGCTTGGGCAGTTTCCTATCACGCGGCTGTATTTCAAGCTTCCCGAATGGACGGCGGCTCTGCCCCGCAATCACGGGGTTATGGAAAATATTCTCTCGGACATCGGTGCGCTTGCCGACAGGTGCGCGCGGCTCGGCGACGTTTCGCGCACGGTGGAGGATTTTGACAGTATGAGCCTCGTACGCCTTGACGCGGGAGATGGCACGGGAGAGATTGATATACCGCTTTCGCGCGAGATTTATTTTGCGACGCTTTCGGAAATTACGGGGCTTACGCTCACGACGGAGGCGGATATGTTCCGCGCGGTAAAGGAGCTTGCCGAGGTGGGCAAAAAATACGAGAGAGTAAGAGCCGCGCTTGACGCTGTGGAGCGCGATGGCTGGGGCGTTGTGATGCCGACGAGGGAGGAAATGACCCTTGACGAGCCGATGACGGTGAAGCAGGGCGCGGGCTTTGGCGTAAAGGTGAGCGCACGCGCCGAGGCAATCCAGATGATAAAAACAGGCATAGTCGCAGAGGTTTGTCCCGTAGTTTCAAGCAAGGAGCAGGCGGACGACGTTGTGGCAAGGCTTGCCGAGGAATACGAGTCCCGCGAGGGCGCAATTTGGGATGCTAATATTCTCGGACGGTCGCTTTACGACCTTGTTTCCGACGGTATGAACGCAAAGCTCGGTCACATTCCCGAGGAGGCGCGCGGAAAGCTCGGCGAAACGCTCGAGCGCATTATCAACGAGGGCGCAAGCGGTCTTATTTGTATTCTTGTATAATATAATGTAAATAGTTCTTTACATTTTCTTTATTGCTTCACAGAAAAAAAGCACCCGTTTGGGTGCTTTTTTATAGTTTAGTGCCAACCCGTGTTAAATTATTGGGGGATTTACACGAATTTAAAGACGAGCGTCATATTACGGCTCGGCTTCCTTACCGACAGGTCGAGCATATAGACGGTTTCAAGCCTTCCGCCCGTGCGGGAAACCTCCTCGCTTTTGAGGCTGACGTCGTAAAGGTCGGCATCGTATAAAAGCACGGAGTTACCGCAAAGCGCACGCCCCTTCTCTACCGTTATCGGGCAAAGGGATACGAAGCGCTCGGTTATGCTTTCGGGGTCGGTATCAAGCTCGTACGTATCGGTGAGGGTCACACCGTCCTTTTCCATCACAAAATCGCGGTTAAGGCGGCGAAGGTAGGAAAGCCCGTAGCCGCACTCCATATCGAAGGCGTAGCGGGTATCGGTGTGTGCGGTGATTTTCGCCTTTTGCTTTCCCGTCACCTGCAGCTGTCCGTTGATAATCGGCACGGAGTGTCCGCGGGAGGAGGTAACGGTGTATTCGTATCTTTTCGCACTGAAATACTGTTGAGTATATTCGCCGCCGCAGGGATCGACGAAGCTTACCTCCCCGCCCTTCGACACGATAAACGAGCCGATGTCATTGTGGTTGTGAGGCTCGTCGTTAGACCCGCCCTTGCAGGCGAAGGAGTAATTTTCACAGCGGTAGATAAACCACTGCGTATCCTCGAAGGACATACTTACAGGCTCGCTTGCATTGAGCGAGGACTCGGTCATATCGGGGTTTTGCCAAAGCACGTAGCGCATCGGGCTTGCACCGCCAACCGAGGCGGGGATTGCGGGAATGCGGAGGTCGGGATATACGCCCTTTAAGAAATGCGAGAGCCACGCATAGGGGCGAAATTCAAGTCCGCCGTCCGAGAAGGACACGCACTGATGCTCGTTGAGGGTGATTTTCTCCTGAAATCTTGCGATTTTCTTTACCTTTTCGTTTTCGAAGTAGTTGATTTTGCCATCCGTGTATTCGTTCAGCATAGAGGCGAATACGCAGAAGAAGGAAAAGCCGTAATTCCAATAGCCGTAGCCCTCCGCACAGCAGGCGTCGTCGGCAAACCCCGAGAGATAGCACTCCGCAGAGTCAATCATACGCGGCAGCTGTGTATCAAGCTCCCACTTCTCCGCCGCATACATATAGGTGCAAAGCACCGCGGCAATGCAGACCGCCGACCAGTTGTTGGTTGACTTCAGCCACCAATAGCGCTTCGTGGTTGCGTCCTTATAGGAGTCGATGATGCGGTAGCGTATTTCCGCCCTTGCACGCCTTACGACGAGCTCGGGGAGCTTATCGCCGAGGAAATAAACGATTTCGGACATACGGAAGCCGATAATCGTAGAGCAAAGGTCAAGGTTGCGGCGTCTTTCCGCGATGGAGAGGTCCTCGCGCACGTGGGCGGGTATGGACCAGCTTTCCATATCGCAAACCGACCATATCGCGTCGGCAAGGTGGACGAGGTATTTTTCGTCGAGCGTTATCATATACGCAAGGAAGAAGGTTGTCATACGCGATTCGTATTCGGACTGCACGCGCTGGTAAATCTCGCGGTTGCCCGTCGTGACGTAAAGGTGAAGCTCGGAGAACTTGCGCTCCTTCGGCGTGGTGTTTATATACCTTTCGGCGAGGGTGAGGTTATTCTCGCGGAGCTTTGCATAATACGGGTGTGTACGCACCTGCTCCCATTTTTCATCGTTAAATTCCTTAAAATAGCCTGCCATTTTATTCCTCCCGCATAGCCTGCGTTAAAAATTCACAAAACTCCGACTCCGCCTCCTCGAGCGTTTTATCGTTGAGGAAATAGTAGTCGTAGGCGTATTCCTCCACCCTATCGTCGGAGGCGTTGCCGTAAACCGCCTTTTTCATTCTTTCCCCGCCCCTTACGAGCAGGGTTTTTGCCGCGCCGCCCGTGGCTTTTACGAATTTTGCGATTTCCTCCGGCTCACGGATATGTAGGAACATAATTTCGTCCTCCGACTCCAAAAATCCGCGGTATCTTTCGGTTGCCCACACGGTGGGGTAGTCGTTATATTCCACGGTAAGAGCCTTCAGGTCGGATAAAAAGCGGCGTGCCTTGTCGGTTTTTTCGCCCGCCCAGCCGCACATTCGCGCGATATCCTTTATCGGCATAATCGTCGAGATGTTATACACCCGAAAGTGCTTTGCAGCAAGGTCGCAGAGGGTATCCTTTCCGACTCCGCCCGCGCCGTTGATTACGAAGGTAAGCTTTTTCATATTATCTCCAAAAGGGTTTATTCGCCTTTAGTTTAGCACACTTAAAATAAAAAGTCAACGAACCTTTCGCTTTTCTATTTACTTTTTTATTCGAATGTGTTAAACTTTTCGTGTAGAAAGCAGGAAAGGACGTCTTTACCGTGAATAAAAACAGCTTTGGCAGACTCCCGTCGGGCGTGGAGGTTTTTGAATATCATATAAATTACGGGGATTTTTCCGCCTCCGTTATAGATTTCGGGGCGACGCTTCGCACGCTTTCGGTTTTCGGAGTGGACGTTTGCGGCGGCTTTGACGAAATCGGCGGATATCTTTGCGATAACTCGCATCAGGGCGGCACAATCGGCAGGGTTGCAAACCGCATTGCGGGCGCAAGCTTCACGCTTGACGGGGTGGAATACCGACTCCCGAGGAATAACGGCGAAAGCTGTCTTCACGGCGGCGAGGGCTTTGACAGGCGCACGTGGGAGGTCGTTTCGCATACCGAAAGCGCGATAAGGCTCAAATATATATCCCGCGACGGCGAGGAGGGCTTTCCCGCGGAGCTTACCGTTTTCGTGGAGTATAGACTCACCGATTTGGGGCTTTACATCACCTACTCCGCCGTGGCAAACGGGAAAACGCCCGTGTCGCTTACCAACCATACCTATTTCAACCTTGACGGTCTTGGAAAGCCGATAACTTCACACGGGGTGGCAGTTTTTGCCGATTTTTACACCGAGGTGGACGAAAGGCTCATTCCGACGGGCAACCGCCCGAGCGTTTTGGGAACGCCCTTCGACCTTAATAAAATCTCGCCCATCGGCGGTGCTATCAAAGCTCTCGGCGGGGTTGACCACAACTTTATTCTTTCGGGAAAATGCGATTTTTGCCCCTACGGAACACCGATGCGCCACGCGGCTGCCGTCGAAAACGGAAAAATCCGAATGGACGTCTATACCGACCGCGAGGGTGTGCAGCTTTATACGGGCAATTTCCTCGGTGACGGTCCGAACTTCAAGGGCGGCGTAAGACAGGTTAAACACGGCGCGCTCTGCCTTGAAACGCAGACCGAGCCAAACGGCGTCAACAACGGTCGCGACATTCTCGCCGCAGGCGAGGAATATACCCACGCTACCCTCTATGCCTTTTCTAAAATGTGATTTTTGATTTTCCCCCGAGAATGATTAACAAAGCGGGTTTTCGCTTGACAATTGCGGGGGTGCGTGATAAAATATAGAAAAACGACCCGTGGAGGGGCTTATGGAAATTTTATGGTGGGCGCTCGGTATTTTGGGCGCGGCTGCCGTTTTGGCGTTGCTCATATCTCTTTACTGCTATTTTCGGGTATTTTATTCGCCGAAAAGGAAGCCGCTTGGCAACGAGGAATTTGAAATTCCCTTTGGCGGAGAATACGAGGCGATAAAGGAGCAGATAAAGACCTGGGTGCGCGCGGCGCGGACTATGCCGCACGAGGAGCTTGAAATGAAATCGCGCGACGGACTTACCCTCCGTGCAAGGTACTACGAAAACAAAAAGGGTGCGCCCGTCGAAATACTCATTCACGGCTATCGCGGAAACGGAGAGCGTGATATGTCGGGCGGAATTGCCCGCGCCTTTGCCCTCGGACGAAACGCACTCGTCATAGACCACAGGGCAAGCGGAGGAAGCGACGGTCACACCATAACCTTTGGTATAAAGGAGAGGCTTGACTGTGTTGATTGGGCGCGCTTTGCAGCCGAGAAATTTGACACGGGTACGCCCATAATCCTTTGCGGCATATCAATGGGCGGTGCAACGGTGGCTATGGCATCCGCCGACCCGAGCCTCCCCGACTCGGTAAAATGTGCGCTTTGCGACTGTCCCTATTCCTCCGCACGCGAGATAATTATGAAGGTTATCCGCGATATGAAGCTCCCGCCGAGGCTCGTTTACCCCTTCGTAAAGCTCGGAGCTTTAATCTTCGGCGGCTTTAACCCCGACTCCTACTCGCCGATTGAGGCGGTAAAGGACGCGCGCATTCCGATAACCTACATACACGGTGCGGCAGATACCTTCGTGCCCGCGTATATGTCCGAAATGCTCCACGCCGCAACCAAAAGCGAAAGCCGTATTCTCCTTGTCGAGGGGGCGGACCACGGGCTTGCCTACCCGACCGATATGGACGGATACCTCAAATTCCTCGACGAAAGTCAAAGGGATTATCTCAAATAAAGAAAAAAGGACACGGCGGTGTCCTTTTTTTGCTGTAAAATAGATTTTTTCTGCCGTATGTGGGCATACCGCCCCGCGTTATTTCCTGCTCGGCGAGTAGATAAACGCCAGGAATGCGAAAATTACCGAGCAAAGGAGCATAGCTACGCACAAAATCCAGTTAAAAACGACGTCGGTAATAAGCGGATTTGCAAACAAATACACTCCCGCGGTTATAAGCGCAAGGTAAAGCACGAATTTCGGAAGGTTATATCTCGCGCTTTTGAGCGTGCCGAGATTGATGTACATAACCGTTATCGACACCATACCGCGAAGCCAAAGCACTACGCCAAGCGTCCGACAAACCCCGACGACGTTAAAGATGCGAAGCTGCTGAAAAATCAGTCCGATGATGATGATGCAGACCGCGCAAAACTCGATAAGCGTGAGGATAAAGGTCGTGCCGCGCGTCCGTTGAAGCTTTCCGAAAAGGTGGATAGCAAGATATGCCGCAAGCGAAATCGCAAGCAAAAGGTTAAGCAAATGCCCACCGATGCCAAACGGCGGAAGCATAAGCACGCCAAGCACCGCGCCAAGCGCAGAAATAACGATGTCGAATATGTAATTTCGGTAGGTTCTCACCCTTTGCTCCTCTCCGCGGCACACTCCGCTTTTTTCTTCTAATATAATTTTACCCGCATTTTTGAATAAAGTCAAGAAAACTTTGTCAAAAATAAAAATTTTTCACATTTTAATAAACTGTTAAATCGGCAAGGGGGAAAGCCGAAAAAATAAAAGTGCCGAGGGTAAAATCGGCACTTTTTGTGAAGCGCAATTAGCGAAAAAATCAAATAACGAACTTCATAAAGCTCTTTTTACCGCGCTTGATAAGCACGCCCGCGCGAAGCTGCTCCTCGGTGACGGTGGCTTTGACGTCGGTGACCTTTTCGCCGTCAACCGAAACGCCGCCCTGCTCTATTGCGCGCCTGCCCTCGGATTTTGAGGGAACCATCTTTCCAAGCACGAGAAGCGAGTTTAGGTCGATTTTTCCGTCGGAAAGCATAGCCGCGTCAACGGTTACGGACGGGGTAAGCGAGCTGTCGCCGCCCGCGTAAAGAGCCTTTGAAGCGGCTCTCGCCTTTTCCGCCTCCTCCTCGCCGTGGATAAGCTTTGTAAGCTCGTATGCAAGGATATCCTTTGCGGTGTTAAGCTGTGCCCCCTCCTAAGAGTCCATAGCATTTATTTCCTCAAGCGGGAGGAAGGTAAGCATTCTTATGCACTTTAAAACGTCCTTGTCATCGACGTTTCTCCAATACTGGTAAAAGTCGTAGGGCGAGGTCTTTTTCGGGTCAAGCCATACCGCACCGCTTGCGGTTTTGCCCATTTTTTTGCCCTCCGAGTTAAGTAAGAGGTTGATTGTCATTGCGTATGCGTCCTTGCCAAGCTTGCGGCGGATAAGCTCCGTGCCGCCGAGCATATTCGACCACTGGTCGTCGCCGCCAAACTGCATATTACAGCCGTACTTCTTGAAAAGATAGTAGAAGTCGTAGGACTGCATAATCATATAGTTAAATTCAAGGAAGGAAAGTCCCCTTTCCATTCTCTGCTTATAGCATTCCGCCGTAAGCATTCTGTTGACGGAGAAGCAAGCACCTACGTCACGAAGCACGTCAACGTAGTTGAGGTCAAGCAGCCAATCGGCGTTGTTGACGAGGATAGCCTTGTCCTCCCCAAACTCGATAAATCTCTCCATCTGCACCTTAAAGCAATCGACGTTGTGCTGTATAGTTTCGCGCGTCATCATAGAACGCATATCCGTCCTTCCCGACGGGTCGCCAATCATTGCAGTGCCTCCGCCGATAAGCACGACGGGCTTATTTCCCGCCATCTGCAAGCGCTTCATAAGACAAAGCGCCATAAAATGTCCGACGTGAAGGCTGTCCGCAGTGGGGTCAAAGCCGATGTAAAACGTCGCTCTTCCCTCGTTGACAAGCTCGCGGATTTCCTCCTCGTCCGTCACCTGCGCGATAAGTCCGCGCGCAACAAGCTCCTCGTAAATTTTCATTTTCAAGCTCCTTTATTTCGGTATTTTTTCTTTTTTACGAAGTGTCCCGCCGTCGGCAATTCGTGGATTAAAAACAAAAAGCCCTCGGGACAAATTCCCAAGGACGAAAAGCCAAAGCCATTCCGTGGTACCACCTTGATTCATCGCTCCGCATTTATTTCGGCGGGCGACCTTCATACAGCTGTTACGGGCATACCCGTCGTAGCCTACGCACGCAAAAGCGCTTCGGTACGCGCTCGGGGATGTATTCGCTCGTCCGCGGTGTCGCGCTCCTCTCATCAAACGGCTGCTTTCTGTCCGTCCTGCGGCTGCTACTTGTTCCCCTCATCGGTTTAACAAAGGTATTTTACCACACCCGCGAAAAAAAGTCAACAGTATTGTCGAATATTTTTGTATATCGGAGTCGAAGTTTTTTGCGTTGACGCGCGTTTTGGCTCTCTGCAGGGCGAAGCGGGGGCGCCTCATCCGTAGAGTTGCTTGCAACTCTCGACACCATTCCCCCACCGGGGAAGGCTAAATGTGCAAGGCTTTGTGCGGGGATAATGCAAAAATGGCACGGCGGAATGCCGTGCCATTCGTTTTTTGAAAATTTATACGCCTTTAAGCCCTAAAGCTCGGTTGGCGTGGGGTATTACGGAAACCATACATCCGGAAGCTTATCGTCTTCGGTAGTTTCACCGGATTCATTTGACGCAACAAAATCGTCCGTGCTAAAATAGCTTACTAAAACAATCTCCAGCTCCGGAGATAAATACTCGATTTTCATTATTTTTTACCTCCTTTACTTGTTGTTGAAATAGTTAACCGCAGACTCGTAATATGCGTAAAGCGAGCAGCAAACGTTTATAAGGTCAATCGGCTGTGTATCCTTTGTACGAAGAATTAAATAGCAGTAGCTGAGTGCCGCATAGCTAAGGCTTGCGCCGTCCGCCTCGAATAAGTGAAGGGTTGCGAGGTCCTTTGCCGCAATATTTTCAATCTCAACGTAATAGAGTCTTTGCGATGCGTTGTAAAGAGTTACGTCCTTTTTTACGCCGTCAACGTAAACGTCAACCGTGCTTATATCAACGCCCTCTTTTGCCTGAATATACACTCGAATTCTCGTTCCCGCTTCAAGGAAGAGGGTTGCGCCTGCAAAGGATATTTTATCCGAGCTACCACTCATTACGTACTGATAATCCAAGAATTGCTCGATACCGATAGTAGCCATCGTGCTTGCCACGTCCTCCGTGGGGGTATAATCCGCACCGAGGAAATGAGTTGCAGCAGCCATACAGTAGTTTTTGGTGTATTTCGCTGCCTCTTCTGCATACTCGTCGTATATAGCGTTAGCGTCATTAATAATACCGTCAAGATATGCGGAAACCGAGGTAGTCCTTTCGGCATCCCAAACCACGGTGCCGTCGGTAAACTGTACCGAAACGGTTTGTGCATAGTCCTTTGCGGCAATATTAAGTGTTATAGCAAGGAAATTGCTATATTTCCAAAGTTGGGAAACCTTTATTTCGTGAATCTCATTCTTAAATCCAATAAGCACGCGAGCATCGGGATTATTGACAAAGCTTTCGGTAAGGGAGAAATAAAGATTAAGCTTTAAAATACCGTTAAGGCTTACAGAATTACCGACAAACTTTGCCGTCGTTTTTACGTCAACGACGGTGATATTGCCGTCCTCGTCCTCCTCAAAGGCTTCGCCCTTTGCGGGTACGAATATTTCACCGATTTGCTCACCCGGAAGCGCGCCTGCGTTACCCGAAACGGAAATCTTGTTATCGGTGTTGCCGCTCGTCGAGGGAGTTACGGTAACGCTTGCACCCTCTCCGAGCAGAAGCTCTGCGCTCGTTTGTGCATTTTCAGCCGCGCCCGGGTGAATGGAGATTTGAGCATCCTCGCTGATGGATATATTGTTATTACTTACGACACCGTAAATCTCGTCGTTGTCAACGATAACCTCGCCGTTCTCGGCTGCTTCGATATCACCCATCAGCTCCTCTATAACCTCGGGGTCCATACTAATGCCCGCGGTCTCGTATATTTCCATAAATTCCTCAAGCTTTACAGCACCGACCGCAATGCTTCCGCCGTTAATGACAAACTCGGAGCCAACAGCGGTTGCGCTTCCGTCGAGGTCGGAGCCGACACCAAGGACACCCGCACTTAATTCGGTGTTGTTGAGCGTTACATCACCGCCCTGACCGATAACTCCGATAAGCGCGGAATTTATGCTTGCATTGTTTACAACAAGTGTCGGATTTTCGCTTGCGGCACCTCCGCCGATGTCCTCTGTAAGGCTTCCGCCCTGTGCAACTGCACCGAGAACTCCGTAAACCGAGCCGCCGTTGATTTCGGCATCTCCGCTGTTGATGAAGGAAATCATACCGAGCAGGTTACCGCTGTCAAGGACGAACACGCCCTCGTTCGCAACCGCATAAGCCGCAAGCGCGCCCCAGCCGTTCATTTCCTCCATATCGGGGGTAATACAGCCCGTACCAGAGGCGGAGCAGTCGTAAACGGCAAGATATGCACCGCTTTGAACAAAGATAGCTCCGTTACACTCGTTTTCGGGAGTGTAGTTGCTCGTGCCCTCCGTGATAATCTTGGGGGATTTTATAGTATAGCCGTTAAGACAGATGTGAAGCTCCACTCCCGCGGGAATAACAAGCTCCTTTTTCAGGATAATATCCGACGTAAGATAGAGGTAATAGGTACCCGCACCAAGCTGGAACACTCCCGACGAATTCTGATAAAAGTTAACCATAAGATACTGGTTAACGGGCTGCATATCCACGTTTTCAAGCTTTCCGCAGGAATCGTGGGAGAGGTCGTCGCAATTGATAAGCTCAACGCCCGCACCGTTTGCGGTAAGCTGTGCAATTGCATCGTCGGAAATCGTGTAGCCGTTAGTACAGATATAAAGCGTAGTATTAGAGGGCAAAACGAAGCGAGAGTCGATGGAGGTAATATCCTCTCCGAGTGCGACATACTGTCGGCTCGGCATTTCAATCTCACCGCCGCCGCTCATAAGCAACATAAGGTCGATAAAATCGCGAGAAATGGTCATCGGGATTTCGGGTGCAGAGGGACAAACGTGAACATCGTCGTTAAAGACGTAAACGCCTCCGAAATCGTTATGGACGTAGTCACCCGTCGCGATGTGTCCGTTGGTAAAGATAACAAGCAGACTACCCTCGGGGGCGGTGAGAGTTCCCTCCCAACTTACGTCCTCGGTGAGATGGAAGGTATAAATTCCCTCCTCACCGTTAAATCTGTATCTGTAATCACTATACGACGGAAGCCGTTTGGTTGAGTAATTATCCACCGTATCGAGGTAAAAGCCGTTTTCCTCGTCTGCGGCAAGATAGTAATTCACACCATCGATAGTCACGGTCAGATTATTCAGGGAGCCGTCGTAGCTCCAAAAATATACGGGAACGGAGATTTGCACGGTTGCGGTGGTTGTTTCGGTGCTTCCGTCCTCAAGCGTATTGGTTACCTCTTTCGTTTCGGTATATTTCACGAAATAGGCGTTGCTCTCGGCATCGTAGGTGATATAGGAGCTGTTTACGAGGGCGAGATAAATGCTACCGTCCTCCGCCACAGCGGGAAGGAGGTATGCGGTATATCCGTAGGTGGAGTTTTCACTCTCGCTGTAATAGGAGCCGCTGCCCATCCACGCGTACACGTAATTATAGGTAGCGTTCGTCGAATCCCAAATCGAGGTCATACTGCCGTAAAAGTAGTAGGAATAATCGCTACTATTCGTTACGGCTACGGGACTTATATACTGATTGGTCATCATTCTGTCAACGTACCAAACGACTTCGTCGGAATCAAGGTAGGACCATCTGTTTGACTGTGCGTAAGAGAATTGCTGCGAGTAAAGATACGGCTTTCTCGCCTCGTTGAAATCACGAAGCGTTTCCTGTGCCATCGGGAAGGACGCGTTTCCAAACACGGGGTTGCTGTGCGAAATGTCCTTCATCGTCGTTTTGTTACAGTCAAAATAGAGAACGTCACCGAAGGAGAGGTTAAGTCCAACCCTGTCGTTGATAGAATAGCCGTTTTTGCAGAAGCTTACGGTGCATCCCTCGTCGGCAAGCCACAGCTCGCTTTCAAGAGTGACGTCGCCCATAAGCGCGTAGTGCGAATTTCTTTTTACGAGGCTCGGACTAATCTCATACGCCGCCTCAAGAAAATTGACAACGTCCTGTGTAAGCGTGTAGGTGGCGGTTTGAGTCTGCCCCGCTATACGGCAGGTATGCTCCTCGCAATCATAGGTAAAGAAGCCACCTACGGTTGATACGGAATCGTCAACCTTCACACCTGAGAGGGTGAAGCCGTTAAGGCAAACGGCAACTATAACTCCGTCGGGGAGTTTTACCTCTGCCTCGTAATCAATATTCTCTGCAAGGTGAACGCATACGACAGTACCGACGGGAAGCGCGGGCATTTGCTGCAAATAATCAGCAATGTTTTCCATCGTAATCGGGTCGGTGCTGTAATGCGCGACAGCACAGGAGTGAACAAGCTTTGGCATATTCTGACAGTCGAGAATATTTACCGTACCGTTAAATGCGGAGAAATCCACTCCCGCGCCAAAGGTGAGCGTGTGTCCGTTCTTGCAGAAGTTGCGCGTATATCCCTCCGCAGGTGCGAGGATGTTCGTCGTAAAGGTTATATCCTCGAGAAGCGCAAAGGAGAGATTTTCGTTAAGAATAGGCTCGGTTACGCCGTATGCCTTTGCCCAATCCTCGTACATAGTAACAATGTCCTGCGTAATGTACATTACGTCGGTGTCGGTAAACGCCTGGCAATCCTTATGCTCGGTGAGGGTGTTTTGGCAGTTGAGAAGGTAAATGCCTCCCCTGCCCTCGAGGACAAGCTCTCCCATCGAGTAGTCGAAGCCTCCCGTACAGATGCCGATAAATACACCGTCGGGAATGGTGAGAGTACCCGTCCAGTGAACCTCCTCCGACATAGAGATAAGCATCGGGCCGTTTGCAAAATCGTAATCGCCGAAATTGAGTCCGTTGGTAACGAAAAAGTTCATCGTTGCCTGGTCAATAGAGCCTCCGTTTGCAACCGTGCATTCGTGAGCCTTGGACGAGTCCGTCGCAGCGTGTACGTGGTCGGTGTCATCTATTCTCGCGGGAACAATAACGAGTCCGATAACCATACATATCGCAAGAACGAGGCTCGTCAATTTGTTTCTGAAGGAACTAATTTTCAAGAGTTTAATCTCCTTTCTCAAAAAGAACGGTAGGCGCGATGGGTTAGTCGCAGCCTTCCATTATATGTAAACGCGCAGGAGTGCGCTCCTTTTTTTCATTTAAGTGAAAATTTAGGTAGCTTATATTATAATCCAAACTGCCAAAAAGTCAATAGTTTTTTTGTAAAAAATTTACACAAAAGCGTTTACCCACCCCCCGTGTCAAATTTAAAAGGGCAAAAAAATGTAAAATTTTATTAATTCGGGGTTAATTTCGGGGCAAAAGCCACCCCCTTTGCACGGTTTTATGCACACCCTACGTTTTTCCGTCGTGAAGGGGCACGCGCCCCGCCCTATTTTTAACCCCAAAACCGCAAAAATTTCGCAAGAATATTTTTCCCAAAAGTATTGACAAAGCTCCGCCGTTGTGCTATTATATTATGGCGTAACGAAAAGCGATATGAATTTTTCGCCCCTGTAGCTCAGCTGGTAGAGCACTTGACTTTTAATCAAGGTGTCCGGAGTTCGCAACATTGCGTAACGCCTTGCAAGAGTTACGGCAGAAAAAAGGCGGCACAGCCACCACCCCCACCACCCGCGTAGCAAATTCTCCGCATTTTGCGAAGCAAACAAAATTTACGCCCCTGTAGCTCAGCCGGTATAGCACTTGACTTTTAATCAAGGTGTCCGGAGTTCGCAACATTGCGTAACGCCTTGCAAGAGTTACGGCAGAAAAAAGGCGGCACAGCCACCACCCC
>JAFXHU010000023.1 GCA_017533565.1 Clostridia bacterium
ACAGGGGTTCGATTCCCCTAGGCGTCACCAAATAAAAAAGACACCCATCCGGGTGTCTTTTTTATTTCTTTGGTTACGCCAAGTCAAGCCGATCCGCGCGCCAAAGGCGCGGGGTTCGCATACGCCGCGCAGAGCGCGTCAAGCTCGCTTGTAAGCGGCAAGCGGACGTATATTCAGCTCTGCTGAAATTTCCTCACCTATCTATCGGCGGAGCCGGTGCGAATGAGGGTTATAAATATTCAGCTCCGCAGCCCCCATTTCGGGGTGTCTGCTTTTTTTGTTCCGCTTGGTCGGAGCGAAGCGCGCACCGTAGGTGCAGGGGTTCGCATACGTCGCGCAGAGCGCGTCAAGCTCGCTTGTAAGCGGCAAGTGAGCGTATATTCGCTTTGCGAAATTCCCACACCCAATTCGGGTGTCTGCTTTTTTGTTCCGCTTGGTCGGAGCGAAGCGCGCACCGCAGGTGCAGGGGTTCGCATACGCCGTGCAGAGCGCGTCAAGCTCGCTTGTAAGCGGCAAGCGTGAAATATTAGTGTGCGAAATTAGGCTTACCGAAATTTCAATTTTTCAAACAAAACAGGCACCCGTGCGGGTGCCTGTTCTTCCTTTTGCCGAGAAAGGCTTATGCTCGGCTTGAGGTGTTGTTTTACGTTTGATTGTTACCAAGAAAATTTTTGCTCCGTGCTGTCAAACGGAAGCTCGTCGCTTGAGGTTATGACGTCGGTAGAAAGCTCAAGGACCTCGGCTTCTACGTTTTCATATTGCTTTTTCATATCGCTTGAACCTCCTTAATCGCACAGCTCGGCGTATTCTTTCGCGGAGCAGCCGTAATTATACGTTGCACGGGCAAGCCTTGCCATATCAGTAAGCTCTCCGTTGGCGTTTTTCTCGTTTTGGATGTAATAAACGTAAGCCGCAACTCCGTACTCAAGCCTTTGCACCTCTACACCGTCAACGTAAACGGTAAAGGCGTACCTCTCGTCAAGGTCGGTGGGATTGATAGCTCCCGTATAAAGCTTATACCTTCCGTCACCGAGTGCAATCATACCGTCCACGGTATATTCCATAGCCACACCGTTTATCTTTGAAACGCTTACGCTTACGTTGGCACCGTCCGAGATTTCCAAAATGAGATATATGCTGTTTACGTTGTCAAATCTTACGCCGCCCGAAACTATTTCCGCCATTTCACTCTCGCTTGCAGACCCGCTTACCGCCGCACCGTCGTCAAGCTCGGTAAACTCGCTGCCCTCCGCGACGATGCCCGCATTAACGAGCTCATCGGTTTTGTAGCCCTTGTAGAGCTGTGCCTCGGCACCGTAGTTAAGAATATCCGCGATAAGGGTTACGAGCGCCGCGTACTGCTCATCGGTATAGCCCGCGAGTGACTTTTCCTCCGCGCAGGCGAGCATATGCTCGCAATAATCAAGAATACTGTATTCCGCATAAACGTCTATTAGGCTCTCGTCAAGATAAAGCTCCGCTCTTACAATATCACCCATACATTGCGGCGGGAGGTTAAGGAAGAAGGCGTAAACGCTTTCCTCGGCGGTAGGATACGCTTCTGCGATTATATCATTACCGTTAACCGTAAATTTCATTACCGCACCGTCGCCGTCGGGTATTTCGGCATAATATACGAGCGAGATTGACTCGGTAAGATTAAGCGCAGCTCCTCGGATACCGATTTTCGCAAGCTCGGCTCTGACCGTCTTTCGCTCGGTGATGCCCGTGATTGTGTAGCTGCCGTTTGTTGCGTTGACAGCCACTCCGTTTACGTAAAGCGCCTTGAGATAATAGCCGTCGGCGGGTGTAACCGTAACGGTTGCACTCTCTCCCCAGCTTGCGCCCTTTTCGTTATTCGTGCTGACGGTTACGCTACCGTTTTCGCAGCTCTCTGCCGTCACGGAATAGTAGGTGTTAATGAATATTTCGTCGATATCCGTCCATTCGGGCCGAAGCACCGTTCCGTTATCCGTCACGTACTGATTTGCGTAAGCATCGTCAAACTCAACCACGAGCTTTATGTATTTTGCCTTCACGTTATCAAGCTCTACAAGATAGCTGAGATTCATAAGAGTGCGAAGCTCTTCATCGCCCGAGTACGGATGCTCTATTGCATCGATAGCTCCCGCGAGCGTCCACTCGCCAAGCTCGTTTGCATAGTAAAGACTTACCTGCGGGGGTATAAAGCCCGCGTAGGGGAGGCTTCCGATTGATATTCCAAAGCCCGAAACACCCGTTTCGCTTCCAAGCTTTACGACAATCTCAATGGGACTTGTATTTTGCCATCTGATAAACGCACCGTTGCCCCAGCCGTCCTTTACCTCGGGAGCGACAACTCCGTCGAAAAGCTTATAAACGTAAGCTCCAAGATTATCCTTGTAGGGCGATGCCGTGGAATTCGTAATAGCAAGCACGTGCGTCGTATTCCAAAGTCCTCCAACAATAAACACGTTAACCGTCGCGTCGGTATAAAGCCCCGTTTCGGGGTCGGTGACGCGGTAGGTGACGCGGTATGTACCCGCGGTAGCCTGAATATTATTTGAAATAACCTCTATATACTCGGAAATATCCTTTCCGTTTCTGTCGTATGCCTTAAGATCCTCCGTTAAGGTGTAGGTCGGAATGCTCGTTTGATGCACCCAGTCCTTAAGTCCGACAAAGTACGGGTAATCCCTCTCGGTGTAGCTCTCCGCCGTAACGCTGACCGACTGATTTTCGCGAATGCATTCGAGCTTGAAAATACCGCCCTCGACCTTTAACGCCTGACCGTTTACGGTTGCGGTAATGCCCGCGTTTGCATCATTCGGAGTAACCGTGACCGTAACGTCGCTGCCAAGCATTGCGCCGACGACCGAAAGCTCCCTGCCGTTGCTGTCGGTGACGGTTACGCTTGCATTCTCCGCATTTACGTCAACGGTGCGAAACTCGTTTACGAATATCTCGGAGGGGAAAAACCACTCCGCAACCTTCAGCTGATTGTCGGGGGCGTAATTAAGACCGCTCGTATATTCTATCTCGTTTTCGTGGTTGGAGGAGAAAACAAGCTTTACGTATCTGCCCACTCCGTTACATTCCGCAGAGATTGTGTGCCACTCCACAACGTCTTGATACCGACCCGCGTGGGGGCGTCCCTTTGCCGAGCCTATGAGAGTCCATTCGCCACTCAAGCTGTCGGATATATATACGTCAACGTTTGGCGAATAGATGCCCGAGCGAGGAAGCGATCTTGCGCTGTATCCCGCGCAAAGAACCGTTTGTGTGCTTCCGAGATCAATAACGAATTCCACGGGTCTGTCATACTGCGATGCTTGGTATGCGTTCATTACAACCTTCACCTGACCCGCCGTGAGCGATTCGTCGCCGTCCACACCGTGCTTTCCGTCGGTAAGCCTTGCATAATTGCTTCCCCACTGTGTAAAGTCGGAGGGAGCCGAGCTAATATTGATTTTTATCTTCTTTTCAAGACCCGAAGCCGCCGCATCGAGCGCGTCGTATATACTCGGAAGCATATCGGGGTCGGGATTTTCGGTGTTACAGTAGCCGATAGCCGCAGAAAGTGCCTCGTCAAACGCGATAACTGTTGCGGGCTGGCAATCGGTGGTGTCGAGCTTTGACACCGTGTCTATAAGCTCCTTCAGAGCCGAGAGGTCGGCAGCTTTATTGGAAAGCTCCAGCTCGTCCATAAAAATCCAATGCGGGATAACGCCGTGATTGGGGTTGTTGAACTTGCCCGCCGACTTAATTTCAACCTTTATATATCTTACGCTTTCCGTGCTGTCCGCCGTTACCGAAAGCAGCCTTCGGAATTTTTGTCCTTTGGTTGTATCGTATTCGTTTTGAATATCGGTAGTTCCGACCGCCTCTCCGATGAGGTGATACGTGTCACCGTCGGCAGAGCCGTAAACGGTTATTTTTGCAGGGACGCAAATACCCATAGCCATATCCTGGAAAAATCCGAGGGAAAGAACGTCAAAGGAAACCGTTCTTTGGTAATCCACGTAAAGGGTAATATCAACCCCCTCCGCGCCAAACCAGCCGCTCGTGTAGGTGGTAAGGTCGCCGACAAGCCCATCAAAAAGAAGGCTCGAGGTGCCTCTGACTCCGACCTCTCCCGAAAGCTCGTAGGTGGGTATAGGAGTTATTTTCGACTCGTCGAAATCAAGCATACGGAGTGCGACGTCATTAAAGCTGTCGCCTATGCTTGAAGCCTCGGTATAATCCCAAATGCTGGTGTCCATCGACTCAAGAGAGAGAGTTGCGGATATCCAAGCCTGTGACCAACCCGTTTCAACGCACCAAACGCCCCAGCCCGCGTCACCGTCCGAGCCGTAAACCTCCCATTTTTCGTAATCGAAGCCGCGGAACCAAGCTCCGCTATATTTGGAATTGTCGCTTATCTGCTGTATTCTTACGTGATAGTCGGAAAGGCTTGCGGCATATTTACCGAACTTGTTCGCAAGCTCGGTATTACCAAGGCTTGCCATTGCGGCATACGCCTCGTTAAGACCCATCATCGCAAAGCTTGAGGTATAAAGCGAATCGGAGGCGGGGTCACCGTCGTTTTGTATAACGGGTGCTTCGGCAGTTCCGTATTTGCTGTTATCGGTGAACGGAGGAAGATGCGAAATGCCGTAGCCCTCCACCGGAGTAATCTCACGCAATGCGCCCGTGTCCTCGTCCTGATACTCCATAAGGTCGGAAATCATTCGATCAAGCCAGCCTATATGCTCCTCCGTAGGCTCAATCCTTACGAGCCAGGCGAGGGGGAGAATCATTTTCGCTCTTTCCTGTTGTATTCCGTTTTGGAAATACCATTCGTTTACGCCGTTATCGACGTCGCCCGTCATCGTATTCTCGTACGCGGTCATCATCATTGATATTCCCGTGCGCGTGCGGGTGAGCAAAGGCTCATAGCCGGTTTTGTCATACGCCCAAAGATAGCACGCCCAAAGCAGCGACTCAAAATGAGAGGAATAATTTACGGTGGTTGAATTATAGTAATACTCCCATCCCGCGCTCTCTATATCCTCGGCAAGAAGCCTGCTTCCGCGGAAGCCGTAAACGCCAGAGGTTCGGAAGTTTGCGATAATGCTTTCGAGAATACGCTCGTCAAACTCGTCGGTTTCAAGCGCAGACGCGCCGAGAATAAGCCCGAGGATAGCCTTTGCATTATCGTCGCCGTAATATTGATTGTACGCGCCGTCGTGCCAGGAGAAAAGACCGTACTGTGATTTCGTCACGTCGGCTCTGTCACCGCCCGAAAGCAGTGAATCCTCCAAAAGCCAGCTCATCAATTCGTAGGCGACCTCCTTATACTCCCCGTTATCGAGAAGCTGTGCCGCGAGAGCAAGCGCGCCGATGCTCTCTCCGTTACAGTCCGCGCGAAGGCATCTTCGTATCGACTGTTCGCCGTAAACGTCAAAGTTGTTGCCCGATTGAAAGCCCTCGAGCAAGCCGCCGCTTCCGCCGTCGATAAGAAGTCCCGAGTTAACGTACCACTCGGTATTCAGCCTTACCGCCTCGGAATACGCATCGTCGGCAAGCTCCTCGTCGGGTCCGTAATTAGCGTTCATTTCGGGCGTCCATTCAACGTCCGAAAGCTCCGTGCCGCCGACCCATGAAAGAACCGAAAGCCAAAGCCTCTGCCACCGCCCGTAGGGCGCATACCGTGCAGATATAAATTGCGAAAGCTTCGTCGAGGCAATAAGAACGTTGCCCGCGTCATTAAGCTCAAGCATGGAGCAAGGCTCACAGCCATCAAGTCCGAAATCCGCAGCATCATAGCCCGCAACCTTCGCATTGACGAGCCACGAGCTTGAAACGTCGGTTTTTACCGCGTATTTTGCACCGTGGACGTAAAGGAGAGAAAATTTCTCCATTCCGAGCGCCTGCGCATCGGTAACCACGGCCCTGTCGTAGCCCATTACGTCCGTGCCCTCGTAGCCGACGATTCCGAGCGCCTCGTTAACCGCGGGGTACTCCACGTACACGCGGACGTCTTTAAGGGCGTTGAGCCTCTCCGCCTCCGTATCGGTAAACACGGTGGTTGTGTTCGGATAGTTGTCCGCGAGTATCATAATACCCTTGACACTGCCCTCCTCGGCTGCCGTGATGGCGTCACCGAGGGTGGAAAAAACGCGCACTCCGTCGTAATTATCAAGTGAGGTTTTTAAAAGATCATTATTCTCATCACCCGTAACAATGGCGACGTTTAGCATTTCCTTGACCTTTTCGTTGCTCGCGGAGCTGATAACAGCCGCCATCGCCAATGTACAAACAGTCATAACGAGAAATAACGTGCATAGTTTTTTAAACATATCCACTACTCCTTTTTGAATTATAGTTGACAAAATAGGCATTTTGCACTACAATATAATTATATACTGCATAATTTGCGTTTGCAAACAGTATATTGACAACCGATTATAACTGTATTGACATAGTGAGGTAATATGCTACAGGATGGATTTAAGACGTCGTACACCACCGTTCCACTCGCAAAGTACAGAACCTTACCCTCTCCCTACGAGGGGTCCTTCGTCGCGCATCACCACAGGGAGGTCGAGCTTATCTCAATGCTCGAGGGCAGTGCGGAATTTACCGTTGACTCCTCCACCTTTCATATAAAAAAGGGGGATATTCTGATTATCCCGCCATACGCCGTACACCGCGCGCGAACAAAGCCGTACACCGCGTACAATTGCGTATGCTTCGACCTTTCGCTGCTGTGGGACAAGGAGCTTGCGCGCAAGCTTGAGGACGGAGTACTCACCGTCGGAGCGCCTATCCGCGCGGAGGACCCACAGGCACAGGGGCTTTGCTCTCAGATTGAATTGACCGTCACCGCCTCCGAGAAAAAAAACGTCGGTTGGGAAATGGAGGTCGTGGGCCGTATGTCGCTTGTTTTTGCTGCCGCCTGCCGTGCCGAGATATTTGAAGCAAGCCGCACGGAAACGAAGGAAGCCGCGTTTTGTAAGCGTATTATCGATTACGTTATCGCGCATTATACCGAGCAGATTACCTCGTCCTCCGCGGCGGCGGAGATGTATCTTAACAATTCCTATTTTTGCCGCCTTTTTAGAAAGAACTTTGGCTGCAGCTTCTCGGATTTCGTAAACGAATACCGCATAGAAAAGGCAAAGGTGTTTCTTGCCAACCGCAAGACATCCGTTTCCGACATTGCAATATCTACGGGCTTTAACAGCTTCTCCTACTTTTGCAAGGTTTTTAAGGCGCATACAGGACTCTCCCCCACCGATTACCGCGCCGAGCGCATTAGAGGGGCATAAGTTTACACTTTTTTTACCGATTGGTGACGATTGAATTTTGGCAACAGGAAAACGGAAAAGATACCGTCCGCATATAACGTGATACCCGCAAAAAGCGGGTATCACTTATTTAGTTTCGGCTTAGTCGCATCGGGCACCGCGACAACGTCGCGGGGTTCGCATACGCCCCCTATCTATTTCGCGCAGCGTGTAATCAAATTTCGTATATCATTTCCTTGACATAACGACATTTCTTGTATTGACACTATCCCCCGAATATGCTACAATGATGGCGTTAAATAAATGTTTATTAAAATGGAGCTACGTATGATAAAAACCAAAATAGTATCATCGCTTGAAAAAGCCTTTCTCGACCAGAGGTTAGAGGACTTTGAGCAGCTTGAACACGTATCCGTCCTTCGAGGCGAAAGACTGTCCATACAACTGCTATACGTTTACGAGGGGGCAAATAGTCCCGCGCTTTGGGAGCCAAGACGGCTTCCCATCGTACCGCAAGGCGAGCTTGCTCCGTTTGCGAGCATCAGACGGGTGTTCTCGGTGCCCGTAACAAAGGCTATCCATACGCTTGGTACAGACGACAACTATTTACGTGCCGTTCCGGGACTCTACCCCGACCTTTTGAAGCCCCTGTACTACGGAGGAAAAATATCCTTCGTTACTGACGAGCTGAACTCTGCGTGGATAGAGATAAATATCCCCGATAGCTTTGCAGCGGGCAAGTACACGCTTTCCTTCTCGTTCGATGACGGAGAATACGGAAAATGCGAGTCATCCATTGAAATAGAGGTCATCGACGCCGTGCTTCCGAGGGAGGATATATATTTCACGCAGTGGTTTCACGCCGACTGTCTTGCAAGCTATTATAACGTTGACGTGTGGTCGGAAAAGCACTGGGAAATCGTTGAGCACTTTGCAAAAACGGCAAGAAGAAACGGTATTAATATGCTTCTCACTCCCGTATTTACCCCTCCGCTTGACACCGCCGTGGGCGGTGAACGTCGCACAACCCAGCTTGTGCGTGTTGCGAAAAACGGCGAAAAATACGAGTTCGATTTCTCTCTCCTTGACAGATGGATAGATATGTGTAACAGATGCGGTATCGAGTACATTGAGATATCCCACTTTTTCACCCAATGGGGGGCTGCTCACGCGCCGAAAATCATGGCTACGGTTGACGGTGAGTACAAAAAAATCTTCGGCTGGGAAACCGATGCCACGGGCGAAGAATATTCCGTTTTCCTCCGAGCCTTCCTCACCGAGCTGCTCGCCCATCTGAAGGCAAGAAACGATGACAAGCGTTGCTTTTTCCACGTTTCCGACGAGCCGGGGCTTTCACATCTCGATAGCTACAAGAGGGCAAAGGCGATAATCGCGGATCTGCTAAAGGGCTACACCATAATGGATGCGCTTTCCAAATTTGACTTTTACCAAACGGGTGTCCTTGATCACCCAATTCCCGCAAACAACCACATAAAGCCGTTCCTCGATGCGGGTGTTGAGGGCCTTTGGACATACTACTGTGTAAGCCAGCCGCTGGAGGTTTCCAACAGATATATCTCTATGCCCTCCTGGCGCAACCGTTCCATTGGTATGCAGATGTACAAGTATAACATAAAAGGATTTTTGCATTGGGGCTATAATTTCTATAACAATCAGTATTCGGGAGATCCGATCAATCCATACTCCGAGCCGTGTGCCGACTTTGCATTCCCTGCGGGCGATGCGTTTTCCGTATACCCCGAATTTGATGGAACTCCTCTCGAATCAATAAGGCTCGTCGTATTTCACGAGGCTCTTCAAGACATCAAGGCTATGAAGCTTGCCGAATCTATGACCTCCCACAACGAGGTAGTAAGAGCCATAGAAGATGTGTTTGGAGCAAATATAACCTTTGATACCTGTGCTAAAAGTGCCGATACTATGCTTAAGATAAGAGAGAGGGTCAACGAAATTATCAAAAAGCATATAAAATAGGCTTTCCACTCCGATTTCGCCCCGATATTGCTTGGCTTTTGCTTGATTTCGGAAAGGAATACCGCTTCTCATACGAGCAGGTCCTTAACTGTAATTATGACCTGCGTACAGGCTTTTACTTACTTCAAAGATATTTATGGGCAAGAAGCGTTTCTTGCCCATTTTGCTTTCCTGCATATTTTTACAATTACAACATTGTTTTTTAAAATAACGGCAACAATTATATTATATAGTATATCCTACTATTGATTTTGCATCGGAGGGCTCCTTTGAAAAGAAATATATCCAAAATCGTTAATTCAAGAAAATTTATTGTAGTCGTCGGACTTGTGATTATGCCGCTTTTATCCTTTACGCTTATCGGATTAAGCGAGGAAAGCCCGCTTTATACCTCTATTTCAAGGATTGCGTGGGTGCTTGACCACTGGTGGGCAACTTTTATCTGGGGAGTTGCGGTGATGGGCGCGATGCTTTGGCTTACCTATAAGACGGTGGTAACAGGACCGCTTTCAAAAACGGAAAAGCGCTGTATTCTGACCGTACAATTCGTAAATATCGGGTTGGTGTTTATCGGCTGCCTTGCTTTTCCCGCAAAAACGGGAAGCGGAGTGCCGACGTTAATAAATTACCTGCACGACTACGTAACCATTATAGCGTGGGTGATGTATGGAATCGGTCTGATAGTCTATTCGGTTTTGCTGAAGAAAAGGGAGCAATTTCTCGGCTTTCTCGGGCTTGGGCTTATGTCGTTTATTGTATTTTCCTCTCTCTTTTTCGTAAGGCAGGTTATACTTCCCGATTCGTACGTAGGTGCATCCGCGATAAGCGAGGTGTATATAATAAACAGTCTTTTTATTTATCTTGTCGTAATGTACGTGGTGCAGGAATATGCGGCGGCGTGCAGAAACGCAAACCCAAAAAGCGATTGACAGTCATATCTGAGGGCACCCGAGTGGGTGCCTTTTTTTTATAAATACAAAATTTGGGCAAATTTTGTCCACACCTCTTGATAACACTCCAAATATGTGATATAATACAATTGCTACACAAACTGAATATTTAGAATTAGCGGTATTTTTATCTTTAAGGGGATATTATACCCTTTTTTCGCCATAATCATTTTTATATACGGTAAAAGCGCAAGCTCCGCTAAATGGTTATGGCTAATACCCTGATTCTGTTTAGTTTGTGTAGCAACAATCGGGGTTTGCGTTTTTCGTGCGTCAACCGCGGTTGGCGCACTTTTTTATTTTTCAGATCCGGTGGGCACTTTTTGTCCATAGGGATTTGGTATAATTAAAGTGGGGATTTATAAAATATTTTCTACAACGGAGGAAACCAACAAATGAGAGGCATTACGATTTTACTTTTCCCTTTTTTACTCGGTGTAATAATCATTGGAGCCGTATCCGGCGACAGCGGCACACTTACGTTTGGAATTATTGCACTTATAGCCGATATAATAATCGGATGTATATCGCAATACTTGGCGGACAGGCCGTATTACAAAAGCGGATATATGAATTCATCGGCAGATGACGTGAAAGCTCGCATATCCACCTCCGCAAAGAATAACACAAAGGAAGCCAATGAAAGCACTGACAAGAATGATGGCTCTACCGCATCACAAAACAGTAAAAGTGATTACAGCCAATATTTGAATTTTGATTATTTAAAGTCCTATGACCCGGACAACCCCGGCAAAACGTTTTACGATATATTCCTACATCTTCAGGAGGATGGCACAACTCGCATAATAGAAAACAAACTCACCGACGAGGCACGTTTGTTTCTTCTGGACACCTGCTATGAAATGGAGCACGCGCCACCCAGACATACCCTTTTTCCTCTTTACGCCGCAACCGCAAAGAGTCTTTCAAACGGAGATGCGATTATATATTCGTTCAGGTATCATGCAAACTCCGTGTGTGAAAACGCGTTTATGATACTCGTTTGTACAGCTTCAAACGCGATAAGACTTTTTGCGGTAGAAACCGACGGACCTCACTTTTTTCTGTGCGAGTATACAGGTTACAGTCACGTAAATTACGGTATTGTTGATTTATCCAATACTCTCTTAAGAATAAACGGAATATTAAGCAACGGATAACGGTAATAAAAGCAAGAGGATAGAATATGAATCCAAAAGGTGACAAATTTATCAAAATATTATGGGCGGTCTGTGTTATTCCGTTGTTAATCGGCATTTTTATGATTGGCTATGCAACAAAGGATAAGGTTGAATACCCAACCGACGAATATTGGGTTGCGAAGGATTATCACCACGTCTATGATAAGCTTACGGGCGAGATAGCAGATTACATTTCGGATAACGAGGACTGTTATATAGACGGTGACGTTATCGTAGTTAAAACTGTAAAAAGGGGCTGGTATAATGTCGGAGCACTTTTAACTGCTTTCTTTGGAATGTTTACAATAGGTTTGGTCTTTTCCACGATAAAGGAAAGTGATTTATTTGAGAAGATAATGAACGTTATAAGAGAGCACTTTAACATCTAACTTCCTATTGAAAAAAATGACATAATATGCTATAATGTCAATATCAACCTATCGGAGTGTGCGGTATGGGCAAAATCAAGCCTTTCGAGAGAAGTAAAAACCAAATAAAAGAAAGGTGGAATTTGATTTCGCGAAGGGTGCTTCGCTGCCTTCTCGCCGCACAGCTGACCGCGCTTGCCATATACGCCTCATATCTCGTTTACGAGATAGCAACGGGTTCGTTTATCGTTTTTAAATCGATATTACTCGCCGCAACGGTAGCCTACGCAATTTTTTACACAATCGAGCATGACAAGCTTGACAAGCCCTCGCGGGCAAAGAAGAAAATCGGCAAGCGAGTATATACTCTTACAAAAATCGCGGTAAAGGGCTGCACGCTTGCCCTGACGTTTTTCGGCATCTTTGCCGCGACGGTTAGCGCAACCCTTTGGTCGGTAACGCTTGCCGTTTTGATGCTTTTCGGTTGGATTATATCGCTTGCATTTGAAATATTAAGCTGGCTTGTTGACAGAAAGGTAAAGAAAATTAAGGAGCAGGCGGCAAAAGAGGCGCAAGCGGCAAGGGAAAGCGCGAGGAAAAAATACACCGACACAAAAAAACGCGCTACCGACACCTACAACAATGCAAAAAGCCGTGTATCAAAGCGGGTTAAAGACACGAAGGACGGCATTAAAAAAACCGCCGACACGGTCAAGGGTAAGGTGCGCGGCGGAGCAAAACGGGTCGGAGCGATTTTTTCAAGAAAAAGGGATGCGAAGGACGGAATTATGCCGCCCGATACCGAAAGCGCGGGCATACCCGTCGCGGGCGCGGCGGAGGAGGAATAAAGCAAAAACGGCTAACAAACGTTAGCCGTTTTTTGTGCGTTTTTAAGGCGCGGTTATATCAATAAATATCCTCGTATTTTCCGCCGGGGATAAATTCCTTGATAAGCGAATCCTCCGGGACGAGCCTTTCGTCGAGGACGGCAAGCTTTTCAACCGCGTCGCGCACGATTTTTGCATAGGGGTCGGCATTCACGATTTCGTCGGTCAAAAGGCGCATTGCGTGCGGCTTCATAACGCCAAGCTCAAACTCGTGGAAGGTGTCGAAGGCGAGGTCGGCATCCTTTTTATACGGGTAAAGATACACGTCCTCCGCCGCCAAAACGTCGTGCCACATCGAAAGCGTGCGCGCGGCATCCGCTCCGCGGTAGAGATTGTCGCGCACCATACGGCGCACAAAGCGCATTTTACGTCCCGAGAGTATTTCCCGTCCGTTTTCGTAAACGTTTGTTGACACGCTGATAAATATTTTCGCTACGCTTTCGGCGGGCAAGCCCTTTGAAATTTCGGGGTTAAGCGCGTGAAGCCCCTCTATGATAACGCAGCCGTTTGGCGTAGGCTCGTGACGGTTTAATTCGACACGCCCCCCTACCTTAAAGTCATATTTCGGAATATAGAACGGCTCTGCGCGCGAGATTGCAAGGAGAGTTTTCGCCACCTCGTCAAGATGAAGCGACTCCGGGCATTCATAATCCCTGTCGCCGTCGGGCTGAAGCGGGTAATCGGGATCGTCCGAATCACGGTAAAAGTCGTCGAGCGACACCACGATGGTCGGCCTTCCCTTTCGCGTGATAGCATCCTTTATAAGATTTGCGCTCGTGGTTTTTCCCGAGCCTGACGGTCCGGCAATAAGCACCACGCGTATGCCCGAATGAGCAACGATATAATCCGCGATGCCCTCCACGCGGGTGTGGTATTCGTCCTCCGCCATTTGTACCGCGCCGACGGGGTCATCGCAAAGAAGTCCGTTAATCCTATACAAGTCAATGTTTGCCATAAAGCATCTCCTTCCTTTTTAGGGAGCGTCAATATCCGCTTATCGGTATATCCGCGTTATCCTCTCCCTTTGTAATTTTCACAACGCGGACGTAGTAGCTCATTTTTTCGTTTACAACGACAAGCACCCTGTCCCCCACACGTTTGCCGAGCAATGCTCCGCCGAGGGGTGACTCCTTGCTGATATATCCGAGCAGGGCGTTTTGGCGCAGGGTCGTAACGATTTGTATTTCCTTTTCCGCGCCGAGCTTTTCGTTATAGACAACCACCCTGTCAAACAGGGAAACGGTATCCGCATCACCGCCGACCTCAATAATCCGTGCAGTTCTTATCATATTCTCAAGATAGCGGATTCGTGCATCGTTGCGGCGCTTTTCCCTTTTTGCCTCCTTGTATTCGGCGTTTTCGGAAAGGTCGCCAAATTCGCGTGTACGGCGAAGCTCCTCGCCGAGCTTCGGTCCGAGAACCTCGCGGCGGTAGCGAATCTCCTCCTCCATCTTTCGTATATCAACCTCGGTTAATTCGTCAAACATTTATACCTCCGTCAAATAAGCATAAAGCCGTAGGGCATTTTTGAGATAAGAAGAAACACGGTAACCACTACCCAGCCGAGAAGAACGCCAAAAAATGCCTGCAGCGGGGTGTGACCCACAAGCTCCTTCAGCCTTTCGGTTCGGATTTTTTCGTCCTTTTCCTCTATCAAGCCGTTAAGGCTTTCAACTATTTGCAAAATAGAGGTAGCGTGCTTTCCCGCCTCGCGCCTTACGCCCGTGGCATCGTGAACGACCACAACCGCAAACATTGTGGCGATGGCAAAATACGCACTTCCGAAGCCGCAGCCCCAGCCGACGATAGCCATAAGCGCGGAAACGGTAGCGGAGTGTGCGCTCGGCATTCCGCCGTCCCCGATAAGACGCTCGAGGTCAAACCTTTTCTCAACGCAAAGGTTAACTATCATTTTCGTAAGCTGTGCAATAATCCAGGTCATAATCGGCACCCAGAGAGTGCAGTTGGTTAGAAGGTCGGTAATATACTGCATACGTCCTCCGCATTTTCTATCTACATATATTTTAACATTATTTATAAAATATTGCAACACCTTTTTATACGCAAGGCATTATTTTTACGAACGCTTCATATAATTAACAAACGGCGTAAATAATTTTCGCAGAAAACGTTTTTTCTATTGCATTTTCATTTTGGATATGCTATAATTGATTTACCAATAAATTTACAAAGGAGTACTTAAAAATGGCATCTTCTTCTCTTACCGCACAGTACGAGGCACTTCCCAAGATTGCTAAAATTCTTATCCAGCTTTTCCTTGGCGCTCTTGTAGGCGGCGTTTACAGAATCATCAAGTATTTTGAAACCAAGAACATCGTTACCCTCGTTGTTGGTATTCTTAACTTCGTTGGTCTTGGCTTCGTTTCTGGGTTGTTGACCTCGTAACCGAGATCCTTCACAACAAGATTACCGTTCTTGCAGACTAATTTGAAAATTATAAGCTCCCGATTTCGGGGGCTTATTTTTTTCTTGACTAAAAAATATTTTTGGTGTATAATATAGATTAACAGGAAAAGAAAGGAAGTAAAGGCTATGTCAAATATTTGGCACGATATTACGCCCGACAGGATTACACCCGAGGATTTTATTTGCGTTATTGAAATTACGAAGGGCTCGAAGAAGAAATACGAGCTTGATAAAAGGACCGGCTTTCTCATTCTTGACCGAATTCTATACACCTCAACACACTATCCCGCAAATTACGGATTTATTCCGAGGACCTACGCCGATGACGGTGACCCCCTTGACGTTTTGCTGATTTGCGCGGAGCCGATAGAGCCGATGACGCTTGTACGCGCATATCCCATCGGCGTTATAAAGATGATAGACAACGGCAAGTACGACGAGAAAATTATCGCCATTCCGCACGGCGACCCCAACTATAATATGTACACGGATATCGACCAGCTTCCAAAGCATATTTTCGAGGAAATGCGGCATTTCTTTACCGTTTACAAAAACCTCGAGCATAAGGAAACCGCGGTTGACGAGGTTCGCCCGCGCGAGGAGGCACTTCGCATAATAGCAGGCGATATCGAAAATTACGCAAGGTGCTTTGGTAAATAATTGTTTACAAACGCAGTTTTAATTCGGGGCGAAATTTATCACGCCCCACACCCAATTTTAAAAGGAGGTCGAAATGCAGCTTCAGGAATCGGGTCAGATGTACCTTGAAACAATACTGATTTTAACATCGGGCGGCAGGGCGGTTCGTTCGATTGACGTATGTGAATATATGGGCTTTTCAAAGCCGAGTGTAAGCCGCGCCATCGGACTTCTTAAAAGCGGCGGCTTTATCACGGTGGACGGCGACGGCTATATCACCCTCACCGACGAGGGACGACTGGTTGCGACAAAAACCTACGAAAGGCACAGGGTTATTACAAAATTCCTTGTAACCATCGGTGTACCCGAGGAGATTGCCTCCGCCGACGCGTGCAAAATGGAGCATCATATGTCCGACGAGTCGTTCGAAGCACTCAAAAAGCATATTGGCGCTTGAGTTCATTACGAAAAACGTTATAACGCTTCATTTTAAATCACCCTGCATCAAAAAACGCGATTGCAAAATGCAATCGCGTTTTCTTTTATTTCGTTTTGCAATTTCCCTGACAGGACGAGCAGTTTCCGCTACAGCCTTTGCTGTCGGGACAGCCAATGCAGCGTCTGCCCTTTTTCTTTGCCCAAATTATATAGCCGAGGGCAGCCCCCACAACAAGGAGGATAACGGCAATAGCAATGATATCTGTCATATTTTCTCCGATAGGTTAACTCTTGTCACAGTGGACATATCAAACTGTTGCGGTTGCTTTCGCATCTGCTTTCTCCGCCGCTTGTCTTTTGCTTTTTAAGGAGAGGAGCAGAATCGTGAGGGTAAACACCAGGACAACAGTCCAACCGAGAATCGGCATCCACGCCGCCCCAAAGCCCGCACCCGTGAAAAGTGTTCCGAAGAAATAGACCATAAAGCCGAGCGAATATCCCATTCCAAGCTGAAGCGCAATACCGCCAAAGAGCCATTTTTTGCTCTTTATTTCAGCATTCATTGCGCCAATTGCGGCAAAGCAGGGGGGAGTGAAAAGATTAAGCACAAGAAATGCCAATGCAGCAACCCGCGATATAGCCATTACGCCCGCAATTTCCGCACCCGTACCCTCAAGCATAGCAAGCTCGTCGAGATTGATAAGGTTTTCGAGGCCGACAAAGCAAACGGCAAGAGTGCCGACAACGTTTTCCTTTGCAATAAATCCCGTAATGGTTGCCGCCGCAAATTGCCAAGCCACAACTCCCACAACGGGCGCAAAAAGGTAGGCAAACGGGAATGCAGCCGTCGCAAGGATAGAGTCACCCGCATTTTCCACGGGTCTTAAATTCCAGCCATAGGACTGCATAAGATGTACGGCGAAGTTACAAACGAGAATGACCGTTCCCGCCTTTACAATGTAGGACCAGCCGCGCTGGCACATTGAAATAAGCGCCTTTGAAACGCTCGGAGCCTTGTATTCGGGAAGCTCCATTATAAAGTAGGACTTTCTCGCTTTATATCCGGTTACGCTGTTAACCACAAACGCTCCAAGAAGTATTACAAGTATTCCGACAAAGTACATCGAAACTCCGACCCAACGGCTTTCGCCGAAGAATGCGCCGGCAAAAAGGGATATTACGGGGAGCTTTGCTCCGCAGGGCATAAAGGGTGCGAGCATAGCGGTGGCTCTGCGCTCCCTCTCGTCGCGGATAGTGCGGCAAGCCATAACTCCCGGGACGGCACAGCCCGTGCCGATGACAAAGGGAATAACAGAGCGACCCGAAAGCCCGACTCGCTTGAATACGGGGTCAAGAACAACGGCAACGCGCGCCATATATCCAAGGTCCTCGAGAAGCGCGATAAGGAAGTACATTACCATTACAAGAGGCAAAAAGCCGACAACTGCACCGACGCCGCCGATTATTCCGTCAACGATAAGCGAGGTTAACAGCGGATTTGCGCCCTCCATAAGACCCGCAACCCACGCGCCGAGCATATCAATAAGCGTTACAAGACCGTAAAGCTCAAAGCCGTTTTCAAATACTATTCCCTCCGCAATCCACGCGCCGAGCCAGGACTGTGAAATCTGGAAAACGAGGAACATTACAACCGCGAAAATCGGTATGCCGAGCCACTTGTTTGTAAGAATATCGTCGATTTTATCCTGAATTCCGAGGTCGGAGGCTTTAGTTTCTCTCGTTTCAACCGCGCTTACGATTTTGTTAACAAAGGCAAAGCGCTCTCTGTCCGCCTTTTCCGCGGATGCCCTGTCGGTTGCTTTTTTACCGACAAAGGGTGCTGCCTGTGTGCCTCCCGCGGAGTTAAGCGCCACCCGCGCGAGCTTATCAACGCCCTTTCCGTCGTCGGCGGAGGTCGAAACAACGGGACAGCCAAGCCTTTCGGAGAGGAGCTTTGTATTGATTTTGTTGTGTCTTTTATCGGTTATATCGGTTTTGTTGAGCGCAACGACCACGGGAATGCCGATTTCAAGCAGCTGTGTCGTGAAAAACAGGCTTCGCGACAGGTTGGTGGAGTCAACGATATTCACAATAACGTCGGGGCGTGCATTCCTTACGTAATCGCTCGTAATGCTTTCCTCCGAGGTAAATGGTGACATCGAATACGCGCCCGGGAGATCGACAATAATAACTCCCTCACTGCCGACGGAATATTTTTTCCTCAACGGACTTTCTATTTTATCCACGGTAACACCCGCCCAGTTGCCAACCTTTTCATTCCTTCCCGTAAGGACGTTGTACATCGTGGTTTTTCCGCTGTTTGGATTACCCGCAAGTGCAATTCTCATTTTACGATTATCTCCTTAATATATATACGTTCAAGGGCGTCGGTTAGCAACGGCTAACCGCATTCCAAAATAAAAACCGTTTCACCCTTACTCTATTTCAATAGCACCCGCAAGTGCAGAGTCGATATTATAGCGACCGTCCTTTATTAAAACAACGCATCCGCTTTTACGAAGCTTTACCACGGTAATTTTCTCTCCGCTATAGCATCCGAGGGAGAACAAAAACGCCTCGAGCTCCGCATCTCCCGTTTCTATATTCTTAACGGTATATGTTTTTCCGTTTTCAGCATTGAGTAGAGTCATAAATTTATCCTTTACCTTTCGGTTAGCCTCTGCTAACCGTAAACATTATACTATATTATATGATGAAAAGTCAACATATTTTTTCCAAAAAAATGAAATTAAAAGCGGTTGCTTTTTTGTACAAAACGCACATAAAGCACCAAGCTTTGGGATTGAATGGCATTTTCTGTTGACTTTGACGGGTAAATATGCTACAATTACCGTGATTTTATTTTAAGAGGTCAAAATGGACACCTTTTTCCAAAGCATTATAGCCTTTTTCACGCTCGACCCGTCCGAGCCGATAAGCTTTGTCGGGCAGCTTGTTGGATTTATTCCGCTTCTTCTCGCGTTTGTGACCTTTTCCCTTTCAAAAAGGAGTCACATTCTTATATCCAAAACGCTTTCCGACCTTTTGAGTGCGGTGCATTTCCTTCTGCTTGGAGAGGTGGTCGGCGGTGCGGTTTGCATTGTAAACACGGCTCGCGGCTACGTCTTTTACAACAAGGGCAAAAAATGGGCATCGGGGATATATATTCCGATTGTGTTCAGTATACTCACCCTGCTTACCACGATTTTACAGTGGAAGGGCTGGTATACCCTTTTGCCCGCGGTTGGGTCTGTGCTTGCGGTTATCGGCTTTTGGTGTAACAAACCGCGCCTTGTGAAGCTTTTTAACCTCCCCGCGGTGTCGCTCTGGCTGGTTTACAGCATAATTACAGGGTCGATTTCCTCGACGCTTATAAATATAATTTCCATAATATCAATAACCGTATCAATGATAATAGAGCTTACAAAATCAAAGCAACCGGCAAAAGCCGAAGCGGACGAGGAATAACCCCGTCCGTTTTTTATATTATAAGGAAAGAAGCGTCCCCGTTTAATAAAAAAACACTCCCCCGTTTCCGAGGGAGTGTAAATATTTAATTTAATAATTAAACATTATAGAAATCTACAAGCTTCTTAAGACGCTCGTACTTCGCCTTCGCAGTTTCCTCTGCCTTTGCAAAGAGTTCCTTTGCTCTTTCGGGGAATGCCTGCGCAAGTCTGGTATATCTTGCCTCGCCTGCAAGGAAGTCCTGGTAAGAGGTGCTGGGCTCCTTCGAATCAAGGGTGAAGGGGTTCTTGCCCTCTGCCTTGAGTGCAGGGTTGTAACGGAACATCTGCCAGTAGCCCGCCTCAACAGCCTTCTTCATTTCAGCCTGGCAGTTAGCC
>JAFXHU010000024.1 GCA_017533565.1 Clostridia bacterium
ACTTATCGGAGATGCAGGGGCAATTCTCTGCAACTGCGGTGAATCGGGAGTTGGGGTGAGCGCCCGAGGTGCCAACCTTATCCTTCTTATCATACTTGGTGTAATCCCACTTTTCGCCGCGCCAGTTAAGTGCGTTAACGGGGGGATTATCGTTAAGACCCTCCCACCAAACGGTATTGTCGTCAAGGTTGTGACATACGTTGGTGAAGATACAATCCTTCATAGAGGTGTAAAGCGCGTTGGGGTTGGAATGCTCGTTGGTACCGGGTGCTACGCCGAAGAAGCCGTTTTCGGGGTTAACCGCCCAGAGCCTTCCGTCCTTTCCGACACGAAGCCAAGCGATATCGTCGCCGACGCACCAAACCTTATATCCCTTTTCTCTGTAAAGTGCGGGAGGAATAAGCATTGCAAGGTTAGTCTTTCCGCAAGCGGAGGGGAATGCAGCGGATATGTACTTGATTTCTCCGTCGGGATACTCTACGCCGAGAATGAGCATATGCTCCGCCATCCAGCCCTCTTTTCTACCGAGGTAGGAAGCGATACGAAGCGCAAAGCACTTCTTTCCGAGAAGAACGTTTCCGCCGTAACCGGAGTTAACCGACCAGATGGTGTTATCCTCGGGGAAATGGCAGATGTATCTCTTTTCCTCGCAAAGCTCTGCCTTTGCGTGGAGTCCCTTAATGAAATCGGGGCTGTCACCGAGAGCGTCGAGGACGTCAAGACCTACGCGGGTCATAATAAGCATATTAAGAACGACGTAAATGGAGTCGGTAAGCTCGATACCGTACTTTGCAAAGTCGGAGCCTACAACCGACATCGAGTAAGGAATTACGTACATCGGCTTTCCTGCGTAAGAGCCGTCGTAAAGCTTTGAAAGAGTAGCGTAGCATTCCTTCGGGTCCATCCAGTTGTTGATGTTACCCGCATCCTCCTTCTTCGAGGTGCAGATAAAGGTTCTGTTCTCCACACGGGCAACGTCGTTAACCGCGGTTCTGTGAAGATAGCAGCCGGGGAGTGCATCTTGATTAAGCTTAATCATTTCGCCGGTTGCACAAGCCTGTGCGCGGAGTGCCTCGGTCTGCTCCTTCGAGCCGTCGATAAGGACAATCTCCGAGGGCTTTACAAGGTCAACCATCTCGGCAATCCAGGAATTAACGTGCTTGTTGGAAGTAACGTTAGTGTTCATTGAGTTTATCTCCTTTTAATAAATATAATCGGTGCTTCGGGAAAAGCTCGCTCCGTTCATTTGCGAAAGCCGATTTTTCCCATATACAGTATATCACATATATTCCCCGATTGCAATATATTTTTTATAAAAATAGTGAATTTTTTAACGGAGATTATCGCACGGAAATGAGAGGGCGGGCGTCGGAGATTTTGGGGTTTTGTCAACCCTTCCACCGAGTTGCTCGCAACTCTCGTCCCCCTCTCCTTCAAGGAAGTGGAGGCTTGACGCTACAAGGCTTTGTGTAGGCTGTAAGCCTCCCTCAGGGAGGGAGGTGGATTTTGCGTAGCGAAATACGGAAGGAGCCTGCGGGGCTTTCGGTATAGACGTTAATTGGTTTTTATTAAAGGCTCTCGCGCTCTCCTTCAGTCGCCTTCGGCGCCAGCTCCCTCCCGGAGGGAGCCTTTGGTACGTAAAGTTGTGCGGGGGATTTGCGGAGTGAAGCGGGGGGGCGGTATGCCGGCGGGTATTACGGTATGGCGGGGCGTTTTATGTAAAAGGGGGTCGGGGGGCGGTTGGTTTTGTTGGAAATTCTGCAAAATTGGTTGTTTTTACCATTTTTTGGTAATTAAGTTTGGCAAAGTTTTCGCGCCTTTGCCACTTGATTTGACCGAATGTTTTGTGGTAAAATGTTGTCGTACCCCAAAATTACCATTTTTTACCAAATTTATCAATAAAAAACAATTAAAAAGGAGATGTAAAATGGAAAACAATGCAAAAATTCTTATCGTGGCGGAAAACAGAGAGGAGCGTCGCAAAATCGGAGAGTGCCTTCGCGGGCGCGGCTTTTCACGGCTTGACGAGGCGGGCGACGGCGAGCGCGCAATCTCGCTCATTGCCGAGGGTGGCTACGAGCTTGTAATCACCGACCTTTGGCTTGCGGGTCTTGACGGAATTGCGCTTATTCGCGGTGCGCGAGGTCTTGGTCTTTCCTCCCTGCCCTCGTTTATACTTCTCTCCCCCGTAAACAAGGCGTCGATACTTATGGAGGCGTCCGAGGCGGGTGCGGACATTTGTATTATAAAGCCGTTTGATTTTTCCTCCCTTTCCGCACATATAGACGCCTGTCTTCGCGCAAGGAGCGAGGGGCGCGGCAAAAGAGGCACTCCCGACGTTCCCGATATGGAGGCGCAGGTAACGAAAATCATACATCAAATCGGCGTTCCCGCGCACATCAAGGGCTATCAGTATCTTCGTGCGGCTATACTTATGACGATAGAGGACCCCGAGGTTATCAATTCGGTAACGAAGGTGCTTTATCCCACCGTCGCAAAGAGGTTTGGCACTACCACCTCCCGCGTGGAGAGAGCTATTCGCCACGCAATCGAGGTCGCGTGGGACAGGGGTGACGTCGATACGCTCAACTCCTTTTTCGGCTACACTATTCAAAACACGCGCGGAAAGCCGACGAATTCCGAGTTTATCGCAATGATTGCCGACAATTTAAGGCTTAAGTTCAAGTATGCGACGGTTTGATTTTCCCGCATTGCAATCGGTATAAAAAAATGGGCGACCGTCGGTCGCCCATTGTGGGATAAAGCTGTTTTTGTGAAGGCATCAGCCCTCGTCGTTTATATTCCGCCTTCCCTCCATAGCGCGGAAAAGCGTGACCTCGTCGGCGTATTCGATGTCCGCACCGACGGGTATTCCGTAGGCAAGACGGGAGATTTTAACCTCCGACCCCTCAAGCATACGCACGATGTATGCAGCGGTGGCGTCCCCCTTTGGCGTGGGGTTGGTTGCAACGACAACCTCCGCTATTCCTCCGCCCTCTACTCTTTCCTTTAAGGATGCGAGGTTTAGGTCGCGGGGAGTAACCCTGTCAAGCGGGGAAAGGACTCCGCCGAGGACGTGGTAAACGCCGCGAAAGCCGCGGATTTTTTCCATAGTAATAACGTCCTTTGCCTCCTCCACAACGCAAACGAGGGATTTATCGCGGTCAAACGAGGAGCAAATATCGCACTCTCCCTCCCTTGCGGAAAGTCCGTGGCATACGGGACATTTATAGACGTCGCGTTTTATTCCGATTATCGCGTCGGCGAAGCGCGAAGCCTCCGCCTCGGAGAGATTAAGCACGGCAAAGGCATACCTTGCCGCGGTTTTTGCTCCCACGCCCGGGATTTTACGAAATTCCTCAATAAGCCTTTGAATAGGCGCGATGTATTCCGCCATATCAGAACATTCCGGGCATTCCCGGCAAGCCCATACCGCCCGTGATTTTTGCCATTTCGGCAGCCGCATCCGCGTCAACCGTCTTTATTGCCTCGTTGATAGCCGCAACGACAAGGTCCTCGAGCGTTTCAATATCGTCGGGGTCAACGATTTCCTCCGCAAGCTTTACCGAGAGGATTTCGCGCTTTCCGTTAATTTTAACGTCGATTACGCCGCCGCCCGCGGAAACCTCGTATTCCTTTGCCTCAAGCTCCGCCTGCTTTGCCTGCATATCCTCCTGCATCTTCTGCGCCTGCTTGAGCATTTGCTGCATTCCGCCGCCCTGGTTTTGGGGTATTCTTACCTTCATTTTCTATATTACCTTTCAAAAATTTATCAAATGGAATCTATAATTCCCGCAAGCTCCTCGGCAAGGTCGCCGCGCGATGCCGCATCGATAGGCTCGATTGCAATACGGACGGCGGCGGGGTCAAGCCCCTCCCTTTCCGCGATGACGCCGCGCAAAATTTTGAGGTCGTTTTCGCTCGACGCAAGCCGTCCCGCGAAGAAGGAATTCATACAAATGAGATAGCTTCCGTCGGGTCTTACGAAGGCGCGGGATTTTTGAAACTGCACCGAAAGAGATGGCTTCATTTCCGAAATTCTCTCCACAACGGCAGCCCAAGATGCGTACCGTACCGTCTTTTTTGCTTCGGGTGCGGGAGCGTTCTGCTCCGATTTATTTTCGGATTTATCGGTTTTTGTATCGGTTTTTGCCTCGGTAGCTTTAGCTGCCGCGGTGGGTGCGGACGCCCCTGCCGTTTCCTTTTTCGGAGGAAGGACGGTTACGCTTCCCTCGGCTACGGGTGAGCCTGTCGCTCCCATTTTAAGCATCGTTACCTGCTTTTCAAGCTCGTCAACGCGAAGGGCGAGAGCCTCCGCGGTTATGGCGGTGCGGGCATCGCACATACGGGTCAGGGCGATTTCCGCTATCGACCGCTTTGAGTTAAAGGCGCGCTGCATATCCGCCATTGCTCCCTCGAGAAGCGAAACGTGGTATATGAGCCTTGCGGGCGTAAGCTCGCGCGAAAGCGGTAAAAGCTCCGCATACTCCGCCTCGGTAAGGTCGAGAAACTCCCTTGCCCTTTCGGTATTTTTGACAACCATTATATCGCGGTAGGCGTCTATAAGCTCCTGCCAAAACACCGACATATCTCCGCTTTTCATAACGATTTCGTTGACGGTATCGTAAACGGTCGTGTAGTCCGCATCGAGGATTGCGCGGACAAGTCTATACGCGCTGTCCTTATTACCTCCGCCGACGGTGGAGAATACAAGCTCCGCATCGACGGTCATTCGCGTGCCGCCGCACTGCTCAAGAAGGCTTACCGCATCGCGCATACCTCCGCGCGCAACACGGGCGATAACTCTCGCTCCGTCGTCGGTAAGGTCAATGCCCTCTGCCGCGGCGATTTTTTTAAGACGCGCCATAATATCCTCCGTAGATATGCGGCGAAAATCAAACCGCTGGCATCGGGAGACGATGGTGGTCGGAAGCTTGTGAAACTCGGTGGTGGCGAGAATGAAAACGACGTAGGACGGCGGCTCCTCCAGAGTTTTAAGAAGGGCGTTAAACGCCGAGGCGGACATCATATGTACCTCGTCGATTATATACACGCGGTATTTGAGGACGGCGGGGGTGAAGGCAATCTCGTCCTTCATATCCCTTACGTTATCGACGCCGTTGTTGCTTGCCGCGTCCATTTCGATTACGTCGGTGGCAATTCCCGCATCGATGCTTCTGCACGCCTCGCACTCGTTACACGGGTTGCCGTTTTTGGGGTTAAGGCAGTTGACCGCCTTTGCAAGGATTTTGGCACAGCTCGTCTTTCCCGTTCCGCGAGAGCCGCAGAAAAGGTAGGCGTGGGAGAGCTTTCCCTCCTTTACCTCGTATTTAAGAATATCGGTTATGGCGTTTTGACCCGAAACGTCATCAAAGTCAACGGGTCGCCATTTGCGGTACAAGGCTCTGTACTCCGACATAAATCCTCCTATGCGATAGGGCGCGGCGGGCTTTAGCGCACGCTCCTTGCCAAAATAAAAAATAAAGCGCGTAGCGGTAAGGCGAAAACCGCGAAACGCACTACGAAATCAAAAAATAAATCCGTGTGTCAAAAAGAGCCATACACCCCTCGGTCGAAAATGGAGATACGCACGGTAACCGTCGCACCTACTCGGAACAGGCACCCCTGCGGCACACCCGATAAACCGCTTAATGCTGCTTGGTTCCCCACCTGACATGGTTCACAGCCTCGGATTGCGCAAGACCCATTCGTCACCGTAGATAACGGCGGTGCAGACTACACAGCCCCAGCCCTCGCGAGGGGAATGAACCCCTGCTATAGCGGATTTCAGGTACAAGGTACCGCTACCACCCCGGCTGGTATGACTCCGTCTGACACACGGATTGCTTTACAGTATTTAAAAGTATATCATATAAAAGAAAAAAAAGCAAGGGTAAAATAAAATTTTCTTTACGCAATTTTTGACAAAGCAAAAGGAGCGCAAAAAAACGGAAGCGAGGCTCACGCGGGGGAGGAAAATTTCGACTTCGCTCAGGGTGACGCGCGTTTTGGCTCTCTGCAGGGCGAAGCGGGGGCGCCTCATCCGTAGAGTTGCTTGCAACTCTCGACACCATTCCCCCACCGGGGAAGGCTAAATGTGCAAGGCTTTGTGCGGACGGTAAGCCTCCCTCCGGGAGGGAGGTGGATTTTGCGTAGCAAAATACGGAAGGAGCCTGCGGGTCTTTCTGTATAGACGTTAATTGGTTTTTATTAAAGGCTCTCGCGCTCTCCTTCAGTCGCCTTCGGCGCCAGCTCCCTCCCGGAGGGAGCCTTTGGTACGTAGCGTTGTGCTGGGGCTTTGCGGGTGTTTTGGGATTGCCAACCCTTCCACCGAGTTGCGATGCAACTCTCCTCCCCCTTCTCCAAGGAGAAGGCTCAAATTACGAAGCCGCCGGAGATATTCAAGACCTCGCCCGTGATAAAGGCGGCGGAGTCGGAGGCGAGAAAGACTGCGGCGGCGGCGACCTCCTCGGGCTTTCCGAGTCTGCCGACGGGGGTTTCCTCCGCGAGGGCGGCGAGCGTTTCCTCTCCGAGGGCGGCATTCATCGGGGTGTCGATAACTCCCGGGGCGATTGCGTTTACGGTAATTCCCGAGGGGGCAAGCTCCTTTGCAAGCGACTTCGTAAAGCCGATAAGCCCCGCCTTTGCGGTGGAGTATGCAACCTCGCAGGATGCGCCGACGAGTCCCCACATAGAGGAAATATTTATAATTCTTCCGCATTTACGAAAGAGCATATTTGGCACGGCCTCCCGCGAAAAAAGAAAGGCGGAGGTGAGATTTACCGAAACGGTTTCCTCCCATTCGCAAAGCGAAAGGTCGGTGAAAAGCCCAAACCGAGATGCTCCCGCATTATTGACGAGGCAATCGATTTTCCCGAAGGCGGCAACGGTATCGGCTACCGCCGCCATAATTTCGTCGGGACGGCGGACGTCCGCCCGTATGGGATATGCGCCGAGGGTGGCTTTTAGCTCCTCCGCAGCCTCCGTATTCGATTTATAGGTAAACGCGACGGAATATCCCGCCTCGGTAAAAGCACGCACGAGTGCCCTACCGATGCCGCCCGTGCCTCCCGTAATAAGCGCAGTTTTCATTCTTTCCCTCCGATGGGATTTATTTTCGCAATAATTTTACTACATTTTTTAAAAAAAGTCAAGCGGGGTGTGCCAAAGCAAGAGGGTGCAAAGCGCGAAACTTCGGCAAGACGTTTAAATTTTCGGCGGTGCGCCGTATAAAACGAAAGGACGGTTAAATGATACTTATAACGGGAAAGGAGCGCGGATTTTGTCTTACCGCGCGGGAAATTTTATTCGGAATGGGCATAATTTGCGAGCTTTGCGAGCCGTGGGAGGTAAGCTCTCGCCTTTTGAAAAGGCACAGCGCAATCCTTTCGGTTGGGCGGGATTTGGGTATGGAGGCGTGGGAGCTTGTTTCGGGAATACGAAGCTCCGACCCGAAAATACCCATAATCGCAGTCAGGGAGGACTTTTGCTCGCGGGAGGCGGTGCTTTTCGACGCGGCTTATCCAAGCTCGCTTTACTGTGCGCTCGCGGTGAGGAGGCTTTGCGAATTGGCGGCGGAGCGCGGCATACGGCGGGCCGGCGAATACCGCACGGGCGAGCTTTCGGTTGTGGCGGGCAGAGCCTTGCTCGGCGGGGCTTCGCTTTCGCTTACGAAATCCGAGGCGGCGGTGCTTGGGAGCATTATTGCCTTTTATCCCGAAAAAATTTCGGCGGGAAAAATTTCGGAGCTTGCCTTTCGTCACGGCAGAGAGCCTTCCGAATCGGGCGTGCGGACGCATATTTCCGCGATAAACAAAAAGCTTTCCGCCGCGGGTGCGCCTGTGCGGGTATTCGCGGACGACGGCTACACGCTCTCGGAGCTTGCGGCAACGCCCTTATAGCCTATACCCTTAATTTCCCCGCCCCGCGTTTATATTTTTCAAGGAAGGCGCATACACTTTAGATAGCGCAATTGCGCATCGTGAGGTGATATGAAGGAGCTTTCGCACATTCTCTTAAAATTCATTTCACTTATTCTCGGTATTGAGCAGGCGGAGAGCTTTCCGCCCCCTCTTTCAAAGGAGGAGGAGCAGCATATGTTCGAGAGAATGAGAAATGGGGATAAAAAGGCGCGGGATATTTTAATCGAAAGAAATTTAAGGCTCGTTTCGCATATCGTAAAAAAATACTATTCCTCCGACACCGCCCCCGACGAGCTTATCTCGGTGGGCAGCCTCGGGCTTATAAAGGCGGTTGACAGCTTTAAGAGCGAATACGGGACGCGCTTTGCAACCTATGCGGCAAGATGCGTGCAAAACGAGATACTTATGTATTTCAGGAGCAGAAAAAAGCTTTCCTCCGAGGTGTCGATAAACGATACCATCGACGTTGACAAGGACGGCAATCCGCTTACCTACCTCGACGTAATTTCAGAGGAGTCGGACGTGGCGGGCGAGCTTGATTTACGGATACATACCTAGCGCGTTTTACAGCTCGTAAACTCGGTGCTTGAAAAGCGGGAAAGAGAGATTATCGTGCTTCGCTACGGGCTTTTCGGCTATCGCCCTCTTACGCAAAGAGAGGTGGCGCGGCATCTCGGAATTTCGCGCTCCTACGTATCGAGGATCGAGAAGCGCGCGCTTCTCAAAATGCGCGACGGCTTTGGCGGAGCTGTTCCCGTTTTCGAGGATTAGGGTATAAAATCCAAGGCTTGAGAAAAAATATATATGCGTATGCTATTCTCTGCTTTCCGAGTTAATTTTACGGCAGTTTTTGGCTTATGCAAAAATAAAAAGCAGCTCCCGCGGCAGTGGAGAGGTGAATTTTCACCCTTGCGGGAGGAAAAAGGACGGTAAAGCAAAATGATGATCATCAACAAAATAGCCCTTGCGCTGGCGATTGTCGGTTGCGTAAACTGGGGTCTTGTCGGCTTGTTCGACTTTGATGCGGTTGCCTGGATTTCGGGCGGTGCGGGCAGTATGCTTGCGCGCATCATTTACACCCTCGTTGCAATTGCGGGGCTTTGGTGTATCAACCTTCTTTTCACTCGCGACGTCGATTATATCGGCGAGGGCGCGTGACAATTTGGGCAGGGCTAATACCCCTGCTCTTTTTGTTTTTTTGCGGACTGTCTTGGGGGTGCTTTTTTTGGGGGTGGCGGCAGGATTTGCGCTTGGAAATTCGTGTCTTAATTTGTTGGATAATCATACAATGTATAGGGCGGAAATTTTTGCCCCGACGTTATAAAATTTCAAAATCCGGTCAAAATATGGATACAAGTAAATACCGAAAGGATAAAAAAATGAACATACGGCGCGGAGATATTTATTACGCGGATTTAAGCCCCGTCGTAGGAAGCGAGCAGGGCGGGCTTCGTCCCGTTTTAATCGTGCAAAACGACGTTGGAAACAAATACAGCCCCACGGTTATCGCGGCGGCTATTACCTCCCGAATGGGAAAGGCGAAGCTACCCACGCATATCGACGTCACGGGCGACGGCGCGGGTCTTGCAAAGGACAGCGTGATTTTGCTCGAGCAAATACGGACGATTGACAAAACGAGGCTGAAGGAAAAGATGGGTCACCTTGACGACGACACAATGCGCGGCGTTAATACCGCAATTTCGGTAAGCTTCGGTCTTTCGGTTACTTAAAACCAGCTTAAACGCGCCGCTCGGCGCGTTTTTTGTGTGGCGGTAAAGAAGTCGGGTTGGAAACGGACGGGGGATAGTAAGCCTTCACAGGTGGGGAAATGGTGTCGAGAGTTGCGGGGGGTGCGGGTGCGGAAATCATTCATATTTTGAAAACAAAAATCATACCCTTTAGTAAAACGACAAAAGGATGGTTTTCAAAATGAGCATATATATGCCGGAGGGGCGCGGAAACGGCGGGATACGCACGCTTGACGGAGCATTGCGCGCGATGGAGCGCGGCGAGATTATAGAGGCACAGGTCACGCTTTGCGACCGCGGCTACAACCTTCACGCGACGTTTGGCGACGGACTTTACGGCATTATTCCGAGGGAGGAAAGTCAATTCGTCGAGGCGGGCGAGGGGATAAAGGATATTGCGATACTTACGCGCGTGGGAAAGCGAGTGGCGGTAAAGCTTTTGGACGTGAAATTTAACGGAGGTATTCCCTTTTTCACGCTTTCGCGGCGGGCGGCGCAGGCGGAGTGTATGGAAAACTACGTTTCCCGTCTTTCGGCGGGGGATATTATTCCCGCGCGGGTAACGCATCTCGAGGGCTTTGGCGCATTCGTGGACGTTGGGTGCGGAATTTGCTCCCTTCTTTCAATAGACGCGATTTCGGTTTCCCGCATTTCACACCCGTCGGAGAGGCTTTCGGTCGGCGAGTGCATATACCTTGTGGTAAAGGGGCGTGACGAGCGCGGGCGCATCACCGTTTCGACGAAGGAGCTTTTCGGCACTTGGGAGGAAAACGCCGCCCTGTTTTCGGAGGGTCAAACCGTGCGCGGAAGGGTGCGAAGCATAGAAAGCTACGGCATTTTCGTGGAGCTTAAGCCAAATCTTGCGGGGCTTGCCGAATGGAGGGAGGAGGTTTACGCGGGTGATACCGCCGCAGTTTTCATAAAGGCGATTATCCCCGAAAAAATGAAGGTAAAGCTCATAATCATAGACTCCCAGCCGAGCGAGCCTTCTGCAGAGGCTCCGTGCTATTTCATAAACCCCGAAAGCGTTACGCATATCGACAGGTGGCAATACTCCCCCGCCTGTGCAAAAAAACGGATAGAGAGCGTTTTCGTATAACGAAGAAGAAAGCAACGCAAAAGAAAGTAACGCAGGACAAAGCCGAGATTTTAAATTTCGGCTTTTTTTAATTGCATTTTCGCAAAATATGTGTTAAAATGTAAAAAAAGGAAGCTTTTCGGCAGAATGCCTCGGAGGACGTAATGGTAAGGATTGGAAACGATTGGGACGGCTTGCTCGCGGGCGAGTTTTCAAGCGAATATTATCTTTCGCTTCGCGAATTTTTGAAATACGAGTATTCGCACGGCACGGTTTACCCGAATATGAACGATATTTTTAACGCGCTTCGCTACACCTCCTACGCCGACACGCGGGCGGTTATCCTCGGACAGGACCCATACCACGGTCCAAACCAAGCGCACGGGCTTTGCTTTTCGGTAAGGGAGGGCAATCCCCCGCCCCCCTCGCTTAAGAATATATTCAAGGAGCTGGAGGCGGACCTCGGTATTCCCGCGCCGAAAAACCCCGAGCTTTGCGGTTGGGCGCGGCAGGGCGTTTTGCTTCTTAACACCACGCTTACGGTAAGGGCGGGTCAGCCGCAGAGCCACAAGGGTCACGGCTGGGAAATCCTTACGGACAGGATAATTTCGCTGCTTTCGCTTCGCACCGAGCCTGTTGTATTTATTCTTTGGGGCGGGAATGCAAGGGCAAAGCGCAGCCTTATCGACACGAAAAGGCATTTTATAATCGAGTCCGCGCATCCGAGCCCGCTTTCGGCGTATAACGGATTTTTCGGCTCCCGTCCGTTTTCTCGCACTAACGAATTTTTGCGCTCGGTTGGCAGGGCGGAGATTGATTTTTCAATATTTAACTGACTTTTTTTAAAAACTTTTTTAAAAAATGTGCGTTTTTCTCTTGAAAAGCGTCGCAAAACGGGTGTATAATTAAATAAAAGCTTTTGGAGGTGTCTTTATGAAGCTCTTGGAGGACAGAATTCGCAGGGACGGAAGAATACTCCCCGGTGACGTTATAAAGGTGGACAGCTTTCTTAACCACCTTATCGACGTGGAGCTTGTTTCGGCGTGTGCGGACGAGTGGTATAATATTTATAAGGATATGGGAGTTACCAAAATCCTTACGATAGAGGCGTCGGGAATTGCGCTTGCCTCCATAACCGCGACGAAGTTTTCCGTGCCCGTTTTGTTTGCGAAAAAGACACGAAGCTCCAACCTTTCGCAAAGGGTGCTTTCAACCAAGGTCGTTTCCTACACCCACGGACAGTCCTACGATGTTATCGTTTCGCGCGATTACATAAAGAAGGAGGACAAAATCCTCATTATAGACGATTTCCTCGCTAACGGAAGCGCGCTTCGCGCGCTCGTCACCCTCGCGGAGAAGGCGGGGGCTACCGTCCTTGGAATCGGTATCGCGGTAGAAAAGGTTTATCAGGGCGGCGGAGAGGATATTCGCAGACGCGGCTACCGCATCGACTCTCTTGCAAAAATAAAGTCGGTGGACGTTGAAAGCGGCATCGAGTTTTACGAGTGATTTTTCGGCTTTGCCCTTGGCAAAATTATATTTCGGCATACAAAAAACGGCTCCGCTTGGGAGCCGTTTTGCTTTTTGGGTTATTTTGTTAAGAGAAAGTAGCCGATAACGAGCGCGCCGAGGGCGATGCGGTAGATGCCGAAGGGGATAAAGCTGTGCCTTTTGACGAAGCTCATAAGGAATTTGATTGCCAAGAGCGAAACGAGGAAGGAAACAAAAACTCCGATTAAAAGCAGCAGCCATTCAAAGCCGCCGAGGCTTCCGCCGTCGAGGAAGAATTTCACCGTTTTAAGCCCCGATGCGCCGAGCATAACGGGAATTGCCATAAAGAAGGAAAATTCGGAGGCGGCGGGGCGGGAAACTCCCATAAGCATACCGCCGAGAATGGTAGAGCCGGAGCGCGACGTGCCTGGGATAAGCGAGAGGCACTGAAACGCGCCTATCAGCGCCGCATCGCGGTAGGAGAGGTCGTAAACGCTCTCTATGCGGTAATCGCTTCCCTTCTTTAATTTTTCAACGAGGATAAAGGCAACGCCGTAAACTGCAAGCGCGATGGCTACCACGATGAAATTGTATAAATGCGCGTCGAGAAAATCGTCGAGCAAAAGCCCGATAACCGCCGCGGGAAGCACGCCGACGATAACCTTTAGCCAAAGCGAATAGATTTGCTTTTTCTCCTCCGCGCTTTTTTTGGACGAAAAGGGCACGAGCCTATCCCAAAAGAGGACGGGCACGGCGGCAATTGCGCCAAGCTGTATTACCACGAGGAACATTTCGCGAAAGCCTTCCGAAACGTTAAGCCGCAGGATTTCGTCAAGCAAAATCATATGCCCCGTGGAGGAAACGGGAAGCCATTCGGTTACGCCCTCCACAATTCCGAGAAGGAAAACCTTTAATATTTCAATAAATTTGTCGATTGCCGCGCTCGGTGCGGAGTTTAGAAGATACATTTTTTGCTCCTTTATACGGTTTTAGACCGCGCGAAGAATGTCGCCCTCCTTTACGGGGAAAGGCGTTTTCATATAAAATTTCATATACGGGTGGGGAGTTGCGGTAATTGACTGCATATTTTCGTCAAAAAGCTCGCCGACGGTAAGCGGCTTGCCGACGGCACCCGGGGTCAAAAGCTCCGCGGGGTCGCCAAGGCACATCTTGTTTCTTTGCGTCATAAGCGCAAGACCCGTTACACTATCGTATGCCTCGACTACGGCAAGATATGCCTTTTCGCGGATATAGCCCGTGGTGGAGGAGATATTTGCATCCTCGTGGCTGTTTGCGAAATAATAGCCCGTGTTGTAGTCGCGGTGGGAAACGCTTTCAAGCTCGCGAAGCCAAAGCGGATTGTATTCGTAATTGCCCGAAAAATAGCTGTCAATCGCCATTCGGTAGGTATTCGTAACGACGGCGGTGTAGTAGGCGGATTTCATTCTTCCCTCTATTTTGAAGGAGTTTATTCCCGCCTCGACAAGCTGTGGGATATGCTCAATCGTACAGGTGTCGCGGCTTGACATAATGAAGGCCTCGCCGTCGTATTCCTCAATCGGCATTTTACAGTCGGGGCGCTTTTCCTCTACGATTTCGTACGCCTTGTAATTCCAGCGGCAGGGCTGCGCGCACATACCGCGGTTTGCATCCCGTCCGACGAGGTGGTTGGAAAGCAGGCAGCGCCCGCTGTACGACACGCACATAGAGCCGTGGATAAAGCATTCAAGCTCTATTTCCTCGGGTAAATTTGCGCGGATTGCGCGAATTTCATCAAGCGTTAATTCACGCGCCAAAACCACCCTTTTTGCGCCGAGAGATGCCCAGGCAAGACAGTCCGCGGAGCTTACGCTCGATGCCTGCGTAGAGATGTGAAGCTCCACGTCGGGGAGCATTTTTTTCGCCAAGAACAAAACTCCGATGTCGGCTACAATTAGCGCATCTATCGGTATATTTTTCAGATTTCGGAAGTAATTTTCAAGCAGAGTGTATTCGTTCTCCCTCGGCATCGTGTTGACGGTGAGGTAAACACATACCCCTCTTTCGTGGGCATAGGCGGTTGCCTCGGAAAGCTCCGCGAGCGAAAAATTGTCCGCAGCGGCGCGCATACCGAAAACCTCGCCCGCGAGGTAAACCGCATCTGCTCCGTAGCGGATTGCGGCGCGCATTTTCTCAAAATTTCCCGCAGGGGATAAAAGCTCCGGTTTGTTCATATATCTCCTTTTCGTCGGTAAAAAGCGTTTTTTTACCGCTTTGATTTTGTCTTAAAACGTAAATAATTGTTTACCCTTCGCGAACCGCGATAAGCGCGATTTCCCACGCGGGGACGCAAAGCGTGCGGCGGATATAAAGGCGGTATTCGGGGTATTTTTCCCTTATATAATTCACTATTCCGAACAGGTCGCGGCTTCGGTGATAGAGCGAAATCAAGAGGGCGGGATATTTTCCCGAAATAAGACCCGACGAGCCGCGAAGCGCCTCCCATTCCGCGCCCTCCACGTCGTATTTGATATAATCGACGCACGGGGTAAGGCTATCCGCCCGTACAAGCGGGATGCGTGCGGTTTTATGCTCAAAGGAGGCGGTAGAGCCAACAGAGGAATTGCGGTTGCCCGAGGAAAGGAATTCGCCCTCCCCCTCCCTGTCGAAGGCGGCGGCGTTAACGGTGGTAAGCTCTATGCCCTCCGCCGATGCGGCGAATTTCAAAAGCCGCTTGTAGGTTTTCGGGTCAGGCTCTACGGCTATGGCACTTTTGAGCTTTGGGAAAAATTTCATACACTCTCGCACCGTGTCGCCGTTATACGCGCCGAGGTCAAGCATACTTTCTATTTTTTCAGCGGGAAGGAGCGAATATATTTCCTCCGCGGTGGCAAAGCAGTTGGTAAGACAGTGCATTTTGCCCGAAAGCTTGTAATTGACAACGGCGGCGAAGGTATCGCGGGATTTTTCGTCCGCGAGCGCATCGTATGCGGATAATATTTCGTCGTAGTGGGTGTTGTAAAGCTCGCGGTCAAAGTATTCCTCCGCGCCCGCGACGGGCATATCGGGGATATACATTTCGTATTTTCCGTCGATGTCCGAAAGCATTTCAAGCACCTCCGCGCGAGAGGTGGCAAAGGACAGAAGGATTACGAAATCGGCGTATTTTTCGCGTATTTCGGAAAAGGATAGGACGGGGTAGCCACGAAAGCTGTGCCCCCTTACGAAGCCGTCGGAGGCAAAAACGTCGGAAACGGTAACACCGTAGGTGTTAAGTCGGACAAAAAGCTTGTCCGCGCCGTTTCCCATACCGTAAACCACAATCGGGCGCGATTCGGCGGCAAGCCTGTCCCAAAGGTCGCACCTTACGGGTCGGTCGGGGAGTGCGTAGTGTTTGTAGGGCATACTATCTCCAAGAAATGCATACTTTTACATTTAATAGAATACCCCATCTTTTAAAAAAAGTCAAGGTTTGTGCGGCAAAAGTCTTGAAAAATCGGGCGGGCGGTGGTAAAATATATAAAAAAACTATTGCGAGGTTTTATATGGACTGCATTTTTTGTGCGATAATCAACGGCGAAATTCCGTCAAGCAAGGTTTGGGAGGACGAGGTCTGCTACTCCTTTCTCGACATAAATCCGCAGGCAAAGGTACACGCGCTCGTTGTGCCGAAGGAGCATATCCCCTCCGCCGACGCGATTTGCGAGGATAACGCCGCTGTTGTGGCGCATATTTTCGCGGTTATCCCGAAAATTGCCGAGGCTCTCGGTCTTTCGGGCGGCTATCGCGTCGTCACAAATATCGGAGAGGACGGCTGTCAGTCGGTAAAGCATCTCCATTTCCATATCCTCGGCGGCGAAAAGCTCTCCGAAAATATGGCGTAACGGCAGTTTGATCGTTAAAAAGCACCGCGGATGCGGTGCTTTTTGCTTTTGGGGTAGGTGTCTTTTTTGGGAAGCCTCCCTCCGGGAGGGAGGTGGATTTTGCGTAGCAAAATACGGAAGGAGCCTGCGGGTCTTTCGGTATAGACGGTAGGTAATCGGTTTTTATTAAAAGCTCTCGCGCTCTCCTTCAGTCACCTTCGGCGCCAGCTCCCTCCCGGAGGGAGCCTTTGGTACGTAGCGTTGTGCTGGGGCTTTGTGCGGGAGATTTTTGGGGGTTGTCAACCCTTCCAACGAGTTACTCGCAGCTCTCGACACCCTTCTCTCGCAAGAGAAGGCAAAACGCTACAAGGCTTTGTTCGGACGG
>JAFXHU010000025.1 GCA_017533565.1 Clostridia bacterium
ATGCGCTCAAGTATCTTGTTGTAGGCAGTTTCGGCGGGCGTGCCGTTTATGCCGTTGACGTTGGGGTTTCCTGCATAATTACCCGAAAAAAGCGTATCCTTTTTCGCCGCGATCTCCTCTGCCGTGAAAGGCTCAAAGGTCGTGCGAAGTCCAAGCTCAAACTCCCACGCGAGCGTCTGAGTGGCGGCAAGTGCATCGTCGGCGGTAACGGTCACGCTGTCCGAGGACAGCTCCTCGAGCGTGGAGGCGGGGTAGCCGAGTCCGATGGAGAGCAGTATGCCCTCGCGCGCCGTTTCCGAAAGTCCCTGCCAATACTCGTGCTTTGCAGGCTTAAATACCTCGTACTTGCTTTTATCCAGCTTGACAAACTGAATGCAGTAAAGGATGATGTCGGGGTCGTAGCTCTTGACATTGTCCTCGCTGAGCTTGCGGAACTTAACGGTGTGAGCATAGCCCTCGCCATAACGGTGGATGTTGTAGTAGCCGTTCTTAACGCTGCCTCCTATCTTCGCTTCCTCCGCCTTGCCCGTGCAGACGATATTTACTTTGTCGCCCGATTCGGGAAGGTCGTATGCTGTAGCGTTCTCTGTATCCTCCGCGTATACGGCGGCAGGAACAAGAGAGAGAAGCATCAGCATACAAATGATGAATGAGATTAGTCTTTTCATTTGGTTTTCCTTTCTTAAAAATGATTTTATATATAAAAAAGAGAGAAACGTGGCGAGCGATTCTCTCTGGGTTGTTGGAATAAAAAAAGGATAGGTCAAAAAACGATTTGACCTATCCTTCAGATAGATTATTTAATTTTGTTTATCCGTAAATGTCCGAAGGCGAAGTACAGATGCAACTGTACGCCCATTCGTTTTCAACGTCTACGAAACAGCCTATCGACATAAAAACATTCTCGCCCCTGCCGATGCAACGCCAATGATTTTCACTATTGTGATAAGCCTCGGCAGCTTCGTAGGCTCGCTTATCCAGATATTTAATATCATTACCATAGTACGATATGTTATATCCGTGTTTTCCAATAGACTCGCCGCAACAGGGCGCATAATACTCTCTGTATTCTCCCGTGTGTATGACCTCCCAAGTTTCGGGGTCAATGTGCGTTATTTCGGTGTAATTGTATTGCCCGTATTTCAAAGCCGTGGCAGCCGCGCTTATATCGGAACTGTCGTGTGCAAAGTTTGTAGAGAGCTGTACGGCTCTGTACTCTGCAAGCGCGGTCATATTCGGGAGCATCTGCGCGGGGAGGTTGCCCTCCTCTACGCGAATGAGGTTGATATAGTAGAGCAGTCTGTTTGCAAGCAGCCTTGCGTATTCCTCGGACTCGATAGCGGGGGCTTGCGCCTTGACAGCTACGGTCTTGCCACAGCTTCCGCAGGTCTTTTCGCCGTCGGCGGCAAAGTCTGCGGAGTAGGGGTCAAGGTTCGGCTGCTTCGTTACGGTGTAGCTGTGTCCCGTAGCCTCGATCGCTGTCTGCGCCGTGAGCGTAGCCTTGCACGTTGCGCACCTCACGCCGTCGGTGAGTCCGTCCTTCGTGCACGTCGCCGCCGTTCCCTTTACGGTTTCGGGGGTGTGAACGTGGGGAGCTTCGGTCGTTTCCTCGGTAGGAGCTGTGGTCGTTTCAGGCGTCAACGTCGTTTCGGGCGTCAACGTCGTTTCGGGTGTCAACGTCGTTTCGGGTGTCAACGTGGTGACGTCGGGAACGGTAGTTTCCACGTTGGGAGCTGTCGTTTCATCGGTCGTAACGTCGGGGGCGGTCGTATCCTCGTCGGGAACGGTCGTATCCTCGATGGGCGCGGTGGTCGTTTCAGGCGTCAACGTCGTTCCGGGCGTCAACGTGGTGACGTCGGGAACGGTAGTAATATCGGGAGCTGTCGTTTCCTCGGTAGGTGCGCTCGTCACGTCGGGCGCACTCGTGTTCGGTGCAACGGTGGGGGTGAAGCTCGTCGCCTCGCCGCCGTTCGTTCCGCCGCCGCTTGCGCTCTGCGCTTCACAGCCGATCGCTGAAAATATTATCACAAAGGCAATTACTGCCGCTATTATCTTTTTCGTCATTTTCTTATTTTTCATTTTTGCGCCCTCCTTTCAAAAAGCTATTGACAAATCTATAGTTTTGTGGTATTATGTTAGTGGAAGAGCATACCGATGACGGTTGCCTCCGTTAAGTTGGTTTAGAAAATAACCGCCTTATGTGGGAGTTCGGCGGTTATTTTCTTTTTATTTATCTCGACGATTATTGAAGTAGTCGGCGAGAGCGATAATCAAGGATAATATCATCAGTAATTCAACCAATGTTACGTACATTGTTACCACCTCCCTCCAATGAATTGAAGGGAGAAAAAGAAAATTTCGCTCCCTTCTTTTCGTAAGGGAGTCAACCGCCACCGTTCCCGAGGCTTTTCCAAGTCCTCGGAGAGCTTCAAGGGAAGCTCGGTATGCTCCGCAACACGGACTCACCGTGTCACTTGCGTCAGGTCAGCCTGACGCCTTTTTTATTATATCACCTCGCTCGCCTTTTTGTCAAGGCTTGCGGGGGTATAATCGTTTATA
>JAFXHU010000026.1 GCA_017533565.1 Clostridia bacterium
AGTAAGTACATATTGTCAATAAAATATTTAAAATATTTGTTTAGAAAAACGAAAAAAATGAAAAAAGTGTGAATTTTGTCCGTTTTTTTGACTAAAAGCCCTGCAAAGTGGGGGCTTTCGGTTGATTTTTTTCTTGATTTGTGCTAAAATTTGAAGCGGCGGAGCAGGGAAAGCTCCGAAAATAACAAAGCGAGGGGCTTTTACCCTCACAAAAATGCGAACGAAGGAAGAAAAAATGAGAGCATACGAAAGATTTTTACACTACGTGGCGTTTCCTACGATGTCGGATGAAGCCAGCGGCACTACCCCCTCCACGGCAAAGCAGCTTGCGCTTGCGAATTACCTTTGCGACGAGCTTTTGGCACTCGGACTCTCGGATGCGGAGGTTGACGGCTTCGGATACGTTTACGCGACGCTTCCCGCGAATACCGAGGGAGAGCATAACGCGATTGGCTTTATCGCACATATGGATACCTCGAGCGAGGCGTCTGACGAAAATATAAGGGCGCGCATTGTGAATTACGGGGGCGGCGATATTCTTTTAAACGGGGAAAAGGGCATTTATATGACGGTTGCCGACTATCCCTATCTTGCCGATTTTGTCGGACAAAGCCTTATCGTCACCGACGGCACGACCCTGCTCGGTGCGGATGACAAGGCGGGAATTGCCGAGATTATGACCGCGCTCGAATATATTATAGAAAACGGCATTCCGCACGGAAAAATTTCGGTTGCCTTTACCCCCGACGAGGAAATCGGAGAGGGCGCGGACCACTTTGACGTAGAGCGGCTTGGCGCGGACTACGCCTATACGGTTGACGGCGGCTTCCTTGGCGAGGTGGAGTACGAAAACTTTAATGCCGCGGGCGCAAAAATCACCGTACACGGCGTTTCAATCCACCCGGGAAGCGCAAAGGATAAAATGAAAAACGCCGCCCGTATTGCAAGCGAGTTCGACTCGCTTCTCCCCGCCGACGAAATTCCCGAAAGGACGGAGGGCTACGAGGGCTTTCACCATCTTCTCTCGATTGAGGGCGGGTGCGAGCTTGCGACCCTTGCCTATATAATCCGCGACCACGATATGGAAAAATTCCTCGCCAAAAAGGAGCAGCTTGTAGCCGCGGCGGCAAAAATTAACGAAAAATACGGGGAGGGCACGCTGGAGCTTACCCTCACCGACAGCTATTTCAATATGAAGGAAAAAATCACGCCCAACGCGTTTATAGTTGACAGGGCGACAGATGCAATGCGCGAGCTTGGTATAGAGCCGATAATCGTCCCGATACGTGGCGGCACCGACGGTGCGCGGCTTTCCTTTATGGGGCTTCCTTGCCCAAATCTTTGTACGGGAGGGGCAAATTTCCATTCTCGCTTTGAATTTGTGTCGGTCGATGCGATGGATAAAATTTCGGAGCTTCTCGTGCGTATAGCCGAAAACGTGGCAAAGGAAGAAAAAAGAACGGTAAAGGTATAACCCGTGTCAAGTTTTCCGACTGCGAAGCCGCAAAACGACGGCTTACAACACGGCTTGTAAATAGGCGAAATGTAATCTATACTTTACAAAAAGGCGGTTCAAACGAACCGCCTTTTTCCTGTTAAGCCGTTATCCGAGGGAGGAAAGATTTACCCTTCTTCCCGAGGCGTTTGCCGCCAGCATTCCGCCTTCAACAAGGCGGGCAACGTCGAGTATTTCTTCGGTCGATACGGGGCTTTCGCCGCCTACAAAGAAGCGAAGCATATCCTTTATCTGACCGCCGAAGATGTCGCTTTCAACCTCTTTTCCGTTTACCTTAAAGCCGTAAACGGGTGTCATTTCTACGGTTGCGCGTCTTTGGTCCGCATACTCCACCGTAAACGTGTATTTTTCTCCGTCGGTGTCGCAGCAAACCGAGCTTACCCCGACTCCGAGCACGGTTATTACCATCTCCGCCGTGTGAACGAGGTAGTCCTTCAAATGCACGTAATTGCCGTAAAGAGATACCGTTGACGCACCCCTTGCCGCCCTTACCTCGTCGGCGTAGCGCAAGGAGGAGGTCGTGTACATTCTTGCCCCGCAGGCTTTTGCAAGGTCAAGCATATATTTTGCATCCGCTACCGTAAGGGCAAAGGTTTTGTCGATAAAGGTCGGCTTTCCAAAGGGCAAAACCAGCCGCGCAAGCTCGGGATGACGCTCGGGGTCGTCGGGCGCGAAAATTATAAAAGCATCGCTTTCGGCGGCAAGAGCCTCTATCTTGTCAAGGTGCTTAAAGCCGTGGCTTTCGCACCAAGCCGCCGTGCCGAGAGAGCCTTCCGCGGGTGAGTCGGTAAGCGCAAAGACTCCCGCAATTTCACACTCCACGCCTACCTCGTCCGCCAGCTCGCGGTATCTTTTTGCAAAGTTGTTTGCGTGCCACTCGTCGATATAAAAGTCAACGAGTCCGATTTTAATCATAGCTTTACCTCCTCTTGCTTCTCTGCCGAAAGGTAAAGCGCGTCGAGAAGCTTCATACTCTCAAGGATGTTATCAACGTGGTTTTTGTTCTTGATTCCCGTTTTGATTGACTCAAGGAAGGCGGAGTCCTCCTTCAAATACATATTTTCAAGCTCGTGCGTGCTTGTTTCGGTTTCAAGAGCTTCCCCGCTTGTGAGATGAAACTGTCCGCCGTAATCGAGTCGCGCGCCCTTTTTGTCACCGAGAAAATCGATATAAAGCTCGTCGCGCTCTACGTTTTGCGCCCAAGCGCCCGAAAGCGAAATTGTCGCCTTGTCCGTGCGGACGTGCGCGGTGACGAAGTCCTCTACGTCGTTTGTTCCGCCTTCAACGTCGGAGGTGTCCTCCGCCCACATACCGCGGTATCTGTATGTCTTCATATCCTTTGCCATTTCGGAGTAGGTCGTGGCACTTGCGGTTTTGATTTTTGCACCGCCGAGAACGTAAAGAATGAGGTCCACGAAATGAATGCCCCAGTCTATAAGCACGCCGCCGCCCGACTGTGCCTTCGTTGTGAATGCGCCGCCGAGTCCGGGAATGCTTCTGAAGGCGCGGAAGGAGCAATGAACGTGATAAATGCTGCCAAATTCGCCGTTTTTATTCATTTCGCAAAGTCGCTCTACCGAGGATTGATAACGGTTGCAAACTCCGATATTGAGGATTTTGTTTTGCCTTTTTGCCTCGTTTGCCATTTCAACCGAAAGGGCGTAGCTTGTGGTGACGGGCTTTTCGCACATAACGTGCTTTCCCGCCTTAAGCGCGTCCATTGTAACCGTGTAATGCGCGTAGTTTGGTGTGAGAACCATTACCGCCGCGACCTCGGGGTCGGCAAGCGCGATTTTGTAATCGGTTATTACCTCTCCGACGAGGGAGGGGTATTTTTCCTTCATTGCCTCCGCCTTCTCGGGGATAAGGTCGCAGGCGTATTTTACGTACACGCCCTCGATTTGTGAAAGCGCGGGAAAGTGCGCTCCCTGTGCAATTCTTCCGCAGCCGATGACCGCTATTACCGTTTTGTCGGACATAAAAGCCTCCTTTTTGTATGTAGCCTATACGCGAATATTTTTGTATAACCGCAATTTAATTGTAGCATTTGCCGCGCAAGATGTAAATGGCATATCTAACTTTAAAATTTAGCATTTTTTAATATTTTTCCGTAAATATACGGCAAAAAATTGCATTTTTGTTGACTTTATTTCTGCCAAGTGGTAAACTTTATTCGGGAGGTGCGCTATGAACAAGGCAAAATACCATATCAATTATTCCCGCGTCGGCGGCGAGCCGCTGGAGCTTGGGGATTACCTTCTTTACCAGGTGGGGCGTATGTATTGCGAGGCGGGCGGTGAAATTTTGCAGCATCGGCACGGGGAGCTTTTGGAGCTTACGGTTGTTACGGGCGGGTCGGGAAGCATTACCGTCGGTACGGAGGAAATTGCCGTTGCGGGCGGCTTTATACACGCCTCGTTCGTTGGAGAGCTTCACGCGATAAGGTCGAGCGAGAGCGACCCGCTTTGCTACGATTTCGTTTCCTTTTGGGCAAGGGGCGAAGAGCTTTCACGGATTAAATCGCTGATTGACGGGTGTATCGCATCGGGTAAGCGAGGCTTTTCCGACGGGCGGGTTGCAAGACTTGTTACCTATATGATAGAGGAGTCGATGGAGACGGAATTAAATACGGAGGCGCTTTCCGCACTCGTTCGGCTCGTGCTTTTATATACCGAGCGCGCGCTTAAAGGAGAGGGTGAGGTGAGTCTTAACGTAAGAGCCGCGGACAGCATTTGCTTTCGCGTGATGCGATACGTCGATGCGAATTTGTTTGACATATCCTCGCTTGAGGAGGTGGCGGGGGCTATGAATTACAGCTACGGCTACCTTTCCTCGCTTTTCAGTCGGACGACGGGACGCACGCTTACCGAGTATTACACCGAGAGAAGATTTGCCGCGGCACAGAGCCTGCTCCTTTCGGGAGTGCGGGCAATGGAGGTTGCATCTCGCCTCGGCTTTTCGTCGGTCTATACCTTCAGTCGGGCATATAAAAACCGCTTCGGCTATCCGCCAACGAAAACAAGGGAGATAAAAAGAGCCACCCCGTGTTAAATTTTTGGTGGATCTTGCGGATATTTTTTATCTGCCGATTAAAACGGGCGGCGGCTTTGATGTAAACAATTATATACAAAACGCGGGCGCATTTGCGCCCGCGTTTTTCGTTCCCTTTTATGCCTGCCCGAAACGGTGCGGATAAAAAGGGAAGAATAAAGCTTTTACGGTTAAAGCTCTATGATTTTGGAAAGGTTTAGACCTTCGAGCAGCTCGCGCGGTGCTGCAATCACGGGGATTGCACTCTCGGTGGCTTCTTCAAGCATATTTGTAAGGTGCAAAAGGTCCTCCCGCGAGGTGTGAAGCGCCTCATTACGTCTTGCGAGAATATCCTCTCTGCTCTTTCCCGAAAGGTAGTGCGTATTTGCAAGCTCTCCCTCGCTTCTCGGCGTTGACACGGCTTCAAGCGAGCCTACGGTGCCGATAATATAGCGCGTAAGGTCGGGGGACTCCGCAACGAAATCGCGTATCATATCGGGTACGGATTTAAAGGTGTCAAGGCTTGCCGTCGGGTTGGGGTCGCGGTAGGAATAGTAGCCCGTCGTGCCACTATTGCCTCGGCAGATAAAGCCCGTGCCGTAGGCTCCGCCCTTTACCCTGATTTCATTCCACAAAAGCTCGTAATCGAGAATAGTGCCGAGCGTCATAAAAGAGCCGTGATATTCCGTGTGCGCCTCGGTGATATAATTCGTGACGAGGGTGGCAAAGGATACAGGCGCGGGAATGGCAATACCGACTGATTCACGCGGAAATTTCTTTATTGGCGAAGGCTTTGCAGGACCTCCGCCCTCGCGCACCAAGCCGATAACGGCGTCGGCAAAATCCAAATCGGATTCACCCGTAATCGACACGGTAAGGCGGGAGCGTGTTAAATATTTTTCGGTAATTTCGGTAAATTTTTGAAGAAGCCGACCCTCTTCGTTCTCCTTTTCAAGCCGTTTTAATTCAAGAAAGAAGCTTATTCCTCCCTTGATTTCCTTTACTGCCTCGTATTCGTCAAACGCCGCCGCACCAAGTCCGATACAGCTCCCGGGGGCGGAGGAGGGAAGAGCCTCCTTTGCGTAGGTGACGTTTTGGAGAATTTTCCTTTTTAAAACCGTGGGGTCGTCGTATTTTCTGCCGTAAATCAGCTCGGGCAAAAGACCGAGCGCCTGCCGCTTGTTGCTGTCAAGAAGCGAGAGGGAAAGCTGTAAATACAGCCTTGGCTTTCCGTCCTTTTTGAATGCGGAGAGTCGCGGTGAAAAGCAGCCGAGCGTGGATTTTACCGCAATTCGCATCGCCTCCGCACCGTGACTGTGGGTGTCAAAATCGGTTTGCGACATCGTCATAAGGCTTGCCGCGACAACGTCCTCTCGGTCAAGGTCGGTAACGTCGAAAAACAAATCGACGTAGGATATTCCGCTTGTCGGAAGGGGGTGTAAAATTACCCTCGCGCCGAGTCTTTCGGTTGCTTTCGTCGGCGTTTCCTTCGGCGGGTCGGAAAGGTCGGAAATTTCAAGAGTCGGTATCGTTGCAATTGCCTCTGCGGTGTCGGGCGTAGCCTGCCATACCTCAAAAGCCTCGTATTTGTCAACAATTATTTGTTTTTCCCCCTCGGAGAGGCTTCGCTTAAGGCTTTGAAGCTCCGCCATTTCCCTTTTTGCATTTTCCTTTTCCGCGTTGGAGGACGGACGAAGCAGGAGCATACGCTCCTCGCCCTTGAAAACCGCCCTCAAAGCCTCGATGTAGTGGGGCGTGTTAAGCTTTGAGCGCAAAAATGTAAACAATTCGTTATATTTTAAGCCGAGCGTGGGGTAGTCGCCGCACACGGCGTCCTCCATAACCGAGGACATATAAACCATTCCGCGGGGGTAGCTGCCGTAATCAGCCTCCCTCGTTTGAAATTCCGCGGCGTTGAGATTTGCAAAAAGCTTCTCGGGGTCAAGGCTTTCGGACAAAAGCTTCGCGAGGGTGCGCCTGTAAAGCGAAATCAGCTCCTCCTCGCAGCCGTCCTTTACGTCGGTAAATCTCGTAACGAAAACGGGATATTTCATACCCGAAATCGGGTAGAAGGAAAAGTTTTTGCAAAGCCCGCTATCAAGCATAGCCTTTTTAAGCGGGGCGGAATTAACGTCGGCAAGCGAGTCCGCCGCAAGCGAAATCGAATAAAAGCCCGCCTTGTCGGAGTGAGAGCCAAACCTCGTTAAAAGGATAATGCGGGTTGCGTCCACCTCCTCCTCCTTGCTTCCGACGGGGTATTCAACCTCGAGCCTTTGCGCCGCTGTCGGCCTGCCCTCGGGGATTTCGGTAAAGCATTCGCTTTTTTCGTAGCCTTCAAGATAGGAGTTTATTTTCCCGAGGACGGGGTCAAGCTCCACCGAGCCGTCAAGAAAGATAATCGCGTTTGACGGGTGGTAATATTTTTTGTGCGCCGCCTTGAAATCCCCGTAGGTTAGCTTCGGAATTGAGCTTGGATTTCCGCCGCTGTCAAAGCCGTAGCACCCACCCTCAAACAAGAGCCTTCCCTCGTAATATGCCGAAAGCTCGTCGGGGGAGGAGTACGCGCCGCGCATCTCGTTAAAAACTATGCCGTTTCGCGAAAGCTCTCCGTCCTCGCCGAATTCAAGGCGGTGACCCTCCTGCAAAAATATATTCTCGTTTTCAAGCGCGAGGGGGTGAAGCACCGCGTCGAGATAAACGTCAACGAGGTCAAGAAACGCCTTTTTGTTAAGGCTTGATACCGGATAAACCGTTCTTTCTCCGTAGGTAAAGGCGTTGAGGAAGGTGTTTACCGACCCCTTCAAAAGCTCGGAAAACGGGTCCTTTACGGGGTATTTTTCGGAGCCGCACAGCACCGAATGCTCGAGTATATGAAACACGCCCGTGTCGTCGGTCGGAACGGTGCGAAAGCCGATGGCAAAGGTCATATTCTCGTCCTGTCTGTCAAGGAAGAAAAGGGGTGTCCCCGTTTTTTCGTGTGCGTATTCGACAAGCGTTGCCGCCTGCTCGGGGCATTCGGTTGCTTTTTTAAGCACGAAGCCGTGTAGATTACTGTAATTTTTCATAAAACCGTCCGTTTTTCTTTGTTTTTTACCATTACGGTACGCTTCGTACCGTCTTTGCTTTTTCAAAATTCGGGAGCGCGGCGGCATTTCGCCCGTCCATGCCGTATATAAAGTATCATTACAATATACCTTTTTATATTATATCATTCCTACCGTATAAAGTCAATATATGACGGAACAGAGCCGTAATTTTACCGCCCGACCTTTCTTTGGCTTTGGCTTTTGTACATTCGGTCGGATTTTTACCCGTCTTTCGCGGATTTTTTGAATACGGCACCGCACTTTTGCCATAATATATTCGGGCAGGAAAAAAATAATTTAGAATTATTCTAAAAAAATTCATAAAACCTATTGACAAGCGGCGGCTTGGTGTGTATAATGTATTTAGAAAGCTTCTAAAAAATTCGGAGGATGCGCGATGACAAAGCAAAGAGCAACAATACTCGACATTGTTCGCTCGGACAAGGCACACCACACCGCCGAAGAAATTTATCATATTGCGAACGAAAGGCTTGGCGGAATATCGCTTGCAACCGTTTACAACAATCTTCACGCGCTGGAGGAGGCGGGGCTGATAAGGCGAATTACCGCGGAGCATTTTGCGGACAGATATGATAGCTCGTTTGTACCTCACGGTCATTTGATATGCGAAAGATGCGAGAGAGTTACCGACTTTAACATCGACGGATTTGAAGCGCTTTTGTCCGATGCAATCGGAAATTCCTTTTCCTCTTATGAGTTAAAGGTACGGCATTTATGCACTAAATGCAGAGAAAACGCATAACACTTTTAAAAAACATATAAATTCAAAGGAGAATTTTAAAATGAATCTCAAGGGAACAAAAACCGAACAAAATCTTATGACCGCGTTTGCGGGCGAGTCGCAGGCAAGAAACAAGTACACCTACTTTGCTTCCGTTGCAAAGAAGGAGGGCTACGAGCAGATTGCCGCAATCTTCCTCCAGACCGCAGATAACGAGAAGGAGCATGCAAAGCTCTGGTTCAAGGCACTTGGCGGACTTGGTGATACCGCGGCTAACCTTGCCGCAGCTGCAGAGGGCGAGAACTACGAGTGGACCGAAATGTACGACCAGTTTGCAAAGGACGCAGAGGAGGAGGGCTTCAAGGCTCTCGCTTACCAGTTCCGCGCAGTGGCGGCAATCGAAAAGGCACACGAGGAAAGATATCGCGCACTCCTTAACAACGTGGAGATGAAGCAGGTGTTCGAGAAGGGCGAAATGGCAATGTGGGAGTGCCGCAACTGCGGTCACCTCGTAATGGGTACAAAAGCACCCGCTGTATGCCCCGTTTGCGCACATCCCCAGGCATATTTTGAAATCAGAAAAGAGAATTACTAATACCCGAAACGGGTAATTTGAACACCGCCGAGCAATCGGCGGTGTTTTTTTCTGTTAAATAACAAAAATCGGAAGAATATCCCCGAACAATATTCCTGTAAAGCATAGATATTTTGCCGATAGCAGGGCAAAATGCTGCCGATAGAGAATTCAAAGCGGATAAAAAAACGCGATATCCGTTTTGCATAAATTAAGCCCGCCCTTTTGACAAAGGCGGGTTTTATGCATCTATTTCCAAGCTATCCGACCCGAAAATCTCGTCGTCAAGAAATTCGGAAAGAGTCATACCAAAGCCCCTTGCGATAAGGATAACCGTGCTCAAGGTTACCGTTTTGTTGCGTCCGTTCATTATGCATTGCATACTTCCGTGCTGGATGCCCGACGCTTGCTCAAGGCGGTATTGTGATATTCCTTTTTCCTTTAAAAGCGCCGTAATGCGCCTCGCCACCGCATCGTTAACAGTCAAGACGGTATACCTCTCTAAAAAAGTGTGTAGATTTACCTACATATTTATTTTAGCAAGTAAAATGCAAAAATATAAGAAGGTACACCTACATACTGTTGATTTTTTCGGCAGGACTTGTTATAATATGTAGGTACACCTACATAAAAAAGGGGGGGAGATTATGAAAATTGCATTTTTCGGACATTCCTGCTTTCAAGCGAGCGAGGCTCTTGCAAAACAGTTGGTTTCTCTTTTGGAGTGCGTGACGGGCGAGAGGGAGGTGGAATTTTATCTCGGAGGATATGGCGAATTTGATGATTTTGCACTTGAATGCTGTAAAACGTATAGGTCATCACACAAGAACGCGTCATTGGTATTCGTAACACCGTATATCACCCATAGCTATCAAAAGCTTCACGGCCTGAACAAGGTCTTTGACTACATTATTTACCCCGAAATCGAGGACAAACCAAAGCGATTTGCTATAACCTACCGCAATAGATGGATGGTTGAGAGCGCGGATTTTGTTATATGCGCCATATCACAGCATCGCGGCGGTGCGTATCAAGCGTTTCGTTATGCTGTTCGGCTGGGAAAACCCATTTACAACCTCCTTTTGACGCCGGAAAACGGTCTATAAAAAGCCACATAATAATATTTAACCTTTCAATTATTGATTTATATTTTATTTTGTGTTAAAATAGGTAGGAAGGAATTTCGGCTGTGCCGTTTTGGGAGGAAATATGAAAATTCTCGTTGTTGACGATGAAAAGGATATAAGAGAGATTTTAAGGCTTTTGCTCGAGAATGCGGGCTACGAGGTTTTGGAGGCACAGGACGGTGTCGCTGCGGTCGGACTGCTTGGCGAGGACCGCGGCGTTGACCTCGTTATTATGGATATAATGATGCCGCGTATGTCGGGCGTGGAGGCTACCGAAAAAATTCGCGCCTTTTCCACCGTGCCCGTGCTTTTTCTTACGGCAAAGAGCTTTGACTCGGATAAAAGCTCCGCATACAACGCGGGCGGCGACGACTATCTCGTAAAGCCGTTTTCCGCTCCCGAGCTTTTGATGAAGGTCGATGCTCTTACGCGCAGATACAACACCTACGGAGCAAAGGAAAGCGAGAATACCGAGGCAATCCGACTCGCGGGCGGGGTGGTGCTTTTCCCCGAAAAGCGCGAGGTTATGAAAAACGGAGAGCAAATAGAGCTTCGCGACAAGGAATACGAGGTGCTTGTTTATCTCGTTAAAAACCGCGGTAGGGTGGTTGGTGCGGACGAGCTTTACGAGGCGGTTTGGGGCGAGATGTCACTCCCGTCCTCCTCCAACAATATTACGGTACATATCCTCAATCTTCGCAGAAAGCTTGAGGACAATTCCTCATCGCCAAAGGTTATAAGGACGGTGTGGGGAAAGGGTTATCAGGTGGACTGATGCCGCGTACTGTATTCAGAAAAAGCTTTCGCTCTATGCGGCTTGCGATGCTTACGGCAACGGTTATTTCCGTCGGTCTTGCAATCGGGGCGTTTCTCCTTATCCAGCTTGGGGCGACAAGCTATATAAAAAACAACTACATTTCAGAGGAAAATAAGCTCAAGCGCGAGATGGAATATGCCCGCGAGCTTCAGGAATACGTAATAGAAAACGACCTTTCGAGCGGTGACGTAGAGATGCTCGCAAAATGGGCGCAGGGTAACCGCTATCTTTACGTTATGATTCACAAGGACGATAAGCTCCTTTTTGAAACGGGAAAATTCGACGACGAATTTAAAAAACCTACCGATACGCCCGACGAGGGTAACACGGAGCAGCCGCCCGAGCCGCCCGTGGGCGATGAAAATACCGAGGGCGGCACCGAAAACGGGGATACCACCGAGTCGGACGCAGAGACGGGCGAGGAGGACGGACGCGGCTCGATAGGCTCGGGTATTACCGTCGATATGCCTACGCGCGAGGAGCTTGTGAAATACGCCATAGAAAACGGCGCGCATCTTATTACTATGTCAGATGTCTCCGTGCTTGTTTCAATGGCAGACTTTTCGGAGTATCTTTACTACGATATAACTAATATTACGGCTATTCTTGCCGCGGTGATAGTTCTCGCCTCTTCGGTGCTTCTTTATTCTCACGGAGTGACGCGGCGTATAACGAAGATTGCGGGCGACGTGGCGATTGTCGTTGACGGAAATATGTACCACTCCATTCGCACCGACGGAAAGGACGAGCTTGGCAGGCTTTCTCACGACGTCGAGAGTATGAGAAGCACGATGCTCGAAAACCTCAAAAAGGAGAGGGAGGCAATGGACGCAAACGCGGAACTTGTCACCTCTATGTCGCACGATATACGCACACCGCTTACCGTTTTGCTCGGCTATCTTAACGTTATGAAGCTTCATTCCACCGACGAGGAGATGTTAAGCTATATTCGTGCATCGGAGAAAACCGCGCTTCGTCTTAAAAAGCTTTCGGACGATATGTTTAACTACTTTTTGCTTTTCGGAGGCGGAGCGTCCGAGGTGGATTTACAGGATTACGACGCTTACACGCTTTTGGACCAGATGCTCTCGGAGCACGTGCTGCTTTTGAGGGAGCAGGGCTATAACGTGGAGTCGGACGTTGCGGAAATTAGCGGCGGAAAGCCTACCGTAAGGACGGATGCAAACCACCTTAAGAGAATAGTGGAAAACGTGATTTCAAACGTTTTTAAATATGCGGACATTGAAAAGCCCGTTTTGTTTTCGGGCAGGGTAGAGGGCGAGAGCGTGTACGTTTCCGTCACCAACGGAGTAAGGACGGATTCTGCCGATGCGGAGAGCAACGGAATCGGAATTAAAACCTGTCGCAAGCTTGCGGGCGAGATGGGCGCGCGCCTTGAAACCGAGGAGGCGGACGGAAAATATACGGTTACGCTCACCCTTCCGCTAACGGCAACGGAGGAAAAACGATGATAAGCTTTATTAACGTAAAGGACGACGGGGGCACGCGGGAGCTTCTTTCCTCGCTTCCCGCGGAGCTTTTGGAATACGGCGAGCTTCTTTTGGAGGACTTTCGCGCGATTGCGGAGGAAATAGAGGAGGCGGCTGTATGCGTAAGCGACGGCTGTATGCTCGTGCGGGTGCTTGACGGCGGGGAGTATATGTTTATTTTCCCGATTATGCTTTCGGCGGAGGGCGACACCGCGGGTGCGCTGCTTTCGCTTTCGGAATACGTGCGTCGGGAGCTGCTTCCGTTTTTGCTTACCGACGTGCCGCGCGAGGGGCTGGGGCTTCTTTGCGAGGTATTTGCTCACGTAGATGCAAGGGCATACGCGGACGACGAGGATACCTTCGCCGCCATAGTTAAAAACGAGCTTGATTTGATAGAGGAATATCCGACGGTGGAGCTTGACGGCTTGACCCTTTCACCGCTTGCCGACGGTGATGCCGCCGATTATGCGCGCCTCTGCTCGGACGGGGAGGCTAACAAGTATTGGGGCTTTGACGACCTTGCCGACAATCCGACGGGCGACCCCGAAATCTTTATGCTTATAGCCGAGAGGGAGAAAAGGGACGGAATTGCTCTTTCTCTCGCGATACGCCGCGCGGGAAAATATATCGGCGAGGCGGTTATCTATAACTGTGATTTTAAGGGCGAGGCGGAGATTGGCATTCGCATCCTTTCCGAATACCGCGGGGCGGGTGTGGGCGTTTCGGCTCTCGACGCTCTTTTGAACTACTGCAAAAAAATCGGAATTTTAGCCGTGCGGGCAAGAGTAAGGGCGGAGAATACCCCCGCAATACGAATGACGGAGAAGCGGCTTGCCGAAACGAAGCGGGAGGACGGGGTGGTTTACTTTTTCGCTCCCGTCGGCGGCTTTGAGCTTGGGTAGGCTTTGCCTTCGCTTCGGCGCGGGGCTTCGCCTTGGATTGGGCGCGGGCTTACCTTGAATTTGGGGCGCGCCGCCACTTGACACGCGCGCGTGTTTGTGCTATACTTACAGGGTAAAAAACGTTTAAGAGGGTAATATGAAAAACAAATCGGTTATTTTAAGCCGCACCGCAATCACCTTTCTTGTCGGAAGCTTGATATTCGCGGGCTTTGCGGTATATTTCTTCGTGACTCCCTCGCTTATGCAAACGCAAAAAACCTGGGGCTGGTTATCGGTTGTGTGCGCGGTATTCTTTCTTCTTTCCACGCTTATGGTGCCGCTTTTCTACGTCGTTGACAAAAAGGGCATTCGCATTCGCTACATAACGGGAGATAAGGAAAATTACGAGTGGAAAAACGTTGAAGGCGTGGTTGCCGAATACGACACGCTCGTTCCCTTCATTTTCGATACCTATCGCATCGACGGTGACGATTATACCGTTTATATGTTCTATAAGGAGGGCCGTATGGAGCGCTCCGCCGCACTCGCGAGGGCAATTAAGTTTCACTCCGGGAAGGCGGTTGTAGGTCTTATCCCCGACGGTCTTTCGGCAGGTGCGGCAAGGCGCTTTAAGATTTCTTACGGAAAGGCTCCGAATTCCGACGCGGCACAGGCGGCGGAAAGAGCGGTAAGAAAGACGGTCCGCGATGCGGCGGCATCCGTAGAGGGCGCGAAGGGTGCTTCCTTCAGCTACTCCTACGTGACGAAGGACGGCGGCTGTGAAAAGCGTCCCTACGTAGATTACACCTATATTCTCACGGTAAAGGGAGAAGAAAAAACGCCCGTAACCGTCACGCTTTTGAGCGTGAAAAGAAAGGGTAACAACCTGAAGGTGATTTTTGAAGCCGACAGGGATACCGTTGCGGCGGAGCTTGAAAAAGCGTTTTAAATCAAATTAAGCAGCCTTCCGCGAGGAAGGCTGAACTTTTAACGCCGCCGAAAATAGGGCAAAAATCCGACGTCATCGCAAGGGAAAGTCGGGTTTAATGCCTTCGCAAGGAATACAAAAATAAAAAGCCCTCGTACGCAGGGTTAAATTTAACGCCGCCCCGTGCGGCGGATATTAAGCGGAGAAGGGAGGTGCTTGCCGTGAAAAGCACGGTTATCGGAATAATCGCTCACGTTGACGCGGGTAAAACCACGCTTTCGGAGGCTATGCTATATACGTCGGGCGCGGTTGACAGGCTTGGCAGGGTTGATAAGGCAAGCACGCATCTCGACACGCACGCGCTCGAGCGAGAGCGCGGAATTACCGTTTTCTCCTCGCAGGCGGAGTTTACCGCGGGGAATACTAACGTTACCCTTATCGACACGCCCGGGCATATCGACTTTTCCTGTGAAACCGAGCGCACCCTCGCCGTGGAGGATTACGCCGTGCTTGTCGTAAGCGCGACCGACGGTGTTACAGCGCATACCAAAACGCTTTGGCGGCTGCTTTCCGCGCGGAAAATCCCCACCTTTATTTTCGTAAACAAAACCGACCTTTCGACACGTCTGCGCCGCGAGCTTCGCGACGAGCTTCGCACCGCCCTTTCGCCGAGGTGCGTGGATTTTATTGCGGAGGGGACGGAGGAATTTTACGAGGACGTCGCATCCTCCTCCGAGCGTCTTATGGAGAAATATTTTAACACGGGTGCGGTGGAACCGTCGGATATTGCCGAGGCTATACTCTCGCGAAGGATATTTCCCTGCTTCTTCGGGTCGGCTCTTAAGCTCTCGGGAGTGAGGGAGCTTTTGTCGGGTCTTGACCGCTTTACGGTTGCAAAAAATTACCCGACGGATATGCTCGGCGCGCGGGTTTTCAAGATTATGCGCGACAAAAACGGAAGGCGCGTCACGTTTTTAAAGGTGACGGGCGGAAAAATCGCGACGAAGGATATTATAGAGCTTTCAACCCCGTCGGGCGCGGTATCCGAAAAGGTGGAGGAAATCCGCGTGTTTTCCGCGGAGCGAAGCCGACCCGTGTCACAGGCAACGGCGGGTGACGTGGTTGGAATTTACGGACTCAATTCAACCGCGGCGGGAATGGGCATCGGCTTTGAGCCGAATGATACCGCAATGCTTGCGCCTGCGCTAAACTACCGAATTATTTTACCCGAGGGGGCAAGCCCCTACGAAATTTACCTCCGCCTTGGCGAGCTTGCCGAGGAGGAGCCTTCGCTCTCGCTTTCGTATATTGCCGAAAGCTCCGAAATCCGCGTAAGCCTTATGGGAGAGATACAGCTTGAGGTTTTGCGCCGACTCATACTCGACAGGCTCGGCGTTGAGGTGTCCTTCGACGAGGGGAAAATACTCTATCGCGAAACCGTGGCAAGCACGGTAAGGGGCGCGGGGCATTTTGAGCCGATAGGGCATTATGCGGAGGTGCATATAGAGATAGAGCCGCTTCCCGAGGGCAGCGGCGTGGTTGCCGCAACCGATTGCGACAGGGATATTCTCGCGCTCAATTGGCAAAGGCTGATTATGACGCATATTGAGGAAAGAAGGCACAAGGGCGTGCTTGTCGGCGCACCTCTTACCGACGTGCGAATTACCGTAAAGGGCGGGCGCGCACACAACAAGCATACCGAGGGCGGCGACTTTCGCCAGGCTACCTACCGCGCGGTAAGGCAGGCGCTTATGAAGGCGGAGTGCGTGCTGCTCGAGCCGACCTTTGATTTCACGATAGAGGTACCCGTGTCAAATTTGGGAAGGGTTATTACCGATATTTCAAATATGTCGGGAAGGATTTTTTCCACCGATACCGCGGGCGGACTTGCCACCGTTATCGGAAACGCGCCCGTTTTGACGGTGCGCTCCTATCCCGAAGCAATAAGGGCGTTTACGCGCGGGGAGGGAAGTATCACGCTTACCCCCGCGGGCTATGCTCCCGCACATAACAGCGAGTCGGTTATTGCCGAGATTGGCTATAACGCGGAGCTTGACGAAAGGCATCCCGCAGGCTCGGTTTTCTGTCGCGCGGGGGCGGGATACTCCGTGCCGTGGTATGAGGCTGACGAGAAAATGCACGCCCCGCCGCAGGACGAAGGTGGCGCGGCGGACGGCGAGGACGGCGAAATTCCCGCAAGAGCAAGGGCGGTCAAATACGGCGGCACGCTCGAGGAGGATAAGGAGCTTATGCGTATTTTCGAGGCAACCTACGGCAAGCCGAAAAAGCGTACCGTCGGGCAAGGGCGTGTAAACTCCGCCACGGAGCAAAAGCCGAAAGCACCCAAAAAGCAGGTGCGCCGCGGCGAGGACTACGTAATTATCGACGGATACAACGTTATTCACGCCTGGGGAGAATTAAAGGCGGCAAGCGAGATTGATTTTTCGCTCGCAAGAGAGGCACTGATTCGCCTTATGTGCAGCTATTCTGCATTTAAAAGATGTAACGTTATTATCGTTTTCGACGCCTATATGGTAAAGGACGGAAGGGGAAGCACCGAAAAATACGGAGGCGTCACCGTCGTTTATACAAGAGAAAGACAGACCGCCGATGCGTTTATCGAGCGCGCGACCTACGAAATGGCGGAGGATAATTACGTGAGAGTCGTCACCTCGGATATGGAGGAGCAGTTTATTATTCTCGGCAACGGTGCGTACCGAGTAAGCCCGAAGGAGCTTCGTGCGGAGCTTGACGGGGTGGCTCTTGAAATAGAGGAAGCCATTGAAAAATACAAAAAGAAAAGATAATTTTTGAATTTTAAAAAGGGGCGGCGGTAAGCGCAGCCCCTTTGATTTTAATAAGAAAACCCCGCCCCGTGTTAAATTACGGGGCGGGGCGCTTTTTGCGTTGCATTGTTTTTTTTGTAAAGCTTTGTTTACGCTTTTTGGGGTTATTCCTCCTGCCAGCTCTCCATCGGGATAACGGCTGTATAGCCGTTTTCCTCAATCGGCTCTATGACGAGGGCGGAGGATATTTTGCTCGTACCGCCGTGCGTTACGACAAGGCGGGAATATTCGCTTCTGTCGTTTTCTCCCTCAAAGCTTCGGGTGGTGGGTAACAGGAAGTCGTAGCAATCGCGAACCGAAAGGCTTCCGTCGCCGACAAGGGTGACCTTTATTTGCTGTCCGTCCCTGTGCGTCATTACGCAGGTTCGTCCGTCAAGCTCCGCGGTAATCTCCGCGCTCTTGAAATGTGCAACCGCGTATGCGCGCTCGGGTGCGGTAAGCTCCAGCTCGTCCTGTATTACGAGCGTTTTTCTATCGTTTGTGAGAAGCATTCCGCGCCTCGCAAAGCCAACCTTATCCTCGTAAACCGTGCCGTTATCTATTACGGCAAAGGCGTTTTTGCCCGAATGGTGACGGGTGATTTTACCCGTACAGTTACCGCCCTGTCCGTAATCTACCGAGGGAAGCGATAGAACGTTATTGCCCTCCGCGCACCGCTTGTAAAGGTGGTAGTTTCCGAAATATCCCTCTTTAATATTGTAGTAGTCCGCGCCGAGGTCGGTAAACCAAAGCACTCCGAAATTGTGATAGACGAACGAGCCTGAATCAAGCTGGTTGTGGCTTCCGCCGACGGGGTTGTAGCCTCCCATAATTCCCGCGTAAAGCTTTCCCGACTCCCAGCCGTCCCTTACGACGAGGGCGTCGATGCCCTCCATAAAATAATCAAGCTCAAGGGAGGTGAGCGCGGGGACCTCGTTTCCTCTTACCGCGGGGTGGTAGAGAAGGTCGTAAAGGCTTGCCTTTTTACCTCTTTTGATATGGTCCTCGCGGAGCGCGTAGAGCATACAGTCACCCGAAACGGTGGCAAACATATTGAAAATAGAGGTATCCTGCTTGGAGGTGTGACCGTCGTGGTAGCTCCAGCCGACGAAATCGTTTGACTCCGAGTTGAGTGCGTAGTAGCAGGTCTTGTCAAGTCCGAGCGAGAGCGAGAGTCCGAGGTCGGTGCCGAGGGCATCGTAAATTGCAGCAATAGCACGGAAAAGCGAGGCTGTGCCGTATGCCCAATAGGTGTTGGACTCCACGTAAGAGCCGTCGGGACAGTATTGCATAAGCACAAGCTCTCCCGCGGTAAGGTAGGCAAGGCAGGCGCCGAGCGTTTCCTTTATAACCGCCTGCTCTCCCTCGGTGAATACAGGCTTTGTCTGCTCGGAAAGCATAGCGAGGCAGGCAACCGTAAGACCGCCCGTGCATACCGCATTCCAGTTGTCGGGCTTGTGCTTAAATCTCCAGCCTGTGCCCTGTCGCGCGGACGGATAGGTGGAGGTGTCCTCGATTATAGAGCGCCAGCCCTCGTAAACTCCGAGGCGGTAAATTCCGCGAATGATGGCACCCGTGTCAAGCTTTAGCATTTGCCAAGCGTCGTAAAGCCAGTCGTACGTAACCGCCGCGTAGCACGCCGCGCCCGCACAGTTAAGGAAGTGACCGGGACCCCAATGCTCCCAGGAGCAGATTTCCTTAATAGTATAATACGCCTTTATTGCGAGGTCCTCGTTTTTCGTAAGGTTATACACAAACGCCATTTCCATCGCCCTTTGTGCGTAGCCCTCGGCAAAGCTGCTTCGTCCTCCGTCGTCGTAGCCGTCCTCCTGCACCTTTCTCCAAAGCCTGTCGGCGAGGGCGGTGCCGTCCGCGTTTAGCTTGAAGTCGGGGCGTGCGGCAACCTCGTCCGCCCATTTAACCTCGTCAAGAAATACCTCCCGAAGCGCACCGTCCGCGCTTTCGTAAAGCTCGCGAAGCCTGCTCATATACTCGCGCGAGGTGAAAATGTAGGGGTGGCGATTGCCCCTTGCCTCAAAGAGGGCGAGAATACCGTCGGATATTCTTGCGAAAACGGCTCTCTCCTCCTCGGTTGCGGGGGCGTATGCCGCCTTCGGGTTGGGAATGCGCTCCACGTCAAAGAGCATTTCGGCGGAAGCTCTCATCATATACGCCTTGTCGTCGGTGTGGTTGACGCTTAAAATTTCGGGGTCGGGGTCAACGAGTATAAGACCCGTGGAGTCGAGGTTGATATATACGCCCTCTATTTTCGTCGAGAACTCCGCACCGTCGATTAAAACGCTGTCCGCCCTCCATTCGGGTAAAAGCGCATCGGTGGGGATATAAAGCACTCCGTCCCTTAATACGGGGGCGGCGGAAAGCGTTACGCGCTCTCCGTTTTTGAGCGCCTTTGCCGTGCGAAGCCTTAACGCAAGGGCGGGCTTTCTTTCGGTGATTTTCATAATAATTCTCCTTTCGGCTGTAGGGTGGGCGAGCTGCCTTTGCATCCCGCCACACAGGTCAAATATAGCACAGATACCTCGCATTGTCCATACGGATTGATAAAATATGGCATTTTACCGATAATTTTTGTGTAATATTTTGGCGCGCGTTAATAATTATTAAGAATACAATATTTGACAAATTGTTAAAAGTGTGTTAAAATAAATCTCGGTGTTAACCAAATCCAACGCCCGCGGTGCGGGTAACAAGGAGATTTTTTATGAAGCTCAATTACAAGAGAACGATTCTCGTCGGCTTTGCCTTCTTTCTTATCAGCGCGTTTTGGCAGGCGTACGATGCTATCGTTCCACTTATCTTGACGAATCACTACGGACTTTCACAAACGGTGTCGGGCACGGTAATGTCGCTCGATAACATTCTTGCGGTATTCCTTCTGCCGATTTTCGGTGCTATTTCGGACAAGATTATGACGCGTCTCGGAAGAAGAACTCCGTTTATTATAGTCGGCACCGTCGCGGCTGTTATAAGCTTTATTTTCCTCGCGGTTATGGACGCGGCACAGCTTTCCCGTCTTGCCGACGAAGGAATTATCGACGCCTATAACGCTACGAAGGCGGCACTCGACTCCGCACGCGAGGCGGGTAACGAGGCTCTCGTTGCTCTGCACGAGGAGGGGCTTGAAAAAATTGCGGAGCGCGTACACGAGATAACCCTCGGCAACCTTTGGCCCGTGGTTGGCTTTATCGGAGTTTTGCTCGTCGTTCTTTTGTCGATGGCTATTTTCCGTTCGCCCGCGGTTGCTCTTATGCCCGACGTTACCGTAAAGCCCTTGCGCTCAAAGGGTAACGCAATTATCAATCTGATGGGTGCTGCGGGAGGCATTCTCGTGCTTGCTCTCGGTATCGTTTTCGGCACGTCGAAGAATCTTTATATGAGCTACGTAGGGTACGTTCTCGCCGTCATCGGAATTATGGTCGCGGGTCTTGTCGTATTCGTTCTTACCGTAAAGGAAAAGACCTGGGCACAGGAAATGGAGGCGGAGTCCGAAAGACTCGGTATAGAGGAAAGGACTGAGTCGGACGGCGGCGAAAAGAAAAAGCTTTCAAGACCCGAGCTTATCTCGCTTATGCTCATTTTGGCGTCGGTTGCTCTTTGGTATATCGGATATAACTCCATTACGAGTAAGTATTCGGTATATGCCACGAACATTCTCGGCTTCGATTATAACGCAACGCTCATAGTGGCACAGGCGGCGGCTATCGTTTCCTATATTCCCGTCGGTATCGTTTCCTCCAAATTCGGAAGAAGAAAGACTATTCTTGCGGGAGTTGCGATGCTTGCAACCGCATTTTTGCTCGGCTACTTTATCACCCCCAACGTTCATCCTCTCGTGATGTACCCCATATTTATGCTTGCGGGCATCGGCTGGGCTACCATTAACGTAAACTCCTTCCCAATGGTTGTGGAGCTTGCGCGCGGCGGCGACGTCGGAAAATACACGGGCTACTACTATACCGCTTCTATGGCGGCACAGATTATTGCACCCATTCTTTCGGGCGCGCTTTACGACCTTCTCGGTATGCGCCACGTATTCTTCATCTTCGGAACGGTATTCGTTGCGCTTTCCTTCGTGACTATGTTCTTCGTAAAGCACGGAGATGCAAAGCCCGAAAAGCAGGACGCGCTCGAGGCTCTTGCGGGTGCGGAGGATTGATAAAACAAAGGACGGGATATATTTTAAATACCTCGGCTTGGTTAAAATATATCCGAATGCTATTTTGAAAACGGAGGCATTATGCACCCCGCTATTCTGATTACTATTATTGTTATCGGCTCGCTTGCCGTGCTTGCAGTCCTTATGCTGCTTTTACGGCTGTATATGATAAAGCCGGGCAGGCGTAACGGTGAAATGAAAAAATATGCAAACGTGCGGTATGCACATCGCGGACTTCACGACGGGGGACGGGCGGAAAACTCGCTCTCGGCATTTTCTGCTGCAAAGGCGCACGGCTACGGCATAGAATTTGATTTACGGCTTTCGGGCGACGGCATTCTCGTCGTCCACCACGATGCAACTCTCAACCGCACCTGCGGCATAGAGGGAAGGGTTATCGACAAAACCGCAAGCGAGCTTTCCGCGCTCTCTCTTTCGGGCACGCCCGACGGAGTCCCCACCTTTCGCGAGCTGCTTTCGCTTATCGACGGCGCGGTGCCGTTGCTCATAGAGCTTAAGCAGGCGGCGGGAGAGTCCGGGGTCGCGGAGGCGTTTTTGCGGGAGATAGAGGGCTATAACGGCGACTTCATAGTCGAGTCCTTTAACCCAGGAGTGCTTCGCACGGTCAAAAGGGCGCGCCCCGATATACTTATCGGGATACTGTCGTATAAATATTCAACCGATAAAAGGTATAAGGGAAGGCTTCTCTTTTGGCTGCTTGAAAGGCTTTATCTCAATTTCCTTATGCGCCCCGACTTTATATCCTACGAGAAGGACGGCTTTGACGTTAAAAATCTTCGCTATATAAGGAGAAAATTTAACACGCCCCTCCTTGCTTGGACGGTTAAGAGCGCGGAGGAGGAAAGAAAGGCGTACGGCGACGGCTTTGATACGGTAATATTCGAGGGATATATTCCCGAGGAATAATGTAAACGATTATTTGCAAAAAGAAAACTGAAGCTGCGGGCGCGCCATCGGCGCGCCTCGCTTATGAAATGCGCCGAGCGTATTTTTACGGTGCGCCGACACAAACGAAGCAAAACCGCTTTCGGCGGTAGGAGAGAATATGAAATTACAGCTTGTTGCTACCTGTCTTTTCGGGCTTGAGCATCTGCTCGGAGAGGAGATAGACGCCCTCGGCTACGAGAGAATTTCCACTATAAACGGACGTGTCACCTTCCTTGGCGACGAGGAGGCGGTGGCTCTTTCCAACGTCTTTTTAAGATACGCGGAGAGGATTTATATAAAGGTCGGCTCGTTCAAGGCGGAAAGCTTTGACGCTCTTTTCGAGGGCACGCGCGCGCTCAACTGGGCGGATTTTATCGGGCGAAGCGACGCCTTTCCCGTCACGGGTCATTCGATTCACTCCGCGCTTCATTCTATCCCCGATTGCCAGGCTATTATAAAAAAGGCGATAGTGCGCTCTATGTCCGAAAGGTACGGAATTTCGGTTTTCCCCGAGGAGGGAATTAAATACCGAGTGGAGTTTTTCATTCTTAACGACGAGGCTACGCTTATGATAGACACCTCGGGAGAGCCGCTTCACAAGCGCGGCTACCGCAAGGAGTCAAACGCCGCACCGATACGCGAAACGCTTGCCGCGGCTATCGTCGCAACCTCCCGCCCGCGTGAGGAGGTGCTGCTCTGGGACCCAATGTGCGGAAGCGGCACGATAGCGATAGAGGCTGCAATGCGTATGAGGAATATCGCACCCGGTATGCGCCGTCGTTTTGCCGCGGAGGCATATCCCTACATCCCCGAGCGCGTATGGAAAAACGCGAAGGAGGAGGCACTCGAGGGCATCGTGCAGTCAAGCTTTGAGGCTTTTGCCTCGGATATCGACGGGGAATGCCTTCGTATTACGAAGGAAAACGCCTATCGCGCGGGCGTGCTTAACTCAATAAAGATTTTTAGGCAGGACGCAAGGAAAATCGGCGCACAGGGACGGCGCGGCACTATCGTAACTAATCCGCCCTACGGCGAAAGACTCGGCGAAAGGTCGGAGGTGGAGGCTCTTTACCGCGAGCTTGGCAGACATTTTAAGACGCTTGAGCCGTGGCAGGCGTACATCATAACCAGCCACCCCGAGTTTGAAAAATTCTACGGCAGACGCGCGGATAAGGTCAAAAAGCTCTATAACGGAATGATACCCTGTTATCTTTATCAATTTTTCAAAAATCCGAATAAAAAATAGCTCGTTTGATTAAAATTTCCATTACAAAGTATTTGTGCCGCCGTGTTTTTTGCGAAAAGACGGAGGTATAGGTTATAATACTTGACTTTATTCTCGTACTGTGTTATAATGACCCACGGCGCTTTACGCTCGCGCGGGCGAAAATATTGTACGCTTTTACGTAATTAAAGGGTTAAATTTATGCAATTATACGTGCTTATCGTTTTGGCGGTGGGGCTTGCGGGAGATGCCTGCGCCGCGGCAATATGCAAGGGGCTTGCCACCCCGAAATTACGGCTGAAGCATATGCTTATCACGGGGCTTTGGTTCGGAGGGTTTCAGGCAGTGATGCCCGTTATCGGCTACATACCCGTAAAGCTTCTCGGCCCTGCAATGGAGAAATATATTACGAATATAGACCACTGGGTTGCCTTTTCGGTGCTTGCCTTTCTCGGCGTGAAAATGATTTACGAGGCGATAACGGGAGGGGAGGAGGAATGCGTTGACTGCTCCTTTGCTCCGCGTGCGATGGTGGTTATGGCTGTCGCGACAAGCATTGACGCTCTCGCCGTTGGCGTAACCTTCGCGCTTACCGATGCGAATATATTCGTTGCCGCCCTTCTTATCGGTGTTATAACCTTCGTCCTTTCGGCACTCGGCGTGAAAATCGGTAACGTTTTCGGCGTAAAATATAAAAAATACGCGGAGCTTGCGGGCGGTGCGGTGCTTGTGCTTATCGGATTAAAAATTTTGCTTGAGCATCTCGGAGTAATCGCTTTTTAAAATAAAACGGCAAAAATGCAAATAAAAGTTGTCACTTTTAGAAAAATTAACAGATTTTAGAGTTTATTTTTAATATAGGTATTGCAAAAGATTTTATTTTAGTGTAAAATAAGTAGGAAATAAAAAGAAAGGTAACGTGGTATTCAACGTGAGCAAAAGACTTAACGAAAGATTTCTCAAAAGCTTTCTTGAGCTTGATCGGCTTTGCTGTGAAAAATTTGGCGTGGCAACCGGCGGCGTAACCGAATATATTAACAGACTTAATAACGCGCGCTTTGCTCCCGACAGGGATATCGTTTTGCCGCGTCTTGTAAAATACAGAAACATTCGCAATCTTTTCGCGCACGAGCCGGGCGCAATCCGCAAAAGCGAGGAGGTTACGAAGGAGGACGTTAACTGGCTTTTCCGCTTCCGCCTCGATATGCAAAAAAAGCGCGACCCTATAAGCAAGTATTTGAGGAAGGCGCGCCGCTTTGCAAGAGCAAGAAAAATCAAGCGTGCGCTCTTTATAACTCTTATCGCGCTTCTCGTCGTTGCGATAACCGTTATCGTTTTGTGGATTGTATTTTGATTTGACCCTTATGAAAATATGAGATGTAATTATCACAATCACACCTACCGTTGCGGCCACGCGAGCGGCACGGAGGAGGAATATATAAAAAAAGCGATAGCCGAGGGTATTACTACCGTCGGCTTTTCTGACCACACACCGTATTTTTTCCCAAACGGCTACCTTTCCTACTGCCGTATGGAGCCGCACGAAATCGGCGGTTATTTTGACACGCTCCTTCGCCTTCGCGAAAAATACTGCGGCTATGCGGATTTAAAAATCGGTTTTGAGGCGGAGTATTATCAAGGCTATTTCCCAAGGCTTCTTCAGGAATACAGAAAATATCCGCTCGATTATCTTATTTGGGCGGGGCATTATATCGGGCACGAAGGGGCGGAGGATTGCTTCTGTGCCTTTGATTCCACAACGGAAATGTCAAAAATGCGTGCCTACGTCAATAATGCGATTGCGGCAATGAATACGGGACGCTTCTCAATTCTCGCGCATCCCGATATGGTTAACTTCGTCGGGGACAGGGATTTTTACCGACAGGAGTCCGCCCGTCTTATAAGAGAGGCAAAGCGGCAGGGTATTCCCCTTGAAATAAATCTCAACGGTATTCGCGACAAAAGGTACTACCCGTGTGACGATTTTTGGCGTGTTGCCGGCTCTCTCGGCGCTTCGGCGGTTATCGGCTTCGACGCGCACCAGGTGGCACACGTTGCAGACCGTGCGGAAATTATAGCGGGTCTGCGCTACGCGGATAAATTCGGCGTGGAGCTTGTCGATGAGGTAAGGCTTCGCGACCCGAAAATTTAAAAATTGCATTTTGCTATGTGCCCGCGACTCGTCGGGGCTTGAAAATTGAACATTACTCTGCGCAAGGGGCGAAAGCCTTCAAGCGGGGAAAGTGCGGTGAAAATCCGTCGCAACAGCCATTGCCGTTAAAGTCGGAAGGCCCGTCGCAGAGAGTGTATATATTCCTTGGGCAAACGGAGGAAGAAGATACGGGCGGCGCTTTGCCTTTGGCTTTTGCCGCTTCAATTCCCGAATGCCCTCTTTATGCAAAGGGGGCTTTTTGTTTGTCCGGATGCTGTTAAAAAAAGAAAGGAGAAAAAAATGAAAACAGCAACGACCGGACGGAGAAGAATTTTTGGCGTTATAGCTTCTCTGTTGATTCTCGTATTAACGCTTTCGGCACTTATCGGCTGCCAAAACAAGGGAGGCGACGTTGCCGACTCCGGCACTGCTACCGTGGTTGTAGCGGTGGGAGAGGACGTGCGCTCCTATGAAATTCCGCTCGACAAGCTTGACGGTGAAAAGGGGGCAATCGTCCTTCTCGATTACCTGAAGGAGGAGGGAAAGCTCGACTACACCGCCGTCGATAGCGGATACGGACCTTATCTTACCAAGGTCGGACATCTTGAAGAAAAGGCGAGCGAGAACATTTACGTCGGCATCTGGACGAGTGTGGAGTCGGACGTTGACCGCGAGAGCATCTATTCTACCACGGTGGAGTACAACGGCGTGGAGCTTTGCTCCTCAAACGTCGGAATGGGAGAGCTTAACGTTCCGGACGGAGCGATTATTTATTTCGGCGAAATAAAGTACTAAAGTCTTTATAAAAATCGGAGGTGAACGGGGTGGAAAAAAGAAATAATTCCTTCGTACGCGCCGTTTGCCGAATAGGGCTTATGGCGGCGGCGATAGAGTGTGCAAAGCTCGTGCTTGCGAGCCTTCCCAACATAGAGGTCGTGACCCTTTTTATCGCGGTGTTTTCCTTTGTTTTCGGCTGGGAGGGGCTTGTCGCAACTGTTATTTTCGTGGCGATAGAGCCGCTTATTTGGGGCTTTGGCACCTGGCTGATTTCCTACCTAATCTATTGGCCGCTCGTTGCGGTTGTATTTTGGCTTCTCGGGCGGTTGACGTTTAGGCGTGTCCTCGTAAAGGCTGCCGTCGCGACGGCATTGGCGGTTTTGCTTACCGTATTTTTCGGAGTTTTAACCTCGCTTGTCGATATTGGACTTTTTAGCGGAAGGTTCGATAATTTTTTCGCCCGATTTGCCGTTTATTACGCACGGGGTGCGGTGTTTTACCTTTTGCAAATCGGAACAAACGCCGTAGTCTTTCCGATTTTGTTTCACCCGATGACAACAAAGCTTTACAAATTGAAATAATCCCCGCCCCGTCGCATTTGCGTCGGGGCGTTTCTTTGCGTGGGAAAAAACGGTTTTTTTGCCGTTAACAAAATGCACTTGATTTATTGCTCCATCACGTGTATAATACTGTTAAAGGATATTTTTCGGAGGATAAAAATGAGAACTCTTACGACGGAGGAGAAGGAGGGCGTTTTAAAGGAAATCGCACCGCATGCCGAGCAGTATATGCGGACGATGTCCTACTTTCGCTGTGCAATGATGGAGGTTGAAACGAAATTCCGCGTTATCAGCGAGGATTTTAGCTACCGCCACGACAGAAACCCTATTGAAACGGTCAAATCGCGCCTTAAATCACCCGAGAGCATAAGGCGAAAGCTTATCAAAAAGAACGGGGAGTTTACCGTTGAAAATATAGAGAAAAGCATTTTTGACGTTGCGGGAGTGCGAGTGATTTGCAGCTTCCTTGACGACGTATATTCGCTTGCGGAAAGCTTCCTTGGGCAGGATGACGTAAGGCTCATAGAGATAAAGGACTACATAAAAAATCCAAAGCCAAACGGCTACCGAAGCCTGCATCTTATCATAGAGATACCGATTTTCCTTTTTGACGAGAAAAGGCATATGAAGGTTGAAATACAAATGCGTACAATTGCGATGGATTTTTGGGCGAGCCTTGACCATCATATGCGCTACAAAAAGGACGGCGCGGTTATTACCGACAAAACCCGCGAGGAGCTTTTGCGCTGCGCAACCCTTTCCGCGGAGCTTGACGGCAGTATGAACGAGCTTCGCCACGAGATTCTCGGAGAGTAGAGGAATATGAAAACGACCCCACGGGGTAGTTTTAACAAATTAAAAGCTTAATTAAGGAGCTATTTGCTCCCGCGCCCGTCGAGGTCGCGGGAGCAAAACCCGGATTTTCGCCGCCGTAGGGGCGCGGTATTCCTTTGCTCGGCTGCGTCGGGGTGGGGGCGTGCGGTTTTAAGGCTTGTGCGGTGTGGCGAATTTTGCGAACCGGTTTTGTCCGTTTTGGGCGAAGGGAGAGCTTGCGATATTCTAAAGGCTTTAGGTGTGATGAGTGCTGGGTGCGGTTTTTGCGGACAAAACGCGTTCCTCGGCAGAGTAGCAGCTCCCGACACCCGAGGTGCGGATTGAGGATTGGCCGGATATGAAAAAAGACCCCGAATGGGGTCGTTTTTTCATATAAAACCAAAGCCCCGAAGCCGTAGCTTCGGGGGTGTCTGGAGCTGCTACCCGGATTCGGACCGGGGACCTCATCCTTACCAAGGATGTGCTCTACCAACTGAGCCATAGCAGCATATCAAAAGGATATTTCCTCGTGACGCATGATATTATACCAAAACTTTTTCCATTTGTCAATAGGTTTTTGAAAATATTTTCATAATGGAGAAAATATCCGATATTTGACCGTTTTTGGGGTTAAAGGCCGCCGCCCTTGCCGCGGGGAACGCGTTTCTTTGCGGCTTTTTTCGTTTTGTGCCGATTGCGTTTTTGAGTTTTTCGGCTTTTGCGTATTTTCGGATTTTCGTTTTGTTCTGCTTGCGTTTGCGTTAAGCCCTTACGACGCGAGTAAGACAAAAGGGTGTTTGCGTGCTTTGCCAAGCGCCGCTTTCGCTAAACGCTTACCCCGCGCACAAGGTCAAACGGTTGATGTTCTATACCAAGCTCCGTTTTCGCTAAACGCTTACCTCGTGCATAAGGTCAAACGCCGACCTTTTGAGTCCGCGGTTCGATACGGCGAGGAATATTACGCTTATAACGAAGGAGATGCTCTCCGAAATCGGCATACACCACCATATTGCATCGATGCCGAATACCGCGGGAAGTATAATTACCAGCACTATCGGAAGCAAAAGCCCGCGAAGTATTGCGACGGTAAAGGACATCCATTGCTTCAAAATGGATTGGAAATAAAAGCTTGCGGCGAGGGTTATTCCCACAAGTGGAAGCGCGAGCGAATAAATGCGAATAATGCGCGGTCCTATCGCGACAATCCTATCGTTTACGTCCATATAAATTCGCAAAACGGTTTCGGGAAAAAGCTCGACGAAAAGGAAGCAAGTAAGGCTTAACACCGTGGCGGAAATAAGGGCAACTTTGAGCGAAGCCCGCACCCGTGTCAGCTTTTTTGCTCCGAAATTTTGCGAGGCAATGGGCTGCATTGCCGTTCCCGTGGCGTTGAGAAGACAGTAAAACATTACCGTAACTGTAGCCGCCGTGCCGTAAACGGCAAGATGGTCGGTGGTAAGCTCCGTAACGATTTTGTTGTTGAACACGGTGGTTGTAACTCCAAAGGCAACCTCAATCGCAAACGCCGAAATACCGAGCGTAAAAATTCTCCAAAGCCGTGTGCCGATTCGGTTGGGGCGCACGAGCTTAAGACAGCACTTTTTCGTAAAGAAATAGGAAAAAATGATTACGAAAGCCACCAGCTGTCCTATCGAGGTGGCAAGTCCCGCGCCCGCAACTCCAAGCCCCGCACCGAAATCGAATACCAAAAGCACGTCCAAAATCATATTGATTACACCGCCCACAACGGTGGCTACGGTAGGGATTACCGCCTCTCCGTCGTTTCGCATAAAGGAGGCAAGCGTCGCGCACAGCGTAAATGTGGGGGAGATTATTGCAACGCTCCTCATATACGAAACGGCAAGCTCCAAAACAACGGGGTCATCCGCGCCGAAAAAGACGAGAAGCTCGCGCGGAAAAATAACGAAGGAGAGCATAATCAAAAGCGAGGAAAGAAGCGCAAGCGCCGTTGCAACCGTGAAATATTGGTTAGCCGAGTGGGAGTTGCCCGCCCCCTTTCGGTTTGCAGCCATAACCGAGCCGCCCACTCCCGCAAGCACACCGGGGGCAAACATCATCGACCACATAGGGTTGATGCAGGCAATGGCGGAGGAGCCGTTTGCGCCCGCGTAATGCCCGACGCAAATCATATCGACCGCGGAATATATCGTTTGAACTATCGTGCTTCCGACCGCGGAAATAAAAAGGAGAAAGAAAACTTTGTTTACCCGCCCGTTAAGAAGGTCAACCTTCATATTCAAATCTCCTTTCTTCGTTTTTTAATGCAGTTTGTTTGGGTGCGCTTTTACCACTTGATATTTACGCGCTTTACGAGCAGAGCGCCCGCAGTGCCGACCGCGATACCCGCAACGGTTCCCGAAATCAAAAGGAAGGGCAGGTAGTAGCCGATTATGTTTGTTTCAAGAAGAATGCAGGCAACGCCGATTTGCGCGACGTTGTGCGCTATTCCGCCCACCGTGCTTACGGTAACGGGCGAAAGCGGAGTAAGCTGCTTTAAGAGTATCATAAGCAAAAGGCTTAAGGCTGCTCCGGCGAGGCTGTACCAAAGGCTTACGGTGTTTCCGAAAAGCACCGAAACGAGTATAACGCGGATTATTGATATTACGAGGGCGTCCCATTTTCCGAGCTTGTAAAGGGCGAAAACCACCGCTATATTGGCAAGCCCGACCTTTATCCCCGGAATGGGAACGAAGGTGGGAAGGCGCGACTCTATAAACGAGAGTATCATCGCAAGCGACACCACAACCGAGAGGGTGACGAGCCTTTTCGTTTTTTTCATTATATATCCTTACGACACGGGCGTGTCAAATCAATTTCAATTTTGTGTAAGCTTTTATTTACGTTTTGCACCGATGCATCGGTGCGTTTTTTTTGTGCAAGGTCTGCCCTACGGTCAGCTTACAAGCTCAAATCCGCTGTCGTCCTTTCCGACGATTTGAACGGTTAGCTTGTTTGGCAGGCAGGTGCGGCTTTGTCCGACGTATTTGATTTTACCGCGCGTGACGCAGGTTTTGTCGGGACAGTTTGCCTCCGTCAGATATGCGGCGCCGTTTTCGATTACGAGAACGTTTGTCACGGGATTTTCCGCCGTGGCGGTAGCACCGCTTAACTCGTAGGTTGCGTTTACGTTAAGGGGATATTCGCCGACGGTAACTCCGTCAACGCTTACAACAACGAGGCTTCCCTCCCTTCGGAAGGCTAAAACGAGGGTCAGCGAGATTACGGCAACGAGAAGGATTGCGGATATAACGATAATATCCCATTTATGCTTTTTTATAAGCTCCGTCATTTTTCCTCCTCCTTTTGCTTTTTGGATTTTAAATTTATGAATTGGCCTTGCGCTTTCCCTACAACGCCGCCCCGAAAAGGGGCGGCGCATAGGCTTTTGCTTTTAAAAATCAGAAATGCGCTCCGCAGATAAAGTTACCCTCGTGAATGCAATGAACGGGACAAACTCCCGCGCAAGCACCGCAGCCGGTGCATTTCGAATAATCAATGGTAGCGAGATTGTCAACCACGTGGATTGCATCGTGGGGACAGGTTTTTTCGCACTTTTTACAGCCGATACAGCCGTTGGTGCAATATTTTCTTACGTTTGCGCCCGTGTCGTGATTGGAGCATTCGACAACTACGCGCGAGGTATCGTTTATAAGGTGAATGATGCCGTTGGGGCAGATGCGCGTGCAAATACCGCAGCCGACGCATTTTCTCGGGTCAACGCGCGCAACGCCGTTTTCGATGCTTATCGCGTTTTCGGGACATACGTTTACACAGTCGCCGTAGCCGAGGCAGGCGTATATGCAATACCTATCGCCGTTGTAGGCGAGGTTTGCCGTGCGGCAGGTCTTTTGACCGACGTAGTCGTACTTCTTCTGCACGACGTCGCAGGTGCCGTTGCAGGCAACGTAGGCAACCTTTTCAACGACGTCCTCCGCAGCAACTCCGAGCGTGTCGGCAATAGCTTTTGCAGCCCCGTCGCCGCCGGGCGCGCAGAGATTAGTGCGGGTTTCCGTACCGTCGGCAAGTGCCTTCGCATATCCGTCACAGCCCGAATAGCCACAGCCGCCGCAGTTTGCACCGGGAAGGCAATCGCGAATGGCAACCGCCCTCTCGTCCTCCTTTACCGCGAAGAAAATGGAGGCTACCGTAAGCAGCGCGGCACAAAGAATGCCGATTGCCGCAAGAATTAAAACGGGAATTAAAATTTCCATAGATCCTCCTTATGCGAAAAGGTTCTGTACCACACCGTTAAAGCCGAGGAATGCCATTGCGACAATCGAGGCGGCAATAAGCGTTATGGGAAGACCGCGCACGGGCTTCGGCGAGGGACAGTTCTCGATGCGGGAGCGAACGCCCGCGAAGAGTATCATAGCAAGAAGAAAGCCAAGACCTACGCCAAGGGATGCGGACATAGAGGTAAGGAAGTCTCTTGCCGTATCGATATTTTCCTCCGCGATACCGAGAACCGCGCAGTTGGTGGTGATAAGCGGGAGATAAACGCCGAGCGACTTGTAAAGCGAGGGGATAAACCTTTTAAGAATAATCTCCACGAACTGTACGAGCGCGGCGATAACGAGAATGAATACGATTGTGCGAAGGTAGGTAAGCTCGAATTCCTTGAGAAGGTATTCGTAAATAGGCCAGGTAACCGCCGTTGCGCAAAGCATAACGAAGATTACGGCAATACCCATACCCGCCGCCTGCTGGAATTTCTTCGAAACTCCGAGGAAGGGGCAAATACCCGTGGTTTTTGCAAGGACGTAGTTATCGGTAAGAATACCTGCAAGAAGCACGGTCAAAAGAGTTTTAAGCATTTCAGGCATTTTCCTCTACCTCCTTCTTTTCTGCAATTTCCGCTTCCTTTATCTGCTCCGCAGCCTCGGAGGCGTCGGACGCAAGCTCGGTAATTTCGGAGCAGGACGTCTTCGTGCAAAGGTGTGCGGAGGGACAGCCGTCGCAGGAGAAGCTCTTGCGCTTTACGCCGCCCTTCTTTTCGGTGATTTTATTCATAACGGCAATCATAATACCGAAAATGAGGAAGCCGCCCGGAGCCTGTGCGAGAATCGGGATTCTGATATCGTAGATAAAGGGAATTTTTATTGCCTCGACGCCAAACGCCGCAAGACCGGAAAGGACGGTGCCCGAGCCGAAAACCTCGCGCACGAGTGCCATTGCCAAAAGCGCGACGGTAAAGCCAAGACCCATTCCGAGTCCGTCGAGCGCGGAGTCAAGCGGCTTGTTCTTTCTTGCGAACATTTCCGCACGTCCGAGGACGATACAGTTAACGACGATAAGCGAAAGCCATCTTCCGAGAAGGTCGTAAATCGGCTCGAGATAAGCCTGCATAAGCATTTGCACCGCGGTAACGAATGCCGCGATAACGACGATGTAGCAGGGGATTCGTACCGAGTCGGGAATAACCTTGCGAAGCAGGGAGATAACTACGTTAGAGCCGATAAGAACGAGGGTTGCCGCAATACCCATAGATACCGCGGAAACGATGCTCGTCGAAACGGCAAGCGCGGGACAGGTGCCAAGCACGAGAATGAGAACGGGGTTTTCCGCGATAATACCGCGAAGAAGTATAGATAATTTATTCTGTTTCATTATTATTCTCCTTTCGCGGAATTAATTTGATGCTTCAAGCGCGATTACAACGTCGAAAGCGTCGAGCAGCGCCTGTTGATAATAAACGGTGGTGAAGGTTGCGCCCGCAATAACCGCAGGACCGGTTGCGGTGGAGGGAATCTGGTCGATGATTACCGAATAATCGTCGCTTTCCTCGGGAACGAGGGTGGAGAAGCCGAGGTCGAGAATTTCCTCGCGGCTTGCTCCGCGAATGCTCTCGTAGAAGTATTCCTTTGCACAGGCGTCGCCGTAGTTTTTGGACTCGCCCTGCTTCGTGGTGATAACGTCGATAACCCTGCCGTCGGGGGTGATGGATACGGTAAAGTAAATGTTGGTGTTTTCTCCGCCGTAAACGTGCTCGCCCTTCGTATGGTAGCTGCCCACGGTAACCATTTCGATTACGTAGTTGCCGCTGTCGGTTTTGGACACCTTAAGAACGTTGCTCTTAAAGCCGTTTACACCGATGGTTATTTCGGTGAGGCTCGATGCGGAGTAGGCTGCGTACGCCTCCTCTGCCGCCGTCCTTTGGTCCGACGTGGGTGCGGTAGTCGCGCCCGTCTTGTCGTATGCACCTACCGCAAGCTGTGCGGTGCCCGATTTTACGCCGACGAGTGCTTCGCCGATAAGCATTACTACGCCGTCCTCGCTGCTGTCGGTAAGGTAAACCGCAGAAACGCCCGAAAGGCTTTCGGTAGCAAACCATCTGGTGAATTTCTTGCCCTCCGTGCCGAGCGCGACGTTGAGATTGTCGGCAAAAATTTGCTCGGGTGTACGGGTATCTACCGCTTCGCCTTTAAGAGTGCCGTATGCCTGAAGCGCGGCAAGCACTCCGTCGTAGTAGGCGGCGGAGGTCAAGGAGTTGGGGGTCGCACCCGCGGCAATTATCTTGCCGACGGTATCTACGGTTGCGTTGTTGTACGAGCCGTTAAGGCTTCCCTCAAGTCCGTAGGTTTCGTTTGAGGAGATGCATTTCGTGTTAACGATTTTGCCCTCGTTATCAATACCAATCATAAGGGTAAAGCCGTTTGCGTAGCCCTTCGTCACGGTTTTGAAAACGTAGCCCTCGTTTGCGCGCCACACGTCGGTGACGGCGGGGAATGCCGCAAGCTGCTCAAGCGACTCAAGCTTTTCAAAGCCCGTGCCGCCGGGAAGCACCTCGAGAAGCGCTTCGTTTGCCGCGGCGTTTTGTCTTTTTGCGATTTCGGGCGCGGTAAAAATATTTATGCCCGAAAGAAGGAGCGCAACTACAAGACAGATTGAGGTAAGAACTATCGTAGGTTTAAGCTTTTCGAGCATTACGCCTTACCTCCTTTCTTCGACACCGCGCCAAGAGGCTTCGGGGCGCAGAGCTTTTCGATATAGGGGGAGATAATGTTCATAAGAAGAATTGCGTAGGACACACCCTCGGGAAGGCTTCCGAAATAACGGATAATCACGGTAAAGAGCGCACAGCCGAAGGCGAATACAACCTTTCCCCAGCTTGTGACGGGGGAGGTGACGTAGTCGGTTGCCATAAAGATTGCGCCGATAAGAAGGCCGCCGCCAAGCACGTGGTAAACCGAGGCGGTGAGGTCAAAGCCTCCGAAAAGGAGCGAAAGCAGGAAGGTCGCGCCGACAAATACGACGGGAGTGTGCCAGGTGATTACCTTTTTGATAAGAAGGTATGCAAATCCGACGAGCAGCGCAATTGCACAGGTTTCGCCAATTGCACCTCCGCGGTTGCCGACGAGCATATCGGTAAGAGAGGGAAGGGCGGTTGCATCTGCGCCCGCCTTTATAGCCGCGAGGGGGGTTGCTCCAGCGGTAAGCTCGGAAAAGGCGGTTTTCGTGCCTCCCGCAACGGTTGTGCCGAAGGAGATGAGCATAAAAATTCTCGCGGTGATTGCGGGGTTTGCAAAGTTACAGCCGATTCCGCCGAAAAGGCACTTTACAACTACGATTGCGAAAACCGCGCCGACCATAACCTGCCACCATTTCGTGGAGGCGGGAAGCGTAAGCGCGAGCAAAAGTCCCGTAACTGCGGCGGAAAGGTCGCCGATTGTCTGACGCTTTTTCGTTATAAGGTTGAAAACGAACTCGGAAAGCACCGCAGAGCAAACCGAAATTGCGATAAGCAAGAGCGCCTTCAGTCCGAAAAGCACAACCGCCATAACGGCTGCGGGTGAAAGTGCGATAAGCACGTCGAGCATTATTTTTCTCGTGCTTGCTCCCGAATGAAGGTGGGGAGAGGTCGATACTATTAAATTATTAGCCATTTTATTCTCCTTTACTTCTTGTCCTTCATATGGTCGTGGTGCTCTCTTACCACTCCCTTTGCAAGGCGGTTGTTTTGTACGAGGGGACGAAGCGCGGGGCATACGAAGGAGCAGCAGCCGCACTCCATACAAAGGTTGATTTTATATTCCTCGAGCCTTTGAACCTTGTCCTCCTTGGACTCGATTTCAAGAGCCTTCGAGAAGGCGGTGGGGGTAAGACCCATCGGGCAGGCGGTAACGCATCTTCCGCAGTGGATACATGCGGTGGAGTCATTCTTCACCGACTCCTCGCGCGTCATAACGGTGATGGCGTTCGTCGTCTTTCTTACAGGCTCGTCAAGCGAGCGAATCGGCACGCCCATCATAGGACCGCCGTAAAGCACCTTTCCGATTTCGCCCTTCGTTTCGCCCGCAAAGGCGATAACCTCGCCGATAGGCGTGCCGACGCAAACGGTAACGTTCATCGGATTTGCGATAGCTCCGCCGTCAAGGGTGAGCGTTTTTTCAACGAGGGGCATACCCGTTTTTACGTAATCGGCAATCGTTGCAAGCGTGCTTACGTTAATCACGATAACACCGACGTCGGCGGGAAGCTTTCCCTCGGGAACGATTCTTCCCGTGGTGTTGTGGATTATGATTTTTTCCGCGCCCTGCGGATATTTGGAGGGGAGGACGGTCACGCATACGCCCTCGACGTCCGCCATTGCCTCGCGAACGCTCGCGATAGCCTCCGCCTTGTTAGACTCGATACCGAAAACTATTCTCGTTACGGTGGGGGCAAAGCTCTTAAAGAGAAGCACGCCCTCCTTTACCGCGTCGATGCGGTCAATCATAGTGCGCGTGTCGGAGGTGATATACGGCTCGCACTCCGCGGCGTTGATAACGACCGTGTCGATGCCTCCCTTTTTGAGGGCGTCAAGCTTTACCGCGGTGGGGAAGCCCGCACCGCCAAGACCGATAGAGCCGGATTTTCTTACAGCCTCGATAAAGCTGTCAAGGTCGGTTACCGTGGGGGGGACGACCTCCTCCGAAACCGTCATTTCTCCGTCGGACTGGATTCTGATTGCCTGTACCGTTTTACCGTTGGGGCAAAGGTAAGGCTCGATTTTCGTAACCTTTCCCGAAATGGGGGAATGCACCGCACTCGAAACGTATCCCGCAGGCTCCGCAACAAGCTGTCCGACCTTTACGGTGTCACCCGCCTTTACCACGGGGGTGGAGGGTGCGCCGATTTGTCCTCCCATAGGGAGAAGGACCTCTTTGGGCGGCGGCATCTTTACCGCGGGCATAGCGGCGGTATTCTTGCGATGGGGTACGTGCGTGTTACCCAAAAACTTAAACCCAAGCATTGAAATATTCCTTCCGTTTTGTCGGTTATCCCTGCGCCGAAATTGCTTTCGCGCGCAAAAATAACAGTATTTTATAATTTTATCCTTCCTATTATAACCCAAAATCGGGCTGTTTGTCAAGGTCGCGCGTAAAAATACATTGTTAAATAAATAACAAGAGTGCGCGCGCACGGGGGCGCGCTTTGTGCAAAATGGCAATCGCCGACGGGTAGAGAGGCGGAAAACCGATTGTTTTAAAAGGCGAAAGGCTCGCCGCGTGTATTTCTCGCAAAAAACAAAAATGCCGCTGCACCGATTTCTCGCAAAAAACAAAAATGCCGCCGCGTGGATTTCTCTAAAAAGGCTTTCGTGCGGATTAAGGCGAAAAGAAAAGGCTAACTCGCGGAGCTTGTCGGCGGCGGTAGAAGGGCTTTGTACCTATTGCTTGCAAAAAGGAAAGCTATCTCACGTATCTCATTCAAAAAAGCTCCCGCGCCGATTTCGGACGCGAGAGCGTGTGATTATTCAACAAATTCAACTCCGCTTGTCGAGGCGATATTGAAATCGTTATCAATCCAAATAACCTCGATAGGCTGACTGAAATTTTTGAGAAGGGCAATACCCTCCGAGTAGCTGACGCAAAACAGCGCGGTTGAAAGCGCGTCGGCAAGAGCCGAGTCCTCGGTTATCACGGTTACGGAGGAGAAGTAGCGCGCGGGCATAAGCGTGTCGGGGTCGATTATATGGTGGTAATTTACGCCGTCAACGGCAAAATACCTTTCGTAATTGCCCGAGGTAACGCAGGCGGTTTGTCCAAGCTTGAATTTTGCGGCAAACTCCGCGCTTGATTTGTCGGGGTTTGTAAGGTTTGTTTGCCATTTTTCACCGTTTGGGTCAAGACCTATCGTGCGAATATTTCCGCCGATATTGAGGGCAACGTGATTTGCGCCCATTTCGCAAAGCCGCTCGTAAAGCCTTTCGGTTGCGTAGCCCTTTCCGATAGCTCCGACGTCAAGCGAAGCCGACGGGTCGGATATATATACCGTGCCCGCCTCCCTGTCGATAACGAGAGAGTCGATAAGCGTGTGCGCCTCCGCCGCCTTCAGCTCCTCCTCGCTCGGAAGGGCTGCCGCCTCCGGATTGTCGGCTGCGTTTTCGCGCGCATTGTGCCAAATTTTTAACACGGCTCCCATCATAACGTTGGTTTTGCCGTCCGTGAGTGTAAACAATTCTTTACAGTATTCAAGGAAGGAAAGAAGCTCCGCATCCACCCTTATCGGCGTGCCGTTTCCCGCCCCTTGGTTGATTTTGCGAATATTCGTTACTCCGCTGTAATCGTAGTAGATGTCGAAAAGCTTGTGGTAATAGGAAAGAAGGCTCTCCGCCTCGCTTACGTAGGAATTGAAATCCTCGTCGGAAACCTCACCGAGGACGGTAAGCGTCGATTCGGTGTTAAAATAGACGTAGGAGATTGTTTTCCCCCGCGTTTTATAGGTTTTTGATTTTTCCCCGTTGCAGGAGGAAAGCGAAAGGAGCGCGGTTATTATAAGTACCGCACAAAGGATTGACGATATAAATCTTTTCATTTTTCCTCCTTTAAACAAATGCTTTTAAAGCCGTTTGGCTTTTTGATATTTTATCCAAGCGGGGGACTCTTTAAGCCTTGCGGGATTTATCCCGTTGATTTTACCGTAATATTTTAAGCTTTACGAGTCTTATCGCTTTAATTTTACTGTAAAAAAGGGACTTTTTCAAGCCCCCTTTTTATTTTTGCCGTTTGGCTGTTAAATTATCTTACGTAGCCTGCTGCGCGAACAAGAGCTGCCTTGTAGCCGCCTGCGTAAATGGTGCAGCCTGTAACCGCGGTAGCGTCGATGCTATCGATTTCAGCAGCGGTCTTGCCAACGGTAGCGTTAGCGAATGCCTGTGCCTGTGCATACCACTCTGCGATAGCACCGCCGTAGGCAACCATATTGTAGCTGTCACCCTGCTCGTTCTTGGTGCCCGCGTACTTGTTAAGAGTAATGGAAAGGCTCTGGTCAGCTTCGCTGATTTCAAGGGTGTACGTTGCCTCTGCGGAATCAAGCATAGAAGCAACAACCTTGCCGCCTGCCATTGCTACTGCCGCAAAGTCAGCGGAAATTGTAGCACCGTCCTCGAGGGAGCCGGAAACTGCAGCGTCGATTGCAAGACCGAGTGTAACGGTGTCTGCGGTCTTAAAGCTTACCGCACGCTCGTAAGCGAATGCCTTTGCGATAAGAGCCTTGAATGCGGGCATAGAGGAAAGCATCGTGCAGCCTGCGACAAGACCTGCGTCTTCGCCGTCAACCACGAACTCAAGCTCCGCGATTTCGGCAGCAGTCTTACCAATAAGGAACTGCTCAAAGGCCTTTGCCTCGTTTTCCCAGGAATCGGACATACCGGTGTAGCCGTCGCCCTTTTCAACCTTGGTTTCAACTCTGGAAACGGTGGTGATGTCGGTCCTTTCGCTGTTAAGAGCGATAGCAGGCTCTGCGCTGTCAAAGCGAGCGGCAACGATTTTTCCGTCCGCATCCCAAACGAGTGCGAGTGCGATAACGGTAGCCTTACCTCTTCCGTTAACGGAGCCAAGACCCTCGTCAACTACGAGAGCGAGGGAGTAGTCCTTCTCGGTGGGGGTATTCTCGTTGTTATTATTGTTGTTGTTTGCACAGCCAACAAGCGCGAGTGCGAGAATAGAGAGAAGAAGCAAAACAGAAACGATTTTCTTCATTGTGGATTCTCCTTGTGTTTTATTTATTTTTTTATGAACGCTTTTTCGCACGCCGTTATTATACGGCGCTCGGACATACATTATACATAAAAGCCTTGCATTTGTCAACCGCTTTTTAAAAATTCATTAGCAAATCGCTGTTTTTGGGTTTTAAAAGACATTTTTTGGGGCTATGTTGCGGTAAAACGCCCGCTTTTGACTTTTTGGGATTAAAGAAGCCGTATGCCCGCCGCGCCGCAGCCTCTGACGGTTTCCTCGTCCCAAATGGAGGACTGCACCTCTCCGATATGGGCGCACCCCATCATAAGCATACAAAGCCGTGACTGTCCTATTCCCCCGCCGACGGTAAGCGGAAGCTCGCCGCGAAGAAGTGCGGAGTGGAAGGGAAGCTCCGCCCTTTCCGTACAGCCGCGAATTTCAAGCTGACGGCGCATAGATTCCGCGTTTACGCGAATGCCCATAGAGGATATTTCAAGTGCCGAGCCAAGCACCTCGTCCCAAAACATTATATCCCCGTTAAGCTCCCAATCGTCGTAGTCGGGCGCTCTGCCGTCGTGGGGCTTTCCGTCCGAAAGCACTCCGCCGATTTGCATTATTAAAACCGTGCCGTACTCCCGCGTTATTTCGTTTTCGCGCTCCTTCGGCGAAAGGGTGGGGTATCTTTGCAAAAGCTCCTCGCTCGTTATGGCGTACATATCGCGGTTGAGCCTTACCGAAATCTCGGTAAAATGCTCGCGAAGCGCATCGGAGGTGTCGCATATTGCGTTGACGATGTCCGTAGCGGTGCTTTTGAGGTAGGCGAGCGTGCGCTCCCCATCGGTTATAACTCGCTCCCAGTCCCACTGGTCAACGTAAATCGAATGCGTGTTGTCAAGCTCCTCGTCGCGCCGTATCGCGTTCATATCGGTATAAAGACCGTTGCCCTCGTAAAAGTTGTATTCCTTAAGAGCAAGACGCTTCCATTTTGCAAGCGAGTGTACGACCTGCCCGCATTTTCCGACGTCTGGAATGTCAAAGCTTACGGGGCGCTCCGTGCCGTTGAGGTTGTCGTTAAGACCCGACTCCTCCGTAACGAAAAGAGGGGCGGAAACGCGGCGCAAGTTAAGCCTTTCGGAAAGGGTGGCTTGAAAGGTTTGCTTTATAAACGAAATCGCCTTTTGCGTCCTGTATAGGTCGAGGGAGGATTTGTACCCCCTCGGTATAAAAAGCTTACTCATTGTTCTCCTTTCGCACCCGCGTGCTTTTTGTTTGCTCGGTAATATAAGCCGTAAATAAAGGCAAACCGACGAAAAAGGCGGGGGCGTGTGAAAAAAATAGTTTTAAAAAGGGGCGCGAACCGACTTTTTCGCAACCCCTTTGATTTTGTGGTTTTGTAAATAAAGGTTTACTTTACGCTGTTGCGAAGAGTGACGTCGTGATAATCTCCCTCTACGATGGAGGTTGCCGAAACGAGCGTAAGCTTTGCCTTCTCTTGAAGCTCGGGAATGGTGATAGCTCCGCAGTTGCACATAGTGGATTTAACCTTGTAAAGCGACATTTCAACACCGTCGTGAAGCGGTCCTGCCGCGGGGACGTAGGCGTCAACGCCCTCCTCGAAGGAAAGCCCCGCCTTGCCGCCAAGGTCGTATCTTTGCCAGTTTCTTGCGCGGTTGGAGCCTTCGCCGAAGTACTCCTTATACTGTACGCCGCCGATTGTAACCTTCGGCATCGGCGACTCGTCGAACTTCGCAAAATATCTTCCCATCATAATAAAGTCGCTTCCCATCGCGAGCGCGAGCGTCATATGATAATCGTGAACGATGCCTCCGTCGGAGCAAATGGGGATGTAAATTCCCGTCTTTTCATAATATTCGTCGCGTGCGGCAGCCACCTCGATAACCGCGGTAGCCTGACCTCTGCCGATACCCTTGGTTGCGCGGGTAATGCAAATAGAGCCGCCGCCGATACCAACCTTTACAAAGTCTGCGCCCGCCTCCGCAAGGAACATAAAGCCGTCGCGGTCAACGACGTTTCCTGCGCCGACCTTTACCGTGTCGCCGTATCTTTCGCGAATAAATTCTATCGTCTTCTTCTGCCAAACCGTATATCCCTCGGAGGAGTCGATGCAAAGCACGTCTGCACCCGCCTCCACAAGCGCGGGAACTCTTTCGGCGTAATCGCGGGTGTTGATGCCCGCGCCGACCATATATCTCTTATCCTTGTCAAGCAGCTCCTGCGGATTTTCCTTGTGCTGCGAGTAGTCCTTTCTGAATACGAAATACTTGAGCCTTCCGTCCTTGTCGATAATCGGGAGGGAGTTGAGCTTATGCTCCCAGATTATATCGTTCGCAAGCTTAAGGGTTGTTCCCTCGGGTGCGGTAACGAGCTTTTCAATCGGGGTCATAAAGTCCTTTACAAGCTCGCCCTCCGACATACGGCTTACGCGGTAGTCGCGGGTCGTTACTATGCCGAGAAGCTTGCCCGTCGAAGTTCCGTCATCGGTTACAGCCATAGTGGAATGCTGCTTTTCCTCGTAAAGACGAAGCACGTCGGCGAGGGTGTTTTCGGGAGTGAGGTTGGAGTCGGAAACGACGAAGCCCGCCTTGTAATTTTTAACACGGGTAATCATTGCCGCCTCGTTTTCTATGGACTGGTTGCCGTAGATGAAGGAGATACCGCCCTCCTTTGCAAGTGCGATTGCCATAGTGTCGTTTGAAACCGACTGCATTATCGCGCTGACAAGCGGAATGTTAATTGAAATGGGGCATTCCTCCTCACCCTTGCGGTACTTTACGAGGGGGGTGCGAAGATTAACGTTTTGAGGCACGCAGCGCTCGTCGGTATAACCGGGAATGAGAAGGTATTCCGAAAAGGTGCGTGACGGTTCGGTAAAGTAGGTTGCCATTTGTTTTTCCTCACTGTATTTTAATTTTTATCAATCTGTTTTACGGGCAAGGCAATTTTAAAATCCGAAATCGCTTTGCGGGTTTCATATCCCTACGGATATGCTTTGAAGTATTTTAGCATAGGTAAATAGAGATGTCAACGGGTATTTTAATTTTTGTAGTCGGTGAGAGCCTCCGCCTTTTCTATCACTATCTGCTGCGAGGCGGGAATTCCGCCGCCGTTGCCGTCGGTTGAAAGATGTGCGGTGCGGCTTACGATTTCGTCAACGACCTCCATACCCTCGATAACGTAGCCGAATGCTGCGTATTTTCCGTCGAGGTGGGGCGAGTCTTCAACGCAGATAAAGAATTGACAGGACGCGGAGTCGTAGGCTTCGCCGCGCGCCATTGAAACCGCGCTTCTTACGTGGCTTATTGCGTTTGCGTGACCGTTTTCGAAAAATTCGCCCTCGATATACGTTCCGCTGTTACCTCTGCCCGTACCCTCGGGACAGCCGCCCTGTACCATAAATCCCTCGATTACCCTGTGAAAGGTAAGCCCGTCATAAAAGCCGTCCTCAACGAGCTTTACGAAGTTTTTAACCGTCTTCGGCGCGTTTTCGCGGTCAAGCTGTATAACCACCACTCCGATGTCCTTTATCGTCAGCCTTACGTAATTTGCCTTTTTCTTGCAGGAGGCAAGCGAGCCGATAAGAAGCACGCAAAGCAGGGTGATTGCGATGATTTTGTAAACAGTTCTTTTCATTTTTGAATCTTTCCGTTCGTTTTTTGTATTTTGCTTTTATAATTCCCGTTTTGGGTTATATACATTTCGTTATAAAAAGGTCGATTGCCGTGTAGCCCGTAACGCCGCCGAATTTTGCTCCCGCATCGACTCTTTCAAGCTCGGCAAGGATATTGACGATTCTCTCGGGGGTGAATTTCGGAGCAGCTCCGACGTAATGCTTCAGGCGGTAGGCGTTCATTCCCGTTTTTGCCTGTATATCCGCAAAGCCGAGTCCGTCCTTCAGCATCATTACCACCTCCGCAAGCTCGGAGTAGGTGCGCGCCAGCATACCGAAAATTACCACGGGGTCAACCCTTCGCGATTTCATTTCGTCAAGCGCGGTAAGCGCGAGCCGTTTATCCCTTGCAAGCACGGCGTTGGTGAGCGCGTAGGTGTCGCATTCGGGGGTGGAGGAGGCAACGAGGACTACGTCCGCCTCGGTAATCTCGCTTTTGCCTTTCGCGTGGGCAAAGGCGCAAAGCTTTTGAACCTCTCCGTGAAGCACCGACATAGAGTGTCCCGCGCGAAAGAGAAGGGAGGAAAGCGTATCGCGCGAAGCCGTAATCCCCTCCGCCTCGAAATGCTTTGAGAGCCAGGAGAGTAGCGCCGCGTCGGTGGAGGCGGTAAAATTGAGTATGCCCACCGTTTTTCCAAAGCGCTTTTCAAATTTACTTTCTCTTTTCGCCGTGCCGAGGACGAGTCCATCCTCCGCAACGAGGAAAACGAGCGTCGCGTAATCGTATTCGCCGAGAAGCTCCACGGTTTCCTCGAGAAGCTTTAGCTCGGAGTCCTTCATTTTTTCAAAATTCGGGTATCTCCATTCTATGAGCTTTTTGTCCGACATCATAGGTGCGGAGGTTATATCGTCGCGGATTTTGGCAAAGCTTACCTCCGCGCCGTCGTATATCGCGTGGTTAAAGGTCGCAAACGCGCCGTCCTCCACGGTAGCCTCGCGTATCCTTTCGAGGTAATACCGCTTCAGGTAATCCTCCTCGCCCGCGAGAATGAAGCAGCCCGAAAGCCGCCCCTCCTTTATCCGCGATTTAAGTTCGTTTATATCCACTTAAAATTCTCCCTATTCGGTGACGGAAAGGTGAAGGCGCACGCGCTTTTCCTGTCCGCCGACGTTCATATCGTAAATGAGCTGCAGCTCGCCGCCGCTTCCGCAAAGGGTGGAGCGTATTTTCTTCGTATTAACCGTCATATCGAATTTGTACGGGGGTACGGAATATACGGTGCGGCACTCCTCCCCCTCCTCGAAAACGAGGTCAACGACGACGCTTCCGCGGCGGGACAGTATAACTCCGCCCTCCCTTTTAACGAGGGTGACGTCGGTGCGCTGTCCGTCCTCGCCCTCCTCCGCGTATCTTACGGTTAGCACTCCGTCCTCGTCGGAAAGAGAGCCGACGGCGGCAATTACCGTTCTTTCGGGGTCGCCGACGGGAAGCCCGTTTTCGGTATTGTCAATCACCGACCTTACGGTGACGCTTACGCATTTTATGGTTTTCATATTATCCCTCACGGATTTCGGTTATTTAAAAGTGGCTGTCGTTCTGACAGCCACCTTGATAGCCGCGAGGAAAAATCGCGGCTTCGGAATTTATTTGCTTCTTTTCGTGTTGTAGTCGCTCTTCGGGTTGATGATTTCGCGCCAGTTGAGCGAGCCGCTTTCAAGCGCGGTTACAAGCACCTCCGCCGTGGCAATATTCGTCGCAACGGGCACGTTGTAAACGTCGCAAAGACGGAGAAGGTTTATTTCCGCCTCGCTCGGCATAGAGTCGGAGGCAGTGTTCCTGAAATAGAACACAAGGTCGATTTCGTCGTAGGATACCATAGAGGCGATTTGCTCGGTTCCTCCCGCGCTTCCCGCAAGCAGGGTCTCGATTTCAAGACCGGTTGCATCGGAAATGTACTTGCCCGTTATATGAGTGGCGTAAATGTGATGCTTGCAAAGAATAGGGCAGTAGGCAATACAAAACTGTGCCATAAGCTCCTTTTTGTTATCTTCTGCGATTAAAGCAATGTACATATGGAATCCTCCTTGTTAATATACTTTGTCAGTAAAATTGCTAAATAAAAATGACCATATCTCGCATTTTACACTATTATAGCACACGGATAAGGCTTTGTCAATCAATCAAAATCATTTTTTCGCAAAATAATTACCCGCACGTACACACCCACGCTATGCAATTTATACAAACGGCAGAAAATATAACAGCCAAAAATTTTACTTTTATCCATTGCAAAATGCAGACGAATAATGTATAATATTGTAAAGAATAATTAAGCTATACCCATTTGTGAGGTTGAAATGAAAAAATTTAAGAATATAGCGGTACTTACCTCGGGCGGCGATGCTCCCGGAATGAACGCCGCGGTGCGTGCCGTGGTTCGTACGGCAATCTCCCACAACGTTCGCGTTATGGGAATTTTCAGAGGATACTCGGGACTTATTGACGGGGATATCCGTCCGCTCGGACTTCGCGACGTGTCAAACGTTATTAACAAGGGAGGCACGGTGCTTTACTCCGACCGCTGCCCCGAATTTCAAACGGCGGAGGGAATGGCAAAGGCGGTCGATACCTGCAAGCGCCTCGGAATTGACGGCATAATCGCACTCGGCGGCGACGGAACCTTCCGCGGTGCTACCGAGCTTACCGCAAACGGCGTGCCCTGCATCGGCGTGCCCTGCACAATCGATAACGATATTGCCTCCACCGACAACACAATCGGCTTCGATACCGCGATGAACACGGTTATCGAGCTTGTTGACAATCTTCGCGACACCTGCGAATCCCACGCAAGATGCAACGTTGTGGAGGTTATGGGTCGCGGCTGTGGCGAGATTGCGCTCTCCACGGGAATTGCCTCCGGAGCTACCGCAACACTCATTCCCGAGTTTTCCTATGACGTTAACGATATTTGCGCCCGTATCAAGAAGGCAAGGGAGCTTGGAAAGCGTAATTTCATCGTCATCGTTTCGGAGGGCGTCGGAAATCAGGTAGGACCCGACCTTGCAAAGACGATAGAGACGGAAACGGGTGTTGAAACGAAGTTTGCCCGCTTTGCCCATATCGTAAGAGGCGGAAGCCCCACGCTTAAGGACAGAGTCCTCGCATCCACGATGGGAGCAATCGCGGTGGAGGAGCTTTTGAAGGGTAACTCCAACCTCGTAATTTGCGAAAAGAAGGGCAAAATCGTCGCGGTTGATATTAACTATGCTCTTATTCTTGACAGAATGTATAAGAATAAGCTGAAGGACGGCGACCTTGACCGCTTCAGCGAAAAGGAAATTGAAAAAATGAAAAAGGAAATCCGCGAAAAGCAGCAGACGATGGCTCGCCTTTACGGTATCTCCAAAACGATTAACCTTTAAAAATACGAAGGGGCGTTGCCAAGCGGCAACGCCCCCTTTCGCTAACACACCCAAACGGTGCGTTTTTGGGCGGTTATTTCGTCAGCTTGTCTATCATATCGTTCATAAGCGGGTCGCGGTTGATATGGTAAACGTAGCGCATCGGCTTTTCAATCGGCTCGCCTTCGTAATTGCCCGCGTAGTCGGGAAGCCGCGTTTTTTCTATGCGCGACAGCATAAACCTCTCGCCCTCGTTAAGCAGCCAGCCGACCGCCGTAACGTCCCAAAGCACGCGGGTCCAGTCCTTGCCCTCCTGCTCCCTCATAGCCTCTATCACGTACTGTGCGAGGTGGTCGCAAAGCTCGTTTTTGCCGAGAAGCCGACAGCGAAGCTCGTCGCAGGAAATATAAAACGCGCTTACCGTGCCGTTGCAGGGAAGCTGTACAAGCGGTGCGGCGGAGGACATAACCACTCTTGCCGCGGCAATATCCTGGCGCATATTGTATTCGTCGGTTTTTCCAAAGTGATGCGCGTGACCTCCGAGCCATACTATTACGGTTCTTTCGGCGATTTCGGGGTTTAAAAGCAACGCGCTTGCCACGTTTGTGATTGCTCCGATTGCGATAACGTAAAGCGGGCTTTCCGCGGTGTATGCCATAGCTCGGCTTGCAAGGTCGCGCGCCGCCTCGGAGATTACGGGCGTGCTTTCATCGGGGAGATAGCCCGTCGAACCGCGGAATACGTCCTTTTTTATATTCATAATATCGAGAAGCAGATTGATTTCTCTGAAGCTTTCCTCCATACCCCTTTCGGTGTTGATGTGCGGGAAGGAAAAGGGTGCGGCGTAAAGCGCAACGGTGTTTATCCTGTCCGCCGAGCGCAGAAGATAGCTTATGGCGAATTGGTCGTCAACCTCGTTGAAGGCGTCGGTGTCGATAACCGCGTCAACTCTTTTGTGCGGAGTGTCAAGCCTTTTTATAATATCCATTGCCTTTAACCTCGTTTTTTCTTTAGTTTATCACCGTTTTTCGGACTTGTCAACCGAAATTTTGACAGCACCCGACGGCTCTTGAAAGTACCCGCCGATTGCTTTCGCGAAGCGCCCGCCGATTTTTTCACGAAGCACCCGACGATTGCTTTCGTAATGCGGGCGGAGATTATTATTCTCGCCTCGGTATGTCGCTTCGCAAAACGAATATATCGCATATTTGGCGCAAAAATAAAAACAGTTGACAAAGAGATAGGCTTGTGCTATAATGATAACCGATGAAAGTTGACAGGTAAACATTCAACCTCAATACCGCGAAAGGGGGAGAGCTTTAGGACGGGTGGAAACCATCAGATACGAAAAATTTACACGCGCCATCGATGGAATACACAAATCGGTGAACAAGCTTAAAATCGCGATTGCGCCTCGCCACGGTGTAAAGGGCGTACACGTTTTTTGGATTTATAAGCTTCTCGAATACCCCGAGGGGCTTACCGCGGCGGAGATTGCGTCGGTAAGTATGATTGACAAATCCCTCGTTTCCCGCGAAATTGCCGCATTAAAGCGCGACGGATATATCGAGGCGCGCGGCGCGGAGGGCGGAAAGCGCGGCTATAACGCAAGGCTCGTCCTCACCGAAAGCGGTGTTGCATTGGCAAAAAGCCTCGTTGCGGAGGTAACGCGGATACAGGCAGCCGTGTCCGAGGGAATATCCCAAGAGGAGCTTGCGGTATTTTACAGCACGCTTGAAAAGCTGAACGAAAGATTTACGCGCGTTACCGCCGCGTATTCGGAGGACGGCGAGGACTGACCCGAATTATTTGCGGCGAATACCTAATTAAATTATTCAGTAAGGAGAAATATCAATGAAACCCGAAAAGAAGATTAGAGAAAGAGTCGATTACCGCGACATACGCGAGATGGTAGAGGATATCGGAGAAAGATGGGCGGACAGATATGCCTACTCCTATCGCATTAATCCGAGGGATAAGGAGGTTGTAAGAAAGACCTATCCCGAGCTTCGCGACGACATTCGCGGACTTTCCTCCGCTTTTATAAAGCACGGAATTGCGGGAAAGCATATTACGCTTATCGGAAAATATTCCTACAACTGGGTGCTTGTTTATTACGCGTCGATGTGTACGGCATCGGTGCTTATCCCTCTTGACAAGGATTGGACTGCCGCCGACCTTACCGCGACGGCACAAAAGGCGGACACCGAGGTGCTTATCGCAGATAAGGCAATCGCGGAGAAGGGTAAGGAGATTGCCGAGGCCCTCGGCGTAGAGCTTATTATAACCGAGGAGGGAATAGACGCCCTCACCGCGGAGGGAAGGGAGCTTTTCGCATTAGACAGCACCCCCTACTACGCTACCGAAATCGACCCCCGCGCGCTCGCGCTTCTCGTATTTACAAGCGGCACGACGGGAAAGGGAAAGGGCGTTATGCTCTGCCAGGGCGGTATCGTCTGGGACCTTGCGGACGTTGTTCAGTATATTGATTTCTCCAAGAAGTCTATCGGCGTGCTTCCTCCGCACCATACCTATTGCTCGAGCGTGTCAATATACGGACAAAACAGCGTGGGCATAGAGGTTTATATTTCCTCGGGACTTCTCGCTATTTCAAAGGAAATACAGGAGCAAAAGCCCGGACACATAGTTCTCGTTCCGCTTTACGTCGAAACCTTCTACCGCAAGATACAGGCTTCGCTTGAAAAGCAGGGCAAAACCAAGCTCGTTTACCGTATGATAAAGGTATCTAACTTCCTTCGCAAGCTTGGAATTGACCTCCGCAAGAAATTCTTCGGCAAGATTACCGAGGCGTTTGGCGGCAACCTTGACCACCTCGTATGCGGCGGTGCTGCAATTAACCAGGATATTATCGACTTCTTTGACGGTATCGGTATCACAATTCTCAACGGCTACGGCATTACCGAATGCTCGCCGCTTATTTCCGTAAACCACTCTTATCGCATCGTTGACGGCTCGGTAGGCTTTGCAATCGACGGTGACGACGTCCGCATTGACGAGCCAAATGAAAACGGCGAGGGCGAAATCTGCGTAAAGGGACCGAACGTAATGCTCGGTTATTTCAAGGACGAGGAGGCTACCGCCGAGGCTATGACCGAGGACGGATACTTCCGCACGGGCGACTACGGTAAGATTACCAAGGAGGGCGCAATCGTCATCACGGGAAGAAAGAAAAACCTTATCATTCTCTCCAACGGAAAGAACGTGTATCCCGAGGAAATCGAGAGCGAGTTTTCCGCCGTTCCCGGTGTGCTTGACACCATTGTTTACGAGGGTAAATCAAAGAGAGGTATGGAGCACAACGCCATCGTTGCGGAGTTCTACCTTGACCCCGATTTCGTCAAGAGCCACGGCATAGAGGATAAAAAGGCGTATATCAAAGCCTACGTTGACCAATACAACGCCACCGCGGTTCAGTATAAGAAGATACAGGTAATAAAGGTGCGTGACGAGGATTTCCCGAAGAATACGCTTCGCAAGATTATGCGCTTTAAGCTCGATACCTCTATCGACTAAAAACGGACGGATATACCGACCCGTGTAAAATTTAATACGAAAAAACGGCAGATTTTTCTGCCGTTTTTTCTTTGGCTTATGTAAACGATTGTTTTCAAACGCCTTAACCGATGGCGTCGGGATTTACGGAGTCCACCGCGCGGCGAATGTCAAAGCCGTTCGCGATAAGCAGCTGCTCGGCACTCTGCCCGTCAACTCCGAGCAGCTCTGCGGTTATTCTAATCATTCTTGCGCGGAGCTTTTTGTTCGTCGGCTTCAAATTTATCATAAGGTTTTCGTAAATATAGCCGAGCTTTATCATAACCGAAGTGGAAATCATATTAAGCACCATTTTATGCGCGCTTCCCGCCTTCATTCGCGACGAGCCTGTAACGACCTCCGCGCCCGTGTCGGTGAATATTGCGATTTCGGCATTGCGAAGCAACGGGGAGTCGGGATTTGAGGAAAGTCCGACGGTAAGCGCGCCGCACTCCTTTGCATATTCAACCGCGCCAAGCACGTATTCCGCCCCACCTGCAACCGAAATTCCCACAACGCTGTCCCCCTCGTTGATTTCGCGGAGTGAAAGGTCGCGCCTGCCCGCTTCGCGGTTATCCTCCGCACCCTCCACGGCATTGCGGAGCGCACCGTCACCGCCCGCAATTATTCCGACGACAAGCTCCGAGGAAACGCCGAAGGTCGGGGGACATTCGGATGCGTCAAGCACACCGAGCCTTCCCGAAGTTCCGCAGCCGACGTAGAAAAGTCTTCCGCCCTCTGCCATTCTTTTTGCGATTGCGTCAACCGCGAGGGCAATGCTTTCGGTTGCCTCGCCAACCGCCCTTGCCGCATTTAGATTTTCAAGCTGCATAACGCGCAGCATCTCGCCCGTTGACATTCTGTCAATATGGGTGGAGTTTGGATTTCTTTCTTCTGTTTTTAACACGGGGTGCCTCCTTTAAGACGCTTTGCGAGAATTAACGCACCGCAAATCGGTGGATTTTCCGCGGCTTTTACGTTATATTTGCTTGGGGTATTAAGCGCGGATTTTATAAGAGGAAAGAGTATATCCGCCCTCGCGCAAAGTCCGCCTGTGATAACTATTGCCTGTGATTTTTCGCCCGTGTCGGTCGATTCGATAAGCCGCGCGATTGCCGCCATATTTTTCTTGAGTATATCGACTGCAGCCTCTACCCCCTCGCCCGCGAGGTCCAAAACCACGGGTGCAAGCGATGCTATTTTCCGCTTTCCGCCCTCGTAAAGCTCGCCGAGCGAGCCGAGTGCCGAGCCGCCGAGCCTTGCCGCGATAGCCTCCGAAAGCGCGTCCGCCTCCCTTCGCTCCTCACAGCCGAGCGTGTGCATTACCGCGTCCCGCCCGATGGCAAAGCCGCTGCCGCCCTCCTCAAATAAATAGCCCCAGCCGCCGTGACGGGTAAGCGTGCGCCCCTTTTTTGTAAATGCAATCGTGCCCGTGCCTATAATCACCACCGTGCCGTCCGAGTCGCCGAGTGCCGATGCAACCGCGTTTTCCGCATCGCTTCCGTTATTGAAATCGACAAAGCCGAATTCGGAGAGAAGTCCGCGGATTTTCTCCCTGTTTGTGCCCGTGATGCCGCCCGCAATCCCCGCAAAGCAGAACACCGAGGCAGTGGAAATATCGCCGACGACCTCGCCGATTCCGCGGGTGAGTATCTCGCGCGTTTTCGCAAAGCCGACGTCCACGGGGTTACAGCCCTCGAGCGTTACGGTGCGAATGATATTGCCCCCCTCGTCGGACAGGGCAAGCTCGGTCTTTGTTCCTCCGCCGTCAATGCCGAGAAAATAATGATTTTCCCCCTCCAAAAGCAGCGAATTTATATCTGTTTTTAAAGCAGCGGCAAGCTGTGGCAGGACGGCACTCGGAGCTATTGCCGCGCCGCTTTCCCACTTGCTTACCGTTTTTTCGGAATAGCCGAGAAGCTCTCCAAGCTCCCTTTGCGTCATATTTAACCGAATGCGCCGTTCCTTAAGCCGCGCTGCAAAAAGCCTGTAAATATCTGCCATTTTACCTCCTTTAAACGAAAGGTTTATGCCGTAATACGCATTAACACTACTATTTTATACCGTCTTTACGGATTTTGCAAGATATTTGTCGTGGGAATATGAATAAAACTCCACTAATCGTGGAGTTTTATAAAAGGGGAGGGGAGCGCTGTTCGCGCTCCCCGTTGGGTTATTCTGCGAGTATAAAGGTGGCGGGGCGAAGATTTGTTTCATAAGTGCGGAAGGTGACCGTTCCGTTGTTATCTTGGTAATAAGAGAATGTTCTGCCGCTTGAGCCCAAATAATACTTTCCACTCTTTGTCAAGTCTAACGCCGTGGTGCTTGATGTGAGAGATTTGGAGCTTGAGCCTGTTCCGTAATAGGTCTTTTTACCTTCGGAATCCTTTGAATAAATATGGTATGTATTGTTGGATTCCTCGATGTAAAGCTTTAACGCCTGTGATTTGTCGGTTGTCGCCGCACCTACTCCGCTTGATATATCACCCGTAAAATAATATGTGATGTTATTGAGTGTTATAGTGAGGTAGTACGCCGTTTCTTCCGACTCGGTGGGGGTGTCGGGCTCGGTTGTGCCGCTGTCGCCCTCGCTGCCGCTGCTGCCGCCGTCCTCCGTGCCGTCGTAAATGCTGTAATCTCCCGTTGCAAAATCAATGGTAAAGCCGGGCTGCTCGTTGTAAACGAAAACGCAGAAGCATACGTCCGCGCCGTTATCCTCAACGCTCCAGCCCTCCATAATAACGCCCGTGGCAACGAGGTTATTGCCCTCGAATACGGGAGTTACGCGGTACATAACGTGTCGGTCCTCTCCCGCGGATTTGTATTCCTTCATCACGTCAAGCACCAAATTTTCAAAAATTTGCATATAGACCTGATTGAAGGACTGCGTGCCCGTGATGAGGTTTTGACGGTTTGCATCCTCGCCCGCGAGACTGTGCGCGATGAGGTGACTGCGGTTATAAAGAGATGCACCCGGGACGTTTTCCTGTACTATCGGGTCGCTTGCGGTGCTTATCCAGCCCGTCGGCTTTACCGAGCTTATGTCGCCGCGCTCCTTGGTGGGCATAAGGTCAACGCCAAGGCAGGCAACCGCCGTGCCGCATCTGCCGAGCGAGTCGAGGGGAGAGTAGTATTCGTAGCTTTCGCTTACTATTTGATTGTTCGTAAAGAAGGGCGTGCCGCCGTTGAGCGTAACGTAGCCGATTTGCTCCTTTTGACTGTATTTCGGGATAGAGCCGACGTCAAAGCTCGGCATCGTAAGCGCGGGTGCTTCGGTTTGAAGGGTGACACCGTAAACCGCGTTGAGCGTAAGGTCAGAGCCGACGGTAATGCTTACCGTCCTGCTTTCCGAAATAACCGCGCCGTCACCGTCCGCCCAGTAGGAGAAATCGCCCTCCGCGCTTCTTTCGTCCGCGGTAAGGGTCAAGGACTGTCCGCTTTTGTAAAGCCCCTTCGTAAATCCGTCCTCAAGGGTCGCGCCGCTTACGTTTACAAGGTAATAGCACTCGTTTGCGAGCCTGTCGGTGCGGTAGTTGAAATAAATTTGCGCCGCCGCTCCGTAATCGAGCATATCCTTTATAAGCGTTGTCAGTTTAGCGTCGGAGGAGTTGTTAAGTTGGAAATGCGAGTATTCAAGCACGCTGTATTTTAAGGGGTCGCTGTAAACGTATCCGCCCTCCGTCGATATACATACCACGGCATAGAAATCGTCCGCAATCATTTTGGCGTTAAAGCCGTCGAAGTCGAAGCAGTAATAGGATACTCCGTTTGCCGTTTTTTGTCTGCCCTCGTAGGGCACGGAGTATTTTTCGCCGCCCTTTTGGTAGGACTCCTGTGCCTCCGACCAAACGAGGACGCTTACACCGTAGGGGTCGGAAACACCCTCGAGCGAAACGTAGTAGCGCATTACGACGGTATTCTCAAGTAAAAGCGAAGCGCCGCCGAAGCGTGCGCTTTCCGTCGGTTGCTCGCTTACGGTATCGTTGCTTGCCGCAACACCAAAAATAACCGTGCCGATAATAAATAAAAGCACGGTTAATATAACAAGAAGCTTTTTCATTTTATCTCCTATGGATGTGTTAGAATGAGCTTTTTTTCATTCTACCACGCCCGCCCGTGAAAAGTCAATATTTTTTTGAGAGTAATTAACATTTTTTAAAAAAACCTTTTCAAAATGCGTTATTTTGCAGATTGTTTAGCAATTTTTTCGCCTTGCGCGCCTTTCGGTGGCGTGGGGGAGGGGTATGGGATAAGCCGAGTGCGGTGATGAAACGAAAGCAAAACGGGTTCAAAATAACGGGAAAACTGTTTGAGTTTAATATTATCGTCCTCGAGGTCTATAATTGTAACTTTAAACATTTTTATTCTCCTTTTTTTGTTTTTTTACTTCTCTTTTTTGATACCAAAATATGCAACTGTACCACGGTTACGCTTTCCATCATCATTGTAAAAATGATCTACAATCTGCTTTTTAGCCTCACGGTTGAGGTCATATGTATTCCCCTTATACTTTGGCTTTTTCTTATCCGATGCCGATACTATCATATTTGGAAGTCGAGCATCGATTTTTCCAATGATATGATAATCAGAATTCAATTTCGGTTTTCCGTTTTTAGTTTTTGACCAAGCTTTTTCGCTAGGGATAAGACGCACATCTTTGTGCTTTAAGCTGTAATTTACACTTGACATAATAATTCTCCTATGTTATAATAAATTTGCCACTTGACCTGAACAGGTTAGTATCGGGGAACTCCGCGATACCAGAGAAGACACTTTGGCTTTTATGGTGAGACTTCTCAACGACCACCCTCATTTGAGGGTGGTTTTTCTTTATGAGAAAATATTACCGCTTTCGATATTTCGCATATACATCTTTTGCATTCTTAAAACCAAAACTTAAACATTTTTATTCTCCTTTTTAATTTATAGGGTTTTAATTTATAGGGTTGACTTTTGTTTAAATATGGTATATACTATGTACAGTTCCGTTGGGAACACTTAGCCTAACCCTGGTAGGGTTAGGCAAACGCTTAACATCTTGTTGGGCGTTTTTTTATTTTTTCATGTGTTTTTGTATATAATGATGGTGCCTTCGTTTTAACGAATACCGACCTACATCTTGAATTTTGTTTATCGGAACATTTGTGATTGCATTTTTATGAACGCCCCCAAATCTCGGAAGTGTAGTATCTGTTTTAGGGTGGAGCTTTTGGGTAGGTCTAAAACGCTTTTCGCGCATTAAAAAGGATTAAAATAAATAATATACTTGTTGACATTTTGGGAAAAAGCGGGTATAATTAAAGAAAAATGATACTTGGCGAGGTGTGAAATGGAAGAAAGAGAAATAAATCAAATAGACAAAATTCTCGACGAGAATAACGAGGACAACATATTCCTTTACGACGAGGACGATAACGAGCTTGAGTTTGAGCAGGAGGCGGTTATCCCGATGGACGGCTCGGTTTACGTAATTCTCGTGCCCGTGACTCCTATGGACGGGGTTGGCGAGGACGAGGGCGTTGTCTTCGTAATCGAGGAGGACGAGGACGGCGAAGCGGTGCTTTCTCTCGTTATCGAGGACGAGATTATTGACGCGGTTTTTGATGAATACGACGGACTTTTGGCGGAGGATGGGGAATAACCCATCCTTTCCTGCTTTTTGGCGATGCCTATTTGCTGCGGCTTTTTGGGAGCTTGCGGCGAAAATACATAGTTAGGATGAAGGTTTAATGGAAAAATTCGGCAAACGCAATTTAATAACGCTTCTCGTTTTCGGCATAGCGGGTCAGATTGCCTGGAGCGTTGAAAATATGTATTTCAATCTTTTCGTTTACGACGTGATTGATAAAAATCTTGACGCCGTCACCCTTATGGTGCAGTTAAGCGGAGTGGTTGCAACTCTTGTGACGTTGCTTGCGGGCGCTCTTTCTGACAGACTCGGTAACAGGCGGAAATTTATCTCGCTCGGCTACTTGATTTGGGGAATTACGGTTTCGCTTTTTGGCTGTATAACCCCCGAGCTTGTCGGAAAAATATTCTCGCTTGACGAGGTGCGCGCGGTTTCGGCGGCTCTCGTTTTGGTAATAATTGCCGACTGCGTTATGACGCTTTTCGGCTCTACGGCAAACGACGCCGCATTTAACGCTTGGGTAACCGATAACACCCGTCCCGCCTTTCGCGGAAGCGTGGAGAGCATAGTTGCGGTGCTTCCGCTTTTCTCAATGCTCGTGGTTGTCGGCGGCTTCGGTATGCTCGTCGGTCTTATCGGCTATACCGCCGTTTTTATCGCGCTCGGAGTGATTATAACCGCCTGCGGAGCTTTCGGACTTTTCTACGTCAAGGACAGTGCGGAGCTTTCGCCGAAGCACGGCGGCTTTTCGGATATAATTTACGGCTTCCGTCCGTCGGTAATCCGCGGTAACGCCGCGCTTTACGTAACCTTTCTTATCGTAGGTGTGTACGGCATAGCCTGTCAGGTGTTTATGCCCTATTTGATTATCTATATGCGGGAGTCGCTCGGCTTTTCCGCCCTTGAATACAGCGCGGTTTTCGCAATAGCCATACTCGTCGGTGCGGCAATGAATCTCGTCCTCGGGCGAATTTCCGACCGAAGGGAAAAGACGGAGCTGCTTTATATCGCGGTTATTATATTCTCGGCGGGACTTTTCGCGATGTATATGGCTCGCGAGATGCTGCACGTGGCTAACCTCGTTTTCTTCGGGCTTTCGGGCTTTGCAATGATAACGGGATATATCTTCGTAGCACAGCTTACGGGCGCGATAATGCGCGACCTTACACCGAAAAACGACGTCGGAAAAATGCAGGGCGTGAGAATGGTATTCGCCGTGCTTATACCTATGATTTTCGGTCCGATGATTGGAAATTCCATCAACAAATCAAAGGGTCTTTTGCTTGAAAATGCGGGAGCCGACGCTATGACGACCTCCTACGTGCCCGCACCCGAAATCTTTCTCGTTGCCTCGGGAATTTCTATGCTTTCGCTGCTTCTCGTCTATCTTTTGAAGCGCGTTGCCGCAAGGAGGAGTGAGCTTGGAGAGGATTGACCTTCATTTACATACGACCGCCTCGGACGGCACGGATTCCCCCGCGGAGCTTGTGCAAAGGGCGGGCAAAATGGGACTTGGCATAATTTCGGTGACCGACCACGATACCGTGGAGGGAATTTCGGAGGCGCGCGCGGCACTCCCCGAAAATATGCGCCTAATAAACGGTGTGGAGCTTTCCTCCGCCGTTTTTGGGGAGGGCGGCTTTCGCTGTCATATTCTCGGATACGGCTTTGACCCCGACTCGGAGGCTATTCGCTTTGCGATTAGGGAGGGAATTAAAAAGCGTCGCGAAAAGCTTTACGCCCGCATAGATTATATCAAATCAAATTTCGGCATATCCTTTAGCGGGGAGGAAATCTCCGAGCTTGAGGGGCTTAATTCGGTAAGCAAGCTGCATATTGCAAGGCTTTTGATTAAGCACGGATATGCACGAAGCGTCGGAGAGGCGATAGACAAATATATCGGAAAGCGCGCACCCGATGACAGAATAGATGCCGCCCTTGCCACCGAGGCAATAATCTCGGCGGGAGGTGTTGCCGTTTACGCTCACCCCATCGGCGGCGAAAGAGAGAAAAGGCTTGAACCTCGGGAGCTGCTTCGCCGTGCCGAAATTTTACACGGTATGGGGGTTTCGGGTCTTGAGGCCTATTATTCTCGCTATACCGCCCGTGACCGCGCCCCAATTCTCTGTGTGGCAAGCGAGCTTTCTATGCTCGTCAGTGCGGGAAGCGACTACCACGGTGAAAACAAAACCGTGCCGCTCGGCTGTCTTGACGCGGACGGAGCCGAAATCGACACGTCGGCGGTTACTCTGCTTAAAAAAATCAAGTAAAGCCGTCCGATTTTCCCGCAATTTGTTGACAACGCTTATATTTTATGATACTATAATAAAAAAACAACGAGGTGTAATATGGAGTTTTGTACATACTGTGGCGCACGGCTTGATGCCGGCGTATCCTTTTGCCCCAATTGCGGTGCAAAGGTAGAAAGAAGCGAGAGCTTTGCGAAGAGCGAGCCTATCGACAGCGCATTTACCTCCGCGGGCGGCGGATATTCCGCCCCGAGCCGCGACTATACCGAAAGCAAGGGTGTTGCGATACTCTCCTTCCTGATTCCGCTTGCGGGTCTTATTATGTGGCTTATGTGGAAGGATGAAAAGCCGGGAAAGGCAACCTCCGCGCTAAAGGGTCTTTTTGCTGTGCTTTGCTGGAATATTCCGATTGCGGGTATTATTCTTTACTTCGTTTGGAAGGAAGAAAAGCCTGATTTTGCAAAAATCGGTCTTATCTGGGGTATTCTCGGCTTCGTTCTCGGCATTGTGTTCGGATTTATTTACGGTATCGCAATTGTAATGCTGGAGCTTGCGGGCTATGAATCCTATGCCGCAATTGCAGGTATGCTTATCTAAAAAAACACGGCATCCCTTTACGGGGTGCCGATCTATTACGTATTTTGACTGTGTGAGGCTTATATGAAATATTGCTCCTATTGCGGAAGTAAAATAGAGGACGGCGCGGCGTTTTGCTCGGGCTGCGGCGCAAAGGCGTCACCCTCCGCTTCGTCCTTTGAGGCTTCGTTTGGCTCGGAGGGCGCTCGCCCCGGTGATACCCGCGATTTTACCGAAAGCACGGGTGTTCTTATTCTCTCGTTGTTTATTCCCATCGTAGGCTTGATTTTTTATCTTATATGGAACGAAAGCCACCCCGGAAAGGCTAATTCCGCGCTGAAGGGACTTTTGATTTCGATTTGTCTCGGAGTGCCGCTGCTCGGTATAATTCTTTATTTCGTTTGGAAGGAAGAAAAGCCCGATTTTGCGAAAATCTCGCTCGTTTCGGGTATAATTTCGTTTATTATACCGATAGTAGCCTTCGTTCTTTATTTTGCGATTATCATCGCTATGGTGTTTGCGTCGGTGTAACCGCGGGAGCTGATGCCTACGCGGTATTCCTTGCCATCGCGCTCCTGTGATAAATCACCGCCGTTTGCCAAATCACCGCAATTTTTAAAAGCATCGCGGCTTATCAAAGCCGCCCCTTGGCGGATAACAGAATCACGCCCGTCGGACGACGGGCGTGATTTTTGCTTTTTGCGATTTGCCGTGGGGCGGGGTTATTCCTCCTCGCCGTTTTGCTCGGACGCCTTGACTGCCGCGAGGCGGTTTATCGTCCAGTTGATAAGATAGGTGGAAAGCATAATTATCGCAACAATCATAAGCACTCCGAGCATACCGATGCCCATATACTTAAGGTTGGTGATAAACGCCATAGGGTCGAAAATAAATTTGTTCATTTGCTACCTCCTTAACCTGCAAAGAAGCCAAGCACGAGTGCGCCCGCGATAACCGATGCAATCTGTCCCGAAACGTTTACGCCGATAGAGTGCATAAGGATAAAGTTTTGGTTATCCTCCTCAAGCGCCATCTTGTGTACTATTCTTCCCGACATGGGGAATGCGGAAATACCTGCCGCGCCAATCATTGGATTAACCTTTTCAAACTTGAACACGCCCGCGAGGAGGTTGTAAAGCTTTGCAAAGAGGACGCCGCCCGCGGTGTCGAATATGAAGGCGACAAGACCAAGACCCATAATAAGGAGGGTGTTGACGTTAAGGAACTGTGCCGCGGTCATATTGAAGGCGATTGTGATGCCGAGGAATATGGTGATAAGGTTTGCAAGCACCTTTTGCGCGGTTTCGGAAAGCGAGTCGAGGACTCCGCACTCTCTTATAAGGTTACCGAACATAAGGAAGCCGATAAGCGAGCCTGCGCCCGGGGCGAACAGGCAGGCGATGATTGTAATGATAATCGGGAAAAGGATACGGGTAGTCTTTGAAACGCTCGTCGCCTTGTAGGACATTCGGATTCTGCGCTCGTTTTTGGTGGTGAGCATCTTGATTACGGGCGGCTGGATTACGGGAACGAGAGCCATATAGGAGTACGCCGCAACGGTTATCGCGCCGATGTAATTAGAGCCGAGGGTGTTTGCAACTACGATGGAGGTGGGGCCGTCCGCCGCGCCGATGATTGCAATGGAGGCGTAGTCCTTTGCCTCGGGGAAGAATACCGAAGCAAGGCAGAGGGTAAAGAAGATACCGAACTGTGCCGCCGCACCGAAAATCATAAGCTTCGGATTGTTAAGAAGCGGACCGAAGTCGATCATTGCACCGATACCGATAAAGAGGATAAGCGGGAAAAGCTCGTTTGCAATACCCGCGTTGTAAAGGGTATTGAGCGGCTCCGCCGCGCCCGAGAAGTGATATACAGCCTCGGAGATATTAAAGCATTCGGGACACATACCGTCGGTGTGAAGTCCGACGTCGGAAATATTTGCTCCGCAAACCGAGCAGAATTGCTGGATAATTCCGGGGAAATTCATAATAATTGCGCCAAATCCAATCGGGAGAAGGAGGGTCGGCTCCATTCCCTTTTTGATGGCAAGGTATATAAGCACACCGCCGATGACCCACATTATCATCATCATCCAGTTGGGAGTGCCGTTGGTTTTACCGACGAAAAGCGCGCCGATAGAGCCAAACAAATTCTCAAAGAGGTTCATTTTTAAATCCTTTCGTTTAAAATCGTTAAGCCTTTGTGAATAAACTGTCAATCATACGGAAAAATTATACTACAAAAGAAAATAAAAATCAAGACATAAGTTAAAAAACGTATAATTACTTCAAAAACGGAAAACATTTAACTATAAAACGGGCAAAAGCCCAAACGGAGGGAAAATGAAGCATTATACCTGCCGCTTTTGCGGCAATTTAGTTGCAATGATAAACGATACGGGAAGGAATATCGGCTGCTGCGGTAAAAATATGACCGAGGTTGTCCCGCAAAAGTGGGACGGAAGGGACGAAAAGGGGGAAAAGCACACCCCGATAATTGAAAACGACGGCGGCAGGGTGCGCGTAAGCGTAGGGCCAAAGAACAACCGCCACCCGCAAACGAGCGAGCATTCGATTGGCTGGGTATGCCTTGTCACAAGCGAGGGAAGCCACAGAAAAACGCTCTCTCCCGACGGGGAGGACACGGCGGAGTTTCTTCTGTCAAGGGGGGAGCGTCCGATTGCCGCCTTCGCCTACTGTAATCTTCACGGCGTTTACGTCACCGAGTGCAAGGACGGCTGTATTTAAGCGTTTTTATAAAAAAGCACCCACCCGTGTCAAATTTCGGGTGGGTGCTTCGCTTCTTTCTTGCATTTCTTGTTTTTTGGGGGCTTAACCCAAAATGCAAACAATTGTTGTCAAATGCTTTCTATTGCGAAAACCACGTATTCAAGCTCCTCGAGCGCGGCTACCATTGTTTTCGGGGAAAGGGAGGAATATTCCTTTGCGGTGGTGTGGACGTTAGCCTCGATGCCCACGTTGCCCACGGTATTGCTTCGCGGAGGGGTGACCTGTATATCCGTGGTGGGAAATTCGTTTTCGAGGTGCGAAATCATATCGCGCACCGCGCGGTCGGAGGTGATTTCGATATAAATACCGAAGCGCGTGTTCTTTCTCGTAATCTTGTATTCAAGGCGCGCCATTATCGTGGTCGCAAGCACCGCAAGGAGGAAGATAACCACCGCCCCCTCGTAAAATCCGATGCCGAGTGCAAGACCTATCGCTGCAACGGTCCAAAGCCCCGCCGCGGTTGTAAGCCCCGTAATCTGGAAGCGTCCCTTTATTAAAATCGTACCAACGCCGAGAAAGCCGATGCCCGATATAACCTGTGCCGAGATACGGAGCGGGTCGGAGCTGTATCCGAGGATTTCGTAGGCGTAAATACCCGTCATTGCGGTAAGCGTCGCACCGAGGCAAACGAGAATGTGCGTGCGCATTCCCGCGGCGCGCCCCTGCTTTCCTCTTTCCATTCCGATAATACCGCCGACTGCGGTCGCGACAAGTGCGCGGAATACCGTCGTCCAAAGCACGTCAAGAGTGCCGAGATATTCAAAAAAAGCTCTCATATTATCCTCCTTTTTCGCACGGCGGGCGGGATTTGCCGCCAAATGCGGATCTCAAGATACTGCCTTTATTACATTTTAGCATAACAATCCGATTAAGTCAAGTACACAAACGCCGCACAGAATAAATTAAAAAAATTATAAAAATCGTAGAAAATATTATTTTATTTTACCTTTCTCTTGAAATTGTGCGGTTAAATGTGGTATAGTTATAATTGGGCGGAAATGCGACGGAGAAATCCGCCGAGTTTCGCTTTTTATTTTTGACAGGCTTTTTATTATCATAATTCTCAAAGGAGAAAGGACAACAATGAATAAACTCGTGAACTTCACTCTTGAAGCGGGCGAATTCGGACTCGTTGAAATCCTATCGCTTTTCTGCGGACTTGCTCTTTTCCTTTACGGAATGGAGGTTATGGGCGATTCGCTTAAAAAAAGCGCGGGAAACAGTCTTAAGGCTATTCTTGGAAAAATGACCTCTAATCCCATAAAGGGATTTTTGCTCGGACTTGCGGTTACCCTCGTAATCCAGTCCTCCTCGGCTACGACGGTTATGGTCGTCGGCTTTGTAAACTCGGGCACTATGACGCTTTTGCAGTCGGTGGGCGTTATCATCGGCGCAAACGTCGGTACTGCCGTCACCGCTTGGCTCACCGCGCTTAACTCGCTCGGAGGAGAGCAGGGCGAAAGCCTCGTCGGTATTCTCTCCTGGCTGAAGCCCGACTCCTGGGTTCCTATCGTTGCGGTTATCGGCATTTGCCTTATAATGTTCGTAAAGCGCGGAAGGAAAAAGGATATCGGCGCAATTCTTCTCGGCTTTGCCGTTCTTATGACGGGTATGACGATGATGTCCGACGCGGTTGCCCCGCTTAAGCACAACGAAACCTTTACGAACATTCTCACGATGTTCTCTAACCCCGTGCTTGGTATTCTCGCGGGCATCGTGCTTACCGCGATTATACAGTCGTCATCCGCCTCCGTCGGTATTTTACAGGCGCTCACCGCTACGGGTGCGATAAGCTTTGGCGCGGCAATTCCCATCGTAATGGGCCAGAATATCGGTACCTGCGTTACCGCGATGATTTCCTCGCTCGGCGCAAACAAAAACGGAAAGCGCGCGGCGGTTATTCACCTTTCCTTTAACGTTATCGGCGTGGTTGCCGTTTCGGTTCTTTTCTATTCGATAAACGCAATCTTCGGCTGCTTTAACGGACTTATCGGAGGGTTCACCAACGCTTGGGATATTGCGATAATTCACACGGTGTTCAAGCTTATCTGCGTGGCTCTTATCGGACCGTTTTACAAGCAGCTCGAAAGGCTTTCGAAGCTTATCGTTCGCGATAAAAAGGACGAAAACGAAACCAACAGCCTTCTTGACGAGCGTCTTCTCGGCACTCCCGCAATCGCGGTGGAGCGCGCTACGCAGGTTGCAAGGACGATGGCTACCCTTTCGGGCAAGGCTATCGCGGACGCAATCTCGCTTCTTGAAAATTTCGATGCGAAGGTCGCAGACTCGGTGCGCGACGTGGAGGGCAAGGTTGACGTCCTCGAGGACACCATCGGCTCATATCTTGTAAAGCTTTCCGCCTGCGAGCTTGACAGCGCCGACTCCGAGCAGGTTACAAAGCTGCTTCACATAATCGGCGACTACGAGCGCATCTCCGACCACGCGGTTAACATCGTGGAGTCGGCGGAGGAGATGAAGGACAAGAAGCTCTCCTTCTCCCCCGAGGCAAAGCGCGAGCTTGCCACCCTTGCGGCGGCGGTCACCGAAATTCTCGCAATTACCGAGGCGGCGTTTGCAAGCAACGACGTTAATACGGCGGCGGACATCGAGCCTCTTGAGCAGGTCGTTGACGAGCTTCGCGATAAGATTCGTCTTAATCATATTATGCGACTTCAAAAGAGCGAGTGTACAATCGAGCACGGCTTCGTGCTTTCCGACCTGCTTACCAATTTTGAAAGAGTTGCCGACCACTGCTCCAACATCGGCGGCTGCGTAATCGAGATTTCCGCCTACGACGCGCTTGATATGCACAAGTATCTTGCGGGTGTTCGCGACGGCAGCGGCGATTACGAGGAAAAGTGCGAGCTTTTCAGAAGCAAGTACGCTTTATAATCGAAGCAAGGAAACCCCTTTATCCTTTGCGGCTTGGATTTTGACCCGACAGCCGCACCAAAAACGTAATTCTTCAAGCGTCGCGAGTTCGGGCGTGTATGCCCCCCGGTGCTTAAAGTAAAAGGAGAAAATATGAAAGACAGAAAATTAAGCATAGAAACCACCTGCGTTCAGGGTGGATACAGCCCGAAAAGCGGAGAGCCGCGCCAAATTCCGATTATACAGTCAACGACCTTTAAATACGCCACGAGCGAGGATATGGGAAAGCTTTTTGACCTTGAGGCATCGGGATACTTCTACTCCCGCCTTCAAAATCCCACCTGCGACACCGTTGCAGCGAGAATTTGCGCTCTTGAGGGAGGCACTGCCGCAATGCTCACCTCCTCGGGACAGGCGGCAAACTTCTTTGCGATATTTAATATCGCGGGCGTGGGTGATCACGTCATTTCCTCCTCGGCAATTTACGGAGGCTCGTATAACCTTTTTGCGGTTACGATGAAGCGTATGGGTATTGATTTACCTTCGTTTCCCCCGACTCCACGGAGGAGGAGCTTCGCGCGGCATTCCGCCCAAATACGAAGGCACTTTTCGGAGAAACGATAGCTAACCCCGCGCTTAACGTTATAGATATAGAGCTTTTTGCAAGGGTCGCGCACGAAAACGGCGTGCCGCTTATTATCGATAATACCTTTGCTACGCCCGTAAACTGCCGTCCCATCGAGTGGGGCGCGGATATAGTTACCCACTCCACCACGAAGTATATGGACGGACACGGCTCCGCTGTCGGCGGCTGTATCGTCGATTCGGGCAAATTCGACTGGTCGCGCTATCCCGAAAAATTTGCGGGGCTTTGCACTCCCGACGACTCCTATCACGGTATTACCTACGTTGAAAAATTCGGACTTGAGGGCGCGTTTATCACTAAATGCACGGCACAGCTTATGCGTGATTTCGGCTGTACGCAGTCGCCGCAAAGCGCCTACCTTCTCGGCTTGGGGCTTGAAAGCCTGCACGTAAGGATGCAGCGCCATTGCGAAAACGCTCTCGCGGTAGCGACCTTTCTCAAAAATCACGAGAAAATCAGCTGGGTAAGATACCCGGGTCTTGAGGGTGACAGGTATTACGAGCTTTCGCAAAAGTATATGCCAAACGGCACCTGCGGCGTAATAAGCTTCGGCGTAAAGGGCGGACGCTCCGCCGCGGAGAGATTTATGAAGGAGCTGAAGCTCGGTGCTATTGAAACGCACGTTGCCGATGCGCGCACCTGCTGCCTCCACCCCGCAAGCGCAACGCACAGACAGATGAACGACGAGGAGCTTCTCGCCGCGGGCGTAAGCGCAGACCTTGTAAGATACTCCTGCGGTATTGAAAACAAGGACGACCTTATCGCGGACATTGCCGACGCGCTTGAAAAGGTTTAAAATTCCCAACCACTCGGCGAAAGGAGAGAGATATGCCGATTAAAATTCCAAACGAGCTTCCCGCGGTAAGGGTGCTTGAGGAGGAAAACATCTTCGTTATGACCGAGACGAGGGCTATAACACAGGATATACGCCCGCTTAAAATACTCATACTCAATCTTATGCCGACGAAGGTGGATACCGAAACACAGCTCTCGCGCCTTCTCGGAAATTCTCCGTTACAGGTTGAAATCGAGCTACTTCACACCGCAACGCATAAGTCGAAAAACGTGTCGGAGGGGCATCTGCTTGCCTTCTATAAGGAATTTGCCGACGTGCGCGACAGCTACTTTGACGGTATGATTATAACGGGTGCGCCCGTTGAACGCCTTGATTTCGAGGAGATTGAATATTGGGCGGAGCTTTGTGAAATAATGGAGTGGTCGAAAACCCACGTGCAAAGCACCCTGCACATTTGCTGGGGCGCACAGGCGGGGCTTTACTACCATTACGGAATTAACAAGGTGATGATGGAGGAAAAGCTCTCGGGAGTTTATCCGCACACCGTAGAATACAAGCGCTCGATTTTATTCCGCGGCTTTGACGAGGTGTTTTATGCTCCGCATTCGCGCTACACCACCGTCAAAAGGGAGGACATAGAGGCAAAAGCGCCAAGCCTTCGCATTCTCGCATCCTCGGAGGAGGCGGGAGTTTACGCGGTGATTACCCCCGGCGGAAGGCAGGTTTTCCTTACGGGTCACTCGGAATACGACCGCAACACCCTCGAAAAGGAGTATTTGCGCGACAAAAATGCGGGCTTAAATCCCCGCGTGCCGAAAAATTACTACCCCAACGACGACGATACGAAGCCGCCGATGCTCACCTGGCGCGCACACGCTACGCTTCTTTTTACGAATTGGCTGAATTATTTCGTATATCAGGCAACTCCGTACGACATAATGAAGATAAAGGACACGCCGCACAGCGGCGAGGGTCGGACCGCCGCCGCGTCGGATTAAAGCGGCACTAAAAAACAAAAGCGAAAGGAAAAAGCAAAATGAAAAAGATTATTTGCGGTACAGAGTACGATACCGCCGCCTCCACGGTTGTTAAAAAATATACGGAGGGCTATTACGGCGACCCCGCGGGCTTTGAGGAAACCCTCTACGTAACCGCGGACGGAAAGTATTTCCTCTACACCAACGGCGGTGCGGATTCAAAGTATCCCACCGAGTCCATTAAGAGAATGGGAAAGGCAAAGGCGGAGGAATTTCTCGCGGCTCACTAATTACGGAGCAAGGAAAAACGGACGGAAAAATTCCGTCCGTTTTTTTGTATTCGGCTTCGCGCTTTGATTAAAGCCAACGCCGTTTTTTAATAAAGGTCTAATGCGTTTTTTGATAAAAGCTTCCGCCCCGTTTTGATAAAAGCTTATTGCTGTTTTTGGAAAAACGGTAGGGGGCGTGTTAAAATAACGCCGCCTTTTTGCAGATTTTTTGGGGGCGAAGGGCTTATGCCGCGCGCTTTTTCTCGGCTTTGGGAGATACATCTGCTTTTCGGGAATTGTAAACAAAACTTGACGTGCGGCGTTTTGCGGCTTACAGCTTCCGCAATAGCTCGGGGTTTTCCCCTGTGCCGTGTAATAATCGAAAACCTCCTGTGCCGTTCCGTTGTGATACGCCTTGTTCGACTCCTTTATATCCGAAACCGAGCGACAGGTGGCGAGGTGGATTTTCGGTCCTCCCTTGCTGTTTAGGTTGACCACGTATTTATACTGCTTTATCAGCGCGTCTGGGGACATTTCCGCATTTCCCGTTGCGTAGTCGATTACGTAATCGGTTTGCACGTTGTGGATAAAGACGCATTTTTGAACGCCCGCACCCTCGTCCTCCACCGAATACGCCTCGAGGATAATTCCGGATGCAAGAAGGTTATCTCCCTCAAAAACGGGGGTAACGCGGTACATAACGTGGTTTCCCGCCCGCTTTATGTACTGAAGCACCTCGTCCTCAAGCTCCTGCATAACTCCGTTGAGAATATACGTACCCGTGATGAGGTTTTGCCTGTTTGCATTCTCGCCTGAGAGGCTCCAGGCGATAAGGTGGCTGCGCTCGTAAATCGGAGGGCTTGTCTGCCAGCCGCTTGGAGTGACGCTTGAAACGCTTCCGCGGCTATCGGTGGGGAGGGTATCGCTGCCCAGACAGCCGACCGCAACTCCGCATCTTCCGAGCGAGTCAAGCGGAGAATAGTACTCGTAGCTGTCCGCGGTTATCTGGGATTTGAGAAAAAAAGGCTTACCGCCGTTAAGGCTTACGCAGGCATCGGTGCCGTTATATACGGGAAGCTCGGGAAGGTCGAATTTGTCGGCGGGCGTGACGATAAACAGCACCTCGTCGCAAAGGTCGCACATACCGTCGTTATCCGTGTCGGAGTGCCCGCCCACGTCGCGCGGCTCACCGCAAAGCTTACATTCCGTATCGCAGGGGGTGTCGTATTTGTGCGTCGGAGTGCGCTCCGCATTACAGTTATTGCATATCGCGTCGCACTCGTCGGTGTATTCGTGATGCGTGTCCTGCGGCTCGCCGCAAATATTACATTCGGGGTCGCAGCTGCTGTCGTAGGTATGCCCCGCACTGCAATCGGGGGTATCGGGTTGGTTATCCCGCCTACAGCCGGCAAGGGTAAGCGCAAGCGAAAGAATAGTTAAAAGTAGAAATATTTTTGAAAAAGCCTTCATAATTTCGTCCTTTTGCACCTACTCGGTGCGTTTTATGCGGTAAATTTTCCGTGATACCGTTTACAAGTACATTATACCGCTTCTTTATGAAAAAATCAATAGTAATTATTTTATTCAAAAACGGGTGCCTTTGACTTGCATATCTGCGGCGGGTGTGGTATAATGAAGAAAAACTTTTCGGGGGAAGTATGAAAAGGCTTTACGAAAGAAAAATCAACACCGCACACGGGGAAAAGACGGTTTGCGTCCTTGCGGGAAACCTTCTTGAAATAGAGGAGAGAATCGACGTTTTGACCGTGTCTGCGTTTGCGGGAGGCTACGAGCCGATACCTAACACGCTGTTCGGCGCGCTTTTAAAGGTTGGAATAAACGTGGAGGAGCTTGCAAAAAGTCCGTTTTTGGACCTTCGCCAAGCCTGTGACGTGTGGATTTCGGAGGAAGTTCACGGCAAAAGCCTTCAAATCGGGCGCATCGGATGCGTGGAAATGATGGACTATCTGCGCGATACCGCGCTTGACAATCCCATCGAGGCTATACGGGCGTATTTTCATCTTCTCGACCTTGCGACCATTGCGGGTGCGGAGTGCGCTACCTTGGCAATGCCGCTTCTTGGCGCGGGGCTTCAGGGCGTATCCGCAAGGCTCACGCTCATTCCCATCGTAAATGAATGCGTCGGCTTTTTGAAAAGAAATCCGAGCTGTGAAAAAATAATTTTCTTCGATATTAACGAGCAGCGCGCCGCGTCCTTTGCCGAAACGCTTTGCGAAATGTATTCGATGCTCGACGCGCCCGAGGAAAAGTCCGAGAAAAAAGCACCGCTTGCCTTTATAAGCTATTCCTCAAAGGACAAAAACGTTGCGGACAATCTTTGCAACAAGCTTGAAAGCCGCGGCATAAGGGTGTGGTATGCACCGCGAAACGTCGTCGGTCCGTATGCTACCGCTATTATGAAGGGAATTAGGGAGGCGGATTATTTTATCGTCATCGTTTCAAACAACTCGCTTTCCTCACAGCACGTGCTAAACGAAATCGACAACGCTCACTCCCGTCTGCCTGCCTTGAAGTTTAAGCCGCTTCGCCTCGACGGTATAGACCTCTCGCCCGAGTTTTCCTACTACCTCTCGCGCCAGCACTGGATGGATGCGAGCATCCCGCCGCTTGAAAAAAGGCTGGAGGATTTCGTACAGGGTATTCTCGAGGATTGACCTTCGGAAAAATCTAACGAAGGAAAAGGGAATTGCGTATTTTTACCGCGATTTTGACACGGTTGCCAAGCCTCCGTTTTAACGAAAAAAAGCACCCCACGGGGTGCTTTTTTTGCGCGGCTTACTCGGAGGGCTTGTCCGTATGCGAGTCCCTTGCGGCGTATGCCTCGTCGTCCTTTTTTTCGTTTTTGATTTCCCAGTGAATGAGTATTGCCAAAATTGCGCGAAGTGCAATTATTACCGCAAGCACGGCAAGCTCGCGCAATTCGCGTACTATTACCGTGTTTATGATTTCCGCGCCCATTTTAAATTCGAGAGCGAGCGCAAGCGCCCGTCCGAGAGAGATAACGAGATTATTGGATTGCTTGTTTTTCGCCATACGAAAGGCCTGCACAAGCGCTCTTGCAGAGCCGAAAATTACGATTGCAATTCCGATAAGCTCAAGGGTATAGACGGCAAGCCTTGCGACGGAATGAAGAAGGGATTCGTATCCCGTAATTACGGTTTCGAGCATATTACCTCCTTTTTCGTGTTGAATAGGTTACGTTACTATTATACCACGTATTTCGAAAAATCGCAAGTGGGTGATAAAAGCCAATGCCGCTTTTGACATAGATGTGGCAAAACGCGCCACCCGTGTTAAATTATTCCGTATTTTAAACCAGCATCAGCACGAGGGGCATTGTCAAAATGCAAAAAATTGTTGACACTATGACGAGGCGGGAGGTGTAAAGCGCGTCGCAGTCGTACTTTTCCGCAAACATTGTCGCGCTTGATGCCGCGGGGGTTGCGGCAAGCACGGTTATAACCGTAACCGTATCGTTTGAAAGAGGTATTCCGACGAGTATCGAAAGCTTCATAATACCAAGCACCGCAAGCGGGAGGGCAAGGTGGCGAAGCAAAAGGAAAAGGTACATATAAGCGTCGTTAAGGAAGCCGTGAAATTTGATGTCGGAGAGGCGAAGCCCTATTACCGTCATTGAAAGCGGGGCAACGAGCGAGCGAAGCATATCCATCGCGTCGGGGATAATTCCGAGACCCGCCTCGCGAAGCAGAGAGTTTTTAACTCCCGTAACGAGAAGGATAATACCCACCGCGGAGGCAAGGGTAACGGGGTGAAAAAGCACTTTTTTAAGAGAAACGGTATGCTTTTCGCGGAGCATAGGTATTGCCACCTCGGCACATTCGGACGTCCTTTTTTCCTCGCGGACCTCCCCTCCCGTGCAAAGCAGAACGCCGAGAGTCCAAAGAAAGAGGTTAAAGGAGATGTTGTAAACCGAGGCGTAAATCGCCATTTCGGGGCGGTCGGCGAAAATTGCTTGTATGAGGGGGATTCCCATAAACGCCGCGTTTGAGAATATCGTTGCGAATTTCAACATCCTGTCCCGCCCCTCGGGAGCTTTCCTGAAAACAGGGATTGCAACCGCGGAAAAAATTGCGTGTGCGATAAGCGAGATTACGAAAACGGCAAGCACGTCGCTCCATATCTGTGAAAACTCCGCCTCGCAATCAAGGTAGGCGTAAACGATAAGCACGGGCTGTGCAATATATAAAACGAGGTTTGCAAGCCCCTTTCCAAACCCCTCCGGACACATTTTGCATTTTTTGAGAAGATAGCCGGGGAGCATCATTATAAAGAGGATAGCAACGTTGATTATTAAAGCGGAAACGTCCATTCGCCGAGGCTCCTATATAAAAAAGTGCAATCATTCTAACATAAACCCACCCCCGTGTCAATATTTTTTCAAAAGGTTTTCGCATTGTGCTTTACTTTTTTAATTACGTGTGCTATAATTTAGTAAAAATCGACACGCCCCGCACGGCGGCTGCTTTGCGAAGGGGGCGGGAGGGAAAATGAGGAGCTTTTTACATTTCAGATACGTATATTCCTTTTATTCGGACGGGGAGCTTATGCTCGAGGACGTGATTGACGAGAGGATTGAGGTCGCGGCGGGCTGTCGCTTTACAATCCACGACCAGGAGGACGGCAGCTTCCTCGTTTCCGAGCTTCGCGATACCGCGCTCGGGAAAATGGCGGTGCTAACCTTCCCGAACAAGGACAATCTTTGCCTTTACGAGGGGCGCGCGGAGGAGCTTTCCTACGACGAGTATTACACGGTGATGGGGGACGATAACCACAACGTTTACGTCGGTACTGTGGTGCTTGAGGCGGAGTAGGGCAGGCTCGCGCTGCGAGGCTTTTGTGCGGAGCAAAGCAGCTACTCATCCGTCACCTGCGGTGACACCTTCTCTCGCAAGAGAAGGCTTTTACCTCATCCGTCACGCACCGCGTGCCACCTTCTCCAAGGAGAAGGCTGAAAGGGTTTACGTCGGTACGGTGGTGCTTGAGGCGGACAAACGCCATTTTTGACGTTTCTGCGGATTTTACCGCAATTGAGATTTCTTATTCTTGACAAAATTTAAAATATATTGTATTATAGACGCGAATTTGTATTTTTTGAGGTTTTTATGAATTTTTTACTGCACACGGAGGGGCATTCGCATACCGAGGAGGTAAGCCACGGCCACGGTGTCCTCGTTGAAAAAATCGAGCATTTTCTTCTTGAGCATTGGGGCGGCTTCGGAGAGTTTCTCGCCGAGGTGGTGCTTCACGCCATTGTCGAAACGCTCGGAATTGTCGTTTTTCTGTTTTTGACCTACCTTTTGCTGGAGTTTATAGAGCATAAGGCGAAGGACAAAACCGAAAGGCTTATGCGCCGCGCGGGTGCTTTCGGACCTGCTATCGGCGGTCTTCTCGGTGCGGCACCGCAATGCGGCTTTTCCACCGTTGCCGCAAACCTTTACACAAGCGGAGTCGTTACCCTCGGTACTCTTATCGCGGTCTTTCTCTCGACCTCGGACGAGATGCTGATGATTTTCATAAACCACGCGGAGGACGTAAAGCTTTCCTCCATTCTCCTTATCCTCGGGTATAAGGTGCTTTGCGGTCTTGCCGTCGGCTTTGCCGTTGACTTCGTTATCCGCATCGTGCGCAAGAAGCGCGGCACCGTGCCTCACAGAAAGCATCCGATTGGCTGCACCTGCTCGGAGCATAGGGTTGAAAGGGCGGCGAAGGCACACCGCCACACCGACGAGCATCACCACTCGGAGTACGGTCACGCCGAGGCGGAGCATAATGCGGAGGAGGGTGAATGCCACGGTCACGAGGAGGCACACGGCTTCGGTGCGCTCGTAAAATGCGCCCTCGGTCACACGCTTTCGGTCGGTCTTTTCGTTTTCCTGATAACCCTCGCCTTAAACGCGCTTATGCACTACGTCGGCGAGGATATGCTGGGTAAAATTCTCGTCGATATTCCCGTCGTAAGCCACCTTATAGCGGGTCTTGTCGGACTTATTCCCAACTGTGCGGTTTCGGTTGCTCTTTGCGAGCTTGCGCTTAACGGTCTTATCAGCGAGGGCGTTATGCTTGCGGGACTTTTCTCGGGCGCGGGCGTCGGACTTCTCGTTCTTATCAGAACCAACAGCGACCCCTGGGAGGATTTTTACGTTCCCGCAATTCTCGTTGCGGCGGGAGTGCTTTTCGGTACGCTTGCCGATTTACTTCCGTTCATTAACATTTTTTAAGCAAAAAAGTCAAAATCCTGCTACTTTGCGTCAATTTATTCGTTGATCCTCGGCGTTTTTTGTGATAGAATTAGTTGAATTCTTGCTTTGGAGGCTGATATGAAAAAAAGAATTGCCGTTATCGGCTACGGAGGACAGGGGGCTTGGCACGCCGATCACGCGCTGCGCTCCGACGTTGTGGAGCTTGCGGGTGTTTACGATATCAGAGAAACGAGAAACGATGCCGCAAGGGCAAGGGGAATCTTCGTTTACGATTCGCTCGACGCGGTAATTGCCGACGAAACGGTTGAAATCGTGGTTTGCGCTACTCCCAACGATGCACACCTTGACGTTGTGGTGCGCTCGCTTCTTGGCGGCAAAAACGTCGTATGCGAAAAGCCCGCCTCGCTTTCCGTTTCGGATTTTGATAAAATGACGGAGGCAGAGGCGAGGTCGGGAAAGCTTTTGACCGTACATCAAAACCGACGCTGGGACGTTGATTTTCTTGCAATAAAATCCCTCGTGGAGTCTGGCGAGATTGGCGAGGTCATTAACGTAGAGTCGCGTATTCACGGCTCTCGAGGAATCCCCTCGGACTGGCGCTGTCACAAGGAGCCGGGCGGCGGTATGATTCTCGACTGGGGCGTGCATCTTATCGACCAGATAATGCAGCTTATTCCCGAAAAGGTCACGCGCATCTTCTGCCCCGTTACCAACGTTACCACCGACGAGGTGGACGACGGCTTTACGCTCCGTATGGATTTTGAAAGCGGAAAAAGGGCAACCGTGGAGGTGGGCACGTATAACTTTATCGCAATGCCGAGATTTTATATGCAGGCAAAGGACGGCTCCGCGCTTATCGAGGATTGGAGAAAAAATTGCCGCGTTGCAAGGCTTCTTGCCTGGTGTGAAAAGGACGTTACCCCCGTTCAAACCGCGGCGGGAATTACCAAAACGATGGCACCGCGCGACGAGCTTACAATCAAGTCCTACGAGCTTTCGCGCCCCGTATCCGACGTGCACGATTTTTACAGAAACCTTGTCCGCGCAATCGACGGCAAGGAGGAGCAGCTTATCAAAAATTGCGAGGTGCGCCGTGTGCTTCGCGTGATGGAGGAGTGCTTCGTTTCCGCCGCGACGGGAAATGCGGTTTCGGTTGATATTTAAGGTTAAAGAACAGCTTTTGGGCAGCGCCGCGGCGCTGCCCCTTTTGCTTCTTCGGCGGGCGAGGGGCGGTAAAGGAGAGGGCAGGTGCGGCGGCTTGCCAAAATATTTGATAAATATTTACCCGTATTTGTGCGCCCGCGATTGACAATCGGCTTGCTTTGTGGTACAATATACGGGATAAAGACTTTCGGAGGCGGCTATGCTAAAGGTTGAAAAAATTTGTGTAATGAATATGGAAAACGCCATAAGAGGGGCGAGAAACCCGATGAACAGCTGGGCTAAAATGGACAGCTACTATGACGAAAACGGAAATTTCGTGCTTGGCGAAAACGATCTTTCACTCGCAAGAAGGCTTGCCGTTGCGGGAAGCGACCACCGCAAATACCTTCGCCAGATTTTCGTTTCGATGGATATAACCGCACCCCTTTATTGGTGGAAGGAGTTTGATACCTATAAGGTAGGCACGGTTGCAAACTCTACCTCTACGATGCATAAAATACAGGCAAAGGCGTTTGAGCGCGACGACTTCTCGCACGACCGAATGAGCGAGGAGGCGCTTTCCGTGCTTGACTCCGTGATTGCCTTTCTTGAATCCGAGCGCGAAAAATTCAACGCGACGAAGGAAAAGGAGCATTGGCACAATATGATACAGCTTTTGCCCTCCTCCTACAATCAAAAGCGCACCGTAACCCTGAATTACGAAATTCTCATTAACATATACTATGCAAGACGGCATCACAAGCTCGGCGAATGGCACGTGCTTTGCGACGCTATCCGCGCGCTCCCGTATGCGGAGGAGCTTATCCTTATAAGAGAGGACAAGAGGGATTGATCCGTGGGTAATATTTTTGACCTTTTCGACAAGCTGAAGAAAGAGGAAAAAAGCGTCGCGCAGATTAGCTTTATGGTTGTCGGCCTTGGCAATCCGGGCGCAAAATACGAAAAAACAAGGCATAACGTCGGCTTTATCGCGGCTGATGCTATCGCGGCACGGCTGGGCGTTAAAATCGACAGGGCGAGGTACAACGCCCTCACCGCCGAAATTACTCTTGACGGCGCGCGCGGCATTCTTATGAAGCCGCAAACCTTTATGAACAATTCGGGCGTTGCGGTTAGGGAGGCGGCACGCTTTTATAACATTCCGCCCGAAAAAATCATCGTGCTTCACGACGAGATAAGCTTTGAGCCGGGGCTTTTCAGAATAAGAAGGAAGGGCTCTGCGGGCGGGCACAACGGTCTTAAAAGCATTATCGAGCATATCGGCTCGCAGGATTTTCCGCGCATAAAGCTCGGGGTTGGGCAAAAGCCGCATCCCGATTACGACCTCGCCGACTGGGTGCTTTCGAAAATGCCCGAGGAGGATATGAAAAAATTCACCGACAGGCTCGAGGACGTTTATTCCTCGGTACGCCTTATCGTCGGCGGCGACATTGACGGTGCAATGTCGAAATATTCAAAATAACCGACCCCGTGTTAAGCTTTGTGCTTTAATTTGCGGCGGCTCGCCCGTCGGCACACCCCTGTGTTGCGATATTCTTGCTTCGGGCGGTAGCATTTGAAAACGTAAACTTTAATATACAAAGAAGGAGGGCGCAATGCTTAAAATTTCCTCCTTAATCCGAGAGGACAGGGAATTTCTTTCGGCTATGGATACGCTTGACGAGGGACTGCGTCGGGCAAACCCGTTGCCGATTGTGATAAACGGACTTTCGGGTGGCGCAACGCTTGCGTTTCTTTCCTCCGCGGTGTCGCACGTGCTTTCGTCCTCGGACGGAAAAGCCGTGATTTTCACCTCAAACGAGGAGGAGCGCGCTCGCATTGCCGCGTATCTTTCGGCAGACGGCATAACCGCGCTTGAATACAAGCCGCGCGAGCCTGTGCTTCATAACATTTCCGCCTCTCATGACGTCGAGCGTGAGAGGCTATCCGTCTTGTCGCGCCTAATTTCGGGGGATGCCCGCACGGTTGTTACAACCCCCTCCGCCGCGCTTTCTCTTACAATGCCGCCGAATATACTCTCCTCTCTTTCTCTTTCCTTGAGGGTCGGGGATGAGATTTCTCCAGACGCACTTGCAAAGCGGCTTTCCGCGCTCGGATTTTGCGCGGTCGATGCGGTTGAGGGAAGGGGACAGTTTGCCCGCCGCGGAGGTATCGTCGATTTTTACGGCGCGGATATGGACTTTGCCGTAAGGTGCGAGTTTTTCGGTGACGAAATAGACCGTCTTGCCTCCTTCGATACGGGAAGCCAGCGCACGCTTGAAAGCGTAGAGAGCGTTTCTATCCTTCCCGCCCGCGAGGTTGTGGTCGATGCCGAGGCGCGCGACCGCGTGCTTTGCGAAATTGAAAAATTGCTTTTGCGCCCCGAAATCTCCGAGGATATTCGCGCACGCTTGATACGCGAGCGCGCGTCGGTGGAATCGCTTGGCGGAATGGAGTTTCGCGATAAATATCTTCCGCTTATATACGAAAGCGCAAGCCTTCTTTCCTATCTTGACGGGCGAAGCACCGTTTTCGTCCTCGGCACGTCCGACTGCCGCGAGGAAATGAAAAGAAAAACGAAGGCACTTTCGGACACGGTGGAGGGGCTTATTTCCTACGGCGCAATGTCGCGCCGCGCCTCCCGCCTTTCCTTGGGGGCGGAGGAATACGACAGCTTTTTAAGCGAAAGCCTTACCCTGCATATAAATTCCTTTGCGGGCGGGGTAGGCGGAATGAAGCTTTCGGGCATTTTCGGCTTCCGAAGCCGTCCGACCGTTTCCTACGGCGACAATCTTTCTATGCTCGTCGAGGACCTTATGGGGCTTAAAAGGGCGGGCTATCGCACCCTGCTGCTCTCCGAAACGCGGGCGAGCGCACAGAGCCTTGCCGAGGAGCTTGCTACTCTCGGTATTGCGGCAATACCGCTTTACGACGGCACGGAGGCGGATGTTCATACCGCCGCGGCAGGCTCGCTGTTTTTGGACGTTGGCACTCACGAGGGCTTTGACCTTATATCCCCGCGAATTGCGGTGCTTTCGATGGCAATCCCCGACGGACGCTCGGTTATGGCAAACAAGAGAAGGCAACGGGTTCAAAAAAGGGTAAGCGGTGTAAAGCGTCTTATGAGCTATGCGGAGCTTGAGCCGGGCGACTACGTGGTTCACGCGACCTACGGTATCGGTCTTTTCGAGGGCATCGAGCCTGTCACGATTGACGGGGTTACCCGCGATTATATAAGCATAAGATACGCGGGGACGGATAAGCTGTTCGTAAGGTGCGAAAGGCTTGACGTTCTCGGAAAATATATCGGCGAAAGGGATAAGGACGGAAGGGTAAAGCTTTCCAAAATGGGCGGCGGCGACTGGACACGCGCGAAAAGCAGAGCGCGCACCGCCACGAGGGAGCTTGCGAAAAAGCTCGTAAATCTCTACGCCGAAAGGCAAAGACGGGCGGGCTTCGCGTTTCCGAAGCAATCCGAGCTTGAGGATAAATTCGAGGCGGAGTTTGAATACGAGCCTACCGAAAGCCAGCTTGCCGCCATTAACGATATAAAGGCGGATATGATTCGCCCGATTCCGATGAACAGGCTGCTTTGCGGTGACGTCGGCTTCGGAAAAACCGAGGTTGCGCTTCGCGCCGCCTTCAAGGCAATTCTCGGCGGAAAGCAGGTGGCAATACTCGTTCCGACCACCATTCTCGCGCTTCAGCATTACCAGACGGCAATATCCCGTATGCGCGGCTACGCCGTTTCGGTGGAGATGCTCTCTCGCTTCAGAAAGCCGAAGGAGCGTCGCGAGATTATCGAGCGCACGAAAAGGGGCAGGGTGGATATTCTTATCGGCACGCACGCTATGATTTCAAAGGGCGTGGAGTTTTCCGACCTCGGACTTTTGATTATCGACGAGGAGCAGCGCTTTGGCGTTATGCAAAAGGAAAAGCTGCGCGAAATGACAACAAACGTTGACACTTTGATGCTTTCCGCAACGCCTATACCGCGCACTCTTAATATGGCGATGAGCGGTATCAGCGACATCTCCGTGCTTGACGAGGCACCCGGTGACCGCCGCCCCGTGCAAACCTACGTTATGGAGCATGACGACGGAATGATTATCGACGCTATCCGCCGCGAGCTTGACCGACGGGGACAGGTGCTTTACCTCTACAATAAAATCGATGACATCGGCTTCGTTGCCGATAAAATACAGTATGCTCTCCCGAATGCCCGCGTTGCCTATGCACACGGACGAATGGAGAAGGAGGAGCTGGAGGATATTTGGCAATACCTCGTGCGTGGCGAAATCGACGTTTTGGTATGCACAACGATTATAGAAACGGGTGTTGACCTGCCGAATGCGAATACGCTTATAATTGAAAACGCGGACAGGTTTGGGCTTTCGCAGCTGCATCAAATTCGCGGACGCGTCGGAAGAAGCGAAAGACAGGCGTACGCCTATCTTACCTACCGCCCGGGAAAGGCACTTTCGGAGGTTGCCGAAAAGCGTCTTGAAACAATACGCGAGTTTGCCGAATTCGGTGCGGGCTTTAAAATTGCGCTGCGGGATATGGAAATACGCGGCGTCGGAAATCTTCTCGGCCCCGAGCAGCACGGATATATAGAGAGCGTGGGCTACGACCTTTACGTAAAGCTGCTTAACGAGGCAATTCTCGAGGAAAAGGGAACTCCCGCCCCCGAAAAATTCGAGGCAACGGTTGCAATTCCCGTTTCGGCGTATATTCCCGAGGGCTACGTCCCCTCCGCCGCGGCGAGAATGGAAATGTATAAAAAAATCGCCTTTGTGGAAACCGAGGCGGACAGGATGGATATTATCGACGAGTTTGCCGACAGATTCGGCGACCTGCCGAAGCCCGTTTTGCGCCTCGTTGACGTTGCGCTTCTCAAATCGCTGCTCGAGAGGGCGAAAATCAGAAAGGCGGAGGCAAAGGATAACCGCCTCACCTTCTATATGGAAAAGCCGCGTCTTGAGCTTTGGTCGGCGGTTTTTGCCGAAATACCAAATCTTTCTATGATTGGCGTAGGCGCGCCGCTTGTTGTGTATAAGCTGCATAAGGGCGAGGAGGCTACCGCCGCCGCCATAAGGGTTCTTATAAAATATTGCGAGGCAATGGACGAGATGAATACGCCAGCCTCGGGGGAGGAATAATGAGCAAAGAGAAAAATGCCAAAAAGGGTGAAACCCGGCACCCCGTGTTAAAAAATCCTATATTCGTAACGGTTGCGCTTACCCTCTCGCTCGTTATTCTTTTTACCGGAGTGACGGGAATTATCCTTGCGGTGAGAAATGCGCGCGCTCTTGTGTCCTACGGCGGAGTGCGAATTGAAAAAAGCGCCGCGGCATACCTTGCAACGACCTATAAAAGGAGCTTCATAAGCAAATATAACGCCACCGACAGCGAGAGCTTTTGGTCGGGACGGTACAGCGGCGAAACGAGCTGGGGCGAGCTTTTAGAGAGCGAAACCGAGGCGTATATCCGAGAGGTTGCGGTGGGGGCGTATTTGTTTGACAGGTACTCCACGCTTACCCGCGACGAAAAGAAAAGCATCAAGGAGCTTGCCTCCTCCGCCCTTGTCGATTTCGGCTGTGCGGACAGGCGGGATTTTGATGCAAAGGCGGAAAAATACGGCTTCGATTACGGGGGATTTGTCGATGCCCTGACCTTGATTTATAAAACCGAGCAGGCGCAAAGACGAATCTACGGCGACGGCGGAAGCGTGCTTTCCGCAGGCGGCTTTCAGTCGGAGGTAGAGAGGTATTACGGCGGCTACGTATATGCAAAGCTCCTGTTTATCCGCACCGAGTTCGAGTACGACATTGACGAAAACGGTGACTATCGGGTAAACGAAAACGGAGAGCTTGCGACACGGCCTCTATCCGATGCGGAGCTTTCGGAGCGCACCGCCGATATTGCCGAAATCCGCGATGCGATTGCCGCACTTGAAAACGGCACGGACGGACAGATTACCGAGCAGTTTTTCGATGATATGCTTAAAAAATACGAGCTTGACGACTATACCCTCGAGGGATATTATTTCTCCCCCGTTGACAGCGTGACGGGCATTCCCTTTGCGGATGCGACGCGTGCGTTTGCCGAAGGGGTCGGTGCGGAGCTTCTTGAATTTATCTATACGAGAGAGGTCGGAGAGTTTGCGGAAATTCCCGTTTCGGGCGGAGTTTGCTTCGTTTATCGCGGCGAGCCTGCCGTCGGGGCGTATTCCTCTATGACCTACGAATACTTTTTCAGCGATTTTTATTCCGATGCGGCAAATTATCTTTACGCCGCCTCGCTCCTTGAGCTTTCGGAAGCGGTTTCGGTGAAGGATAGGTATTACGGCGAAATAGATATTACGGCACTTCCTTACAACTGGGAATTTATAATAAAATCCGGCTTTTAAGCCGAGGCAAAGAGCGGTGAAAAATGAAAAAATTTAAAGTAACGGGCATGTCCTGTGCCGCCTGCAGCGCGAGGGTTGAGCGTGCGGTAAAATCGCTTGACGGCGTGGAGGTATGCTCGGTAAATCTTCTTACGGGCGACCTTTCCGTAGAAGGAAGCACGACGGCGGACGAGATAAAGAGGGCGGTTATATCCGCGGGCTACGGAATTTCGGACGGAGCAAGGGACGAGCCGAAAATAAAGGATAAGCATACCCCCGTGTTAATTTTCAGGCTTGTGTTGTCACTTGTCTTGGTGATGGTGCTGATGTATTTTTCTATGGGGCATATGGTTGGACTTCGCACTCCCGCCTGGCTTTCGCCCGTGTGGAATGCGGAGGTGCAGCTTTTGCTCGCTCTTTCGGTTATGATAATTAACTCCCGCTTTTTTATAAGCGGAGTGCGCGGGGTGATACACCTTGCGCCGAATATGGATACGCTCGTTTCACTCGGCTCTCTTTCCGCCTTCGGATACAGCGTGGCGGTGTTTATAAAAATGATAGCCGAGCCCGAGCGTGCGGAGCATTATCTTCACGGACTGTACTTTGAATCGGCGGCAATGATACTCGCGCTCATAACGCTCGGAAAGCTTTTGGAGGCGCGTGCAAAGGGAAAAACCACCAACGCGATAGCCTCGCTTATGAGCCTCGGCGCAAAGCGCGCAACCCTGATTATCGACGGTGCGGAGCGCGAGGTCGATATCGACGAGGTGAAGGTGGGCGACCTTTTCGCGGTGCGTCCGGGTGAGCGAATTGCGGTTGACGGAATAGTAGTGGAGGGCAGCTCCTCGGTTGACGAATCAATGCTGACGGGTGAAAGCCTTCCCGTTGAGAAATCGGTGGGAAGCGAGGTTTTCGGCGCAACCGTCAATGCAAACGGGCGTCTTGTATGCCGCGCCACGAGGGTAGGCGAGGGGACTGCTCTTGCCTCGATTATAAAAATGGTATCCGACGCGACGGCCACGAAGGCACCGATTGCCCGCCTTGCGGATAGGGTTTCGGGCGTTTTCGTCCCCACGGTCTTGGCAATTGCGGCGGTTACGCTTGTCGGCTGGCTTATTGCGGGGCGGGATTTCGGCTTTGCGATAGGTCGGGCAATATCCGTCCTCGTTATAAGCTGTCCGTGTGCGCTCGGGCTTGCGACCCCCGTTGCAATTATGGTTTCGGGCGGAGCTGCGGCACGGCGCGGGGTGCTTTACAAAAATGCCGCGGCAACCGAGGAATGCGGGCGCGTGCAGTGTATTATTCTTGATAAAACGGGCACGGTCACAAACGGAAGACCGACCGTTACCGACGCGGTTTGCTACTCTCCCGATTTGCTTTCGGTGGCTCTTACGCTTGAAAAGCCGTCGGAGCATCCGCTTGCGGGCGCGATAGTCGAATACTGCGAGAATATGGGTGCCCGAAGCCTTGATTTTGACGGCTTTTCTGCCATAACGGGCAGGGGCGTGTCAAGCTTTATAGGCGGAAAAGCGGCTTACGGAGTGAGCCTTGACTATGCGAGCGAGCTAATTCCCCTCACCGACGGCATACGGAAGGAATGCGACCGACTCTGTGCGGAGGGCAAAACCCCGATGCTCTTCATTTGGGGCGGAGAGTGTATCGGAATTATCGCGGTTGCCGACGGTATAAAATCAGATGCAAGGGCGGCGGTTGGCGCATTTAAGAAAATGGGACTTCGTGTTGTGATGCTTACGGGCGACAACGAAACCGTTGCAAGGGGTATTGCCGCCGAGGTCGGTATCGACGAGGTAAGGGCGGGGCTTTTACCCGACGGAAAGCTTCGTGCCGTGGAGGAATATTCGCAAAAATACCGCACGATGATGGTGGGTGACGGAATTAACGATGCACCCGCGCTTACAGCCGCGAGCGTTGGCGTTGCCGTTGGAAGGGGTGCCGACGTTGCTATCGATGCCGCCGACGTCGTCCTCGTTCGCGAGGGTCTGCTTGCCGCTGCTGATGCAGTTTGTATAGGGCGTGCGACGCTCAAAAATATAAAGGAAAATCTTTTCTTCGCCTTTGTTTACAACTGCCTCGGTATTCCGCTTGCGGCGGGAGTATTCGGGCTTACGCTCTCTCCGATGCTTGCCGCCTTGGCAATGAGCCTTTCGAGCGTATCGGTGGTATCAAACGCTCTGCGCCTTAATTTGTGGCGTCCGCGGTATTTAACAGCGGAAAATGGGGACTCCGCCGAAAAACCGTCGCATACGGCAAAAGCAAATACCGCAGAAGCAAATACGGTAAAAACGAATATTACGGAAATAAAAGAGAAAGAGGAAAATGAAATGATAAAGGTTTTTGTTCTTGACGGAATGATGTGCCCTCACTGCGAGGCGAGAGTTAAAAAGACCGTGGAGGCAATCGACGGCGTAACGGAGGCAACCGCAATCCACCTTGACGGAACGCTTACCGTCAAAATGACCCGTGACGTGTCGGAGGAAATCCGCCGTGCGGTCGAGGAGGCGGGATATCCCGTAATCGCGTAACCCGTGTCAAGCTTTGACCGATTTTTCGGTGCTTTTTACAATTGTGGCGATGTAAACTATTATTTACTATTCGCTTGATTTTGTGCTTTGCAAATTCTTCCGATCTGGAGATTGTATGGAAATATTCAGCATTATTATTCAGTTTTTCGATTTTTTGATATCCTCCTTCGTTTCGCTTTACAACATAGTGAGATATCTTTGGCGGGAAATCCTTCTCGGTGCTTTGATTCTTGCCCTTGCGCTTTTTGTAATTCGCGTTTTTCTTGCGGCGAAAAAGCAAAGAGCGTTTATAAAGGCGGTAAGGACCTCCGCAAAGGAAAACGGTATCAAAATCCGATTTGCCCGTCCCCCGTTTTTGTGCCTGCTTTTCAATTTCGACGGGTACGATATGGAAATGGAGATAGGCGGCAAGAAGTACAGGATAAAGCTTTGCCCGTTTATAACCTCGGGGCTTGGCGTACATCTCTCCACGGCAACCGAGGCGGTTTATCTCGGACGGCTTGCGACCCGCCGCGCCCTTTCGAAGGGAAAGGTGTCGGGCATATCCGTAAGGCTGAAATACGACCCGACACCCGCGGAAAATACCGTGAACGTTCTTGTGCTCTCTCCGACTCCCTTTGCCGTGACCGAAAGGCGGGAAAACGGAACGGTGTGGGAGCTTGATACCGAAAACGGACAGGACATCGGCGGTGTTTTGGTATTCACCGATGCAATACTTATATCCCGCTTGCCCCGTCTTATGGACGGATATATCGACAGCCTTATACATTACGACGAGTGATTTTTTTGGCGCGGTTAGCGAAAAACCGCATCTATCGCAAAAGAAAAAAGAGCGCAGCCACGGCTGCGCTCTTTTTTACATTATAACTTTTTCCAACAGTATAATATTATCTCAATGCAGTGAATGTGTTGGCAACGGTTGCTTGCTTATCCAAAGCCGAGGGGATTCAAAGCTCGGATTTATACACTCTCACGTTTACCGTTTTTGAAATAATTTCATTTTTGTCTATTGCTTTAACAGCCAATCCGAAATATCAACAATTTGCACGCCCTCATATTGATATTTGTCGTTGCGTGTTCTTGCAATTACCATTTTAGGATAAGCGTCCTTAATTTGTAATAGTGGAGAAATTTCTCTTTCAAAGGTTTTTTCGTCGCTTATATTATCGGACACTTGGATATATATTTTTTCGTTTCGCTTAATCGCAACGAAATCTATTTCCTTTTTGTACAGTACGCCAGCATATACCTCGTAACCTCTGCGTAAAAGCTCGATGGCAACGATATTTTCGAGGGTTCTGCCGTAATCCATATTTTTTGTGCCGAGCTTTGCGTAACGGAAGGTATGGTCGCTTAAGTAATATTTATCGTTACTTGACAAATATTTCTTGCCCTTGATGTCATATCTGCGAATTTTGTAAAAAGCGAAAGCATTACAAAGATATTGCATATACGAGCCTATCGTGTTATGATTAACCCTTTCTTTTGCCCCGGTCAAAGCATTTGTAATGCTTCTTGCAGAAGATAGGTTGGATACGTTATCCATTAAAAAGTCAACGACTCTGTCCATAAGCTGTGTGTTTCTGATTTTATACTTTCTACGGATATCTCTGACGATAAGCGTATCGAAAACCTCTGCAATGTAATCGTATTTTGATTCTTGATCTTTATAGAGATACGAGCCTGCCATACCGCCTTCAAGCATATATTTATCAAAGGCAGTATATTTGTCTTCTAACTCAAAGTATTGCATATACTCGCCGAACGAAAAGGGGAACACCTTGATTTCAAAAGTTCGTCCGGTAAATAACGTAGCTAAATCCGAGCTTAAAAGAAAAGCATTTGAGCCTGTAATATAGATATCATATTTTTCAGTTGCGTGAAGTCCGTTGATTGCCTTTTCAAAGCATTCACACATTTGCACTTCATCAATAAGAACAAAATTATCGCAACCGTCTATAAACCTTGAATTGATATAGCCGTATAACGCTTTATAGTCGGTAAGGTCATCGTACTCCGGCAAATTGAAATTGACGTGTATGATATTTGCCTTTGTATTGCTTTTTTGGATATGCGATTTAAACGCCTCCAACAATTTTGATTTACCGCTACGGCGTACGCCTGTAATTACCTTAATATCGGGCGTTCCTATAACGTTTATAATTTTTTCTAAATATTGATTGCGTGGAATTAGCTTCATAATCATCACCTCTTGCTTAAATTATAGCATATCTATTTACCAAAATCAACAGTTTTTTAAAAATGGCAAGTAGAAAAGCTTTGAGTTTATAAAAACCGTCACGGACGATAGTCTGTGACGGTTTCTCATCTTATTCGGTTTTCGGTTATTTCTCTATTAAGACGGGCGGGATTTCGGCAGCGCTCTTTTTTGCGGATTTTTATTTTCTTTTCCAGGTTGCGGGTGCAAACAAAATCAGCATCGGGAAAAGCTCAAGCCTTCCCGCAAGCATATCGAAGATAAGCACCAGCTTTGAAAACGGGGAGAAAAAGGCAAAGTTGCCGCTTGGTCCAACCATATCGAGACCCGGACCGATATTGTTGATGCAGGCGGTTATCGCGGTAAAATTAGTGAGAAGTCCGTTGGAGCCTCCGTCGGGAGCAAGGAATATCATCGACGCCGCAAAAATGATAAAGAAGGTGACGATATATGCGTTTACCGAGCGTGTAACCTCGGAGCTTACGGGCTTTTTGTCGATGGTGATTTTCTTTACTCTTTTCGGGTTGATAAGGTCGCCAAGCTCCCGTCCCATACCCTTAACGAGAATAATAATTCTCGAAACCTTAATACCGCCGCCCGTAGAGCCTGCGCACGCACCTATAAACATTATAAGCACCAAAAGGAGCTTTGAAAACTCGGGCCAAAGGTTAAAGTCAAGCGTTGCAAAGCCCGTCGTCGATATGAGCGAGGAAACCGTAAAGGCGGAATGGCGTATAGCCTCCCCGAGAGTGGTTGCCCCCTCTGTTCCGCTTGTGAAAATATTTACCGTAACCGCGGCTATTACCACGAAAACGATAAGGAGGAATGCCCTTACCTCGGAGTTAAAGGCATCGCGAAGCTTTAATCGGAGCGCAAGGTAGTAGGAGTTGAAGTTTATCGAGAAAAGAAGCATAAAGACGGTGCAGATTATTTGAACGTAGGGGCTGTAGCTTGCAATAGAGTCGCCCTTGACTCCAAAGCCGCCCGTGCCCGCCGTTCCAAAGGCGGTGCAAAGCGCGTCGAATACGCCCATTTGGTTTTTTGCATCCGAAGCTACCACGCCGTCGATAAGAAGAAGCAAAAACAGGATAAGCGTTAGTGCGAAATAAATGATGTAAAGGATAATTGCCGTCCTTCTTACTCGCGGCACAAGCTTTGATACGTCGGGACCGGGGGACTCGGCACGCATAATGTGCATATTTTGTGCGCCCGAAAGCGGGAGAATAGCCATAACGAATACCAAAACTCCCATACCGCCCACCCAGTGGGTGAAGCTTCGCCATATCAAAACCGCATGCTCAAGACTTTCAAGCACCGAGGAGTCGATAATGCTCGCGCCCGTGGTGGTAAAGCCCGAAACGGTTTCAAAAAGCGCATCTACGTAATTCGGAATTGCGCCCGAAAGCACGAACGGAACCGCACCGAAAAGCGAAAGCACAATCCAGCTTAAGGATACGATTACAAAGCCGTCGCGTGCGCGAAGCGCCATATCGCGCGGCTTTTGGCACGACATAACGTAGCCGAGGAAAAGACATATTCCCGCGGTAGCCGAAAACGCCGAAAGCGAGGTATGCTCGCCGTAGCAAAGCGCGGTGATTATAGGTACGAGAAAGAACAGCGCCTCGAATTTAAGAATAATTCCGAGCGTGTACCTTATCATCTTAAAGTTCATATAACATAAACCTTTCTTTACAAAAGGGGATAGTTCTGCGAGCTGCGGGGGGATTGGAAACGGGATTTATGCCGACCCGTGTCAAATCCTTCGCGTTATTTTTTGAGAAGCTCGTCAAGACCCGTAATTCCGAGGACGAGGGATACGATAATAACCCTGTCGCCGACCTCCACCGTGTCAAGACCGTGCGGGGTAATTACCGACCTGCCGCGCAGTATCGCGGCAATGAGAACTCCGTCCTTAAGCTTAAGGTCACAGAGTCGCTTTCCGACGATGGGAGTCTTATCGTTTATCAAAAACTCGTACGCCTCTACCTTGCCGGGCACGACGGGGTAAAGCGCCTCCATATTCGACCCCGCCTTTCCCTTAAGCGAGCGCACGAAGCGAAGAATAAGGCTCGAGGTGACGTTTTTGGGATATACGACGGTGTCAAGCTCGAGATGCTGAATTACGTCGTTGAAGTCAAGACGGTCAATCTTCGTTACGAGCTTTCCTTCGCAGCGCTCCTTTGCAAAGAGGGAGAGGAAGATGTTTTCCTCGTCGTTATCGGTAAGCGCCAGAAATGCGTCGGTATGCTCGATACCCTCCTCGATAAGCGTTTCCTGCTCCGCGGTGTCGCCGTGTATAACGGTTACGTCGGAAAAATCCCTCGCGAGCTTTTCGCACACGCCTCGGTCGTTATCAATAACCTTGAGCTTTATGCCTCTTTTGCTGCAAATATCGCAAAGATAATGCGTAACCTCTCCGCCGCCAACGACGATTGCGGAGCCGACAGCCACGCCCTTCAGCCCGATTTTGCCGAGGAATGCCGCCGCGCGTCTTGGCGGAGCAATCATAGAAATAACGTCCTTTGCCTTAAACACGAAGTCACCCTTCGTAACGAATACCTCGTCACCGCGCTCTGCGGAGCAGAAAAGCACGTCGTATTTGTATTTTGCAATGGCGTCCTTTACCGAGGCGCCGACAAGCTCGGAGTCCTCGGGAAGCTTAAACTTTATAAGCTCGACTCTGCCCTTTGCAAACGGCTCGATTGCCAGCGCAGCAGGGAAGCGTAAGACTCGGGCAATATCCTCCGCCGCTTCAAGCTCGGGGTTTATTACCATAGCAAGGCCAAGCTCGTCCTTCAGGTAATTTGCCTCCTTGTTGTAGGCGTGGTCGCGCACTCGTGCAATAGTATGACAGTCGCCCTCCTTTTTCGCGATAATACAGCAAAGAAGGTTAAGCTCGTCGGAGTCTGTGACCGCGATAAGAAGGTCTGCCCCATTTACGTTAGCCTCTGCCTGTGTAAGGTGGGAGGCACCGTTTCCGACAATGCCCATAACGTCTATTGAATTTGTAACCGCCTTGATTTTTTCGGCGGAGGTGTCGATTACGGTAATGTCGTTGCCCTCGCGGATTAGCTCCTTTGCAAGGGTGCGTCCAACCTGTCCGCATCCAACGATAATAATTTTCATATATTCTCTCCGTTAGAGTAGAGTGTTTTTCTTGTGTTCGTATATGCACGTAAGTCACCTTGCACACGCGCGGGTAACTATAATTATACATATCGGTGGGGATTTGTCAAGAGGGAAAAGCCTTTAAACGGCTTCTGCCGCCCGCAGTCAATCGGTGCGTTTTTCCTTTCGCACCGAAAGCGGAGTCATACCGAATCTCGCCTTGAATTCTCTATGAAAATAGGACTCGTTTTCATATCCAACCGCGCGAATTATTTCGCCGATGGGCATATCCGTGTCAAAAATAAGCTCCCTCGCGCGCTCCATTCTCGCCTCTACGACAAGCTCCTTAAAGCTTTTTCCGATATGCGTTTTTATGAATTTCGAAAGATACGGAACCGACAGGTAAAGCCGACCGCCAAGCTCCGAAAGACTTGCTGTGCGAAAATTATTTTTTACGTAGGAATGGATTTCAAGAATTCTTTTTTCCTCCTGCGTTCTCGGCAAATTTCCGCCGAGGTAAAGCGACGGAAGCCGTGACAGGGCGGAGAGTAAAAGCGAAACCGTCCTTTCCATTATTACGTGGTCGGGGCTTTCCTCCAGCAATTCAAGAAGCAGGTTTTCAACGAGATTTTCGTATTTTTTTCTTCCGCCCGTCGTAAAGTGTAAAAAGGTCGGTGCGCCGTCGTGTCTTGCGTTTTCGCGAAAGAGCGCGGAAAAAACCGTACCCGAAAGCTCGGGTGACACCGCAGTCACAAAATCGTCGGACATTATTACGTTAACTCCGATGTCCTCCCGCCCCGCCTGCTCTATCGCGTGGGAAATATGCTTGTTTAAAAGCAGCACGTCCCCCTCTGAAAGCGTTATTTTTTCGCCGTCTATAACGTGGGTTATCTTTCCGCCGAGGACTATCATCATTTCAAGGTAGTTGTGCCTGTGCCTCGGAAAGGCGGCGTATCGGGTGTGCGTCCTTACGCTTATTCCTCCGCGCCCCGCGCGAAGCCGTGCATCTCTTACTATAAACTCGTCCTCCGTGGTATATAAATTGCGGTCAAGCTCCCCGCCCGAAAGCAGGCGCTTTTCCTCCTCGCTCTCAACAGAAAGGCGTGAAATTATATAATCCTCCATAATTCCTCCAAAAGCCTTAATATGCCATAATTTTAACATATTGCGGGCGAAAAATCAATACAAAAGATTAAATAAAGACGGTTTTTATAATAATTTTCAACCTTGCACTGCGGTGGATATATATGTTAATATTAAGATAGCATATTATGGCGCGCGAGCGCAACCGAACCCGCGCGAGGGAGTCGCGCAACGCCCGCCCTCGGGCACGGGCAACAAAAAACAACCGAAAGGGAACGTGTGAAATGAAACACTATCTTGCCATTGACATCGGCGCATCCTCGGGCAGACACATCGTCGGCTGGATTGAGGGCGGCGAGCTTCAAACCAAGGAGGTTTACCGCTTCTGGAACGGAATGGACGAGCTTGACGGTCATCTCGTGTGGGATACCGACAGACTTTTCCGCGAGGTAAAGGAGGGAATCAAGGCGGCTTTCCTTGAATTTCCCGAAATCGAGAGCCTTTCCATCGACACGTGGGGCGTTGACTACGTGCTTTTGAGGGGGGATACCGAGGTAAAGCCCACCTACGCCTACCGCGATGCGCGTATGGAGGAGTCAATACCCGCCGTGCATTCGCTTATCCCGTTTGAAACGCTCTACGAGCGCACGGGCATAATGTTCAACAAGTTTAACACCGTTTATCAGCTTTACCGCGATAAAATGGACGGAAGGCTCGAGGGGGTTACCGACTTCCTTATGATTCCGGAATATCTTATGTACAAGCTCACGGGCAACAAGGTAAAGGAGTTTACCAACGCAACCACGGGCGCAATCATTAACGCCGATACGCTTGAAATCGACGAATATATATGGGAAGCTCTCGGACTTCCCGCCTGCCTTAAAAGCGAGATTTGCCAGCCGGGCACTCTCGTCGGCAGACTTTCGCAGGAGGTAAGGGAGGAGGTCGGCGGCGACCTTGACGTTGTTCTTTGCGCGACCCACGATACGGGAAGCGCGGTGGAGGCAATTGAAATGAGCAGCGACGCACCCTACATTTCCTCGGGCACGTGGTCGCTTCTCGGAGTTAAGACCTCCCGTGCCATCACCGACGAAAGGTCGCGCCTCTCGGGATATTCCAACGAGGGCGGCGTCGGCTACAACCGCTACCAGAAAAACATCACGGGTATGTGGATTATACAAAGCCTCCGTTACGAGCTTTGCCCCGATGCGGGCTGGGACGATATCGTGAATATGGCTCGCGAAAGCGGATATTCCGAAATCTTTGACGTAAACGACGAGGCGTTTGCCGCACCGAAAAGCATGGCGGGAGCGATTAGGGACTATCTTGTGGCTTGCGGCTGTGCCGCGCCCGTAAACCCCGGCGACTTCTTTAACGCCGCATACGTAAGCCTCGCCGACGGTTATCGCGTTGCGATTGCCGACCTTGAGCAAAATACGGGAAAGTGCTATTCCGAAATATACATAGTCGGCGGAGGAGCAAAGAACGGCTACCTCAACGCTCTTACCGAAAAGCATACGGGGAAAAGGGTTGTTGCCCTTCCCATCGAGGCTACCGCAATCGGTAACTTAAGCATTCAAATCAAGAGAAACAAATAAAAAGGAGATATAACAATGTCTAACTACAATTACGCAAAAGAAACCTATGCAAAATACGGTATCGACACCGAAAAGGCAATCGCGGCTCTTATGAACGTTCCCGTATCGGTTCACTGCTGGCAGGGTGACGACGTCGTTGGCTTTGACTGCAAGGCGGAGCTTTCGGGCGGTATCCAGACCACGGGTAACTACCCCGGAAAGGCAACCACTCCCGAAGAGCTTATGGCGGATATGGATAAAGCGTTCTCGCTTACCCCCGGTGCAAAGAAGCTTAACCTTCACGCCTGCTACGCTATTCTTGGCGACGAAACGGTTGGCAGAGATGAAATCCAGCCCAAGCACTTCGCTCCCTGGGTACGGTTTGCAAAGGAGCGCGGCATCGGTATTGACTTTAACCCCACCTTCTTCTCGCATCCTATGGTAAAGGACGGACTTACTCTTTCCTCGCCCGACGAAAACGTTCGCGCATATTGGGTAAGACACGGTCAGGCTTGTCTTAAAATTGCGGAGTATTTCGCAACCGAAACGGGCATTCCCTCGGTTATGAACATCTGGATTCCCGACGGCTACAAGGATATTCCCGCGGACAGACTTTCCCCGAGAGCAAGATTTAAGAAGTCGCTTGACGAAATTCTTGCTATCCCCTACGACAAGACAAAGGTTTACGTTACCCTCGAGTCGAAGGTATTCGGCATCGGCGTAGAGTCCTACACCGTCGGCAGCGCGGAGTTCTGCCTCTCCTACTCGGATTACAAGGGCATCACTCCTCTTATGGATAACGGTCACTACCACCCCACCGAGGTTGTGTCCGACAAGATTTCCTCCCTCCTTCTCTTTAACGAGAAGATTGCTCTCCACGTTACCCGTGCGGTTCGTTGGGACTCCGACCACGTTGTAATCTTTGACGACGAGACCAAGGAAATTGCAAAGGAAATCGTAAGAAACAACGCCCTTGACAGAGTGTTTATCGCTCTTGACTACTTCGACGCCTCCATTAACCGCGTTGCGGCTTGGGTAGTAGGTATGAGAAATATGCAAAAGGCTCTCCTTAACGCACTCCTTCTCCCCTCCGAAGCCCTCGCACAGTATCAGGCAGAGGCTAATTATACGAAGGTTCTCGCCGTTACCGAGGAAATGAAAACCCTCCCCTTCGGTCTTGTATGGGACGAATACTGTCATAGATGCGGCGCACCCGTAGGTATGGATTGGATTAGAGAGGTTGACGCATACGAGGCGGACGTTCTTTCCAAGAGATAATTCCTTCGCTTAAATAATTTGCGAAGAGTATTCCGTTTTTCCCACTCGCGTAGGTTGGGTATTGGCTTGCCAATCATAGAGATGCTTGCATCTCTTACACGCCTTCGGGTCGAAGAACGAACACTCTCTGTTAAATTCCCGTTGTGAAAAGCGTTATGATGGTGAATTTATTTGAAAACGGCTTGCCGAAGGGCAAGCCGTTTTTATCGTTTTTTGTCTTTTCGTTTGGGTGTGGCTTTCGCTTTTGCTTGAAAAATGATTTTTGCAAAATAAAAAATAATGAAATCCCGTATTTGGGGTATAAATTTTAACAATTTTGTGCTACAATTAAATAAAAAGGAAAGGGAGGTGCTTTATGGAAAAATGGGCAAGAAAAACGGTAGAGCTTGCCGCGGGGATATTCCTCACGGGTGAATACAATCCGTCGGTTATACCATACGCGCCGCAAAAAACCGTTCTTCCGAGTCGGGAAGAAAAGGACCTTCCGCGAAGCTATCCCGAAAGGACGGGCGTTACCTCGGGGCGAATACTTGCTTTGCTTGCCGCCCTGGAAAGGGAAAAGCGCGCGAATATTCACAACCTTTTGATTGCAAAGGACGGGGCTGTTATTTCCGAATGCTCGCACCCCGGCTTTGATACAAACGTGTGGCATCTTGCACACTCGATGTCAAAGAGCATTACCGCGCTTGCCGTCGGTATGTTGGTTGACGACGGAAGGCTTTCGGTCGATATGCGAGTCTGCGACCTTCTCCCCGAATACCGCTTTTCGGACGAAAGGTTTGCCGATATTACCGTAAAAAATCTACTTAATATGACCTCGGGAGTGCGTTTTTCGGAGGTTGGGTCGGTCACCTCTCAACGCTGGACGGAGGATTTCTTTGCCTCGTCGATGGCGTTTAATCCGGGTGAAAGATTTCATTACAACAGTATGAACTCCTATATTCTCGCTCGCATAGCTTCACGGATTTCGGGTGGCACGCTTTGTACGCTTCTTGAAAAAAGGCTTTTCGCTCCGCTTGGGATTAGGAGCTATTTTTGGGAGCTTGGACCCGAGGGCGTCGAAAAGGGCGGCTGGGGGCTTTATATGTCCTCCGAAAGCTGGTGCAAGGTTGGAATTATGATGCTTTCGGGCGGACTTTACAACGGGGTGCGCATACTTTCCTCGGATTGGATAAGCGAATGCACGTCCGAGCAGGTGCAAACTCCGACCACACTCGGAAATTACAATTACGGTTACCAAATGTGGGTTTCGCGCGACAGCGACGCCTTCCTCTTTAACGGTATGTTTGGGCAGGATATGTGGGTTTCTCCGCAAAACCGACTCGTGGTATGCGTTAACTCGGGAAACAACGAGCTGTTTCAAAAGTCGCCGACCCTCTACGCTATTGAAACCTATCTTAACCGCGACCTTTCAAACGATTTGCAGGAGTCGCTCTTTGCGGGCGACCTTAACGACCTTCGTAAAAGGGAGGAGGAGTTTTTCGTATCCCGCCATTGGATAAGACCCTACCGCCCCGAGCTTAAGCGCGGACTTCGCCTGCACAAAAGGGAGCGCGCCGACCTGCCCGCCGAGTGGGAGGAGCTTGTCGGACGGTTTAACTTTGTGAAAAACAATCACGGCATACTTCCGCTTGTAATTCGCGCGATGCAAAACAACCTGAAAAACACGGTTGACGGCTTCGTGTTTGAAAGGGTAAACGGCTCGTTTTTCTTCACGGTCGTGGAGGCGGGCGTTTCCTATCCTATGGAAGTCGGATTTTCCGATTTTAAGGAAAGCGTTATCGACTATCACGGCGAAAAATACCTCGTGCGGGTTATGGGAGAGGCAATGGAGGACGAGGACCGTAATATGCTCTATAAAATCGAGCTGCTTTTCCCCGAATTGCCAAGCCTGCGCACGGTAAAGCTGTCCTTTAACGAGGACGGCTCGCTGAAGGTGAGGATGTCGGAGATGCCGAATAACCGAATTGCCGACCTTTACGTTGCGGATATGCAAAAGAATAACCCGAAAATCGCATTTTTCTACGAGCTTATCAACAAAAGGCTTGGGAAAAATTACGTGGAAGCACGCCTTGACAACGCCTTTTCCCCCACGCTTATAGGCGCGAGGGTCGGTGCGGTGAATTACACCGCGATAATGGATAGCGAGAGGGAAAAGCTCCGCGCGGGCGAAAAAACGGTAAAAATAATCAACACGGTTATAGAGAAATTCTTCCACGACGAGGACGAAATGAACGAGGAGGACCGCGCGGGCTTCCGTACCTTCATAGTGGATATTATGGATAGAATAAAGCAAAAGCTTCCCGCAAAGCCAAAGCGCACCGTGGGGGGCAAGGCCGCGGTCGAGGTGGAGGAAGCCCTTCTTCTTACCGATGGCGAAGGGGGCGGCGCACCCGTATCGGAGTGCGAGGGTGCGAGCGAAATCACACCCGATACCGACGGCGGCGAAAACGGATAATCCCCGCCCCGTGTCAAAAAAACGGATAAACCTAATGCAAACAATTGATTACATTGGAGGACGTATGAATTTTAGTGAGCTTGTCAACAGCCGACAATCCTGCCGCAAATATCACCCAACCCCCGTCGAAAGGGAAAAGCTTGACGCTGTAATGGCGGCGGCACGCCTTGCTCCCTCCGCCTGCAACGGACAGCCGTACCGCATTACCCTTTGCCAAGGGGATGCGGCGAAAAGGGTCGCGCGGGCGTGTATGGGTATGGGAATGAACAAATTTGCCGCCGACGCTCCCGTGCTTATCGTTATTTCGGAGGAGGCATACGTGCCCTCCGCGGCGTTTGGTGCAAAGGTAAAGAAAAACGATTACCGTTCTATCGACATCGGACTTCTTGCCGCACATATTACCTTTATGGCGGCGGAGCTTGGACTCGGCACCTGTATGCTCGGCTGGTTTGACGATGCCGCCGTGCGAGAGGTTACGGGTTCGAATATGCCTACCCGCCTCGTCATAACGCTCGGCTATCCCGCCGACGCGCAACGCACAAAAAAGCGAAAGGATATCTCGGAGCTTGTTACCGAGGTGGAGTAAAGCCGCTTGGCGAGAGCTATACCTCGCCGAAGTGAAGCCGTGCGAAAAGCCGCAAAATATAAAAAGCCGACGCGAATTTAAACGCGTCGGCTTTCTCTTCGGTTTATTTTAAATTATCCTTGGCGGAGTTTTAAATCCCGAGCTGCCTGTTTATTCTCGTCATTATCATATCGAGGACTACGGGGTTGGAGCCGCCGCCCGGGACGATGAAGTCCGCGTATCTTTTGTACGGCTCAACGAAGGCGTCGTGCATAGGCTTTACGGTGGTGAGATATTGCCGTATAACCGATTCAAGCGTTCTTCCGCGCTCCTTCGTATCTCTTATAATCCTGCGTAAAATGCGCTCGTCCGCATCGGTATCGACGAAAATTTTGAGGTCCATCATATCGCGAAGCTCCTTATCGTGGAAAAGGAGAATACCCTCCAGCACTATGACGCTTTTCGGCTCTACGCGCACGGTCCTGTCCGAGCGGTTATGAACGGTATAATCGTAAAGCGGCACCTCCACTGCGCGCCCGTCCGAAAGCGCGCTCAAATGCTCGCGCAAAAGCTCGGTTTCAAATGCGTCGGGGTGGTCGTAGTTTGTCGTGCATCTTTGCTCGTAGGTTTTTTCGTCCTGTCTGCGGTAGTAGTTATCGTGTGCGATAATTGCCACCCTGTCGCCAAAGGCATCGCGTATATGCTCGGCAAGCGTGGTTTTTCCGCTTCCCGTGCCTCCCGCAATACCGATAATCATAACGCTTCCGTTTTTCATAGCCGCCCCCCGTGATGCTCTGCTTCGGCGCTTTGCCGTTTTCCATTTAATTATACAACGCCCGCGTGAAAATGTCAACCGATGCGACAATATGAAAAAACTAAATCGGCACCGGCGAATTTAGAGGCGTTGTCTGCCAAAAGCGGCTACCCGAGGGGGTAGCCGTTTTCGCTTCGTTAGGTTAATCAGTTGGAATCAAAGTTAAGAGTGTTATAGGTCTTCGTGCCGTCCTCGTGAACAACCGCGAGAACGCAGCAAGCCCAGAAGCCCTTGCTGTTCCAGTTACAAGCGGCGATTTCAACCGTGATTACCTGACCGTTATACTGCTGAAGGAAGGAGTACTGTCCCGCGCCGCTGGAGTAAAGGTTTACGTTAATCGAACCGTCAAGGCTCTGAAGCTTTACGTTGTTACCCGAAATGAATACCTTTGCTTCGAGAATAAATGCGGTGGTGGAGTAGTCGACCGTCTTGTCGAGCGAGTAGAACTGCTCAATGGTTACGTCGGTTACAAAGCTTTCGGTCGAATAGGTGTGAGAGCCATAGTTGTTTGCGAGGATTACGGCATCCTTGATATGTGTCTGACCGTGGCACTCGTAGGGGTTGCCCGCGTCGTCGGTCTTTACTCTTCTTACCTTCGTGCCGGTGAGGATAACCTCCTGACCAAGCTCGACGGTTGACATAACGTCGGTAGTGGTGGTAACCGCGATAAACGTAGAGCCGTCAAAGAGATAGAAGCCGGTCTGGTTAACGAGCGAAGGACCAACGATACCCTTTACGGTAACAACGGTATCGTTTGCGGAGTTAATGACGTCTTGAACGGTGATGTAATCAAAGCTTTGCGGCTCTTTGTATTCAAGAGTGATTTCTTCGGATTTTTCAACGCCGTCGTAGGTGGCGGTCACGGTAACAGTTGCCGTACCGTAGTCAACGAGAGTCATTGCGATTCCGTTGTCAACCGCGGTGAACTTAACAACGCCTTCGTTGTCGGAGGTGTAGCTTACGCTGACTCCCTCGAAACCGAGAAGCGCGGAGGAAACGGTGTTGATAAGCACAAGCTCAGGGTCGGAGGTGTAGCTTGCGGCAAACTGACCGAGAGCGTGATAGGTAAGTGCGTAAGCGGGAATATCGTTCTTTGCAATGGTGTAGCTGTCGTCGGAAACGCTTACGGGAAGGAATCTCCAGTTGCAGCCGGAGGCGGTGGACTTTGCATTAAGGGCGGTAAGATAAACGGTGCAAATTTTGCCGTCGAACTCGTCGAGCCATGCAAAGTCGGAGCCGTTGCACTGCGTGTACGTGTACGTGCCGGTTGTTCCATCGATGTCAAAGATGTAGTAGTTTACAAATCCGCCGGATTCGGGAATTACCTTTTTGATAAGGGCGGTAACCTTAAAGAGCTGTGAGGTAACGTTTTCGGTTACGGGCGTATCCATAATAGCCTTTACCGTGGTTTCTTCAACGGAGGTCTTGTCAAACTCGTGATTGCCCTTGTCGTTTTCAAGGAGAGTAGCATCGGAAAGCTGGTTACAGCCTTCGTAGCCGTACTTTTGGGCATTGGTCTTTTCGCTGTCAAGAATCCAGTAGTCCTTTACGCCGGCAACCTTTACCTTGTTACCCTTTGTAACGGCGCCCGCAACGTCGGCACCGTAAACGTAAATAGAGCCGGTTGCATCGGTGATAATTGCGCCGACGGGAACTTTACCGGTTGCATAGGTAATCGCCGAAACGACACCTTCTATAATAACAAGCTCGTCCTTTTCCGCAGCTCTGGCGCTTGAAACCGTCATTTCGGTATAGTCGGAGATGTCAGCCTCGTTGTGAACAAAGCCGACAAGGCGTGCGTTCTTTACTTCCTTCGTGCCATTGTAGTTTTGAAGAATGCAGGCAAGAACGACTGTATCGCCCCTTTTCGGCTGGTTTTCGAGATCTGAAAATGACTTTACGCCGTCAAAGTCGTAAGTGCCGTAAACGTAAATTTCTCCGCTTTCGTCCTCGACGTACATTTCACCGTAGGCAACGTTGGAAACGGTCTTTACGGTTGCGCGCACGTAGTATCTTTCCTCGGTGATGTTGCCCGCCTCGCCGCAAAGCTCAAGGGCGTCCGCAACTGTGATGGTTTCGTAAGTGCCGCCGCAAACGTCGCACGTGCCATCGAGGGTGGTGTCCTTGTGCGTTTCGCATACTGCGGGCATCGGATTTTGGCAAAAATCGCAATTGCCGTCCTCGTTAAGGTCGATATGCTCGTCACAGGTGACGGGGGTGTTGGTGTCGCCGTTGTCCTGCCTGCACGCCACGAAGGACGGAAGGGCAAGAGCAAAGACGAGAAGGAGAATAAGGAGCTTTGTCTTTTTCATTGCGTACCTCTCTTAAAATATTTAATTGACGGCTTTATTTTACAACTTTTGCGTGTATAAGTCAATAACCGACGCCATATTTTTCGGATTCGGAAACAAAATTGTCCCTTTTGCTCAAAAAAATAATTTATATTTGTTTTTAATGTATAAATTAAATAAATCTGTATTGACACCGCCCCGAAAAAGGTGTAAAATGTAAATAATTCGGGGAATATTTGCCGAGGCTTGCGAAAAAATCGGCGGCGCGGCATTATATAACCGTATGGCAGCAAAAATAAAAATTATATATTCAGGAGGAAACAAAATGCCAATCGTAGTAAATCAGGGAATGGATTACAATGTTGATATAGTAATGTGTATCGACGCAACGGGCAGTATGCACGCTATCATCGACGAGGTAAAGGCTAACGCACTTTCCCTTTATCAGAAATTCGTAGAGGAGATGGATTCTCACTCCAAGAGCGTACAGCAGCTCCGTATCAAGGTTATCGCATTCAGAGATTTCGGCGTAGATTCCGAGCCTCTCGTAGAGTCCAAGTTCTTCGTGCTTAACGAGGAGGGCGAGGCAGAGGCGTTCTATGATTTCGTTGATAAAATCGAGGCATCGGGCGGCGGCGACCTTCCCGAAAGCTCGCTTGAGGCTCTTGCCGTTGCTATGAAGTCGGAGTGGGTTACCACCGGCTCTATCAGACGTCACGTTATTATGATGTTTACCGACGCTACCGCGCTTCCCCTTGGCGAGAAGGCAGGATGCCCCGGTTATCCCGAGGGAATGCCCGCCGACCTTGCAGAGCTTCACGACTGGTGGGAGGGCCAGGAGATGGAAAAGAGAGCAAAGAGACTTCTTATCTTCGCTCCCGATATGGAGCCTTGGAACAACATGGTTGACTGGACCAACACCTTCCACACCGCTTCGCAGGCGGGTGCGGGCTGCAGCGATGCTGATATGGGCGTTTGCATCACCCTTCTTGTAAACTCTATCTAAACAACTTGCGGGGCGGGTCGCGTAATGCGGCTCGCCTCGTGTAAAATGCGCGGAGGTGTACCCCGTTTTCTAAATACATCGCGTGCTATTCGCGAATTTAACGGAGATTGTTATGAATATAAAGCTATATAGACAAAAGAAAAAAATCCCCGCCTTCGGTACGGGTAAGAAGATATATCAGGGAGAGGACTCGCATCCCTACGCCGACAGCGAGGTGCTTATCGTTGCGGACGGTCTTGGCGGACGCGGCGGCTTCCCCCACACGAAAATCGACCACCGCATTTTGGATAAGGACGAGATATACGGAATTTTGTTTGCCAACGTGTTTACCGCGGAGGTTTCCGAGGAGTTCAAGGATTTCGTTGTAAATAATTTCTCGGAGCTTTTCGAAACGAAGGAATATTACTGGGACAGCGACGATACCCAAAGACGAAGCGGATATTTTGCATCCCGTATAGTTACCGCTATCGCGCTTTACGAGGTAAAATATAATCCCGATTTTTCAAGGGCTACGGTTTTTGAAGGCTTTGATGCCAAAACCGATGACGAAAAGGACGAGCTTGCGCTCTCGCTCGGAAAACGGCTCGGAGAGCTGATACTCGAAAAGCTTAAGGCTATTGCCGAGCTTGGCGGCTTTGAGATGGAGGTAAGCAACAAGGGCGCGTACCTTTTGCCCTCAACGCTCACCGTCGCGCTTATGAACGAGAGGGAGGACGCGGTTGACGTGCTTTATCTCTGGGCGGGCGACTCGCGCGGCTATATCTGGAGTGTTGAAGGCGGTATGGCACAGGTTACCGAGGACCACGAGCAGGACGAAACAATGACAAACCTCATCACACTTTCCCGTCCGTTTACCGTGGAGGGTAGATTCCTTACCGTTCAAAAGCCGTGTGCAATCTTTAACGCCTCCGACGGAGTTTACAAGCCGCCGTCCTTCGCTTGCCCGATTGACCAGGAATACGTTTTCCTTATAGCTGTGGATAAGTACGATAACGAGGCGGAGGCGATGGCATACCTCGAAAGGGAGTATAATAATTATTCCCCCGATGACAGCTCCACGCTCGCGCTTTACGGAGCAGGCTACGAGTCCTACGAAGCCTTTCGCGAGGCGGTGCGCGAGAGAATGGCGGTTGTGGATAGGGAATATAAGAGCAAGCTTCCCGGCATTTTCGACTGCGATTACGCGGGCGACCTTGCAAGGCTTTTAAGCGAAATTCCCAACAGCTTTGCCGAGGAGGAGATTGCCCAAAAAATTCTCTCCGTTCCCGAAATCGCAAAAATCGTTACCAACGATATGGTTGTGAGAAAATACGCACCGTATTTTGAAGCCGCCGGCGGAGAAGACAACGAAACTCGCGAATTCAACGAGCGCAAAAATCAGAAAAAGGCACAGATTGAAAGATACGTCAAAAGCAATTGGTGCACTTGGGACTGCGTCAAAAAATACATACCGGAGGTAAGGAACGATAACATCCCCGAGTATGATTGCTCCGAGAACGGAAGAATAGACGAGGAAATCTCAAAAAGACCGAACAAGGAGTCAAAAAACAACTTTGTGGGGGCACTTACCGCCTCGTTTGCAACGCTTACAAAATTCTTCCGAAACAGCGAAAATTTCGATATACTGTATTCCGATGAGCCATTGGACGAGTTATACGCCCCACAGGTTAAAGAGCTAAAGGAAAGCATATTGAAGGTTGTGGACGGTGAAATTGAATGGTATCTTGCTCAAAGAAACAAACAACTCAAAACTAACAGCGAGTCGCTTGCGAAGGATGCTTTGATTTTTGAAAAGCTTATGAGCGACTTGTTTGCTGCGAGCGATATAAACGAAATTGAGTGGTACAACGGAAAGAAGCCCGAAAGGCTTGCAGCTCTTCATTCGGAGTACATTGAGCTTTGCAGGAATGCTCCCCAAAAAATCAGTGAAGGCGATGACGGTGATAAAGAAATTCTTATTCGCTACTGGTGCGGCAACAAGCGTTTGCACGGTCTTATCTGGAATCAGTACCGCGAGCTTATTCCGAGCGAGGTAATCGACGGTATTCTTGCAAGAACCGAGGGAAATCTCGAAAAGAGAGATGCCTATGTCGCGGCACTTGAAAAGCGCGAGAAGCTTTACGCCGCATACAACGAGCGTTACTTCAGACAGTACAGACCCGCGAGAATATAACAATTACACATTAACGAGGTATAAAAATGAACGTACACGGATTTGAAATAGATGGCGATTGGAAGCCCGCCAACAGGGGCTATACCGCAATTGCCAAAAGGGGTGGAAAGAAGTATTTCCTTAAGAAATACGGAGATTTCAAGCTTCCGAGGGACGACGGCTCCACGAGCGCAAAGGGTGTGGAGAGAATAACCCGCGAATTTAACGAGTTTATGGAGAACCGTATTGCGATAAACCTTGCTTTAAAGGAGCTTGCGGGTCCCGGCGGAAACATTATTCTTCCGCTTGAATGGTTTGTTGACGATATTTGCTACGTCGAGGCAACCGAGTGGGTTGAAAACCTCATAAGCGACGAGGATATTTTGAAGCTCCCGATGGACGAAATAAAGTTTATTATGCTTACCGCGGCGGGCGCTCTTAACAGCGTGCATAGAAAAAATATAGTACATAGCGACCTTAAGCGTACTAACCTTCTTGCCGCGCGTAATTCCTCGGGTCGCGCAGTTGGAAAGCTTATCGACTTTGACAAGAGCTATTTCGTAAACAATGTGCGTGAGGACGAGCTTGGCGGTGACCAGTCCTACCTTTCGCCCGAGCTTGGATATACGCTTATGACCGACCTTTCGGAGGAGGGAATTGCCCTTCTTTCAACAAAGTCCGACATATTCTCGCTCGGTCTTATCTTCCACAATTATCTTACGGGCGGAGAAATGCCCACCTACCGCGACCTTCCCGACCACCTGGCGGCAAGGCTTGCGGAGGGAAAGGCAGTTTATTGCTTCGAGGCACTCCTTACCGAAAACGGAAAGCTCCTTATTTCCCCGAAAATCAAGGAGCCGTATATGGCTAACCTTATTTGTGCAATGCTCCAGCCGGAGGCGGAGGACAGACCCACCGCACTCGAGGTTGTTGCGGCACTTCGCGACAAGAGCGTTCTTCCGATTAAGGAAGGATCGAGAATTTTGCAGTCGGGCGGCACAGCTCCCGCAAAGGCAGTCACCGCGGCAAAAACGATGCCAAAGCCTGCCGTGAAGCCTGCGACGAAGCCCGTTTCCGCCCCCGAAGGCTTTTGCGACGCTTGGCCCGAGCATGGCATTACTCTTAACGTTGACAAGCTTCGCTCGGTTGGATACGTAGCCGCAGAGCAGGTGGTTCAGGGAACGAACAAGGGCTACAAGCTTTATAAGGCGGACGGCAGCTCAAAGGTTATGCTCCCCTCCGTAATGAAGCTTACCGGCTTTGCAACTGCGGCATCCGCACCCACGCCCACGCCCGCCCCCACGGCGGAGATTGAGGACGACGGCACTCTTTGGCCGGAGGATGCGGGATACGCGTTTAACCTTGACGTCGTTAAAAAGGCAGGCTACGAAAAGGTAGCAAAGTGTGTCAAAAACGGAAAACAAATGTATGCTCTTATTAAGGCGACGGGAGAGCAAAGAGTCGTAAGCTTCAGCAATATGAAGCTTCTCGGCTACGTTGTAAAGGCGTAACCGAGCTTAAAAACGGGGCGAGCCGCAGGGTCGCGGTAACCCCCTCCTACTTCAAGAAGAAAGGATAAATTACTTATGGCTTGGGTATGCAGCGTTTGCAGCAGCAACAACCTTGATTCAAGCACCGTGTGCGAGATTTGCGGCGAACCGAAGCCCGCGGCAGCGGCGGCTCCCAAAACCACCTCGGTGTGTACTCTTACGCAAACGAGGGCAAAGGAAAAATGCGCCTACGCCGACGTTACCGTTCCCGAGGAATATAACGTAATCGGCGAGAACGCCTTCAAGGGGCGCACCGACCTCTATACGGTAAGGATTCATTCGGGCGTAACCAAAATAATGCGCGGCGCGTTCGAGGGCTGTACCAACCTGTACGGCGTTTACGTTGACGGAGGACTGTCGAGCATTGGCGCACGTGCGTTTGCGGGCTGTAAATATCTTTCTCCCGAAAAGCGCCCTACCGCCGATACCGTGGCAAAGGACGCCTTCGACGGCTGTAGCCCTACACCCATCGGCACGCCCTCGCGCAACGTAGGCGCGCGCCCCGCTACGAAAAAGCCCGCAAGCTCCACGGGAGCAAGACCCTCTACGGGTACAAGGTCCTCGGGCACCACGAGGCCTATAACAGGCTCGTCCGCATTTACGAGCGAGTTTTCAAAGACCTCCTCGACGGGTACTAAAACCGCGACGGGTACTAAAACCGCGTCAACCTCGACGGGCTCCTCAACCTCCCGTACACCCACCCCGCCGCCCCGTCCGAGCTATACTCCGCCGCCGCCTCCGCGTAAAACTCCCGCGCCCCCGCGCACGGATAGCTTCGCTTCGGTATTCAGTCGGCTTCCGCTTTGTATTTTGATTGCGCTTTCCGCGTTTGTCGGCGTATTTCTTTTCACCGATTGGGGTGTTCTCGCAACACCGGAGTCCTGGCAGACCGCGATGGGGCTTGCAACCGTTTTTTGCGTCGGTATGCTCACGCACCAGCTTTATTCGAAGGCGGAATACCGCGCCATAGCCTCCACGCTCTCGGTCGTAAGCGGCGTTTGCCTGCTTGATTGGCTGTTTAACGGCGTAGATACGGTTTTGTGTACGGTTATTTCGGTAGGTGCGGCATCCCTGTGCTTTATATTCTCCTACCTTGCGTTCGATGACTCGAAAACGGGCTGCGGCTGGTGGATGCTGCTTGTCGGATTTGCCGATATAGCTCATCTTATTATCCTCCTCGTTCGCTTTAATTATTTCGTAAACGGCGAGCTTTGGCAGGTTCTCGTCGGCACTGTTCTCGTTATCTTCGCCTGCGTGCTTTTGCATAATTTCGTGGATTTGAGCGATTATACCTACGTAATCTCGCTGTCGGTTGTAGGCTTTATCGTTACGGGCTGTATGCTTTGGTGGTTCGGCTGCGGTGCGGCTGCTCTTGCGAGCGTTTGCTCGCTCGGACTCATACTCGTAAACGTTGTCGGTGCGGTAGTGGCATTCGACGATTACGAGACGGGCGTCGGCGTCGGCTGTATCATCTTCGGAGTGCTGCAGCTTATGCTCTTCGTCATTACTCATTTGATTTACGCATAACATATCCCCCACCCCGTGTTAAATATTGGGTGGGGGTATAACGGATTTTAATTAGAAAATTATAACCTTTGTTTACATATAACCGTCCGCCGAGCTTAAGCGGCGGCTATGCTTTTAAGGAGAGGCTATGTTAACCGTCGAAAAGGAACAAATAAAACAGCAGCTTCTCTCTTTTAACGAGAGAGTCGTTATACGCACTCCGGGGGCGGAGCGCCTTTTAATGGAGATTTTAACCGAAAACCCGCAAATTTTTGCATACGTTTCGGGCTACTCCGCCGCGCCCTCGCTTATGGAGCGTGGGCTTGCCTTCAAGATAAGCTACGATAACACGGATATACCGCATAAATACGTTTACTACGTAACCTCGCGGGAGAGGCTTGAGGATATTTATCACGCAACGCTTGCCGCCTATATACCCGCTATCATTATCGTTGCTCCCCCTACGCTTGACGTTTGGGGTGCGTACTCGGATTTTCACGTCGGCTACGGCGCGTTTTACTCAAATCACACAAGCACCGAAAGGCGCGGGTGGAATATGGGGCGCGTGGGACTTTCCTTTTACCGCCTTGATTTCAATTACCGCATCGGACGGCTTAAGCTTACTATGATGGAGCGAGAGGTTGACAAGGAGGTTGAGCGGCTTCAAAAAACGCTTTTTCACCCCGATATGCGCCCCGAAACGAAGGCGTATATTGCCCACAATTATCTCGCCCGAACGGTTGAATATTGGTTAAAGGAGGATGCAAATCCTCTTGAAATGTCCTACCGTCAAAGTGCATACGGCGCGCTCATAAATAAAAAATGCGTTTGCCAGGGGTATGCCGAGGCGTACAAGCGCCTGCTCGATACGCAGGGGATTTTGAACTACGTGCTTTGCGGAAAGGTAAAGGAGTCAACCGTCAATCACGCGTGGAATGCGGTGAGCTTCGACGGGCGGGATTATTATCACGTTGACGTCACCTGGGACTCTCGCGGAGGGGGACTCTCCTCGCAGCAGTATTTTTGCAAAAGCGACGCCTTTATGCGCCCGACGCGAATTTGGACTCGGCGAAGCGGTGTCGTCTGCAATTCCGAGGCGAATATTACCCAAATCGCCAAGGAGGACATATTCTTTAATAAAGCAAAATATTTGCGTTGCGGCATCGACCCCGCAAATTTTTAATGAAAGCAATTCTTCAAAACGCTTGAAAATTCCCATCGGAAGGGGTACGAAATGATTAAATTCCTTAATAAATACAGAAAGCCGCTCATCTGCCTTGCGCTCGCTTTTGCCCTGCTGCTAAGCGTGTTTGCCGTTTACGTAAGCATCTACTACCGTGCGGACGGGGAGGCAATAGCCGAATATACCGCCGACTCGGGTGTGAATATTGAAAAAAACGCGAGATATTTCGCCGTGGGTAACGAGGATGCAAAGCGCGGACTCGTATTTTACGGCGGTGCAAAGGTTGACCCCGAGGCGTACGTTCCGCTTGCGGTTGCCCTTGCAAAGGAGGGCATATTCACCGTAATCGTGAGAATGCCGTTCAATCTTGCCATATTCGGAATAAACTCCGCAAACGGGGTGATGAGGAAATATTCCTCGGTTGAAAAATGGTTCGTGGGCGGTCACTCGCTCGGCGGAAGCATGGCGGCATCCTATGCAAAGGGTCACGAACAAAAAATTGAGGGCGTTGTGCTTCTCGGCTCGTACTCCGCGGCAAATCTCTCCGAAACGGGCTTACCCGTGTTTATCGCATACGGCTCGGAGGACGGGGTGCTCAATATGAAAAAGTACGAAAAAAATCTTTCAAATCTTCCGAAGGACGGAGTTTCAACTCTCGTCATTGACGGCGGAAATCACGCGGGCTTTGGAATGTACGGACCGCAAAGGGGTGACGGTGAGGCAACCGTCACAACGGAAAGGCAAATCGAGCTTGTTGCCGAAATGATTGACGGCTTTACAAGACGGTAGGACACCGACTTTGCATAAGGTCCTCGCATCCTATCGCAAAATAAATAACCGATTAAAAAACACGCTCCACCGCAAGAACGGGTGGGGCGTGTTAAATTTTAGTGAAAAAAGCTCCGTTTTTGTAATACCGTAGGAAAAACGTAAGCAAAACTAATGTAAACCGAAGCTTACATTACCGCCTTTTCGCGGCTCTTTTCGTCCTTTCGTTAAGCTCGCGAATTTTCGTCTTAAGACGCTCCGTGTTATACCTTGGGCAAAGGCGGTAGGTCCAGTTACCCTCCGACACCGACGGAGTGTTCATTCTGCCCTCACCGTTTTTAAGCTCAAGATAATCCTGCATCGGCACAACGGCAAGATTGGCACGCGAAGAGAGCGAAAGCTCGATAAGGTCGTATGCACGGCTTTGACCCGCACGGTGAGGACACTCGCGGTTAAATCTACGCCTTGCCTCGCGGGACAGAGATTCACACCAGCTTTTTACGCAATCGGCATCGTGCGAGCCGGGATATGCAACGCAGTTGTCGGTTTTGTAGGTGCGCGGAAGATACTCGCTGTCCTCGTCAAAAAAGGCGAATTGAAGCATTTTCATACCGGGAAAGCCGGTAAAGGACAAAAGCTCTCTTACGTCATCCGTGATAAAGCCAAGGTCCTCCGCAATGATTTTCGCCCGCGGAAATTTCTCCTTGATTTTGGTAAATAGCGCAATTCCCGGTGCCGTGCGCCAGCTTCCGCCACGCGCGGTTTCGTCACCGAAGGGAATGGTGTAATATCCCGCAAAGCCGCGGAAGTGGTCGATGCGGAGTATATCGTAAAGCTCAAAGCTTGCCTTCACCCGCTCGCACCACCAGCTAAAGCCGTCGCGCTCCATTTTTTCCCAGTTATAAATCGGATTACCCCAAAGCTGACCGTCTGGGGAAAAGCCGTCGGGAGGACAGCCCGCAACCACCGTCGGGTTGTAGTTTTCGTCAAGCAAAAACTCCTCGGGTGCGCGCCAAACGTCAACGCTGTCGTGGGCGACGTAAATCGGCATATCTCCGATAATCACAATGCCCTTTTCGTGTGCATAGTCTGAAAGCTCGCGCCACTCTCTGTTGAATTCGTATTGAAGCCAAAGCCAAAAACCGCACTCGCTTGCAAACTCTTGTTTACATTTTCTTGCACATTCGACGTTTTTATGCTCGCTTTTCCACTCAACCCACGGACGGAAGCCATAATTAACCTTAAGCGCCATAAAGAGAGCGTAGTCACAAAGCCTCTCGCCACCCTTTTTTACAAAAGCGCGAAATTCCTTGCTCCCCTCGCCGCCGTTTCCTTGGAAGCGGGCGTATGCACACCGCAAAAGCGGGTACCTTTCGTTAAAAAGAAAGCCGTAATCAACGCGCCTCGCAGCGTGGCGCGCAGCCTTCAGCTCGCCCCTTGTAAGAAGCCCCTTTTCACAAAGGATTTCGGGGTCTATAAAGTACGGATTTCCCGCGTAGGAGGCGGGGGATTGATACGGACTGTCGCCGTAGGAGGTGGGATTAAGCGGCAAAACCTGCCAGCATTTTATACCGCATTCGTGAAGAAAATCAACGAATTTATATGCCTCCTTGCCAAAGCCGCCGATACCGTATTTCGAGGGTAGCGAGCTTACCGAAAGGAGGATACCGCTTCCTCTTTTGAAGCCGAAATTTTTGAGTGTAGCCATAAATTACTCCGCGCGGGCGGTCTGCCCGAAAAAATAGTTGCCACCATTATAGCACACTTGCCGCCGAAAAGCAATCCGCGTTATTGACAAAAATAATTGTTTTTGGTACAATTAAAGCACAAAAGTGTTTTTTTGGGAGGATAGTATGGACGGTATTTCAAGCAATTATCACGTTGATATCGTTTTTTGTATCGATATGACGGGCAACGTATCTGCCATAGAGGATGTCAGAAGCGGACTTCGCGGCTTTAAGCAAAGCTTTTGCGACCCGACGCTTTTACATAATTTCCACGAGGTTGCCGCGCTACGCGTCCGCTTTATTCTTTTTAAGGACTACTCGTTTGATAAAGAGCCGATGCTGGAGTCGCGCTTTTTCACGCTTGATGACGAGCTTGATGAGGCACTCGCGTTTTTGGACGGAAGGTATCCGTCGGGCGGCGGCGATTTACACGAAAATGCGCTTGAGGCGCTTGCTCTTGCGATGAAATCCGATTGGGTTGAGAAGGAGCTTTCACGCCATATTATCATCCTCGCAACCGATGCTCCCGCAAAGCCGCTTGGCGAGCCGACGGACTGTACGGGCTATCCCGAAAATATGCCGAAAAGCTTTGACGAGCTTCATAAAATATGGGAAAACGAAATGAAGCGAAAAGCAAAGCGGCTCTTCGTCTTTGCTCCCGAAGCGGAGCCGTGGTGTAATCTTGTTAATTGGACCAACACCTTTCACACCGTCGTCAAGGATAATCTTTACGACGTTGATATTATGAAAGCGTTGATTGATTTTTTGCGTTGCTTTTCGGTTATTTAAGTATTGAGTAGGAGGATGTTATGGACAAGCCCTTTGAAAATTTGCCGTACGGAATAGATATGGTTTTCTGCTTTGATATGACGGGCGGAATGGTGGCACTGGAAGGCTTCATATATGAATTCAAGGATTTTTACGTCAATTACAACGAAAGCTTTGAGGCTTGCGGAAGGGAAATAAAGAAATTCCGCATACGCTTTGTGCTGTTTAAGGATTATGCCGTGGACCCCGAGCCGATGGTAGAGTCGCAATTTTTCACTCTGCCCGAGGATATGGAGGAGGCTTTCGCCTTTGCCGCGACGGTTGGAAAGGGCGGCGGCGGAGATTTGCCCGAAAATTCGCTTGAGGCACTTTCTATTGCGATGGACTCGGAGTGGGATAATGAATACGACCTTCGCCGCAGGATTATTGTGCTTGTCACCGATGCCTCTCCGCTTGCTCTCGGCAAGCGTGCGGACTGTCCCGCTTATCCCGAAAATATGCCGAAAAGCATTGAGGAGCTTCGTGAAAAATGGGACTCGCTCGGCAGGTGGAGAAGAATGTACCTCTTTGCTCCTTCGTGCGAGGAGTGGGATAGGCTTTGCGAGTGGGATTGCGTTTGGCAAACGCAGATTCCTGCGGGCGCGTGTGCCAGCGACGTTGAATATTTCCCCGTCCTTGTCGATTCGTTTTATTGATTTTTCGTTATTGTTTTTTTCAAAAAGCTAAAAGCCGAGCTATGCTTAAACAAAAACGAATATTGAAATTCGCTCCGCTTACGCAGCTTCTCGGAGTTTGGTATATGCGTACTCGGTATAAAGGACGGACAGCCGAAGCTGTCCGTCCTTTCCGTTTTGACGTAGTGCTATGCAGTCGCTTTTGCGACTATTTAAGTCTAAAATACCTGATATTTTTTCCTTTACCCTCGCGTTTAATCTCGCCCTCGGAAACTAACTTGCGGAGCGCGCCCTCGATGGAGCTTATGCTCAAGGAAGGACACAGCTCTCGAATGTCTTGCTTTGAAAATCTGCCGATCTTATTCATCGTTGCGCGGCGCACGGTTTCAAGTGCCGAAAGCTTCGTTTCCACAAGCGCAAATCTATCCTCGAAATCCCTATAAGCCGCAAGCACCGTGCCGAGCAGATATTTGATAAAAGGAACGGCATCCGCATTTCCTTCGTGCCAACCGTTCTGCGCTTCGCCAAGTGCATCGTAGTACAGGTCTTTGTTTTTAGCTATTTTGGCTTCAAGCGATATATATTTACCAACGCAAAAGCCGCTTCTGTAAAGGAGCAGAGTCGTAAGCAGACGGCTCATTCTTCCGTTTCCGTCGTTGAACGGGTGTATGCACAGGAAGTCGTGAATGAATATCGGAATGGCAATCAACGGCTCAAGCTCATTATTGCCTATCACACGATTGAACTCATTACAGATATTCTCCAAAGCAGTAGGCGTTTCAAACGGGTCAAGCGGAGTAAACAAAATTCTCGTACTGCCGTCGGGATAGGTGGCACTGATATAATTCTGTACGCTTTTTGTTCTGCCTGCGTGCGGGTTGTTCATATGGCTATACAAGATTTTATGAAGCTGCAGAATGTAGTTGGGCGTAATCGGAATAGCATCAAAGCTCTCGTGAATAATGTTTAACACATCACGGTATCCGGCTATCTCTTGCTCATCTCTGTTTTTAGGGGTGGTCTTATCCTCTACAATCTGCCTGATTCTTGTGTTCGTGGTAACGATACCCTCAATAGCATTGGAGCTTTCCGTACTTTGTACCTTTGCAATCTCGACGAGCTTTCCAAGCTCCTCCGGGCGTTGCTTGAGGGACATCTCCTGCTTTCCTGCTTCTTTGTATATAGCAGCGATCAAGCCGAGAAGCTCCGAATCCCATTTTTGTTCGTTAATTTTAGAGTAGTTAAATGTTCTCATAACCTTAACCTCGCTTTCGTTCCCTTAAATAATACCATAATATAAGGTAATTGTCAACGGCTTAAGGGAATATTTCCTTAATATTATTGCGATAATAAGGGATTTTAATCCGTTTTGTCCCCGTATGTTAATGAAATTACCCAAAAGCCCGTCCTTGCCGATTTTTTGAATTTTTCTTTGATTTGTCCGAGAGCTGATTGCCTCTGCGGAGTCGGGGCTGTTTTTTTCATCAAAAAGCGGAGCATACTTGACAAAGGGCGGGTTTGGTATTATAATATAAAATTGTAAAAATATGCGCATAATACGCGCGAGTGAAAAAACGCCGAAAAATCGGCAGACTGCAATACGAAGGCGACGGAGCGTTGCCGCGAAACGAAACGGAGAAAATATGTCAAGCTATCAAAACGAAATTGAAAGAAGGCGCACGTTTGCCATAATATCCCACCCCGACGCGGGTAAAACCACCCTTACCGAAAAGTTTCTGCTTTACGGCGGAGCAATTCAGTCGGCGGGAAGCGTATAGGGAAAGCAGTCGGACAAGCACGCGGTTTCCGACTGGATGGATATAGAAAAGCAGAGGGGTATTTCTATTACCTCCTCGGTTTTGCAATTTGAATACGACGGCTATTGCATAAACCTGCTCGACACCCCGGGACACCAGGATTTCTCGGAGGATACCTACCGCACGCTTATGGCGGCGGACAGCGCGGTAATGGTCATCGACGCCGCGAAGGGTATAGAGCCGCAGACGAGAAAGCTTTTCAAGGTCTGCGCTATGCGAAATATACCGATTTTTACCTTTATCAACAAGATGGACAGAGAGGCGAAGGACCCCTTCGAGCTTCTCGGAGAGCTTGAAAACGAGTTTGGCATTGGCACGTATCCGATGAACTGGCCGATTGGCTGCGGACAGAGATTTAAGGGCGTTTTCGACCGAGATAAAAGACAAATTCTCTCCTTTGACGACGCGCATAGGGGAAGGGAGCTTATTCACGGCATAAAGTGCGACATCACGGATACCGAAAAGCTTGACGGGCTTATCGGCGAAAGCCTTCGCACCGAGCTTGTTGAGCAGGTGGAGCTTCTTGACGTTGCCTCCTTTGAGTTTGACCTCGACGCGGTAAGGGCAGGAAAGCTCTCGCCCGTTTTCTTCGGCTCTGCGCTTAACAATTTCGGCATTGAGCCATTCCTCGAGCATTTCCTTAAAATGACGACCTCTCCGCTTCCGCGTATGGCGGACGGTGTTGAAATCAGCCCGTTTGACGAGAGCTTTACCGCCTTCGTTTTCAAAATACAGGCGAATATGAACAAGGCACACCGCGACCGTATAGCGTTTATGCGAATTTGCTCGGGTAAATTCGAGCGCACAAGGGATTACTACCACGTACAGGGAAACAAGTCCTTCCGCCTCTCCCAGCCGCAGCAAATGATGGCGTCGGAAAGAGAGGTTATCGACGAGGCGTATGCGGGAGATATTATCGGAGTTTTCGACCCGGGTATCTTTTCAATCGGCGACACCGTTTGCGAAAAGGGTATGAAGGTTAAGTTTAAGGGCATTCCCACCTTCGCTCCCGAGCATTTTGCAATGGTAGAGCAGGTTGATTCAATGAAGCGTAAGCAGTTTGAAAAGGGAATGAACCAAATCGCCCAAGAGGGTGCAATTCAGATATTCTTCGAGCCTAATTCGGGTCTTGAAAGGGTTATTGTCGGAGTTGTCGGAGTGCTGCAGTTTGAGGTGCTTGAGCATAGGCTTAAGAGCGAGTACGGCTGCGACCTTCGCCGCACGAATCTCAATTATCAGCAAATCCGTTGGATTGAAAACGAGGACCTCGACCCCAAAACGCTGAAGCTCTCGCACGATACGAAATGGGTGCAGGATTTCAGAGGAAAGGATTTGCTCATCTTCACCTCCGAATGGGCAATCCGCTGGGTTATGGAGGATAATCCGAGCCTTCGCCTTGCAGAATTCAGCCGCAACGACGATTGATTTTTTAAAAGGGCGAAAAGCCGTTTTTGACCCGGCTTGGGTTGGAAACGGAGAAAATGACAACTAAAGCTTACATTGAGGTTGCTTATGAGAATGAGAAAGAAGAAGCACGGCGAAGAAAGGCTTGACGCCTGCCGTGAATATATTTATACGCACGAGGGAGAGCCGCTTGAAAATCCCGCGAGCGTTTTCGGCAAGGCGGATGCGCCCGTTTTCCTTGAAATAGGTGCGGGAAAGGGTGGCTTTGCCGTCGGAATGTGCAGCCTTTACCCCGAGGCGTGCTACTTTGCAATGGAGAGGGTGAGCGATTGCGTGGTTCTTGCCGCAGAGCGCGCAAAGAACGGGGCGGAGTGCGGCAATCTTCGCTTTATCGTTGATACCGCGGACAATCTTATGAAGATTTTCGCACCCAAAACGCTTGACCGCGTTTTCCTTAATTTCTCCGACCCGTGGTCGAAGAAGGGATACGCAAAGCGCAGGCTTACGCACCGCCGCTATCTTTCGGTGTATTTCAGCCTCTTGAAGGACGGGGGAGTCCTCCGCTTTAAAACCGATAACGTCGGACTTTTCGATTTTACTTTAGAGGAGCTTGCGACGGTTGGTCTGACCCCGCGCACCGTTACGCGCGACCTGCATAATTCTCCCTATACCGAGGGTAACGTCGTCACCGAATACGAGGCGAATTTCTCCTCGCAGGGTGTGAATATAAATATGCTCGAGGTTGTAAAGCCCGACGGCTTTACGCTTGAAATACCCGAGGATTTGCGCCTTGGACGAAGGGTGTATCCGAGGGGGTAATTTTTCTTTCGCTACCTCTCGCTTTTTTGGCGCGAGGCGGGAATTTCTTTACACGGGGTGGCTGATTTTTGCCCCATAACACAGAGAAGGACTTTTTATCTTATGAATTTTACGGACGAGAGGGGAGTACACGACGGGCATCGCGCACGAATGAGGGCGAAGCTTGCCGAGCATGGACAAAGAATTTTCGATACGTACGAGCTTCTTGAAATGCTGTTGTATCACGCCATACCTCGGGGTGACGTAAACCCGTTAGCCAAAAGATTGCTTTTTGAGTTCGGCTCGCTCGACGGGGTTCTCTCGGCAAGCCGCGAGGAGCTTATGACCGTAGGCGGAGTCGGTGAATGTGTCGCTTCGCTTATTACCGCCGTCGGCGATATGCTTGCGGAGGGAGAGCTGTCGCGCTTTTACAGCGTTGACTCGTGCTTTTTGGATTATAGCACTGCGGGCGAGTTTGCGGCGAAATATATGAACGAGCGAAACGGTCTTTCGGTCGTCTGCTTTATGCTTGACGGCTGTATGCATCTTCTTGATACCGTGGAGCTTTACGACGTCGATTTCGGCTCCGCTGCCGTGCGCTCAAGGCAGTTTATCGACCGCGCGGTGCTTTCGGGCGCGACACTCGTTATCTTTGCTTACGCAAGACCTCACGGTGCGGCTTATATGCTTCCGTGCGACAGGGCAACCGCCAAAATGCTTGCCGCCGACCTTGCCGCGGTTGGAGTGCGGGTGGTTGAGCATTACGTTATAGCGGGCAGCTCTTATCATCGGGCAACGACCGAAGGCTTTGTAAGGCTTCAAAGCGACTCGGAGGAATTAGAGCGCTTTATCCTTTCGAGGGAGGAGGCGCGAAATGAATAATCTTTTTGGAATGGAAAGCACCGCCGCCTATCTTGAAAGGCTCTTGAGCTTTGCAATACGCAAGGATGCGATGGGGGTTGCACGTCGGCTTTTGGACAGGTTCGTAAGGCTTGATTTTATCCTTTCCGCAAGGGACGGGGAGCTGCTGGAAATAGAGGGAATGACTCCCTCCGCGGTTAATCTTTTAAAAATCACCGCGGCGTTGACCTCGCGACGGATAACCGATGCCTTTGAGCTTGGCAAGGAGCATACCGATGCGGAAATTTCGGATTTCTTCGTCGGGCTTTATACGGGTGCTTCGGTTGAAACCATTTATATGCTCGTCTTGGACGGACAAAGCCGTATAACCTCGGTTGAATATTTCGGGGAGGGAACGGTGGGAGCGTCCGACGTATATCCGCGACGGCTTCTTGAGGCGGCTGTCAAAAGAAGGGCTGCGGCGGTGATTCTCGCACACAACCATCCGCGCGGTGAGGGCGCTCCCTCGAAGGAGGATAACTACGCAACCGAAAAGCTGTTTAACCTTTTCCGCAACGCGGGAATAGAGCTTCGCGCACACTATATCGTTTCTGAGCGCGCGGTAAGCACGGTTAACCTTTCCGAGCTTGTAAATTGATTCGACGCTTTTGCTTCGACGGGGGTGAGTGCCTTGTATCGCTTTGCGGGCTTGCGCCGTGCGATGTACGTCTTCGTTAGGAGCGTTACGCGTGTATTCTTTGCGGGCTTGCGCCGTGCGATGTACGGCTTCGGCGGGAGCGTTACGCGTGTATTCTTTGCGGGTATTAAATGCCGACGGGCATTAAAATCCACCGAACGGCATTAAAAATAAGAAGATTTAAAGGGAAAACAAATGAAATTTTTGACCGACCATTTTCTTGGCACTATGGTGAATTTTGCCGTAGTTTTGCTTCTCGGCATCCTCGGCTCTCTTATCAAGCGGGGGCTTCCGAAGCGCATCACCGACGCGGTTATGGCTGCCGTCGGAGCCTGCGTGGTATACATAGGAATTGACGGAATGCTGGAGGCGGCGCCCGCCGTGAGCGAGGAATGCGTGCTTTCCGCGGGGCTTTTTAAGGCGCTCGTGATGATACTTTCTATGGCGGTCGGAACGCTTATCGGAGAGCTTATCGATATAGACAAATGGATAAAGCGGCTCGGCGATTATCTCGCCTCTCGCATAAGGAGCGCGGACAGCGGCGAAAACTTTTCCGCGGGCTTCGTATCCTGCTCGCTTCTGTTTTGTATAGGTGCAATGACTATTAACGGAGCGATTGCGGATGCACAGGGCGACCCCTCGCTGCTTTTGGCAAAGTCGGTTCTCGACGGCATTTCGGTTTTGATTATGTCGGGTACTATGGGCATCGGCTGTGCGTTTTCGGCATTCTTTATCCTCGTTTATCAGGGGGGGCTTACACTTGCGGCATTCGGTCTTGTCGGCGTGCTTTCCGCGTCAACGCTTACCTATATGTCGGTGACGGGCTCGCTCGTTATAATGCTTCTCGGAACTAACGTTATGGGTATCACGAGGGTTAAAACTGCGAATATGATTCCCGCGCTGTTTTTGCCGATTGCATTCGAGGCACTTTTGAAGCTGATTTTCGGTTAACCCACCCCCGTGTTAAATTATTCGGCTTGAATTTTGATTATTAAAAGATAAAAATGCAAATTTTTGTTTACATAAAATTGCGTTGGATTTATAAAGGAGGGAGAGGCTGTGGATATTATAGTCGGTGGCAGCTTTGTCGGAGAGCGCGCGCTCTTTGCCGCGAAAAATCTTAAAATAACCAAGGCACGCTTTTTTGACGGCGAATCCCCTCTTAAGGAGGGAGAGGACCTTTCGGTTACGGCTTGCAGCTTTGAGTGGAAATACCCGCTTTGGTATTGCCGCCGAGTTGCCGTGCGCGAAACCTATTTTGCCGTAGCTGCACGCTCGGGAATTTGGTACACCGAAAATATTTCCCTTTCCGACTGCAAAATCGACGCGCCCAAGACCTTCAGAAGATGTAAGGGCGTAAGCCTTGAGGAGGTTGAAATCCTCAACGCACAGGAAACGCTCTGGAATTGCGAGGACGTGAGCCTTGACGGCGTAAGCGTGCGTGGAGATTATTTCGGTATGGGCTGTGAGGGAGTGCGTGCCTCGGGGCTTCGCATTTCGGGAAATTACGCCTTCGACGGAGGGCGGGACATAGTTATAAAAAATTCGGTGCTTTATTCAAAGGACGCCTTTTGGAATTGCAAAAACGTTACCGTTGCCGACAGCGTTATTGTCGGCGAATATCTCGGCTGGAATTCCAAAAACGTCAAATTCATAAATTGCGATATTGAATCAAACCAGGGGCTTTGCTATATGGACGGCGTGGTGCTTGAAAATTGCCGCCTTAAAAACACCGACCTCGCGTTTGAGTATTCACGGGTGCGCGCCGACGTCGATTCGCATATCGACAGCGTGAAAAATCCGAAATCGGGCGAAATCGTCGCAAGGTCCTTCGGCGAGGTTATCCACGAGGACGAGTACGTCGATACGAAGAAAACGAAAATTTTTGTGAGGCTCGGATAATGACTGAATTTGATATTATTACCGACAGAAGCGGCACGTATTCCTATAAGTGGGACGTGAAGGCGGGCGAGCTTCCGATGTGGGTTGCGGATATGGATTTTGAAACCGCCCCCGCCGTCAAAAGGGCAATAGTTGAGCGCGCAAGGCACGGTATTTTCGGCTACAGTGCCACCCCGTGTGAATTTTTTGAGGCTGTATCGGGTTATTTCGGACGCCGCCACGGCTTTAAAATTCCAACCGAGTGGATGGTCTATTCAAACGGAATAGTTGCGGCTATCGGCTCTGCGGTGCGAAGGCTTACCCACCCCGACGAAAACGTGCTTATCCAAGCACCCGTGTATAACATTTTCTACAATTCCATCGTCAACAACGGTCGCAGGGTGCTTTCCTCCGACCTCGTTTACGACGGAAACGGCTATTCGGTTGACTTTGCTGACCTGGAGGCAAAGCTTGCGCTTCCCCAAACCTCGCTTATGATACTTTGCAATCCGCACAATCCCGTCGGTCGGCTTTGGTCGCGGGAGGAGCTTATGAAAATCGGTGCGCTTTGCAAGAAGCACGGCGTTACGGTCCTTTCCGACGAAATTCATTGCGACATCGTAAGGCGGGGCAGGGAATACGTGCCCTTTTTCTCGCTCGAGGAATACCGCGACATTTCGGTTTGCTGTATTTCCGCGTCGAAAACCTTTAACCTTGCGGGCTTGCAGTCTGCGGTTGCTGTCATTCCCAATCCGCACCTCCGTCACAGGATTTGGCGCGGAATAAACACGGAGGAGCTTGGCGAGCCGAATGCCTTTGCAATGACGGCGGGAATTGCCGCCTTCACCGAGTGCGACGGCTGGGTGGATGCTCTCGTTGACTACCTATTTGAAAATCGCGCCCTCGCGCAGGATTACATTAAGGAAAAAATCCCCTCGCTTCGTCCGATTGAAGGCGAGGCAACCTATCTTCTCTGGATTGACGTATCCGCCGTTTCGGAGGACTCCGTTGCCTTTACCGAAAGGCTTCGCGAGCTTACGGGACTGTACCTTTCGGAGGGGCGCGAATACGGCGAGGCGGGCAGGAGCTTCGTAAGAATGAACCTCGCAACACAAAGAGAAAGAGTCCTCGACGGGCTTGAAAGGCTTCGCCGCGGCGTTGAAATTATCCTATCGGAGGGGCTGTGAGTGTTGCGTAAATGCCGACTCTCCCCGTTCGTTTTGCCCTTGCTTTGGCAAAATCAAGGCGAAACGTAAATTGCAAATTGCCGAAATAAAGGCGAGGTGCAAATTGTAAATTTTTTTATAACAACCGAAAAGCGTCCGCCGAAAATCGGGCGCTTTTTTCTTTTCGATGCGATGCGTGCACCCTTTTTTTACGTTAAAAAACGAAAAAAACATCGTGAAAAAGTCGGTTGAAAAGCCTTTTTATCGGCTTGAATTTTGACCGAAAAACCAACGTAAAAAAATTTTTTTCGGCAACAAAACCGACCCGCCGCCGAAAAAATGCCAATTTTTGAGAGCAAATAAATTTGGGCAGAATGCACTTTTATGTGAAACCGTCACAATAAAATTTGTCGAAAATTTTTTGGAATATTTTTCAAAAAGGTATTGACATTTGATTTTTTTCTGCTAAAATATTATAATGCAATATAATCGCATTTATATGGGGGTTCTTTGCGCTTTTTTACGGACGCCACCGCAATTTTGCACAAAGCCTACATACAAAAATTTGTGAAATTTCGCCAACACTCTCACGCGAGCGTAATAATGGCGAATTTTGCGACGGAAAAACGGGCGGAGGGAAATCCGACCCGTAAAAATTCAGGAATGGAGTGTTTCTATTTATGAAGTTAAAACCCCAGACGCTTGGCAGCAACGTGAGAATGAGCTTCTCGAAGATAGAGGCGGCAACCGAAATGCCCAATCTTATCGAGGTGCAGAGAGACTCTTACGAATGGTTTCTCCGCGAAGGACTTGACGAGGTTCTCCGCGACGTCTCGCCGATAGTCGATTTCACGGGAAATCTTTCTATCGAGTTTACCGATTACACCCTCGACCCCAATCCGAGATACTCGGTGGAGGAGTGTAAGGATAGGTCGGTCACCTACGACGCACATATGAAGGTCGGTGTCCGCCTTTACAATAAGCAGACCGAAGAAATCAAGACTGCTCAAATCTTCCTTGGCGACTTCCCCCTTATGACGGATAACGGAACCTTCGTTATCAACGGTGCGGAAAGAGTTATCGTATCACAGCTCGTCCGTTCCCCCGGTATGTATTACACCGACACCGTCGACAAGGCAGGCAAGCACAATTATTCTGCGACCGTTATCCCGTACAGAGGTGCGTGGCTCGAGTACGAAACCGATGCCGCGGGCGTCTTTTACGTGAAGATAGATAAAAACCGCAAGCTTCCCGTCACCGTCCTCATCCGCGCGCTCTGCAATTCGGGCGAGGATACCGACGACCACATCACCGCTATGTTCGGCGAGGAGGAGCTTCTTCGCATAACTATGGCGAAGGACGAGTGCAGAAAGAACGCGGAGGAGAACGGTACCTCGCTTCGCGACGAGGCGCTCAAGGAAATTTATAAGAAGATAAGACCCGGAGAGCCGCCCCTCGTTGAATCGGCGGAAATCCTCGTCAACAACCTGTTCTTCGACCCGAAGAGATACGACCTCGGCGCGGTCGGCAGATACAAGTACAACAGGAAGGTTGCTCTCGGCGCGAGAATCCAGGGCTTTACCCTTGCTGCTCCCGTAATCAACCCCGTAACGGGCGAGATTGTTGCGGAGGAGGGAGAGAAGATTACCCGCGAGCTTGCGGAGGCAATCGAGAACAGCCTCGTTAACGACGTAACCGTTGCTATCGAAACCGGCAGGCAGGTAAAGGTATTCGGCAACGATACCGTGCGCCCCGACCTCTATCTTGGCGAGGGCTTTGATCTTTCCGACTGTGGCGTTAAGGTTGGAGAGAAGGTTCGCTTCTCCGTGCTGAAGGAAATAGTTGAGGCTGCGGAAAACGAAGGACTTGTCGGCGACGACAGGGTTAATTACATCAAAAAGCAGGCGAAGGAAAGAGCCGCAGAGCTTTCTCCCAAGCACATAACGAAGGAGGATATTCTTGCCTCCATCAACTATATGGTTGCCCTCGCTCACGGCGTTGGCAGCACCGACGATATCGACCACCTCGGAAACAGACGTCTTCGCTGCGTGGGCGAGCTTCTCCAGAACCAGCTCCGTATCGGTATGTCGAGAATGGACAAGAACATCAAGGAGAGAATGTCTGTACACGACAGCGACGACCTCCGTCCCGAGGCTCTTATCAATACCCGTCCCGTTGCTACGGCTATAAGAGAGTTCTTCGGCTCCTCTCCCCTTTCACAGTTTATGGACCAGAACAACCCGCTTGCGGAGCTTACTCACAAGCGCCGTCTTTCCGCGCTCGGCCCCGGCGGTCTTTCGCGCGACAGAGCATCGTTCGAGGTTCGTGACGTTCACTACACCCACTACGGAAGAATTTGTCCCGTCGAAACTCCCGAAGGACCGAACATCGGTCTTATTTCCTACCTTGCGTCCTACGCAAAGATAAGCGATTACGGCTTCCTTAAGGCTCCGTACAGAGTCGTTGACAAAGCTACGGGCCGCGTTACCGACGAGGTTCTTTACCTCACCGCCGACGAGGAGGATAACAACATCGTTGCACAGGCGAACGAGATGCTCGACGAGAACGGCTACTTCGTAAACAAGAAGGTTATCGCAAGATACAAGACCGAGTTCATCGAGGTTTCTCCCAACGAGGTTGACCTTATGGACGCTTGTCCGCAGATGGCGGTATCTGTTGCAGCGGGATGTATCCCGTTCCTTGAGAACGACGACAATACCCGTGCGCTTATGGGCTCGAACATGCAGAAGCAGGCTGTTCCGCTTATGGTTACCGATTCGCCCATCGTCGCTACCGGTATGGAGTATAAGGCTGCGGTTGACTCGGGCGCGGTTGTCGTTGCAAGAGAGTCGGGTATCGTAGAGCGTGCCGCAGGCTCGGAAATCGTTGTACGCACCGACGACGGCAGAAAGGACGTTTACCACCTCATCAAGTTCAAGAGGTCGAACCAGGGCACCTGCGTAAACCAGCGCCCCGTCGTAAAGGAAAACCAGCGCGTTGAAAAGGGTCAGGTTATCGCGGACGGTCCCGCAACCTCCAACGGCGAAATCTCGCTCGGAAAGAACGCTCTTATCGGCTTTATGACCTGGGAGGGTTATAACTACGAGGACGCGGTTCTTCTTAACGAGAAGCTCGTTCGCGAGGATATGTACACCTCCATTCACATTGAAAAATTCACAAAGGAAGCTCGCGATACGAAGCTTGGCGCACAGGAAATCACTCGCGAGGTTCCCAACGTTTCCGAGGATGCGCTCAAGAATCTCGACGCCGACGGTATCATCCGCATCGGTACGGAGGTTCGCCCGGGCGATATTCTCGTAGGTATGGTTACGCCGAAGGGCGAAACCGAGCTTACTCCCGAGGAGCGACTTCTTCGCGCAATCTTCGGCGAGAAGGCAAGAGAGGTAAAGGACTCCTCTCTCAAGATGCGTCACGGCGAATACGGCGTTGTCGTTGACGTTAAGATTTATGACCGCACAAATTCCGACGAGCTTGCTCCCGGCGTAAACAAGGTTGTTCACGTTTACGTTGCACAAAAGAGAAAGATATCCGTCGGAGACAAGATGGCGGGCCGCCACGGTAACAAGGGCGTCGTTTCCAGAATTCTTCCCCCAGAGGATATGCCCTTCCTTGCCGACGGTACTCCTCTTGATATCGTTCTTAACCCGCTGGGCGTTCCCTCACGTATGAACATCGGTCAGGTGCTGGAGGTTCACCTCGGTATCGCCTGCCGCAGACTCGGTATAAAGATTATGACCCCCGTATTCGACGGAGCAAAGGAGACCGACATTCTCGAGCTTCTTCGCGAAGCGAACTACACCCGCGATATTCGCCCCGACGAGAGCGTGCGCGGTAAGGCGGTATTTATGGAGGTCATTCGCGAGGACGGCAAGCCCGATCTTCAAAGAGTTGACCAGTCTATCGTTGACGACGATGAAAAGCTTCGCAACCTTATGAAGACCGAAAGCCTTAAGGTTATCGACGGTAAGGTTACGCTTTACGACGGACGCACGGGCGATCCCTTCGACAACCCCGTAACCGTCGGTATAATGTACTATCTCAAGCTTCACCACCTCGTAGACGACAAGATTCACGCACGTTCCATCGGCTCCTACTCTCTCGTAACTCAACAGCCCCTCGGCGGTAAGGCGCAGTTCGGCGGTCAGAGATTCGGTGAGATGGAGGTTTGGGCGCTCGAGGCTTACGGTGCCGCTTACACTCTTCAGGAAATCCTTACCGTTAAGTCGGACGATATCGTAGGACGTACGAAGACCTACGAGGCTATCGTAAAGGGTCAGAACATTCCTACCCCCGGCGTTCCCGAATCCTTCAAGGTTATGGTTAAGGAGCTTCAGGCACTCTGCCTTGACGTACGCGTTCTCGACGCAAACGGAGAGGATATCGACATCTCCGGTCTTTACGAGGACGACGCTCCCCGCTTCGCAAGCATCGAGGAGGTAGAGAGGGCGGCTGACAAGTCCGCATCTGCCGAATCCGAGGATGATGCCGACGGCGAATACTCCGACGAGGATTACTCCGACGAGGATTATTCCGACGACGAAATGGACGGAGAGTTCGACGACTACTTCGAGGACGAGGACTACGCCTACGAGGGCGACGTTGACGATTCCGTTGACGAGGACTAATTTGAAAGAAGGGAAGGATGACTCCCCCGCGGAGTCACATAAGTAAATGGAAAGAAATAGCTTTGAATCTATTAAAATCGGTCTTGCCTCTCCCGAAATGATCCGTTCCTGGTCGCACGGCGAGGTTACGAAGGCTGAAACAATAAACTACCGTACTCTCAAGGCCGAGGCGGACGGTCTTTTCTGCGAAAAGATTTTTGGCCCGACGAAGGACTGGGAGTGCCATTGCGGTAAATACAAGAGAGTGCGCTTCAAGGGCAAGGTCTGCGAGAAGTGCGGCGTTGAGGTTACCACCAAAAAGGTGCGCAGAGAGCGTATGGGTCACATCGAGCTTGCGACTCCCGTATCCCACATCTGGTACTTCAAGGCGCTTCCCTCGAGAATCGGCTTGATGCTTGACATCACTCCCCGACTTCTTGAGCGCGTGCTGTATTTCGCAAGATATATCGTAATCGATCCCGGCTCGACTCCGCTTGAGCCGAAGTCGCTTATGTCCGACGCAGAGTACAAGAGCGCACGCGAAATGTACGGCGACGAGTTTAAGGCAGGAATGGGCGCGGAGGCGGTAAGAGAAATTCTCGCCGCTATCGACCTTGAGGAGCTTGCCGCCGACCTTCGCCAGAAGCTTGCGGAGTCCTCCGGACAGAAAAAGGCAAAGATTATCAAAAGGCTCGAGGTTGTAGAGGCGTTCAGAAAGTCGGGTAACCGTCCCGAGTGGATGATTCTCGAGGCACTTCCCGTGCTTCCCGCGGATATCCGTCCGATGGTACAGCTTGACGGCGGACGCTTTGCGGCATCCGATATTAACGAGCTTTACCGCCGCGTTATTAACAGAAACAACCGTCTTAAGGGCTTTATTAAGATGGGCGCTCCCGAAATCATCATCAGAAACGAGAAGCGTATGCTTCAGGAGTTCGTTGACGCTCTTATCGACAACGGTAAGAAGGGAAAGGCGGTTACCGGTGCATCCAACCGTCCGCTTAAGTCGCTCTCCGAGGCGCTCCGCGGTAAGCAGGGACGCTTCCGTCAGAACCTTCTCGGTAAGCGTGTTGACTACTCGGGACGTTCGGTTATCGTCGTAGGTCCGCAGCTTAAGATTTATCAGTGCGGTCTTCCGAAGGAAATGGCACTCGAGCTTTTCAAGCCCTTCGTTATGAAGCGCCTTATCGAAACTCAAAAGGCTAACTCCATAAAGGACGCAAAGAAAAAGGCGGACAGGGCAACCGCACCCGAGGTTTGGGACGCACTCGAATACGTTATCAAGGAGCATCCCGTTCTTCTTAACCGTGCGCCCACGCTTCACCGTCTTTCCATCCAGGCGTTCGAGCCCGTGCTTGTAGAGGGTAGAGCTATTAAGCTTCACCCCCTCGTATGTCCCGCGTTCAACGCCGACTTTGACGGTGACCAGATGCCCGTTCACGTTCCCCTTTCCGCAGAGGCACAGGCAGAGGCAAGATTCCTTATGCTCTCGGCAAACAACCTTCTTAAGCCCGTTTCGGGTAAGGCTGTTACCGTTCCCTCGCAGGATATGGTCCTCGGCTCCTACTACCTCACCATCGACCATCCGGGCGAAAAGGGAGAGGGAAAGGTTTTCCGCGACTTCAACGAAGTTGAAATGGCGTACGAGAACAAGGAAATCGGTATTCACGCCGCAATCAAGGTTCGCGTAACCAAGACGGTTGACGGCGAGGAAAGAAGCGCGATTATCGACGCTACCTACGGTCGTCTTATCTTTAACCAGAGAATTCCGCAGGACCTCGGCTACGTTGACAGAAGCGTTGACCCGTTCTCGCTTGAAATCAATTTTGCAACCACCTCCAAAAAGCTCAAGGAAATCGTTGACAGAACGATAAGACTCCACGGCTTTGCAGAGGCAGCCGCAGTTCTTGATAACATCAAGGAAATGGGCTATAAGTATTCAACAAGATCCTCCCTCTCCATCTCGGTTTACGATATGACTATCCCGCCGCAGAAGAAGGAGCTTCTTGAAAAGGCATCCGCCGAGGTTGACGACATCACCGAGCGCTTTGCTTGGGGCGAGCTTTCCGACGAGGAAAGATATAAGCAGGTTATCGACGTCTGGAACAAGACGACCGACGCGGTTACCAACGCGCTTATTGCAAACCTTGATGCCTATAACTCTCTTAATATGATTGCTACCTCGGGAGCGCGTGGCTCAACGAAGCAGATGCGTCAGCTCGCGGGTATGCGCGGACTTATGTTCGCAACCAGCGGTAAGACTATCGAAATTCCCATTAAGTCGAACTTCCGTGAGGGTCTTACGATGCTCGAGTACTTTATGGGTGCAAAGGGCTCGCGTAAATCTCTTTCGGATACGGCTCTCCGTACCGCCGACTCGGGTTATCTTACCAGACGTCTTGTTGACGTTTCACAGGATATTATCGTCCGCGAGGAGGACTGCGGCGCTACCTCGGGTATCGTTGTTTCGGATATCAAGTCGGGAAGCGTAGTAGTTGAAAAGCTCTACGACCGTCTTGTCGGAAGATACACCGTTGACGACGTGGTTAACGAGGAAACGGGCGAGCTTATCGTTCCCGCAAATACTATGATTTCCGAGGAGCAGGCGGCGCAAATCGTTGCCGCAGGCGTAACGCAGGTAGAGGTTCGTACTATTCTCCGCTGTCTTGCAAAGCGCGGCGTTTGCGTTCACTGCTACGGTGCCGACCTTGCACACGGAACTCCCGTCGCAATCGGTGAGTCGGTCGGTGTTATCGCCGCACAGTCCATCGGTGAGCCGGGTACACAGCTTACGATGAGAACCTTCCACACGGGCGGTGTCGCAGGCTCGGATATTACCCAGGGTCTTCCCAGAGTAGAGGAGCTTTTCGAGGCTCGCAAGCCGAAGAAGACCGCAATCGTTACCGAGGTAAGCGGAACCGCACGCATCGAGTCGGATAAGAAGCTTACGAAGGTACACGTAAGAGATATGGCAAATCCCGAGGCGGAGGACGCGGTTTACGAAATTCCGTTCGGCACGCGCTTTTCCATCGAGGACGGTCAGCAGCTTAAGCGCGGTCAGGCGCTTACGGAGGGCTTCCTTAACCCCGCCGACGTTCTTCGTATGAGCGGTATCGACGCGGTTTACGACTACATTATCCGCGAGGTACAAAAGGTCTATCGCGGTGAGGACGTTGAAATCAACGACAAGCACGTTGAGTGTATCACCCGTCAAATGACCCGTAAGATTGAGATTGAAAACCCCGGTGATACCGACCTTCTTCTCGGCTCGAAGGTTGATATTCTCGAATTCCGCGAGGAGAACGAGAAGATTCAGGCAAGAATCGACGCAGGTGAAATCGGACTCCGTATGGCAGAGGGCGCACCCCTCCTTCTCGGTATTACGAAGGCGGCTCTTATGACCGAATCCTTCCTTTCCGCCGCATCCTTCCAGGAAACCACGAAGGTGCTTACCGAGGCTGCAATTCGCGGCAAGCGCGATAACCTCCTCGGCTTGAAGGAAAACGTCATTATCGGTAAGCTTATTCCCGCAGGTACGGGTATCGGCAAGTATCGCGAGGTAGAGGTAGAGGCTCTCGACGTAAAGGAGGCCCCCACCCCCACCGTATTCGATGCCGATGACGTAGCCGACGGCGAGGCTGTTTAATAAAATAAAAGCTCCCACGGGAGCTAAATAGCCGAAGGGCGAAAGAAAACGGTAGAGGCGAAATGCCTCTACCGTTTGTTGTTTAAAGCCGTATTGCCGTTTTTTAAAACGAAATTTTGCGTAAGCCCGTGCGTGATACGAGCCGCCCGCTTTGCGCCCCGCTTGTTAGTTCATCCACGGCGCGGACATCATCATTACGTAATAAAGCACCGTTGAAAACAGTGAAATTATCAGCCAAAGCCCTCCGACGTCCTCGTTTCTGCAAGCCCTGACGGTAAGGAATACCGTTATTGCGGGCGGACCGAAATACAAAAGAAGATAGAATACAACCACTCCGAGAAGAAAGAGAATGAGGTGTCCGATTGCGAGAAGAAGGCTTACGGCAAGCTGTATTACAAGCGCAACTACTGTGCAAAGCAGCTTGAAAATCCATACAATCGGAACGAAAAGGAAGAACGTACCCTCAATTTTTGCGGTAAACCATTCCCACGCCGCACCTATTATGCGCCAGCCGTAAAGCTCGCCGTATTCGTGCATTACGAAATGATTTATTTTTTCGTGTATCAAGTCGGTAAGCCCCGTAGTCAAAAACACGAGCATAAGCACAACGATAATCGCCGATACGTATTCAATCGGACTTACGCGATAGCCGTCGCCCGTTAAAAATCTGTCCTTCTTAAAAGCTCTCATAAAATCTCCTAATGCTCCAAATGGGGCTTTCGCCCCGTTCGGTGTTGTCCCAAGTATTATACCACGCCGCACCGAAAAAATCAATTGCTTTTCAAAAATATAAAAAAAACGAAAAGTCGGGGGAAAGGGACACGGCTTGCCGCCCCCCTATTGACATTTTCAAGCAATGGTGGTAAAATATAAAAAGAAAAGTATGTACCTACGCACCCGTGCGGGATTTTTTAAGTATTACACATAGGAGTTACTATGAGTAGCGAGAATATCAAGGTCACAGTGGTTATGCCCGTATATAACGCATTCGATTATCTTCGTCCCGCGCTTGACAGCGTGATTTGTCAAACGTTTACGGAGCTTGAATTGATATGCGTTGACGACGGCTCCACCGATCGTTCACTTCATATATTAAAGGAATACCAGGAAAAGGATAGCCGCGTCCGCATCGTCACCGAAACGAATGCGGGACCCTCTATTGCAAGAAACAAGGGACTTGACCGCGCCCGCGGAGAGTTTGTAATCTTTCTCGATGCCGACGATTTCGTAGAGCCGACGCTTATCGAAAAGCTCTATAACAAGGCGGTGGAGGATAATCTTGACATCGCAATCGCGAAATACGACGTCTATAACGACAGAAAGGCAAGATTCGAGGGGGTTATAAAGTGCGACCACGGCGAAATCTTTGACGGCGGGGCAACCGTGTCGAAGGCAACCAATCCCGACGAAATCTTTCAATGCACCACGACCTACGTGTGGAATAAGCTTTTCCGCACCTCCTTCCTTCGCGATATGGGTCTTTCCTTCGACCCTGAGCTTCGCGTTTTCGAGGACGCCTACTTTATCGTCACCGCGCTTGCGCTTGCATCTGCCGTCGGGAAGGTACACGAGGTGCTTGTGCATCACCGCGTTTATTCCAACCAGGCAAAGAAAAAGCTCTTTAAAAAGTATTACCGCCAGGTCCCCGAGATTTATACGAGAATAAGAGCCTTTCTTATGGCTCACGGTATGTATAAGCCGCTTTCGCAGTCCTTCCTCAACCTCTCCGCGAGCAGATTTTACAAGATTTATAACCTGCTTTGGAGCGATGCGAAGGAGGAGTTTTACAACCTCTATCACGACGGCTACGCCGAAAAGCTCGGCTGGGATACCGCCGACGCCGCCGATTTTGAATCTGCGGAGGTGCTTGACTTCGTCGCGAGCGTTATTATGTATAACCATAAGCAATACGAAAAGCGGGGAAGCAGGGGACAGCGCGTGCGCATTGACCGTGTGGGACCCTACCTTCGCTTCAAGGAAAAGATGTCGAGGGTAAAGGCGTTTTTCAAAAGAAAGCGCAAAAGAGATATAATTTAACCGAAAAAGCTGCCGAGTGCGGCTTTTTTGCGTATATACCGTCTAAATTAGTAAAATAAAGTAAAAATTATAAAATAGTAACAAATAGTATGTATTATAATTATAAAATATTTTAAGATATTTGAAGGTTTTTAACAAAAAACTATTGACAAAGGTGAATTGTAGTGTTAAAATAAGGTGGTATTTGCGGAAGTGGGCGTATTATGCCCATTTTGCGCCCAAAAATATTTGGTATCCCGCCGAAAGGCTTGATATAAATTTTGAAAGAAGGAGGAAAATCATGCCAACCTTTAACCAGCTCGTTAAAAAGGGTCGCTCTGATAAGCCTTACAAGTCCAAGACTCCCGCGCTTCAGAGAGGTTTCAACGCACTTCGCCGCGAGACCACCGACAAAACCTCGCCCCAGAAGAGAGGCGTGTGCACCAAGGTTACTACCGTAACTCCGAAGAAGCCTAACTCGGCTCTTCGTAAGATTGCGAGAGTAAGACTTACCAACGGAATGGAAGCAACTTCCTACATCCCCGGTATCGGTCACAACCTTCAGGAGCACTCTGTTGTTCTTATCCGTGGCGGACGTGTTCGTGACCTTCCCGGTGTACGTTACCACATTATCCGTGGTACGCTCGATACCCAGGGTGTTGCTAACCGTAAGCAGAGCCGCTCCAAGTACGGAGCAAAGCGTCCGAAGAAATAATAGGTAGTTTCGGACGATACGTGCTCACGTGCTGTGATGGTATAGATTTTCTAATTTATAAATCGCAAGTGGAGCACTTACGAATTGAAAGATATTCGAGTACCTATGATATCATTATTTATGAAGGAGGGAAGTACAGTGCCTAGAAGAGGTCAAATTTCCAAAAGAGATGTTTTGCCTGATCCGTTGTACAATTCAAAGCTCGTAACGAAGCTTATCAACAACGTAATGTACGATGGCAAGAAGGGTGTTGCTCAGAAGATCGTTTACGAAGCATTTGCAATGATCGAAGCAAAGAGTGGCGAAAACGCGCTTGACGTGTTCGTAGCAGCTCTTGAAAACGTAATGCCCGTGCTCGAGGTTAAGGCTCGCCGTGTCGGCGGTTCTAACTACCAGGTACCCATGGAGGTTCGCGCAGAGCGCAGACAAACCTTGGGACTTCGCTGGATTATCGGCTATTCCAGAAAGCGTGGTGAAAAGACCATGGCTGAAAGACTTGCCGGCGAGATTATGGACGCCAAGGCAGGTATGGGTGGCGCTTTCAAGAAGAAGGAAGACACCCACAAGATGGCAGAAGCAAACAAGGCTTTTGCTCACTACAGATTCTAATAACCGCTATAGAAAGGATGGTTTATCAAAATGCCCAGAGAATATTCGCTTGAGCATACAAGAAATATCGGTATCATGGCTCACATCGATGCCGGTAAGACTACCACAACCGAAAGAATCCTTTTCTATACCGGTAAGACACACCGTATAGGAGAAACTCACGACGGTTCCGCAACGATGGACTGGATGGCACAGGAGCAGGAAAGAGGTATCACCATTACCTCCGCTGCTACCACCTGCTATTGGGTTCCCACCGTGTACCAGAACGACCCCGCCGCTGCAAAGGCTAACAAGTACCGTATCAACATCATTGATACCCCCGGTCACGTTGACTTTACCGTAGAGGTACAGCGTTCTCTTCGCGTGCTTGACGGCTCGGTTACC
>JAFXHU010000027.1 GCA_017533565.1 Clostridia bacterium
CAGTCGTGGATATCATCCGCCTTGCCGAGTATATCTCGACAAGGCGAGTATCTCATCAACCGTAGGCTGTATCTTCTTTCGCAATGATGATATACAAGGCTTTTGCCTTGGTGATATACAAAACTTCGTTTTGATGATATACACGCCTTTGGCGTGATTGGGACGCTACAGTTCAAACCTAAACTTAAAGTGGCAAAAATATCTTTTTTATCGCTCTTTCACAAACAAAAACCGCAATTCCGATACAAAGGGATTGCGGTTTTTGTTTTTTTGTGATATAATCAAATTAGCAATTAACCGGGAGGAAAATCTATGAAAGCGTACACAGGGTTATATCCTTATGCTTTTATGTCATATTCGCATAAGGATGAAGATAAAATCAAACCTTTGATCGACAAATTGCAAAGCGTCGGTTGCAATATTTGGTATGATGAAGGAATTTTACCTGCAGATGAATGGGCAGAAACCATTGCTAAAAAGCTCTCGAAGGCAACACTTTTTTTCTTGATCTTATCCAACAACTCTATTGAGTCGCAAAATGTCAAAAGAGAAATATACTATGCCGTTTCAAATAATATTCCGATTTTAACTTTTTATCTTGAAGATGTCGAGTTGTCCCAAGGGATAGCTATGCAGTTGGGGATTTCGCAAGCTATTCATACTAAAAACAACATCGAATCCGATTATACCACGATAAAAAATGTTTTCCCAACAGATGCCGTGAGCAATAATGAGCCGGAAATTATCTATAGTACGCCTAAATTCTTATATGCTTTTATGATAGAGGAATTCAAAAATCAATATTCCATTATTCAGATCAATCGCGAAAACAGGCAGTGAAGAGTTTTGTTTCAACATAGAGATAGTAGCGCATTTTTGACGTGGTATACTTGTGAATCTATACATTTTTCACCATGCGACGAATTTAATCCAAAGCAAGAAAATACTCTTTTCTTTTCCGTATATAGTGATTTGGATCACGATGTTGGAGTGATGGCTCCTAATTTGTATATTCAAGTAGATTTCTCTATCACGAATCCAAATACTGACTATGCCGTGTTGAATGTTTTAGGCGGACGGAAAAAGCGAAAAGAAGCTTCCGCGACAGATACAGAAAGCCTTTCTGATATTGGATCATCTTATTGGTTAAAGAACAATGTTGATGATTGAAATTGTATCAAAATTACAGTCATTAGCCAAAAAACGACAGGTTTCGACCTGTCGTTTTTTTATCCATTGCGCAAGCAATGGTATATCATCACCGAAGGTGCATATCATCACCGAAGGTGCATATCGTCACCGAAGGTGCATATCGTCACCGAAGGTGCATACCATCACGCTTTAGCGTGCATCTCTCTGCGATTTGATGATATACAATTCCTGCGGAATTGGTGATATGAAACACTTTGTATTGATGATATCCGCGACTGTGTCGTTATTTAGACGGGACAGCATTAACCCAAGGAAAAACGCAAAAACGGGCGTTTTTTGACAAAATACGACCCATATGGGTATAGAAAATATGAACAAATTATGATAAAATCGGTTTATCTTTATGAAAGGAGTTCGCTTCGATGAATAACAACGTAGTTCGTTTCCTTCTTACCTTCTTCCTTGGTTGGATTGGTAGCCTTATCATCAACCACACCTCGCTTAAGCCCGACGGTTGGAAGTCGAGAACCCTCGCATACATTGTTCTTGGATACATCACCCTGGGTATCTACACTCTCGTTGCTTCTATCTGCAACCTTACCTTTGATCCCAGCAAGGCAAAGAACATCGGTTACTTCAAGGCTTAATTGAATTAACACCCAAACGGCTGCCGCGTGCAGCCGTTTTTTTACACTTTGAAACCCTCTGCAGCCTTGCCCTTGGCTGCCGCGTGCTGCCTTTTTTACGTTCAGGCTGTCATACCTGCCGTTTTTATTTGCGACGCGCGCATATTGGGCGAAAGAACTCCCTGTGCTTGAGCCGACATTTTAAGAGTGTTCGCGTATAACAAAACGATTTTATGTGTGTTGACTTTTTTAAAAAAATGTAGTATAATACGGTTGGCAGTACTCATACCCAAAGGACGGCAACCGACGCCATCGATGCTATACGGAGATTACACAATGACAGATATAAAGGACAGGATTGCAAAAAACATTTCAGAGCTTCGCTTGCAGAATAATATGACGCAATTAGAGCTTGGCGAGCGACTCAACTATTCGGACAAAACCATTTCAAAGTGGGAGAGGGGCGAGTCAACTCCCGATATATCGGTGCTTATTGAAATTGCCGAGCTGTTTGGAGTGACTCTTGACGAGCTTGTAAACGCGGATAGCATTAAATCGTCGGGCGAATCCGCCCTTAAGGAAAAGACGTACAACCGCAGGGCTATCTCCTATATTTCGGAGGTTGCGGCGTTTGGAATTGCGATATTGGCATTCGTTATCACCACGCTGATTTCCGAGGAGGCTACCTTTCAATGGCTTTATATCGTTTACGCCATTCCCGTCGCTTTAACCGTAAAGCTTATATTCAATTCCATTTGGTTTAATCCGCGGCATAACTATTTTATCATTTCCGCGCTTATGTGGTCGTTGCTTTTCACTGTACATATGACCTTCTTTTTCTTCGGAATTTCGGTTATTCCCATCTATCTTCTCGGTATATTCGGGCAGACGGTGATAATCCTTTGGTCCTTTATAGGAAGAACGAAAAAGTAAATAATTGTTTGCAAAACGCCCCGTTTTTTGAAGGAAAACGGGGCGTTTTTGTTTATTCTACGATTCGGAGAGTCCGCCGTAGAGTTCTATACGGCAACGTGGCAAAACGGTAGAGCCGTTTCCACGGTTAATAGGTTGAGTTTTTTTCTCCGTCTGATATAATGTAAATGTCAAATTATGTCAGATAGGAGAAGCAAATGAACAGAGAAATACCGATTTTCTTTTCGTCGGACGACAACTACCTTCCATTTCTTGACGTTGCGCTCGGCTCTTTGATTGAGAATGCATCAAAAGAATATAATTACAGAATAATCATACTAAACACGGGAATATCGCAAAGCAACGAGGCAACGGTAAGGCTTCGCGAGCGCGATGGCTTTCGCATAGAGTTTGTGGATATAACAGAAAGGCTTTCGGGGATTAAATCCCGTCTTAAGGACGTGTATCATTTTTCACTCGTCACCTATTACCGATTGTTTATCGGGTCGCTTTTCCCCGAATACGACAAGGTTATTTATCTTGACTGCGACCTTGTTGTTCTCGGTGACATATCGCGGCTTTACAACACCGAGCTTGGCAATAATATTATCGCCGCTGCACCCGAGGCATTTGTCAGAGGCACACCCGAATTCAGGGAGTATGCGGAAAAGGCGCTTGGAGTAAATCCCGACAAATACGTCAATGCGGGTGTTTTGTTAATGAATTTATCCGAATTCAGACGGCAAAGAATAGAGGAAAAATTTATCAGGATAATAAGCGAGTATGATTTCGACCTCCTCGACCCCGACCAGGCATATTTGAACTACCTTTGTGCGGGAAAAATCCACGAGCTTCCAAACGGGTGGAACAAGGAGCCGCTTCCCACGCCGTGCGAGGGTGATAAGAGCATTGTACACTATGCCCTTTACAAAAAGCCGTGGCAATACGGCGACGTTGCCGACGGAGAGCATTTCTGGCGTTACGCGGCACGCTCCCCGTTTTACGGCAAAATCTGTGAAATACGCGACAGCTTTGACGGCGAGTGCCGCGCAAGGAAGGAGTCCGAGGCGGTACGTATAATAGAGCAGACAAAGGAAATTGTCGCATCCGACAACACCTTCAAAAAAAGGCTTTCCGCTTTAGTATTTTAATGAGGAATAACGAAGCAGTCCAAGGTTTAGGGAGGAAAAATGGAGCAGTCGAAGGAAAGATTAAGAATACTCGAAAAAATATCCGAGCTTGAGAAGAACGGGCTTTGGCATATTGATGCGGAGGACGACCCCGAAACCTATCCGCTTATGCCCGAGGATGTGGATTACCTCAACGAAAGGCTATCGAGCAGGATAAAGACCGTATTTGCCAACATTATGGCAACGAGGTTTTTCGATAAAATGATAAAAAAGCGTCAGCTTATTATCAAGGAGGTTCGCGGTATAGAAAATTTCGTGGCGGCAAAGGGCGGAAAAATCGTTACCTGTAACCACTTTTCGGTTGGCGACAATTATGCGGTTTGGGTATCGCTGCGCGATTTTATGGACGGGCGAAAGCTTTACAAAGTTATCCGCGAGGGCAACTACACAAATCCGCCAAAGCCGTTCGGGCTTTTTATGCGACATTGCAACACGCTTCCCCTTTCAAGTCAAACCGCAACGATGAAAAAATTTATGAAGGCGGTAAAGGCACTTCTTTCGCGCGGAGAAACGATACTTATTTATCCCGAGCAGAGCATGTGGTGGAATTACAGAAAGCCAAAGCCGATGCAGGACGGTGCCTTCAGCCTTGCGGTAAGGAATAACGTGCCCGTCGTGCCGATTTTCATCACGATGGAGGACAGCGACCAGCCCGACGGTAATGGATTTTTCGTGCAGGAGTACACGGTGAATATACTTCCCGCGATATATCCCGACACCTCCGTTTCAGCTGCCGAGGCGAGAGCAAAAATGAAAGAGGAAAACTACAACGCTTGGGTAAGGGTGTACGAGGAGTTTTACGGCAAGCCACTCGTTTACGGTGAGGAATGAAGCTTTATTTAACGGTTATAGGTATTATGATGGTGATTATTTCCGCCGTAAACATCGCGCTTGACGCGGCGCAATGGTATTACGTTATAGCGGCGGTTATATGGTGCACCGCACTTCAATTTGCGATTGACGGAGGCATTGCCATTCTCATAAATAAAATGCCAAACGGGTGGTTTGGCATCGACAATCCGCATTACAGGGTTTCAAGGAGCGAAAGAGCCTTTTACGCAAGGCTTGGCGTCAAGCGCTGGAAGGACAAGGTATGGGAGCTTGGCGGGCTTGGCGGCTTTAGCAAAAGAAGGCTTTGCGAGCCGAACAATCCCGAATACATTGAGCGTTTTATAATCGAGTGCAATAAGGGTGTGCTTACGCACAGGCTTTCCTATTTCGCGGGATTTTTAGCGATGCTTACCCTGCCGAATATTTGTGCGTTTACAATAGCGCTCCCCGTCGGTGTTGTGAATTTATTTTTAAACATCCTGCCGACGATAGTGCTTCGGTACAACACGCCGATGCTTTTGACGGTTTTAAACGGACTGAAAAGACACAAAAAATCGCAAAAGAACGGCGAATAAATCAAAAACGGCAGCACGCAGGCTACCGTTTCTCATAAATAATTTGTCCAAGTAAATAATCCCCGAGCAATAAGCCGAGCTACACCGCCTCGATTGCAAAAAGGTCGGAAAGAGCGATTGTGCTTTTAACCAAGGTAACGGTAGCGAAAATCGGGTCAAGGTCGGTGAGAATACCGACAGCCGTCACATACGCGCCGTCGCGATAGTAGGTCGCGCGCACCGTGTCACCGACGGAAAGAGAGGTCAGAGCCCGATTTATCCTCTCCACCTCATCGGGCAGAAGCTCGCGGCGCGGTGCTTTTCTTACGGTGCGGCTGCGAATTACCTCCTCAAAGCCCGTGAGCGCGGCAAAGGGTGCAAACTGTACCGCCCTTTCGTGTCTTGGTTTAGCCATTTTTATCTCCCCCCGAGCTTTGGGTGTTGTTTTTCGCGCCTTCGGTGCAAGCTCCCGCATTTCGGGTGTCATTTGCCGTATTCGGGGTGTCCTTTTCCGCTTTTCGGCTGTCATTTTCCGCGATTTCTCTACACGGGGTGGGGCTAACGCCCTCCGCGACGTCGGCGTTGTGACCGCCTATCATAAGATTTCTCGCTCGCATCGTTGCCTTTTTTTCATAGCTTATACCGCGAAGAATTGCGTTTTTTCCGTATTTGTCCTTTATATCGACAACCGCGCCGAGCAGACGGCGCTCCCTATTTAGGGCGGCGGTATCGGTAAACATATCGGCACAAATGCAAGCCTCGTCGGTAATATCCCCAAGGGTGATATTCAGCCTTCGTATCGGGGTATGGGGGTCGGTGGTTTTACGGTATATTTCGGTAAAGCGTGCGGTAAGCTGCTCCAGCGAATTCGTATATTCGTGAAGCCTTTCGGACGCGCCCGTAGAGGGTCGGGTCGAGTTGGGGTCGTTAAACCTTCCCTCCCGATTATAGCCGACCGTAAGCGAAACCGAGCCTGCGGCACGGTGGGTGCGGATTAAATCGAGGGTGAGCGACTCCACCATTTCGGAAAGAATCAGGAGCGCGTCGTCGTAGGAATACGGCTCGAAAAGCACCTGTCCCGACGTGAGCGAGGTTGTCGAGGGGGTATATGCCTTTATATCCGCCAAGGTACACGGCTCAAGACCGTTGGCGTGGTCGATAAGGTATTCGGCGTTTACCCCAAATTCGCGGTAAAGGACGCTTTCGGGCAGCTGTGTCACTCCGTAAAGGTCATAAACGCCAAAGTGTGAGAGCCGCCGTGCCGTGCCAGCACCTATTTGCCATATATCGGTTATGGGGCGGTGGTGCAGGACGGTAGCCATAAAGGCATCTCGGTCAAGAAAACCGAGTCCGTCACTTGCCCTTTTTGCGGTGACGTCAAGCGCGACCTTTGCCAAAAACAAATTCGTCCCGATGCCCGCGGTGGCGGGGATTTGGGTTTCTGACCGAACCTCCCGCATCACCCGTCGCACAAGGTCGGCGGGGGTGGAGGAATAGAGCTTTAGATACGGGGTGAGGTCGATAAAGCATTCGTCAATCGAATAGACGTGTATATCGTCGGGGCTGAAATACCGAAGATAAATCGAATATATATCCGCGGATTTTTCAATATAGCGCTTCATTCGCGGCTTTGCGGTGATATAATCGATTCCCTTCGGGATTTCAAAAACGCGACAGCGGTTTTTAATACCGAGCGCCTTCATTGCGGGAGTGATGGCGAGGCATATCGTGCCCGACTCCCTTTCGGGGTCGGCAACGGCAAGGCGTGTCGTAAACGGGTCAAGCCCGCGGTCGGCACACTCCACCGAGGCGTAAAAGCTTTTGAGGTCGATGCAGGCGTAATACTGCCCCTCCCTATCCGCCTTTTCCTGCGGAATTTGATTATACAACATCCTTTATAACCTTTACTGCCACGCCCTGTACCGCGAGGTGGAAGGGGTGCAAATCGCGGTAGGCGGGATTTTCGGCGTGAAGCACCGCGGCTCCGTTTTTATCGACGAAATAGCGTTTGAGGGTGGTGTCGGTGCCATCGACGAGTGCAACTATCACGCGCCCCGTTTCGGATACGGTGGTACGGCGGATAAGCACGAGGTCACCGTCGTCAATTCCCGCGCCCGTCATAGAGTCGCCGTCGGCGCGAAGAAGATAGCAATCGCCGCCGAGCCATTCCTCCGGCAGGGCGAGATACCCCTCTATAAGCTCGCTATGCTCCTCGGGAAGCCCGCAGGGTATTCCGCCGAGAATAGGCACGCGCCGAAAGCTCATACGCATTTTATCCTGTCCCGCTATCGAAAGGGTGTCGCGTCCGTTATAGACGATTTCCCCGCGCTCGGCAAGCGTGGTAAGATAGCGGTAGCCGACCGAATTCGTCATCTCCATATACTCGAGTATTTCGGAAAATTTCGGAGAGCGTCCGTTATTCCTCGCGATATAATCCTTTATAAACGAAAGCATTTTATCAAGCTTTTGCTCGTTCATTTTTTTCAATTTCAGTTACCTCCGCAGTCGGTGAATTATAAAAGAACTTTTTGTTCTCTTTTATTATACCCCGCCTTATCGGCTTTGTCAAGGGGAAAGGAGCAATTTCCTTTAAATACCAAATTTGAAAGTTGACCGATAAACCTTGCCGTAACAAAGCGCGTGTGTGTGTTCAATTTCGGCAAAAATTTATTAAAAATTACAATTTTTTATTTACTTTAGCACTCACCTGTGCTATTATTTGCTTGTGTGTTTATTTATGAATAAATAAAAAGGAGCTGTCCGTACTCCTACGGATGACCACAGATATGAATAAAAGATTAGACGGAAAGCAATTTGCAAAAATGCTTCTCGGCGGCATTTCCCTTCTTTCCGAGCACGTTGCCGAGGTCAACGACCTTAACGTTTTTCCCGTTCCCGACGGTGACACGGGCACAAATATGATGAAGACGATGCAGGGCGGACTTGCCGAAATTGCATCCGATAAATTTGAGAGCGTGGCGGAGATTTCCCGCTATTTCGCGCACGGCGTGCTGCTTGGCGCGAGGGGAAACAGCGGAGTTATACTTTCGCAAATCTTCGCGGGAATAAACGAGGAGCTTTCAAAGCACGAAACGGTTGACGCGCTTATACTTGCCGCCGCCTTTGGCTGCGGAACAAGGCGGGCGTACGGCTCGGTTCAAAATCCCACGGAGGGCACGATACTTACCGTTTTCCGCGAGGCTACCGAATACGCCGCGGCGAATATCAACGCCGACTCCACGGTAGAGGACTTTTTTAACCTCCACATACATCAGGCGAAAATTTCGCTTCGCAGAACGAAGGAGATACTCCCCGCCCTTATGGAGGCGGACGTGGTTGACTCGGGCGGTGCGGGCTACCTTTACATCATTCTCGGAATGTATCAGGCTCTTACGGGCGAAAGACAGGTATCCGATTACGCGGCCGCGGAGGAAAAGCACGCGCCGAATATCAACGCCTTTACCCGCGACTCGGTGCTTGAGTTTGGGTATTGCACGGAATTTTTGCTCCGACTTACCTCAAACAAGGTTGACCCCGACGCATTTTAAATCGAAAGAATTTTGGATATGCTCTCCGAGCTTCACGGACAGAGCGTTGTTGCCTACAAGGAGGGTGATATAGTAAAGGTACACGTTCATACCTTTACACCCGGCGAGGTGCTTTCAAGAGCGCAGGAGTTTGGCGAATTCCTTACCGTCAAGATAGAAAATATGTCTATTGACCATTCGGGCACGGAGGCAAAGCCAGCACCGAAGAAGAACAGTAAAAAATTCTCGGTGCTTACCGTCGCGACGGGCGAGGGTATGTGTGCGCTTATGCTCGATGCGGGCGCGGACGGAATTATTGCGGGCGGACAAAGTGCCAACCCCTCCACCGAGGAGTTTATTACCGCGTTTAAGTCCTGTGACAGCGAGCATATCATCGTCCTTCCAAACAACAAAAACGTATTTCTCGCGGCAAATCAGGCGGCGAATATGTACGACGGCGCAAGGGTGCATATCGTACCCACCAAGAGCCTTATGCAGGGTTACGGTGCGCTTTCGGTTATAACGCCCGGTATTACGGATATAGAGATGCTCGTCAAAAACGCGGAGCGCGCGGCGGACAGCGTGGTTACGGGCGAGGTTACCCGCGCGGTAAGGGACGCCACCGTGTGCGGACGTGCGATACAAAGCGGCGAATATATGTCCATCGTGGACGGGGAAATCGTCGCGTCCTCAAGCTCGGCGGAGGAGGCGGTTATCTCGCTTCTCGAAAGCGTGGATATGGACTGCTACGAGCTTATCACCCTATTCGTCGGGCAGTCGGTTGGCGAGGAGGAAAGAGCGCGACTTACCGAGAGGGTGACGGACGCCTACCCCGACTGTGAGGTTACGGTTTACGAGGGCGGTCAGGAGCTTTACGATTATCTTATCGCAATAGAATAAGGGTTATTTAAATTGCGCGGCGGAGGTCGCGCGGCTTTACGGCAAAAAGGAGGTTTTTATGTCGGAGCTTTACAAAATAGTAGTTGATACCAAGGGTGCAGACAAGGGTCCCGCGGTTATAATAGGCGGAGTCAAGACTGCACTCGATATGCACAAGAGCCTTTCGGTGCTTCTTTCGGGAGATACCGAGGTTATACGCGCCGAGTGCGAAAGGCTTGGCGTAGATACGAGCCGTGTCGAGATTGTCGAGGCTCCCGAGGAGGTTACGAATTACGACAGCCCCGCGGCAGCGCTTTTCGAAAAGCCGAATTCCTCGCTCGTTATCGGTATGACGGCACTGCGCGACAGAGAGGACCTTTGCGGCTTCGTTGGCGCGGGTAACACGGGCGCGCTTATCGCAGGCTCGATGCGCTTCCTTGCGGGCAGGGTCAGAGTAAGACCCGCGCTTGCGGCGGTGCTTCCCGCGGAGGCGGGCGGCTTTACCTGTCTTGTCGATACGGGCGCGACGGTTGACTGTGACGCGGGAACGCTCCACCATTTTGCAAGACTCGGCACGGACTTTATGAGGGAGATGTACGGCATTGAAAGCCCGCGCGTCGGTCTTCTTTCAAACGGTGCGGAGGAAACGAAGGGCAACAAGACGGTTAAGGAGGCTCACGCAAAAATCAAGGCGGACGGATCGCTTAACTTTATCGGAAACGTGGAGGGCAACAAGGCTCTTTCGGGTGCTTGCGACGTTTTGGTATGCGACGGCTTTGCGGGAAATCAGGTGCTTAAGGTTACGGAGGGCACGGCAAGGCGTATGCTTACCGATATTGTAAAATACGCAAAAAGGACGGGCAGCGAGGAGGCAATGAAGCTTTTCGGCTATCTTATGCAGACCTACGATATTGCTTCGCTCGGCGGCGGAATTATTCTCGGCGCTGTGAAGCCCGTGGTAAAGGCGCACGGTGCGTGCGACGAAAAGGCAATAGTAAGCACGCTTTCAATGGTGCTTAATATGGCGCAAAGCAAAAGAATTTACGACGAAAATCACGCGGAATAATCCGCACAAATCCCTTTTTACAAGGGCGAAAGGAGAAACACTATGGCAAAGGTAAAGGTAGTATGCACCTCCACGGGTGCAATCAAATTTGCTCCCGAGCGTTACCGTGAATTAAACATCGATACGCTTCAGATACATATGATATTCCAGGGAAAGGAATTTCTCGAGGGCGAGATGGACCCCGTATGGTTTTACTCCGAGCTTGAAAAGCTCGAGGACCCGAAAAACAATCTTCCCCGCACGGCACTTCCCTCCCACGCGGAGATAGGCGAGGTTTTCGACAGAGCCATTGCGGAGGGCTACGACGAGATTTTGGTATTCACGATTTCCTCCGCGCTTGGCGGCACGTATAACGCGATAAAGCTTTTTGCGGAAGAATACGCGGACAAAATCAAAATTCACGTTATAGACACGAAATCCGCCGCCTTTTGCGAGGGTATGCACGCCATCGTTGCGGCACAGCTTCTTAACAAGGGGCTTTCGACCGAGGAGGTTTTGAGGGAAACCGCCTGGGGTATTGAGCATCAGGAGTTTATCGGAGTTGACGGAAAGCTCGATTATCTTATTTACAACGGCAGGCTTAAGGGCGCGAAGGCGTTTATGGGTCAGATGCTTAAGATTTGCCCCGTCCTTCGCTTTAACAAGGAGGGCGAAATCGTCGCGGTTGAAAGCGTAAGGACGCCTAAGAAGGCACTTATGCGCACGTGTGAGCTGCTTTGCGAGATAATCGGTGACAGAAGCCCCGAGGATTATATCCTTTATCATATTTACACGGGACCGTCGCTTCTTGAAACGCTTAAGGAAACCGAGCAGAAATACGGAATTTCCACTAACCACGAGGACGTTATTATGTCGCCCGCAAGCGGCTGTCACAACGGTCCGTGGCTTGCGGGCTACGGTCTTTACAGAATAAGACGCGAGGACGAGGCTCTTGACTGATGGTAGAGATTATTGAGGTAAAAACGCGGGCGGACAGAAGGGAGTTTGTTGAGCTTCCCCTCCGAATGTACAAGGATTGTCCGTATTTTGTTCCCGAGCTTTACGGCGACGTAATGAAGCTGCTCCGCGCGGGTAATAAGAGCGAGATTGCCGACACGGTATTTTATATCGCGAAAAAGGACGGCAGAACGGTTGGAAGAATTCAGGGAATACTGCATAAGCAGTCAAACGAGCTTAAGGGTGAAAAGCGGGTGAGGTTTACCCGCTTCGACTCGATATACGATGCCGAGGTTTCGCGCGCGCTTTTCGGTGCGGTTGAGAGCTGGGCAAGGGAGCGCGGTATGACCGAGCTTTGCGGTCCGCTCGGCTACAGCGATATGGACCGAGAGGGACTTCTCGTTTGGGGCTTTGACGAAAACAGCACCTTTGAGGAGCAGTACAGCTATGAATACTACCCCGAGCTGGTTGAGGATTTTGGCTTTGCAAAGGAGGTTGACTGGCTTGAATTTGAGCTTACCGCCCCCGAAAAGAAAAATCCGATGCTTGCAAGGGTTGCGGAGCGTGCGCTCGAAATGAACAAGCTTCATATCGCAAACACGAGCATTTCAAAGCGCAGGTATATAAGCAAATACGCGGACAGCTTTTTCGACACGCTCGACGTTTGCTATGCAAAGCTTTACGGCACTATGCCGATTACCAACGAGCAAAGGCGGGAGCTTATCAGTCAATTTATGGCGGTTATCAACATCGATTACGCCGTGTTTATCTGTAACGAGGCGGAGGAGGTCGTTGCCTTTGGGCTTTGCTTCCCGAGCATCGGCGACGCTCTTAAAAAAAGCGGCGGAAGGCTTAATATTCCCACGCTTATGAAGCTGATGAGGACGGTGAAAAATCCGAAAACGCTTGACCTTGGGCTTGTGGCTGTGCGCCCCGAATATCAAAATTCGGGAATAAACGCGGTCATTCTCAACGGTATGGTAGAGATACTTTCGGACGGACGGATTGAAAAATGCGAAACCAATCTCAACCTTGAAACCAACACGCAGGTTATGGCGCAGTGGAAGCACCTTACCGCCCGCCATCACAAGCGCAGACGCGCTTATATCAAAAACATAGAAACGGAGAATAAAGATGCTTGAGGAGCTTAAGGAAATAATCGGAAGGGCAATGCCCGAGCTTGACACCTCGACGGTTACCGAAAAAACGAGGCTTATCGAGGAGCTTGGCTTCGACTCGCTTGCTATGATGATGATGGCAATGGAGATTGAGGACAGGTACGGATTCCGCTTTACCGAATTCGTAAGATTTGAAACCGCGGGCGACGTTTGCGCCTATATCGAAAGCAAAATTTCGTGATTTAAATAAAGGTAACATAAAAACAGCCGACATTTTCGTCGGCTGTTTTTCTTTTTGTTTTTTACTTATTTTTTAATAAGGCTTTCGCCGTCGTAGAGATAAAGAGCGCAGTCGCCATTTCCCGAATGGACGGGATAGTCGCCTACGTAGCCGACCGCGGTAGCGATAAACCAGAGGCTGTCGCCGTCAACGGTGAGTGCCTCTCCTACGCTGTCGGAGATTTTCGCTTCCGCTTCGGTGGTGAGGTTGTAGGAGTAAACACCGACCTTTCCGCTTGTGGAGGAATAATAGAGCATTCCGTCGGCTATGGCAAGGTCGTTTACGCTTACGCCCGCAACGAGGGTGGTAACCGTACCCGCGTTATAGCACTTTATCGCGTTATCGTAATCGTCGTAGAAGTAAAGCGTGTCACCGAGGCTTACAACCTCGAAGGCGGTTTCGCCAAGGTCGGTTGCCTTTGACTCACCAACGGTGAATTTATAAAGTTTTTGCTTTCCGACGAGGGGGTTGACAACGAAATAGAAGCTCTCGCCAGATTTACAAAGACCCGTAACGGCAACGTTTTTATCCCCGTAAATCACGGTAGGCTCTACCTCCGTGCCGATATCCGAAAGCGCCATTTTCATAATCGTGTTTTTAGCACCGACCACGTTGACCTTCAGATAATAAACGTAGTCACCGTCGAAGATAAGGTCCTGGCATCTGTCGGAATTGACCTTTACCGTGTTACCGGTATCAAGCTCCATACAGTAGAGAGCGTAATTTGTAAGAATGCAGGTTGAATAGAACATCCTGTTACCGTAGAACCAAACTCCCGCAACGTCCGCGGCAAGCACCTTTACGTGCTGATTGGTTACGGGATTGTACTTGTAAAGGCAGGCGCCGTTTAACACTCCGTCCAAGGGATTGGTGTAGTAAATTTCGCCGTTGTGGATTGCGATAACGGTGTCGCCAACGGGGATTATTTCCTCCACGGGAGGCTCGTAGCCCTCCATAAGGTCTATTTCCTCCCCGCTTTGCGGGTCGTATCTGTAAAGATGCTTGTCGTTCAATTTGTAATAATACAGATACTCGCCGTCGGTGATAAGAGAGGAATATCCGTTATCCTCCACCGAAAGGATTTTCGAGCCGGGGAAGCTACCCGCGCTCAAAACGGTGGAAACACGGTATATTCCGTCGCCGAAAACGTTGGAGGTAAGAAGGTCGTTATTTACGTAATAGATGTAATTTCCGAGCTTTACGAGATATTTACCCGAGTCCGTGGTCATTTTCGTAAGGCTTCCGTCCTCGGTGCTGTATTTATAAATCGCACTTCCGAGAAGCTTTGAGGAGTCGAAGTAAAGCACTCCGTTATCCTCTATAATATATTCAACCTTTTCGTCGTGAAGGAGGGTTGACACTCCGCCGCCGACGGACATAACGTAAAGGCTTCCGCCGTCGGATTTGTTGGAGTAATAAAGCCTGTCACCAACGATTGTGAGATATGCCGCCTTGTTTTCGCTGATGCGGGTGGGTTCTTCCTCCGAGCCGTCAAGCTTGTATCTCCAGATGCCCGCCTCCTTGCTCAAGAGGGTGTTTACCGCGTAATATACGTAAGTGCCGTCGAGGGTTACGTATTCTCCCTTTAAGGAGGAGATAACGGTTTCAACACTGCCGTCGGAGTTAATGCGCTTCAGCGATTTTCCGAGGAATGCGCTGCTGTAATAATAGAGCGCGTTGCCCGCGTTGTAAAAATATTCGGGAATATCGTTGTTTACCTTTTCGATATTGCCGTTTTCGATTTTATAAAGCTTTTTGCCGTCGAGGTCGTTTTGGAAATAAATCACACCGTCAAAGTTAGCCGCAAAGAGCAAGGCTTCGGTGGATTTGATTGTGAGGGTCGCGTTTAAGACGAGGGTGTTATGGTTTACACCCGAAAGGGTTGCCACCACGTTATACGTGCCAACCTGACTTGCGGAGGTGAAGGTGCTGCCGTTGCAGGTATAGCTTACCGTAACGCCCGCGGGGACGTTTCCGACAACGGCAATCGTATGCTCGTCGGTATCGTATTCAACCGTATCGCCATTAAAGGTAATACCCGTAATATCGGCTTTGTTTACGGTGAGGGTTGCCTCTAAAGTAAGGGTGTTATAATTCGCGCCCGAAAGGGTTGCGGTGACGGGGTAGCTACCCGCGTTGGTAGCCTTATTTCCCGTATAGGTTACGCTTGCGCCATCGGGGAGATTTCCCGATATTTCCAGCGAATGCTCCGCACCGTTATAGGTAACCGTCTTTTCGGAAAGGCTGACACCCGTAATGTCGGCTTTGTTTACCGTAAGCGTTGCGGTAAGGGTTTTGGTGTTGTAGCCCTCGCACTCAAGGCGTGCGGTTACGGGGTAGCTGCCAGCGTCGGTAGCCTTATTTCCCGTATAGGTTACGTTTGCGCCATCGGGGAGATTTCCCGATATTTCCAGCGAATGCTCCGCACCGTTATAGATAACGGTAAGGTCGGAAAGGGTTATCCCCTCAAAATCAAGCAAGGTCGGGTCGGGAGTAGGGTCGGGGGTAGGCGTGGGTGTGGGTGTCGGAGTAGGCGTGGGTGTGGGTGCGGGGTCGTCGTTTCCTCCGCCACAGCCGACAAGCATTACGGCAAGCACAGCCACAAGAAAGAAAATAAGCAGTTTTTTCATATTAAGCCTCAATTCCCCTGAAATTCTTAACGATGGCAAACGGATAAACGAAGAGCGAAAGCACCGAGCCTACGAATATCGCAAAAACACCCGCCGCACACGCAAGTGCAAGTCCGAGAAGCCAGAAAAGAAGCTTTACGGTCAAAAGCCAGATAATGCCGTCGAGGGAAAGCTCGAAAATCAGTCCCGGGAGGGACACGAAGCCCCAGCTGAATATTTCGCCCACCAATTCACCGATAAAGTTGTTATCGAGGATAAGGCAGGAAACGAAGGTAAATGCGGCAACTCCGCTGATAAAAAATATAACCGCTGCTATTGCGTTGCCGTTTACAAGAGAAGAAATACCGAGTGCGATACCGAGTGCCGCGGCAAGGCCTCCCCAAACGAAAGAATGAATACGTCGTTTCATAAGTGTCTCCTTCAAAATAAAAAGTTAATGTCACGTAAATTATAGTACAAATATTTACTAATGTCAATAGTAAATTTCTTTACTGTATATAATGTATATATAATTAACTTTTGAGGAGGGCACGCATGTGAAATACGTAAAGCGAATACGCGACCTGCGCGAGGATAACGATATGACACAGCAAGAGGTTGCAAACGTGCTTGGTACCTCCCAAACGATGTATGCAAGGTACGAAAGGGGCGCAAACGAGCTTCCGATACACCATCTGCTCACACTTTGCAGACTGTATGGAGTGAGTGCAGATTATATACTCGGTCTCTCGGACGAGGTGTAAAAAACGTGCGGGAGGCTTTTCAACGTTTATAAGGTAAAGCGGCATTTGCGATGTTTTGCGATACAAAGCGCGCTTTGCAATTTTAAAAGCCACCCATTTTTACGCAAATTGCGGTTGAATTTGCGGAAAACACACCCATTTTTGAGCAAAGGTTATTGACAACCGACGAAAAATGTGATAGTATAGTGCTTGCGCGAAGATGCCGAAAGAGTTCAACTCAATAGTAAGCACCGCCTCGGGTGTCCTTCCCGTGTAAAAATAGAGGACGAAAGCTTAAAATGCGGACGTGGCGGAACAGCCGACAAGGTCGGCGTGAAGAACGCCCCGCGTTCTTTCGCGTTAGCGAGCGAAGCGAGTCTGCGCTCAAAGACTGCGCCGGTTTCAGGTGATGTCACGTAGGTGACGTCTTTGTTTACACTTTGTGTAAAGCGCAAAACTCAAAATTTAATATCAATTTGCAGGTGTGGCGGAACGGCAGACGCGCTGGTTTCAGGTTCCAGTGTTGAGAGACGTGTGGGTTCAAATCCCGTCACCTGCACCATGGGCAGTTCGTAAGGACTGCCCTTTTTCGTTGTGCAGACAGGATAATAGCGGTAACCGCAAGGGCTACCTCTATTATCCTCGGGATTTGAAGCTTCCCCAGTGAATTCGCATAGTCGTAATGCGCGAAAATCTCCGATTTCCTTCATTACTCCTTGCTCGTTTCACTTCGCTTCGCCTAAACAGTCTTTTAGACTGTTTTTGCTCGC